>CAZQLL010000012.1:0-107036 GCA_964594125.1 uncultured Thermoanaerobaculia bacterium | reverse complement strand
GTCCCCGCCCTCTATCGCGCCGTCGCCAACAAGTACTACGTGGACGAGATCTACGACCGCGCGATCGTGAGACCGCTGGCGTGGGTGTCGCGCTTCTCGTGGAAGGGGATCGACACGGTGGCGATCGACGGCACGCTGAACGCCGCGGCGTTCTTCACCGAGATCACCGGCGACCTGCTGCGGTTCGTGCAGACAGGCAACGTGCGCAACTACGCGCTGATGGTGCTCGGCGGCGCCGTCGTCGGCGTCGCCTGGCTGCTCTTCTAGGGGCACGAGGCGCGAGGCCGGAGGCACGAGGCGCGAGGAGGAACGAGGAAGTGGCCACGCGGAACTGCACCACGTCGACGCGGGATCTACGGTAGGGGGCCAACGTGCCTATCAACGACTCTCTGCTCTCCCTGATCACCCTCACCCCGGGGGCGGTGGGGCTGCTGCTGCTGGTGCTGGCGCCGCGCCGGGCCGAGACGGCGTGCCGCTGGGCGGCGCTGCTGGCATCGCTGGCGACGCTCGCCTTCGCCGGCATGGCGTGGGCGCGCTTCGACGCCGCGAACCCGGGGTTCCAGCTCGTCGAGGTGCGGCAGTGGCTGCCGACGGCCGGCATCTCCTACCGCCTCGGCATGGACGGGGTCTCCTTGGTGCTGGTGCTGCTCACCGCCTTCCTGCAGCCGCTGGTGTTCATCTCGTCGTGGGGATCGGTGACGAAGCAGGTCAAGGGTTACCTGGTCGCGATGCTGCTGCTCGAGACCGGCATGATCGGCGCGTTCCTCGCGACCGACCTGTTCCTGTTCTACGTGTTCTGGGAGCTGATGCTGCTGCCGATGTACTTCATCATCGGCGTCTGGGGCGGCGAGCGGCGCATCTACGCCGCCGTGAAGTTCGTGATCTTCACGCTCGCGGGCTCGCTGCTGATGCTCGTCGGCATCCTTTACATGGCGGTGCAGCACCACGCCCAGACCGGCGCCTGGTCGTGGGCCTACGAGGACATGCTGAAACTGAAGCTGCCGATGGGCGAAGGGTTCTGGGCCTCGCCGCAGATGCTGGTGTTCGCCGCGTTCGCCCTCGCCTTCGCGATCAAGGTCCCGGTGTTCCCGCTGCACACGTGGCTGCCCGACGCGCACGTCGAGGCGCCCACCGGCGGCTCGATCGTGCTCGCCGGCGTGCTCCTGAAGCTCGGGACCTACGGCCTGCTGCGCTTCAACCGGCCGCTGTTCCCCGCGGCGTGGGAGCGCGCGACGCCGCTGTTCCTGACGCTCGCGGTGATCGCGATCATCTACGGCGCGCTGGTGTCGTGGGCGCAGAAGGACATGAAGAAGCTGGTCGCCTACTCGTCGGTGTCGCACATGGGGTTCATCGTGCTCGGGCTGTTCGCCGGGACGGCGGCGTCGACGCAGGGGGCGCTGATCCAGATGGTCAACCACGGACTTTCGACCGGCGCCCTCTTCATGCTCGTCGGCGTCATCTACGACCGCCGCCACACCCGCCTCATCGAGGACTACAGCGGGCTGGCGGCGGTGATGCCGGTGTACACGTTCGCGTTCCTGCTCGCGACGCTGAGCTCGATCGGGCTGCCGGGCCTGAACGGCTTCGTCGGCGAGTTCCTGATCCTCACCGGCTCCTGGGCGCGGCACCCGGTCGCGGTGATCCTGGCGGCGACGGGCATCGTCCTCGGCACCGTCTACATGCTCTCGCTCGTCCAGCGGGTCTTCTGGAACGCGCTGACCCACGACGAGAACCGGACGCTCGCCGACATGACCTGGCGCGAGCTGCTGGCGTTCTCGCCGCTGGCAGTGATGATGGTCTGGGTGGGCGTGCAGCCGGGCACGTTCCTCTCGCTCTCGGAGACGGCCGTTCGGCATCTGATCGGAGGCTGACGCGTGACCCCCACCGAACTCGCCACCATCGTTCCCGAGCTGATCATGGTGCTCGCGGGGTGCGCGCTCGTGCTCGCCGACGCGTTCGTCCCCGCGCTCCGCCCCCGCTTCGGCGTGCTCGCATGCCTCGCGGGCGCCGGCGCGCTGGCGGCGCGCTGGATCGAGCCGCTTCCTGGCGCCGTGTGGTCGGGGGCGCTGCTGGTCGACCCGCTCGCCCGCTTCGTCGACTCGTACATCCTCGTCGCGGTCGTGCTGGTCGCGGCGATGGCGGACGCTTACCTCGACCGCACCAAGGCGCGCTACGGCGAGTTCTACGGCCTGTTGCTGTGGGCCGCCACCGGCGCCATGGTGATGGCCAAGGCCGACCACCTGCTGGTGGTCTTCGTCGGGCTCGAGCTGCTGTCGATCTCGCTCTACGTGCTCAACGCCTTCCACCGCGACAGCCAGCTCTCCCTCGAGGCCGGGTGGAAGTACCTGGTGACCGGGGCCGTCGCGACGGCGCTGCTTCTGTTCGGCACGGCGCTGCTGTACGGCGCGACCGGCACGTTCTCGCTCTCGGAGGTGGCGCCGCTCGCCGCCGGCGGCGCGCTCGCCGGCAACGTGCTGGTCATCGCGGCGCTAGCGCTGCTCCTCGCCGGCCTCGGCTTCAAGCTGGCGCTGGCGCCGTTCCACGCCTGGGCGCCGGACGTCTACCAGGGGTCGCCGACGCCGGTCACTGCGTTCCTGTCGGTGGTCCCCAAGGGCGCGGCGCTCGTGGTGCTTGCCCGCCTGGTGCTCGCGGCCGCGCCGGCCGCGGTGACGCCGCGCTGGACGGCGTTGCTCGCGGCGGTCGCCGTGCTCTCGATGGTGATCGGCAACCTGGTGGCGATCGCCCAGCGCGACGTCAAGCGCATGCTCGCCTACTCCGGCATCGCCCACATGGGGTACGCCGCGGTCGGCATCGTCGCCTTCGGCTTCGAGGGCGTCGCCGGGACGCTGGTGTACCTCGCCGCCTACACAGTCATGAACATCGCGGCGTTCGCCGTGGTGAGCGCCTTCTCGGAGAGCGAGGAGGAGCCCCACCTGCTCACCGACCTCGCGGGCCAGGGCTGGGAGCGGCCGTGGATGGCGTTCGCCCTCGCGGTGGCGATGTTCTCGCTCGCCGGCATCCCGCCGACCGGCGGCTTCGTCGCCAAGTTCCTGGTGTTCCGCGCGGCGGTCGACCAGCACCTCGTCTGGCTCGCCGTCGTCGGCGTTCTCGCCAGCCTCGTCTCAGTTTTCTACTACGTGCGCGTGGTATTCTATCTGTACATGAAGCCGCTTCCGAAGCGCGCCCCCCGATTCACGCAACCGTGGGCGGTCCGTCTGGTGGCGGTCGCCTGCACGATCGCGATCGTCGTGCTCGGCGTCGCCCCGGCGTGGGTCCTCGACGCGGCCGAGGCGGCCGCAAGAACCCTGGTGAGGTGAGACCCGTGGCCTTCAAGCGCTACATCCCGGTCGAGAGCATCTCGGAGCTGACGATCAACCGCCTCTCCGTCTACCTCCGCTGCCTGCAGCAGCTCGAGGCGGAGGAGGTCACGACGGTTTCCTCGCAGGAGCTGGCGGACCGCTTCCACCTCAACTCGGCGCAGATCCGCAAGGATCTGGCGTACTTCGGCGAGTTCGGGATCCGCGGCGTCGGCTACAACGTGGCGCAGCTTCGCGAGCACCTGGTGAACATCCTGGGCCTGAACGAGGAGCGCCGGGTGCTGGTGGTCGGCGCGGGCAACCTCGGTACCGCGCTGTCGTACTACTCCGGCTTCAACACCGGGGGGTTCCGGATCGTTGCAATCCTCGATGCCGACCCGCACAAGCTCGGCAAGAAGGTGCCGGGCGGTCTGGCGGTCGAGAGCGTTTCTCAGTTGTCCGCGATTGTGAAAGACCGGCGAGTGCACATCGGGGTGATCACCGTCCCGGCGACCGCCGCGCAGAGGGTGTTCGACGAGCTCGTCGAGGCCGGGGTGCAGGCGGTGCTCAACTTCGCGCCGACGCAGCTCAAGGGCCACCCCGAGGTGAAGCTGAAGAACGTCGACCTCAAGATCAACCTCGAGCTGCTCTCGTTCTTCCTCACCCACGCCTCGCGCATGGCGTCGATCACCTGAGGCACGCCGGCGGTAGCCAGGCGACAGATGACGGTTGCCAGTCGTTCATGACGGTTGATCGTCGCCACGGGGAATGAGGGCAAAGCCGGCCCGCGCCCTGTTCTCGGATGAGGTAAGACCGCAGGCCTGCGGGGAAGAGGCCGTCGCCCGCGGTCAGCGTGCGCCCGGCGGCGGCGTGACGGCTGCCGCAGACGCGGGCGTGGCGGCCGGCGGTGGCGCGGTGGCGACCGACGGCGCGGCGCTCCCGCCGGCGCGCTGGCGCTGCACCAGGTCGCGGATCCGCTTCTGCATGCGCTCGTTGCGCCCGATCTGCACGGCGAGGTCGGCCCGCGCGGCGGCGATCAGCTCCAGGCTGCGGGCATCGGCGTCGGAGACGCGGCGGCCGCCCGCGAGCGTGTCGAGCTGCGCGCCGAGGCTGGCGATCTGCGCCTCGAGGAACTGGCGGCTCGCCGGGTCGCGCGCGATCTTGAGCTGCGCCGCCAGGTCCTCGCGGGCGCGCGTCAGCTCCAGCGTGAGCATCTCGGAATCGTCGCGCTGCCGCTCCAGGGAAAGCAGGCGGGCGACCTCCTCGCGCACCCAGCGGTAGCGCCGCCAGTCGAACCCGAGGGCAGCGACCGCGTCCTGCTCCGCGACCGAGAGCTCGGCGATGCGCGCCACCGACCACCCGGCGCTCGCCTCCGCCTTCTCGAGCTCGGCCTCGATCCGCGCCAGCGCCTTGGCGCGCACCGCGACGAACATCTCGATGTCGGCCCGCGTCAGCGCCGCGCCTCCGTCTCGGGCGGTCGGCGCGGGCGCCGGCCCCGAGGCGTCGCCGCCGCCGCCGCACCCGGCCACGCCGGCGAGCGGAAGGAGAACCAGCAGCACACGGGCAAGGGCGTGTCGCATCGTGCAAGGCTATCACCCCCGGCGCAGCGCCGGCGGCCGGCGCCGCCGCCGCGCCGCCGGGTCCGGCGGTCGGCGCAACCTCACGCCGCCGGCGCCGGAAGGCTGCGCAGCGCCGCCAGCAGCGCGGCAGCGGCACGGGCCGGCTCGTGGCCGCCGTCGTGCCAGGCCGCGCGCGCCGCGGCGCCGGCGCGCTCGAGCGCCGCGCGGTCGGCGGCGAGGTGCGCGACCCAGCGCACGAGGTCGGCGACCCCCCGCCGCCCCGGCGTGACGCGCAGCGCGGCGGCGGGCGGCAGCTCGAGAAACTGCCCGTACCCGGAGACGACGACCGGCGTCCCGGCTGCCAGGAAGCGGAGCGCCGCCGCCGAGGTCTCCCCGGCCGTCGGGTAGCGCGGCACCAGGCCGAGATCGCTGGCCTCGACGATGCCGCCGAGCTGCTCGCGGTCGGCGTACCCCCACAGAACGACGCGGTCGCCGAGCCCCGCCGCCGCCACGGCGCGGGCGAAACCGGACTCGCGCACGCCGTCGCCGACGATCACGAAGCGGAACGGGACACCGAGCTCGGCGAGCGCGACGAGCGCCCGCAGCACAACGTCGAGCCCCTTCTCGGGGGTGAGGAACCCGAGGTGGGTGACCAGCAGCTCGCCGGCGCGCGCCTCGAGGCGGCGCCGCCAGCGCTGCCGGCCGCCGGCGGGCAGCGCCGCGACCGCGAGCGGCACCCGCCGCACCGGCGCCGCCGGCGCCGCCGCCCGCACCGCGCGCTCGGCAGCCTCCGAGTGCACGATCACGGCGCTCGCCCGCGCCAGCACGGCGCCGCGGGCGGGCAGCAGGAACGGGTCGAGACGGCCGGTGTAGCCCCACCGGCGCGCCGCGGCAAGCGCCGCGCCGCGCGCACCGTGGGCGGCCTCGAGATCGCGCTCCCAGCGTTCCCAGGCGCCGGTCGACGCCGCCTCCTCGACCAGCACGTGGTGGAGCACGGTGTCGTGCAGCACGACCACCCCGCCGAGCCGGCGCAGGCGGTCGAGCACCCACAGGTGGTACGGGTTGTTGCCGAGGTGGAGCAGCTCCGTCCAGCCGGCGCGCGCGGGCGCCGCGGCGCCGACGGTGGCGAAGCCGCGCGCCCATTCCCCGGCGCCGGCCGGGTCCCACTCCGGCGGCCGCACCACGCGCACCTTCGCGGCGGCCGCCAGGTGCGGAAGGACCTCCGCCGCGTAGTCCGCGACCCCGGAGCGCGTCGGCGGCAGCGGCGAGCACCAGGAAATCCGTGGCCCGGGGCCCGTGGCGCGGGACCCGTGGTCCGTGGCGCGGGACCCGTGGTCCGTGGCCCGGGGCCCGTGGTCCGTCGCGGGGGGGGCGCCGGAGGCCGCCCGGGGCCCCCGAGAGGTCGTGCCGCCTGGCTTCCGTGGGGACGGTTGACGCATCGGCAGCTAGCGGGCCCGGCGGCCGCCGGCTGTGCTCTCCGGCGCCGCCCGTCCCGTTGTCGTGGCCGTTCCGACCAGAGCAGGCGCGGCCTTGACCGGGCTCGTACGGGCTGCGGGGCACGGGCCACGGGCCACGGCCTACTCCTGCCTCGCGGCGAGCGCCTGCTGCTTGAGGTAGGCGTCGATGAAGCCGTCGATGTCGCCGTCGAGCACGCGGTCGGCATCGCCGACCTCGTAGTCGGTGCGCAAGTCCTTGACCAGGCGGTACGGCTGCAGGACGTAGGAGCGGATCTGATGCCCGAACGAGATGTCCTTCTTCGGGCCCTTGAGCTTGTCAAGCTCCTCCTCCTTCTTGGCGCGCTCCAGCTCGAACAGACGGGCGCGGAGAACCTTCATCGCCTGCGCCAGGTTCTTGATCTGCGAACGCTCGTTCTGGCAGCTCACGACGATGTTGGTCGGCAGGTGCGTCAGCCGGACCGCGGAGTACGTCGTGTTGACGCCCTGCCCACCCGGTCCCGAGGAGCAGAAGCGGTCGATGCGGATGTCCTTGTCGTTGAGCTCGACCTCGACCTCCTCGTCGACCTCCGGGTAGATGTGGACGGAGGCGAACGAGGTCTGGCGGACCTTGCTGCCGAACGGCGAGATCCGCACCAGCCGGTGGATGCCGTTCTCGCCCTTGAGGTAGCCGTAGGCGTACTCGCCGCGCACCAGCACGGTCGCGGCCTTGATCCCCGCCTCCTCGGCGTCCTGGGTGTCGAGCACCTCGGCCTCGAGCCCGCGCCGCTCGCACCACCGCAGGTACATGCGCAGCAGCATCGCCGCCCAGTCGGCTGAGTCGGTGCCGCCGGCGCCCGGGTGGACCTCGAGATAGGCGTTGGCGGCGTCGTGCTCGCCGGTCATCTTGGTCTCGAGCGCGATGCGCTCGACCTTCGGCTCGATGCGGTCGAGCAGCTCCTCGAGCTCTCCCTCGCCCGCCGGATCCTCGGCGGCGAGCTCGAGCAGCACCTCGATCTCCTCGCTCGTCTCGGCGAGGAAGCGCGCCGTCGCCACCCTGGCCTCGACGGCGCGCTGCCGGCGCATCACCTCGCGCGCCTTCTCCTGGTGGTTCCAGAAGTCGGGCCGCTGCGTGTCGTCCGAGATCCTGTCGAGCTCCGCCTGCAGTGCGGAGGCGTCAAAGGTACCCCCGCAGCCCGTCGACGAGCTCCTTCACCGCGGCCGCGCGGGCCTTCACGTCCTCGATCATATCGTCCTCGCTTCCAGAGGCTTGCGACCGCCTGAAGGAGCAAGCCGGCGGCGCCGGCCGGCGAGGAGTATAGCAGCGGCGGCGAGTGCGACGAGGCCGCCGCGGAGCGCCGGGCCGTGCCGGACGGCCGGCGTGACGCCGGCGCCGGCTTGCACCTCTCCGGACACCACCCCCTCGCGTCCCATCCCCAGGCGCTCCACGACCCGCCCGTAGGGATCGACGAGCGCCGAGATCCCGGTGTTCGCCGCGCGCACGAGCCAGCGGCGGCTCTCCGCCGCCCGGAGCTGCGCCAGCGCCAGGTGCTGCCGCGGCGCCGCCGAGTCGCCGTACCACCCGTCGTTCGTGATCGTCGCGAGCACCGCCGCGCCGTTCACGACCTGCGCCGCGAACAACCCCGGGTAGGTGACCTCGTAGCACACCGCCAATCCGACCGGCCCGGCCGGGCCGGGCAGCGGCAGCAGGCTCGTTCCCGGCGTGAACGAGCCGACCTCGCGCACCAGCGGGCGCAGCGGGGCGATGCGGCCGGCGAGCGGCACGTACTCGCCGAACGGCACCAGGTGCACCTTGTCGTAGCGCCACGGCACCCGCCCTCCGGGCGCGAATGAGAACACCGAGTTGTAGTACGACTCGCCGTCGGCGCCGAAGCCGATCGATCCGACCGTCAGCCACGCGCCGGTGGCCGCCGCGGCCGTTTCGATCGCCCGCCGATGCTCCGGGTCGCGCTCGACGTAGCGGGGGATCGCGCTTTCGGGCCAGACGATCCAGCGCGCGCCCGCGGCCGCGGCCGTGAGGGTCAGCCGCCACACGCGCGCCTCGATCGCGGCGAGGTTGTCGGCGTCCCAGCGCACCTCGAGCGGCACATTGGGCTGCACCGCCGCCGCCCGCACCGGCTCCGCCGTCGGGACGAAGCGCGGCGAGACGGCGGCGGCGAGACCGAACACGCCGACCGACACGGCCGCGAGCGCCGCGCCCGCGCGCCGGCGGCCGCGCACCAGCTCGCCGGCGGCGCTGCCGGCGAGCAGCATCACGAGCGACAGTCCGGCGGCGCCGAGCACGGGCAGCGGCGCCATCAGCGGCGGCGCCGCCGTCGCCACTGCCGCGACAGGGTTCCATGGGAAGATCCACGGCGGCAGCCGCTGGAGCTGCTCCACCGCCGCCAGCGAGAGCGGAAGCAGCCACGGCAGCGCCCGCGCGCCGCCGCGCGTCGCCGCCCACGCCGCGAGGCCCCACTGCAGGCCGAGGATGCCCGCCATCAGCAGCAGCGCGAGCAGCGCGAGCGGGAGCGGCAGCTTGCCGTGTCGGTGCAGCACGATGACCACCCACGGCACCGCGGCGAGCCACTGCGCGAGGCCGCCGAACCAGCCCACCCGGAACGCCGCCCACCCGCTCCGGCCGCCGAGCGCCGCCGCCAACAGGCCCGGGACGGCGAGCACGAGCGGCCACAGCGCCGGCCCCGGCAATGCCAGCGCCAGCACCACTCCGGCCGCAGCAGCCAGGCCATAGGCGTTCAGGCTGGTCCTCGTGATCCTAGGCACCTGTTCCGGCTCCCATAAGGATCGTCGCAGAAGACCAAGGCGAGAATGCCCCTCCTGCGTCTCTTCCCCTCTCCGTTCTTCTGCCCTCTTCGTTCTCAGGGGCGCGCCGCCACCGGCACCGCGGGCGCAACCCTGAGGAACGCCTCTTCCGCATGGTACGACGAGCGCACGAAGGGCCCGGCGATGACCTCCAGCCCAATCGCGCGGCCGTACGCCTCGAGCTCGGCGAACTCCGACGGCGCGACGAAGCGCGCCACCGGCACCTGCGCCGCCGTCGGACGGAGGTACTGGCCGACGGTGACCACGCGGCAGCCGACGGCCTGCAGGTCGCGCAGCGTCTCCTCGAGCTCCTCGCGCGTCTCGCCGAGGCCGACCATCAGCCCCGACTTGCTGACCATCGCGGGCGCCCGCTCGGTCACCCGCAGCAGCACCTCGAGCGCCCACCGGTAACGGCCGGAGCGCCGCACCTGCGGGTACAGCCGCGGCACCGTTTCGACGTTGTGGTTGTAGACGTCCGGGCCGGCGGCGATGACGGTGTCCACGGCGGCGAGGTCGCCGCGGAAGTCGGGCGTCAGAACCTCCACGGCCGGTCGCGGATCCAGGGTGTGCAGCTCGCGCACGGTCGCCGCGAAGTGCGCCGCACCGCCGTCGGGGAGGTCGTCGCGGTCAACCGAGGTCACCACCACGTGCTTCAGGCCCATCGCGGCGGCGGCGCGCGCCACCTGGGCCGGCTCTTCCGGGTCGAGCGGCCGCGGCCGACCGTGCGCGATCGCGCAGTAGCGGCACGAGCGCGTGCAGACGTCGCCCATGATGAGAAAGGTCGCCGTGCCGCGCGAGAAGCACTCGCTGCGGTTCGGGCAACGCGCCTCGTCGCACACCGTGTGCAACCCGCCGCGGCGCATCACCCCGCGCACGTCGTGCAGGTCGCCGATCCGCAGCTTGCGCTCGCGGATCCACTGCGGCAGGCTCCCGCTGCTCATTCCCTCAGCCGGTAGGCGTCCGGGAATCCCTGCGCCCGCAGTCGCGCCTCGACCCGGTCCGCGCTCTCCTGGTCGGGGAACGGTCCCAGGCGCACGCGGTATTTCCCGCCGGTTCCGGCCAGCACCAGCACCTGCTCGGCGGCGAACCCGAGGGCGATCACGCGCTGCCGCACGCCCTCCGCCTGGTCGGCCTGCGAGAGCGCGCTCACCTGAATCCAGAACTGGGGCGGCGCGGTCGGCCGCGGCGTCGCGGTCGGCCGCGGCCGCGGCGTCGGGGTCGGACGCGGCGCGCGCGTCGGCGGCGCGGCGCTCGCCGAGGCCGCCTCCGCAGCGCCGGCGGCCGGCGCCGGGCTCGCGACCAACGCCGCCGGCGTCGCCGCCGCGACGATGTCGCCGGGCAGCACCGGCGGAGCGGCGCCCTCGCCGGCGAGCAGCGCCATCGGGTCCGGCGTCGCTGTCGGGAGCAGCGGCGGCGTCGGCTCGGCGGCCTGAACGAACGTCCGGTCCGCGGGCATCGCCTCGCCCGAGGTCGCCGGACTCCAGGCGCGCTCCTCGGCGGCCGCGCGGCCGCCGCGCGGCTCGAGCAAGCCGACGCCGACGCCGAGCCCGAAGGCGATCAGCAGCAGCGCGGCCACCAGCGCGATCACACCCGCGAGCTGGCGGCCGCTGATGATAATCTCGAAGTGACGCTCGGGGCTCACTTGCCGCTGCGCGCCATGTCGAAGAACATCTTGATCGTGTCGATCGGCAGCGGGAAGACGATCGTCGAGTTCTTCTCGGTGGCGATCTCGGTGAGCGTCTGCAGGTAGCGGAGCTGCAGCGTGGCGGGCTCCTTCTGCATCACCGACGCGGCGTCCTGGAGGCGCTGCGCCGCCTGGAACTCGCCCTCGGCGTGGATGATCTTCGCGCGCTTCTCACGCTCGGCCTCGGCCTGGCGCGCCATCGCCCGCTGCATCTCCTGCGGCAGGTCGACGTGCTTGACCTCGACCAGCGCCACCTTGACGCCCCACGGGTCGCTGTGGCGGTCGATCACCTCCTGCAGGCGCTGATTCAGCTTCTCGCGCTCGGCGAGCAGCTCGTCGAGCTCGACCTCGCCGAGGATCGAGCGCAGCGTCGTCTGGGCGAGCTGCGACGTGGCGTAGGCGTAGTTCTCCACCTCGATGATCGCCTTCACCGGGCTCATGATGCGGAAATAGACGACCGCGTTGACCTTGACCGACACGTTGTCGCGCGTGATCACGTCCTGCGGCGGAATGTCGAGCACCACCGTGCGCAGGGAGACCTTGACCATCCGGTCGATCGGCCAGAAGACGAACACGAACCCCGGGCCCTTCGGCTCGGTGAGCACCCGCCCGAGGCGGAAGACGACGCCGCGCTCATACTCGTTGAGGATGTTGATCCACTTGAAGAACAGCACCAGGCCGAAGAACACCAGCAGAGCCAGACCGACGGGAAACTGCGGCATCGCGACCTCCCCTATCACACCGCCCCTTTCACGAGACGTCCCCGGCGCTCGCGGGCCCGACGCGCAGGCGCGTGCCCTCGACGCCCATCACCCTGGCGCGCGTCCCCGGCGCCAGCGGCACCGTCGCGACGGCGTCCCAGTACTCGCCGTGCACGAACACCTTGCCCGAGTTCTCGCCGGTCGCCGCGATCACCTCGGCGACCTCGCCCACCAGCCCCTCGGCGCCGGTGACCGGTGCGGTGCGGTGAACGCGCAGCACGCGGGAGAGCAGGAAGATGATCACCGCGGCGACGAACAGCGCGGTCGGGAGGATCACCGACAGCCCGACCCGGAGAGCCGGGATCGGCGAGTCGATGAGCATCAGCGACCCGAAGACGAAGCTCACGAGACCGGCCGCCGCGAGCAGACCGTAGCTCGTCACCTTGACCTCCGCGACGAAGAACCCGATGGCGAGGACGATCAGCAGCACGCCGACGAAGTTGACCGGCAGCACCGACAGCGCGAACAGCGCGAGCAGGATCGCGATGCCGCCGAGCACCCCGGGGAGGATCGCGCCGGGGTGGGCGAGCTCGAAGTAGATCCCCACCATCCCGAGCAGCAGCAGCAGGTACGCGATGTTGGGGTGGGCGATCGCCGACAGCAGCCGGTCGCCGGCGTTCGGCTCGACCTCGACGATCTCGGGCGCATCGAGCTTCAGCCGCTCCTCGCGGCCGTCGAACCGCTTCACAGTGCGCCCGTCGAGCGCCTTGAGGAGCTCGCCGCGGTCGGCGGCGACGATCTCGATGAGCCTCTTCTCGAGCGCCTCGGCCTCGGTGTAGGAGAGCGAGTCGCGCACCGCCTTTTCCGCCCACTCCACCGACCGGCCGCGCTGTGTCGCCAGGGAGCGGATGAGCGCCGCCGCGTCGTTGGTGACCTTCTCGGAGATCGTCTTCGCGAGGTCCTCGCCCTCGCCGCCGACCGGGTGCGCGGCGCCGGTGTTCGTGCCCGGCGCCATCGCCGCCACGTCCGCCGCGACCAGCAGGAAGAACCCGGCCGACGCCGCCTGGCCGCCGCTCGGGGTGACGTAGACGACCACCGGGCGGGCGGAGGTGGTGATGATGGTGGTCATCTGGCGCAACGAGGTGAGCAGACCGCCGGGGGTGTTGAGCTCGAGGACGGTCAGCGCGCAGCCGCCGCGGTCGGCGGTCTCGATGCCGCGCGCGAGGTAGCGGAGGGAGGCCGGCTGGATGCTATCATTCATGGTCAGCACGGCGACCCGCTGCCCGGTCGCGGCAGGCGCCGCGAAAGCGCAGATCAACGAGACGGCGAGCGCGATCCTGACGGACACCACCACCATGATAGAGACTCGACAGCCCCCCCGCAAGGCGAGTCTGCGCGCCGGCGAGTGGCTGATCGTCGGCGCCCTCGCGGCCATGGAGCTGATCGCGCTGCTCAACGCCGAGGCGGCGCCGATCGCCACCAGGACGTCGCTTGCGACCGTCGGGTTCCTGTTCGCGGTGGCGGCGCTGGCGCTCGGCGAGGAACGGTCGGGCTGGCGCTACTGGTTCCGCGAGCTGCTTCCGGTCCCCCTCATACCGTTCATCTACCTCAACCTGGGCCGCCTGATCCCGCTGGTCAACCCGAACGTCTACGACGGGCAGCTCGAGGCGCTCGACCGCCTGCTGCTCGGCGCCGAGGCGCAGGCTGCGCTCTACACGCTGGAGCTGCCGGCATGGTTCGCGGAGCTGTTGACGCTGGCGTACTCGACGTTCTTCGTGAACGCGATCGTGATGGTGGTCGACCTCGCCTACCGGCGCGACCCGCACCTGCGCCGTGTCACCTCGACGGTGATCCTGACGTTCCTCGTCTCGTACGCCGGCTACTTCGTGGTGCCGGCCTACGGGCCGCGCGCCACGGTGGCGCGGGAGCGCTACGCCACCCTCCCTGCCGGCATGGTCGGCCAGACGCTGCGCGATTTCCTCGACCACTGGGAGAAGACCAAGACCGACGCGTTCCCATCGGGTCACACGATGGTGACGCTCGCGGTGCTCTACTGCCTGCGGCGGCGCCGGCGCGCGCTGTACAACCGCCTTCTGCCGGTCGGCGCGCTGCTCGTCGCGGCCACCGTCCTGCTCACCTACCACTACGTCGTCGATGTGCTCGCCGCCGTCCCGCTCACGGCGGCGTCGCTGGCGCTCGCCCGCCGCCTGATCGGACCGATCCCGGCCGCCGGGCGTGGCGATCCAGCGCCCGCCCGACCGACCGCGCCGCCCGCCTGATCTCGGCCGCCGGCGGCGCCTCGCCGCCCGCGTAGCACCAGCGCTCGTGACGCGCCACCAGCCAGCGCAGCGGCGGGCGCGTCGCCGGCACTGCCTCGCCGAGCGCCCGCTCGAGGCCGCGCGGCGTCACCGCGTCGCCGGGGAGGAGTCCCTGCCGACGGGCCCGGCCCGCGATCCCCTGCAGCGCGCCGTCGAGGCCGCGGCGGCGCGCCGGGGCGAGGCGACGCAGGGCGGGCGCGAGGCGGCGCAGCAGCAGGAGCGCGAGCACGGCCGCCGCACTCCCCGCGGCCAGAGACCGCCAGCGCTGTGCGGCGCCCTGCAGCGCGGGTACGAGATCGCGCACGAGGTCGACCTGATCCGCGAGCGAGTACGTCAGCACCCAGCGGTCCCACGCGGCCTCGAGCTGCCTCCAGGTTCCGGCGAGCGTCCAGCCGGCGCCCGCTCCCAGCATGGCCGGGCGCCCTTCGGCCGGCGTCGGGTCGAACACCGCCCAGCGGCCGTCCAGCCACGCCACGACCCAGGCATGCGCCTGGCTCTCGCGCACCAGGAAGCCGCCGCGCCCGTTCCCCTCGCCGCCGGCGTACCCCGCCTGCAGGCGCGCCGGGATGGCGAGCGCCCGCAGCATCATGACCATGCTCGAAGCGAAGAACTCGCAGTGCCCCGAGCGGCTCTCGAAGAGGAACCAGCGCACCGGGTCCTGGCGGACCGGCGCGAACGTCGACGCGCTGTAGGCGAACCCCGTGCGCAGGTGGCCTTCCACGGCGAGCGCCGCCGCCAGCGGCGATCGGGCGTCGCCCCCCACCCGCATCGCGAGCGCCCTCACCGCGTCATAGTCCGGCGGCAGCGCGAGGTCCTCGGGCTCCGGCGGGCGCTGCACGACGCGCCCGGGCTGGAACGACAGCGCATAGCGGATCGGCGTCTCGGCGCGCCGCGGGATCGTCACCGTGCCGAGCCGGTCGCGCGATGACGGCACCTCGGCCGGCGGCTCGAGCGCGACCGCGCCGGGCGGCAGGAACAGGTGCTCGGCGTTCTTGTGAAGAACGAGCTCGGCGCGCACCACCGGCAGCCGCGGATCGACCGGCGCGAGCTCGAGCGCGCCGCCCTCTCCCCCCTGCACGAGCTGGCGGGATCGCCGTCCCTCCGCCCATGCGCCGGCGCGGTAGTGCTGCACCGTGGCGCCGGCCAGCCGCAGCCACTCCGGATCGGGACGCTCGCCGCCGGGGAACGTCACCTCGAGAGCGAGCTCCTCGGAGAGCTTGACGGTGCCGAGCTGGTGCAGCGCCACCGCCTCGCGGAAGCCGGAGACCGGCCGCGACCCGAACGGCGCCGCCGCGAAAGGCGAACGCAGCCTCGGCAGCAGTACGAACAGCGGCGCCGCCAGCGCCACCGCGAGCGCCACCGCCGCCGCCACCAGCCGCGCCGGAACGCGGGCGCCGGCCGGCGGCCCCTCCGCGTCGGCGTGCGCCAGGATATCCAGCCGGCCGGCCGCCGCGATCACCAACCCGAGCAGCAGCACGAGGTAGAGCGCCAGCACCGGGTGGGTCACCGAGGCGATGCCGGCGAGGCCGATCAGCGCCACCAGCGCGCCGGTGCGCGCCGTGCGCGCCGCGTGCCCGGCGCCCGGCAGGCGGACAGCCGCGAGCAGCACCGCGAGCTGCGCCACCGGCCGCAGCATGCCGTAGCGCAGGCCGCCGGCCGCCGCCACCGCGATCAGGATCGCCGGGGCGAGCAGGTTCTCCAGCCACGGCCGCACCGGCGCCAGCGGCCGGCGGGCAAGCAGCGCCGCCAGCGCCGACGCGACGAACGGCACCAGGAACGGCCAGCTCACGATGCCGGTGAACGGCAGCGGCGCCGCCACCGCCAGCGCCAGCGCACCGAGCCAGCGCTGCCGTTCGAGCGCCGCCCTCACCGCGACTCCGCGAGGCGATAGACGCCGGCGCCGCCGATTGCCGCCGGCAGCGGGTCGTCTCCCGGGCCGACGGCCTGCACCAGCGCGAGCTGCTCGAGCAGGCGCCGCGCCTGCCGCCGCCCGCCCTGCGGCGGCGTCACCGAGCCGCCGATCACCAGGCCCACCGCATCGCCGCGCCGGATGCGGTCGAGAGCCGCCGTCGCCACCTCGGAAACGAGGTCCTCGAAGCGGGCGAGCAGCTCCCAATCGTCGCGCCGCGGGAGCTGGCGGTCGAGCACCAGGAAGTGGGCGGGCCGCGACCGCTCCCGGCGCTCGACGACGATCAGCCGCTGCTGCCGCGCGGTCTGCTTCCAGTGGATGTCCCGGCGGTCGTCGCCGGGACGGAACTCCCGGAGCTGCTCGACCTCGCCGCCGCGCACCAGCCCGCCGGCCGCCGCCGTGACGTGCGCCGCGCCGGCGCCGGCAAGGCGGGCCGCCGCCCCCGCGAACCGCCGCGGGTAGACGAGCGCCTCTGCGGCCTGCTCGAGATGCACCGCCTTCACGAAGAATCCGAGCGGCAGCCGCACCTCGACGCGCAGCGCCGGCAGCGCGAAGCGGCCGCGGTGCGCGAACACCGTCACCAGCCGCACCGCGGCCGTACCGCGCGGCGGCACCGTCGGCACCAGCGCGTGCCCGGGCATGTCGTGCAGGCGCACGACGACGCCGGCGGCGGGCAGCCACCGCGAGACGTTGGCGACCTCGACCGCGAGCGCAACCGGCCCGCCGGCGAACACCTCCCCCGGCGGCCGCACCTCGGCGCGCAGCGAGCGCAGCGTGTGGCGCGACAGCGCCCCCGACGCCACGAAGGCGCCCAGCGCCAGCGACAGCAGCAGGTAAAGCGCGTTGTTGCCCGTGTTCAACGCCGCCAGCGCCAGCGCCGGCACGGCGATGAAGAACACCCAGAACGCCCGTGTCGCCCTGATCGCGAACCCCGGGAATCCCCTCACGTCGAACGCCCTGCGCATCGGCGGAGGCGTGAGCCGCCGTCGGGAAGGTGGTTCGTGGCTCGTGGCTCCTGGTTCGGGAAAGGAGCGGAGCGAAGGGGCGGCGGGGACGGCGGGAAGGCGGCCGAGCAGGGGCGGGGCCGGGGACGCGAAAACCGCGGGCCGGCCGCCTGGGAATCGGCCGCATCCGGGGGCTTGCCGTCCACGGACCACGAGCCACGGGCCACGGTTCTACACCGGCACCGGGGTCTTCGCGAGGATGTCGCGGATGACGGCGCGCTCGGTCTCGCTGCGCGACCACCCCTCCTCGATCTCGCCGCCGGCGAGCACCACCCGGTGCGCCATCACCGGCGCCGCGACGCGGGCGATGTCGTCGGGGATCACGTAATCGCGCCCGTCGACCAGCGCCGCCGCCTGCGCGCTGCGGTGGAGCGCGAGCGCGCCGCGCGTCGACACGCCGAGCATCAGCGAGGAGTGCCTGCGGGTGCGCTCGACCAGCTCGAGCATGTAGGTAAGCAGCAGCGGCGCGACGCGGACCTGCTTGACGCGCCCCTGCAGCTCGATGATCTCGGCCGCCGACAGCACCGGCTGCAGCGCCTCGAGCTCGTCGTCGACGCCGCCCGAGCGCAGCAGCTCGAGCTCCTGCTCTCGCCCCGGGTAGCCGAGCGAGATGCGCAGCAGGAAGCGGTCGAGCTGCGACTCCGGCAGCGGGTAGGTGCCGAGGTACTCGACGGGGTTCTGCGTCGCCACGACGAGGAACGGCTCGCGCAGACGGTAGCGCGTCTTCTCGACCGTCACCGTGCGCTCGTTCATCGCCTCCAGCAGCGCCGCCTGCGTCTTCGGCGTCGCGCGGTTGATCTCGTCGGCGAGCAGCACGTTCGTGAACAGCGGCCCGGGGAGGAACTCGAAATCGCTCTTCTCCGGCCGCCACAGGGAAACCCCGATGATGTCGGCAGGGAGCGTGTCTGAGGTGAACTGGATGCGGTTGAACACCAGGCTCAGGGAGTTGGCGAGCGCGTGCGCGAGCGTGGTCTTGCCGACGCCGGGGATGTCCTCGATGAGCACGTGGCCGCGGGCGAGGAGGGCTGCGATCAACCAGTCGATCGCCTCCTCCTTGCCGCGAATCACACGCCCCACCGAAGCCCTGAGCTCCGCCAGCTTCTCCGTCATCACCATTGCACCCCGCCCCCGGCGCGAGAACCGCGCTCCGGCCGCCGCTCTTCCCGCCGCCGCGCCGCGCGCGGCGGGGCGTGACCTTCAACCGGTGTGCGGCGTCCGCCTTCACTCCGAGTATACGGGGCCGAGCCGGGAGCGCCGTGCGGGCGCTCCCCGAGCCGGCCGCTACGGCGGGTTGACTTGCAGGCGGCGACGACCGATGATCTGGAAACGTTTTCACAGGTCCGCGCGGCGCGGCGCGGCCGGTGGGAGGTGACGAGCATGCAGCGGCGCGCACACGGCGAGGGCGCCGGCGAACGCGGGGCGCTCCCGGCGGAGAGGCGGTACGGTGCGTTCAGCGAGGACGGCCGCGAGTACAGGATCAGCGAACCGCGGACACCGCGGCCGTGGGTCAACATCATCGCGAATCCCCGCTTCGGGCTGGCGGTCAGCCAGACGGGCAGCGGTTTCTGCTGGATCGGCAACTCGCAGCTCGGCACGATCACGCGCTGGCAACAGGACCTGGCGCTCGACAGCTCGGGCCGCTTCCTCTACTGCCGCGACGCTGACACGGGCGTCGTGTGGTCGCTGGCGCCGGCGCCGCTGTGGCCGGAGTACGAGCGCTACGAATGCCGGCACGGGCTCGGCTACACCGTGATCGCGACGTCGCTCGGCGGGATCTCGGCGGCGTGGACGCTCCTCTGCCCGGGGGAAGGCGACGCCGAGCTCTGGCTGGTGGAGCTGCGCAACCAGTCGGGGCGGCCGCGACGCGTCGAGCTCACGGGGTTCGTCGAGTGGTGCATGGGGGTCGCCCCGTCGCCCCGGCGCGAGTTCCATAAGCTGTTCATCGAAACCGAGCTCGACCCTGCGCGGCGGGCCGTCTTCGCGCGCAACCACATGTGGGACGTGCCGTCGCAGCGCCGCGGCCACTGGAACACCGACTTCCCGTTCATCGCGGCGTTCGCCTGCAGCGAGCCGCTCACAGGCGCCGAGGGCGACCGCGTGGGCTTCTTCGGCCGCTACCGCGACGCGCGCGCGCCGCGGGCCCTCGCCGAGGACTGCTGGCAGGGCTCGTTCGGACGCCACCACGACCCAGTGGCGGCGTTGCGCTGCGCGCTCGACCTCCTCCCGGGCGACTCGCGCCGTGCCGTGTTCACACTCGCCGCCGGCGAGAACCGCGCCGACGTCGAGCGCGCGCTGGAGACATTCGGCACTCCGGCCGAGGCTGCGCGCGCGCTCGCGGCCACGACAGCCGCCTGGCGCGAGCGGCTGGCGGCCCACCGCGTCGAGCTCCCGGACCGTGGCCTCGAACGCCTGGTCAACGACTGGAGCCGCTACCAGGCGATCTCGGCGCGGCTGTGGGGGCGCTGCGGCTACTACCAGCAGAGCGGCGCCTTCGGCTTCCGCGACCAGCTCCAGGACTCGCAGGTGTGGCTGACGATCGCGCCGGAGCGCTGCCGCGCGCAGATCAACCTGCACGCGGCGCACCAGTTCGCCGACGGCTCCGTGTACCACTGGTGGCACCCGCTCTCCGAGCAGGGGCACGTCACCCGCATGACCGACGACCTGCTGTGGCTCGCGTTCGTCGCCGCGAGCTACATCAGGGAGACCGGCGATCTCGGAATCCTCGACGACCCCTCGCCGTTCCTCGACGACGGCCGGCTCTACCCCCTGCGCGAGCACGTCGCCCGGGCGTTCGCGCGCGCGTTCCAGCGCACCAGCCCCCGCGGGCTGCCGTACATCGGCGGCGGCGACTGGAACGACGGCCTCTCCGCGGTCGGCCTCGAGGAGCGCGGCGAGTCCATCTGGCTGGGGCACTTCGTCGCCGGGCTGCTCGCCGACTGGGCCGAGATCCACCGCCGCGCCGGCGAGCCGGCGCGCTCGGAGGAGTTCGCGCACCGACGCGCGGCGCTGGTCGCGGCGATCAACGAGCACGGCTGGGGCGGCCAGTGGTACATCAGGGGCACGCGCGACGACGGCACCCCGTTTGGTTGCGCCGCCGACCGCGTCGGCCGCATCTTCCTCAACGCCCAGGTGTGGGCGGTGCTCAGCGACGTGGCGCCGCCGGAGCGCGCCGCCGCGTGCATGGCGGCGGTGCGCCGCCACCTCGTGAGCGATGCGGGGGCGCTGCTGCTCGCCCCCGCCTACGACGCGCCGGCGCCGGAGATCGGCTACATCACGCGCTATGCCCCCGGAATGCGGGAGAACGGCGGCGTCTACACCCACGCCGCAACCTGGGCCATCGCCGCCGCCGCCAAGATCCGCGACGCCGAGCTCGTCGGACGCCTGCTGCACGCGCTCGAGCCGTCGAACAAGGACCCCGAGCGATACTGGGCGGAGCCGTACGTCCTCCCGGGCAACGTCGACGGCCCCGACTCGCCGCACCACGGCCGCGCCGGGTGGACCTGGTACACCGGCTCGGCGGCGTGGCTGCACCGCGTCGTCGGAGAGTGGGTGCTCGGCGTGCGCCCGGAATGGGACGGGCTTCGCGTCGACCCCTGCGTGCCGCCGGACTGGCGACGGGCGCGCGTCGTGCGGCCGTACCGCGGCGGCACGGTGACCGTCGCGATCACCCGCACGGAGGGTTCGACGGGCACGCGGATCACACTGGGCGGCAAGCCCATGGACGGCACGGTGGTGCCCGCCGAACGGCTCGCAGGCGGCGTCCACGAGATCCACGTGGCGGTGGCGTAGCTCCGGCGGCGCCGGGCCTTGACAGCCGGCCACGCCGGCACTATCGTGACGGCAGTGAAAACGTTTACATCCGGTCGCGGCAGCGGCGGATGTAGGGCAGGACGGCGGAGACAGCGGGGGACGTGCCGAGAGAGACTGACAGCGCCGTGCCCGTCACGATCAAGCGGGTGGCCCGCGAGGCGGGCGTCTCCGTCGCCACGGTGTCCCGCGCGCTCAACGGCACCGGCCCGGTGCGTGCCGCCATCCGCGAGCGCATCCTCGCGGTCAGCGAGCGTCTCCGCTACGTGCCGCACACCGGCGCCCGCTCCCTGATCACCCGCAGGACAGGCACCATCGGAGTGGTGCTCCCCGATATCCACGGCGAGTTCTTCTCCGAGGTGATCCGCGGCATCGACGCGGTCTCGCGCCACCGTGGCTACCACCTCCTGGTGTCGGGGTCGCACTCCGACGCGGACGAGGTCGCGGCGGTCGTGCGGGCCACCCGCGGGCGCGTCGACGGTCTGATCGTCATGGCCCCCGACCTTGAGACCGAGGCGTTCGCCCACGACGTACTCGCGACGCTCCCGATCGTAGCCCTCAACAGCCGGCTGGTCGACAACGGCGTCGACTCGATAGCCATCGACAACTACGGCGGCGCGGTCGGCATGGTCCGCCACCTGCGGTCGCTCGGGCACGAGCGCATCGCCTTCGTCAGGGGGCCTGAGCGCAACTTCGAGGCCAGCGAACGCCTGCGCGGCTATCGCGACGCAATGGGCGCGACGGGCGGCGGCGCCGGCGCGCTCGAGATCGAAGGCGACTTCACGGAGGTGGCCGGCGCCGGAGCGGCCCACGCCGCGCTGCGCGAGCGCGCCTCGGCGCTGTTCGCGGCCAACGACGCGATGGCGATCGGCGCCCTGGTGGCGCTGCGCGAAGCCGGTGTCGACGTGCCCGGCCGGCTGGCGGTCGCCGGCTTCGACGACATTCCGGCCGCGCGCTGCGTGTTCCCTCCCCTGACGTCGGTCCACGTGCCGATCGCCGAGCTCGGCGGGCGCGCGATGGAGCGTCTGCTGCTCGCGCTCGAGCGCGGCGGCGCGCACACCCGGCGGCACGAGGTGCTCGCCACCACACTGGTCGTCCGCTCTTCGTGCGGCGCCGTCGGGGCGCCCGCATCGGCTCACGCATCCCCACGGCCCGCATCGCGGGCCGCAAGAACTGCCTCGATCGAGAAAGGAGGAAGGTGAAATGAAACGCAGTACAGTCGCGAGGGTGCTCGTGCACCTGCCGGTCATTGCGCTCGCCGTCCTGATGCTCGGCGGCACGGCGGGTGCGCAGTCCACAACGGCGGCGATCCGCGGCGTGGTCGCCGACGACCAGGGACCGCTGCCGGGGGCGCTGGTCGTCGCCGTCAACGCGCAGAGCGGGTTCCGTTACGAGGCCGTGGCCGACGGCGACGGCGTCTACAAGCTCGGCGGACTGGCCCCCGGCACCTACGAGATCACGGTGTCGTCGCAGGCCTACAAGGAGCAGGCGCAGACGGTCCAGGTGTTCCTCGGCCAGACCTCGACCGTCGACTTCCGCCTCACGCTCGACGCGGTGTTCGTTGAGAACGTCACCGTGGTCGGCAGCGCCACCAAGCTCGTGATCGACACCCGGTCGCCGGAGATCTCAACCAACATTTCGCCGCAGCAGATGGAAGACCTGCCGATGAACAACCGGAACTTCCTCTCCTATGCGGCGCTGGCCCCCGGCGTGTCGTTCACCTCCGACACCGACGCGGCCGGCCAGACGTTCCGCTCCGGCGGCTCCAACCCGAAGCAGGTGAACGTGTTCATCGACGGGTTGTCGTACAAGAACGACATCATCCAGGGCGGCGCCTTCATGCAGGACGCCAGCCGCGGCAACCCGTTCCCGCAGAACGCCGTGCAGGAGTACCAGGTGCTCACGCAGAACTACAAGGCGGAGTACGAGAAGGCGGCCGCCGCGGTGATCACGGCGGTCACCAAGTCCGGCGGCAACGACCTCCACGGCGACGCCTTTTACCTCTACCAGGACAAGGGGATGGTGGAGCAGGACGAGTTCGCCAAGGCCCGCGGCGACGAGAAGGCGCCGTACGAGCGCAACCAGTACGGCCTCTCGGTGGGCGGCCCGATCGTGAAGGACAAGCTCCACTTCTTCGTGTCGGCCGAGCGCAACGAGCGCGACGTCGTCTCCACCGTGTTCCACGGGTCGGCGTGGGGGCAGGAGCCGGCCAACGTCACCGACATCCTCGAGGGGTACGAGACCGGCACGATCTCGGCGCCGCTCGACTCCAAGCTGTACTTCGCCAAGCTGTCGTGGCAGCCGACGATGTCGCAGACCGCCGAGGCGTCGTACCACCGGCGCGACGAGGAGGAGATCCGCGGTTTCGGCGGCACCCGCGTCGTGGAGGGCGCCAGCGACTTCCAGGTGTACACCGATGCCTTCGTGGCGCGCCACCAGGCGGTGTTCGGCAACTCGCTCAACGAGGCGAGCCTGAACTGGCAGAAGCTGCAGTGGAAGGACACCGCGGTCGACCCCAGCGTGCCGCACATGAACTACATCAACCTGCTCGACGTCGGCAGCAAGGACTACATCCAGGACCTCTCGCAGGAGCGGGTCGGCCTGCGCGACGACTTCACGGTCTACCTCGACTGGCTGGGCTCGCATACCGTGAAGGCCGGCGCCGTGGCGAGCTGGATGGACTACAAGCTGCAGAAATCGGCGTACTTCATCCCGTACTACGAGTTCCGCCAGAACGAGCAGTGGCAGTTCCCGTACCTGGCGCGCTACGGGTTCGGCGACCCCGCGCTCGACTTCTCCAACGAGCAGTACGGCCTCTACGTCCAGGACGACTGGCAGGTGCTCGAGAACCTCTCCGTGAGCGTCGGCCTCCGCTACGACTACGAGAGCAACATGCTCAACAACGACTGGCACACTCCCGACGCTGTCGCCGAGGGGCTGCGCACCGCGTGCCGTACCTACGGGGCGCCGGTAGGCGGCCAGGCGACGTGGTGCATCAACGAGCTGTTCGACGTCGAGAACTACATCTCGGACGGCTCGAACCGCAGCTCGTACGGCGACATGGTGCAGCCGCGCGTCGGCTTCACCTGGGACATGACCGGCGGCGCGGAGACCGTCGTGTTCGGCGGCTGGGGCCTGTACTACGACC
Source organism: uncultured Thermoanaerobaculia bacterium (assembly GCA_964594125.1). Taxonomy (GTDB): domain Bacteria; phylum Acidobacteriota; class Thermoanaerobaculia; order Thermoanaerobaculales; family Thermoanaerobaculaceae; genus CAVRZJ01. The sequence goes on along the minus strand of CAZQLL010000012.1, from coordinate 83,354 downwards.
GCGTGACGCTGAACGACATCTACGACGAGCAGTACCGCCACTCCTGGAAGCAGTACACGTTCTGCTTCACCGACAACCCGGCGTTCGTCGGCACGACCAACAACGTCCAGGGGTGCGGCGCACCGGCCGTGCTGTGGAACGACGCGTACCTGAACGCCGGCGGCCTCGACGGCCTGATCGCCAGCGGCCAGACCCCCGGCCCCGAGGTGTTCCTGCTCGCCAACGACACCAAGCCGCCGCGCTCGATCCAGTGGACCATCGGCCTGCGCCAGCGCCTCGGCAAGGACTGGCTGGGGGCGCTGACGTACGCCAGCGCCGAGGGCGATAACAGCATGGCGTGGAGCTTCGGCACGCTGCCGCCGGGCACCGCCTTCAACGACCGCTGGGGCAACTGGATCGGCATCCCCGGCTACGGCTTCATCATGCGCAGCTACGACATGCGCCAGACGGAGTACGACGGCGTCTTCCTCACGCTCGACAAGCCCTACACGGTCGACTCGAAGTGGGGGTTCAACTTCGCATACACCTACGCCAAGGGCTATCAGAACGCCTCGCTGGACGAGGGCGTGGCCTTCGCCTTCGACTACATCCCGCCGGACTGGCCGATGTTCCCGGCGAACGGCGACGAGCGGCATCGCTTCGTCCTCTCCGGCACCGTCGGGCTGCCGCTCGGCTTCCGCGTGTCGTCGATCATCACCCTCGGCTCCGGGACGCCGATCAGCTACACCGACTGCCTCGCCGGCTGGGACAAGTGCGTGTGGCACCCCAACGGCGCGCGCCCCGAGACGCAGAGCTTCCTCGGCATCGACGAGTTCGCCTACCGCAGCGTCGACCTGCGCGCCGAGTGGGAGGCGCCGAAGATCGCCGACCGGCTCCGTCTGGCGCTGCTCGCCGAGGCGTTCAACATCCTCAACTACGAGAACTACAGCGGCTTCGACGGGTGGGCCGGGGCCCCGGGCGAACCCAACCCCAACTTCCTCAAGCCGAACAGTCAGTACAACACCCGCCGCTTCCAGGTCGGAGTGCGGCTGGGATTCTAGCGCACCGCTGCACCCGGCGCGGCACGGGCTCTCCCCCGTGCCGCGCCTGCTCCCCGCGCGCCGCGGAGGGTTAGCATGGGACCGATGAACGGGCCGTACCGCCTCCGCCGCGCACCGCGAGCCCGGCTCCCCGCGTTCCTGGCGCTGCTTCTGGCGGTGCCGGCGCTCGGCGCCTGCGGGAAGGCGCCGGCCGGCTCCCAGCCCGCGGCAACCGTCGCCGACGCCGCGGCAACCGCGGACGCCCCGCGGGTGCCGCGCCGGCGGCTCGAGCGCGTCGTCGTCGACCCCTTCGTCGACGAGCTCCATGAGCGCACGTTCCGCTTCTTCTGGGAGACCGCCAACCCGGTCAACGGGCTCGTCCCCGATCGCTGGCCGACGAAGTCGTTCTCGTCGGTCGCGGCGGTCGGATTCGGCCTGACCGCGTGCGCCATCGGCGCCGAGCGCGGCTGGGTCACCCGCGCGCAGGCGGCCGAGCGCGTGGTCACGACGTTGCGCTTCTTCTGGACCGCTCCGCAGGGTCCCGAGGCCGTGGGCCGCACCGGCTACATGGGGTTCTTCTACCACTTTCTCCACATGGAGACCGGCCACCGCTTCGAGACGGTGGAGCTGTCGACGATCGACACCGCCCTGTTCCTCGCCGGCGCGCTCGCGTGCCAGGCGTACTTCGACCGCGACAGCGCGGAGGAGGCCGAAATCCGGCAGCTCGCGGCGGCGTTGTACGAGCGCACCGACTGGCGCTTCTTCCTCGTCCGGCCACCGCGGCTGAACATGGGGTGGAAGCCCGAGGAAGGGTTCTCGGTCTCCGACTGGTGGGGGTACGACGAGGCGACGATCCTCTACCTTCTCGCCCTCGGCTCCCCGACCCACGCGGTCGATCCGGGATCGTGGACCGCGTATGTTTCGAGCTACCCCTGGGGCAGCCGCCACGGCATGGAGCATGTCGGCTTCGCGCCGCTCTTCGGCCACCAGTTCTCGCACGTCTGGATCGACTTCCGCGGCATCCGGGACGTCTACATGCGCGCCCGCGGCATCGACTACTTCGAGAACACGCGGCGCGCCACCCTCGAGCAGCGGCAGTACGCCATCGAGAACCCGGGCCGGTTCGTCGGCTACGGCGCCGACGTCTGGGGGCTGTCGGCGTGCGACGGACCGGCGGACGTCATGCTGCCCTGGGCCGGGCGCCAGGTGCGCTTCATGACCTACGCCGCGCGCGGCGCCTCGTTCACCGAGGTGCGCGACGACGGCACCATCGCACCGTACGCCGCCGGCTCCTCGCTGCCGTTCACGCCGGAGGAATCGACCGCAGCCCTCAAGGCGATGCACGCCCGCTGGGGTGAGCACGCCTACTCCACCTACGGGTTCTTCGACGCCTTCAACCCGACGTTCACCTTCACCGTGCCGGTCTATCACGGAAAGGTCGTGCCCGGCGTCGGCTGGTTCGACACCGACTACCTCGGCATCGACCAGGGGCCGCTGCTCGCCATGATCGAGAACCACCGCTCCGGCTTCGTCTGGAACCTCATGCGCCGAAACGAGGCGATCGTGCGCGGCCTGCGCCGCGCCGGCTTCACCGGCGGCTGGCTGGACGCGGCGCCGTGAGCCTCTGCGCGTTCGCGCCGCAGTGCCGGCCGGCAGCGGCCTGCCCGAGTCCACGGGGCGGTTCGTGGTTCGCGCCTTGAGAGAACGCACGCTCCGCCATGGTTGAAGCGACGGGACCCGTGTCCACTGGTCTCGGAGACCCTTGCTGCGCGGCACGGCCGTGCGGTGCGGCAGCGGCGCTCGCCGCCACCCCAGCCGACGCCGCTCTCTCGCTCCGCCATCTTGAACGGGCGCCCCGTGCCCTCCGCATGGTTGCATGCGACCAACGAGCCTCGTGCCCCAGCCCCAGGGCCTGCGTGCCCCGAACCACGAACCACGAGCCACGAACCACCCTCCTCGCCCTTGCTCTGGCCGCGACCGCCTGCACTCAGTCGCCCGTCACGAAGCCCGCCGCACTCGAATTCTGGGCGATGGGTCGCGAGGGCGAGGTGGTGCTCCAACTCATCCCGGAGTTCGAGCGGCGCAACCCCGGCACCCGCGTGCGCGTGCAGCAGATCCCGTGGACGGCGGCGCACGAGAAGCTGCTGACGGCGTTCGTCGGCGACGCCACGCCGGACGTGGCGCAGCTCGGCAACACGTGGATCCCCGAGATGGTGGCGCTGCGCGCCCTCGCCGACCTGACGCCGCGCCTTGCGACGGGCAGCGAGGCGCCACCGGACCAGTTCCCGGGGATCTGGGCGACCAACGTCATCGACGGCGCCGTCTACGGCCTCCCGTGGTACGTGGACACCCGCGTGCTGTTCCTCCGCACCGACCTCCTCGCCGCCGCGGGCGTGGGCGCGCCGCCGCGCACCTGGTCCGAGTGGCGCGACGCCATGGTGCGGGTGACGCGGCTGCCCGGCGGCGAGCGCTACGGCGTCCTGCTGCCGACCAACGAGTGGGCGCAGCCGGTGTTGCTCGGCATCCAGGCCGGCTCGCCGCTGCTGCGCGACGGCGGCCGCTACGGCGCCTTCCGTGCGCCCGAGTTCCGGCGCGCGTTCGAGTTCTACATCGGGCTCTTCAACGACCGGCTGGCGCCCGCCCTCAGCGCAAGCCAGGTCGCCAACGTCTACCAGCAGTTCGGCGAAGGTGCGTTCGCCATGTACATCACCGGGCCGTGGAACCTCGGCGAGTTCCGCCGCCGGCTGCCGGCGACCCTCGCCGACGCCTGGGCAACGGCGCCGCTGCCGGCGCCGGACGGCGCCCAGTGGCCTGGGCTCTCGCTCGCCGGCGGGTCGAGCCTGGTGGTCTTCCGCGGCTCGCCGAGGCAGGACGCGGCGTGGCGGCTGATTTCGTACCTGGCCGAGCCGGCACAGCAGGAGGCGTTCTTCCTCGCCTCCGGCGACCTGCCGGCGAACCGCGAGGCGTGGCGTTCGGCGGCGCTCGCCCATGACGCGCGGGCGCAGGCGTTCTTCGCCCAGCTCCAGCGCGTGCAGCCGATGCCGCGCATCCCGGAGTGGGAGCAGATCGCCACCCGCGTCTTCGAGGCCGCCGAGCAGGCGATCCAGGGGCGCACGAGCATCGACGAGACGCTCGCGGCGCTCGACCGCGATGTCGACCGCATGCTCGAGAAGCGGCGGTGGCTGCTCGACCGCCGCGGTGGGGTGACGCAGTGACCGCGGCGGAGCGCGCGCACAGGCCCGACCGGCGCGCCGAGGCGCGCGCGGGCCTGGCGTTCGTGGCGCCGGCGCTGGCGTTGATCGGGCTCTTCTTCTTCCTGCCGGTGGTCGCCGGCGTGGCGCTCTCGCTCACCGACTTCGACATCTACGCGCTGGCGGACCTCTCCAGCGTGCGCTTCGTGGGCCTCGGCAACTACGCCGCCCTGCTCGCCTCGCCGGTGTTCTGGAAGGCGCTCGCCAACACGTTCTACTTCGTGCTCGTCGGCGGGCCGCTGTCGGTTGCGCTGTCGCTCGCCGCGGCGCTGCTCCTCAACGAGAAGCTGGTGCGCCTCAAGCCGCTGTTCCGCACGGTCTACTTCGCACCGGTGGTGACCACGCTGGTGGCGGTCGCGGTGGTGTGGCGCTACCTCTACCACCCGCGTTTCGGCCTGCTCAACCATGTGCTCGGCCTGGTCGGCGTCCCCCCGATCGACTGGCTCGGCAACCCCCGCTGGGCGATCCCGGCGATCATCGTGATGGCCGCCTGGCGCTCGTTCGGCTACAACATGGTGATCTTCCTGGCCGGCCTGCAGGCGATCCCCGCCAGCGTCTACGAGGCCGCGCGCCTCGACGGCGCCGGGCCGTGGCTCCGCTTCCGGCGGATCACCCTGCCGCTGCTGCGCCCGACGATGACGTTCGTCGGGGTGATGACGATGATCGGCTACTTCCAGCTCTTCGCCGAGCCGTACGTGCTCACCGCCGGCACCGGCGGTCCCGCCAACGCGACGCTCACCGTCGTGATGCTGATGTACAAGGAGGGGTTCCGCTGGTGGAACATGGGGTACGCCGCCGCGGTGGCGTTCGTCCTGTTCCTCGTCGTCCTCGCCGCGACGTCGCTGCAGCTCGCACTGCGGCGGGGAGAGCGGGCGTGAGGCGGTGGCTGACGTCGCTGCTGCTCCACGCCGCGCTGGCGACCGGCGCCGCGGCGACGCTGGTGCCGCTTGCCTGGATGGTTTCGGCGTCGCTGATGCCGACCGGCGAGGCGAGTTCGTTCCCGCCGCGCCTCGTCCCCTCGCGCGCCACGCTCGCGCACTACGTCGAGCTGTTCGAGCGCCTCGACCTCGGGCGTGCGTTCCTCAACAGCGCGCTGATCGCCACCAGCGCAACCGCGGCCAGCCTGCTGCTCACGTCGCTGGCCGGCTACGCCTTCGCGCGCCTGCGCTTCGGCGGGCGCGACCGGGTCTTCCGTGCGCTGGTCGCCGGGATGGTGATCCCGGCGCAGGTCGCGATGCTGCCGCTGTTTTTGCTGCTGAAGGCGCTGGGGCTGGTCAACACGTACTGGGGCGTGCTCGTCCCCTACCTGGCGCCGATCTTCGGCATCTTCATGATCCGCCAGTACGCCCTCTCGCTGCCCCAGGACGCGATCGACGCCGCCCGCGTGGACGGGGCCTCGGAGCTGCGGATCTACTGGTCGGTGGTGCTGCCGATGTGCCGGCCGATCCTCGTCACGCTCGCCGTCTTCGTTTTCATGGGCACATGGAACGACTTCATGTGGCCGTTGATCGCGCTCACCGACGACCGTCTCTACACGCTCCCGGTGGCGTTGGCGAACCTCTCCGGCGAGCACGCCCAGGACACCGAGATGATGATGGCCGGCGCCGTGCTCACGGTGCTGCCGGTGCTGCTGCTGTTCCTGGCGCTGCAGCGCCACTACATCGAGGGGATCATGATGGGAGGGGCGAAGGAGTGAGACGTGGTTCGTGGTTCGTGGCTCGTGGTTCGAAGGGCGCAGAAGAGCGTGAGCGGTGGGCCGTGAGCCGTGGGCAGGAAGAAGCGGGGGCTCGCGGTTCCGGGCCCGGTGCTCGGAAGGCGGCAGGCTGCATCCTGCTGAGCCTTGCCGCTGTCGGGGGGGACGCGCAGACGAGGGTGCTGGACGACTTCGGCAGCGTGGAGGCGTGGGCGGCGGCGCCGGCGGAGGGCGTGAACACCACGATCGCGGCCGACGGCGGCACGCTGCGGGTCGACATCGACTTCCACGGCGGCGGCGGGTGGGCGCTCGTACGCCGCCCGCTCGACCTCGAGCTGCCGGCCAACTACGCCCTCTCGTTCCGCATCCGCGGCGACCTGCCGCCGAACACCCTCGAGCTCAAGCTGACCGACGCGGGCGGCGAGAACGTCTGGTGGTCGACGCGGCGGGAGTTCCGGCTCGGCGAGACGTGGCAGACCGTCACCGTGAGAAAGCGGCACATCACGTTCGCCTGGGGGCCTGCGGGCGGGGGCGAGCCGGCGCGGGCGGCGGCGCTGGAGATCGCGTTCACAGCCGGGAGCGGCGGACGGGGCCGCGTCTGGCTCGACGACCTGGCGATCACCGAGCTGCCGCCGGCGCGGCCGTTCGACGGCGTTGCGCGGGTGTGGGCGAGCGCCGGCGAGACGCCGTCGGCGGCGGTCGACGGCGACCCGGCGACCCTCTGGTCGCCGCCGGCGGGCAGCCCCGCATGGCTGGCGCTCGACCTCGGGCATGCGAGCGAGATCGGCGGCGTCGTGCTGACATGGGCGCCCGGCTGCACGGATCTCGACTACGAGGTGCAGGCGTCGGACGACCTCGCGCACTGGACCGACGTCCGCGCCGTCCACGGCTCCAACGGCGGGCTCGACGCCGTCGCCATGCCGGATGTCGAGGCGCGGTTCCTGCGGGTGGCGCTTGCGCGCGCCGCCGGCGTCGCCCGCCTCGCCGAGATCGAGGTGATGGCGCCGGCGTTCGGCGCCTCCGCCAACGCCGTCTACGCCGAGACGGCGCGCCGCGCGCCGCGCGGGCGCTACCCGCGGGCCTACCGCGGCGAGCAGGTGTATTGGACCGTGGTCGGCGCCTACGGCTCGCCGCACGAGGCGCTGCTGTCGGAGTGCGGCGCGATCGAGGTGGAGAAGGCGGGGTTCTCGGTCGAGCCGTTCGTGCACATCGACGGCGCGCTCGTGACCTGGGCCGACGTCGAGTCGGCGCAGTCGCTCGCCGAGGGCTACCTGCCGGTACCGACGGTCACGTGGCGCCACCCGCGCGTCACCCTCGACGTGACCGCGGTAGCGGCCGGCGACGCCGGCTCGTCGTCGCTGCTCGCCAGCTACACGCTGCGCAATCCGGGCGCCGCGGCGTTGCGCGCGACGCTGTACCTCGCCGTACGGCCGCTGCAGGTCAATCCGCCGACGCAGTTCCTCAACGTCGGGGGGGGCGCCGCGCGGGTACGCTCGCTGTCGTTTGCCGACGGCTGCGTGTACGTGGGGGAGCGCTGCCGCGTTCTGACGGCGCCGCCGCCGGACGCCTGGGGCGCGGCGACGTCCTCGGGCGGGGACGTCTCGGAGTTCCTCGCGAGCGGGATGGTGCCGCCGTCTCCCGCCGTGACCGACCCCGACGAGAGTGCCTCGGGTGCGCTGGCGTTCACACTCGAGGTGTCGCCGGGCGGGGAGCGGACCGTCGTGATCGAGGCGCCGTTCCCCGGCGGCGGGCGGACGGCCCTCGCGGCGCCGCGCGACGGCGGCGGCGACCAGCCGCCGGCGGTGCGTGGCGACGCGGCGGCCGCCTTCGCCGCCGCGCACGCGACCGCGCGCGCGCAGTGGCGCGAGAAGCTCAACCGGGTCACCGTGTCGCTGCCGGCGGAGGCCGGGCCGCTCGCGGACACGCTGCGATCCAACCTGGCCTACATCCTGATCAACCGCGACGGCGCGGCGATCCAGCCCGGCTCCCGCGCCTACGAGCGCTCGTGGATCCGCGACGGCTCGCTCACGTCGACGGCGCTGCTGCGCCTCGGCCACGCCGGCGCCGTGCGCGGGTTCATCGAGTGGTTCGCGCCTTTCCAGTACCCGAGCGGCAAGGTCCCGTGCTGCGTCGACGCACGCGGCGCCGACCCGGTGCCGGAGAACGACAGCCACGGCCAGCTCCTCTACCTCCTCGCCGAGTACCACGCGTTCACCGGCGACCGCGCGCTCGTCGAGGCGCACTGGAGCGCCGTGCGGCGGGCGGTCGACTACATCGACGTGCTGCGCCGGCAGCGGCGCACCGACGAGTTCCGCTCGCCCGGGAGGGAGGCGTTCTTCGGGCTGCTCCCCGCGTCGATCAGCCACGAGGGGTACTCGGCAAAGCCGATGCACTCGTACTGGGACGACTTCTGGGCGCTGCGCGGGCTCGGCGGTGCGGTGCTCCTCGCCCGCGCCCTCGGGCGCGAGCACGACGCCACGCGCTTCGCCGCGCTCCGCGACGAGTTCCGCGGCGATCTCTTCCGCTCGCTCGACCTGACCATCGCCGCGCACGGGATCGACTACATCCCGGGGTGCGCGGAGCTCGGCGACTTCGACCCGACCTCGACGACGATCGCGCTCGACCCCGGCGGCGAGCTCGACGCGCTGCCGCGGGCGGCGCTGCTGGGAACCTTCGAGCGTTACTGGCGTGAGAGCGTGGCGCGCCGCGACGGCACGCGGGAGTGGGACGTGTACACGCCGTACGAGTGGCGCACCGTCGGCGCTCTGGTGCGCCTCGGCTGGCGCGAGCGCGCTCTCGCAATGCTCGACTTCTTCATGCGCGATCGCCGCCCGCCGGGTTGGAACCACTGGGCGGAGGTGGTCGACCGCGATCCTCGCCGACCGCGCTTCATCGGGGACATGCCGCACACCTGGGTCGGCTCCGACTTCATCCGCTCGCTGCTCGACGTGCTCGCATACGAGCGCGGCGACGCGCTGGTGCTCGCTGCCGGCGTGCCGATGCGGTGGCTCGCGGCCCCCGGCGGCGTCAGCGTGACCCGCCTCGCGACCCGCTTCGGCCCGCTCACCTTTTGCGCCGCCGCGGCGGCCGGCACCATCGTGGTCGAGGTGGACGACGGGCTCTCCGTACCGCCGGGCGGCGTCGTCCTCGACCTGCCGCTGGAAGCCCCGCCGCGGCACGTGACCGTCAACGGCGGTCGCCGGCCCGCAAACGATCCCATCGTCGTCCGCTCTCTTCCGGCCCGCGTGGAGGTGGCGCCGTGACCGCCCGCACCCTTGTCCTCGCTCTCGCCGCGGCGTCGGTCGGCTGCGCCTCGGCCGCCTGCGGCCGCCTCGAGGAGCGCGGCTTCCTGTTCCGCGAGCTCGGTGTCGGCGGCCGCGTCTACCCGTACGCCGTCTACGTCCCGCGCGGCTACGACCCGGCGCGCCCGTGGCCGCTCGTCCTCTTCCTGCACGGGCGCGGCGAGAGCGGCACCGACGGCGTCAGGCCGATCGTCCAGGGAATCGGCACGGCGATCCTGGGGAATCGGGACGTCTGGCCGGCGCTCGTGGTGTTCCCGCAGAAGCCCACGGAGGACTCGGAGTGGGAGCAGCACGAGGCGGCAGTGATGGCGATCCTCGGCGCCGTGCGGCGGCAGTACCGCGTCGACGACGACCGCGTCTCCCTCACCGGCCTCTCGCAGGGCGGTCACGGCGCCTGGGTGCTCGGCGCCCGCCACCGGGACACATGGGCCGCGCTGGTCTCGGTGTGCGGCTACGCCGCCTCGCACCCGCGCGCGGCGAAGCTCGACCTCCCGCCCGCCTACTTCGGCTCCGCCGCGCAGCTCGCCGCCGGCATCGGCGACCTCCCGTTCTGGCTGTTCCACGGCGACGCCGACGACGTCGTGCCCCCAGAGCACACGCGGACGATGGCCGCGGCGCTCGCCGCCCTCGGCCACCCGCCGAAGGTCACGATCTACCCCGGCGTCGACCACAACTCCTGGGACCGGGCCTACGCCGAGGAGGAGCTGCCGCGCTGGCTGCTCGCCCAGCGCCGTGTGGCCGCCTCACGAGGTGAGTGACGCGCCGTTCGAGCGGATGACAGCGGCGTAGAAGGCGGCGGAGGCCTTCGCCGTGCGTGCTTGGGTCGAGTAGTCGACGTGGACGATGCCGAATCGCTTCGAGTAGCCGTGGCTCCACTCGAAGTTGTCGAGCAGCGACCACACGAAGTAGCCGCGCAGGTCGACGCCGGCGGCGATCGCGGCACGGGCGGCGAGGAGGTGGCGGCGCAGGTACTCGATCCGGCGGACGTCCGGGCGCAGGTCGGCCGCGCGCGGCGGGTCGGCGAACGCGGCGCCGTTCTCGGTGATGTAGAGCGGGATCTCGCCGTAGCGCCGCTTCACCCACACCAGCGCGTCGGTGAGCCCCTGCGGATAGACTTCCCAGTCGAGCTCGGTGTGCTCGGCGCCCACCTGCCGCACGCGCGCGAAGTCGAACGGCGAGCCGGACGGGTCGTGGCGCACCACGCCGCGCGTGTAGTAGTTGACGCCCAGCCAGTCGAGCGGTTGGCGCACCAGCGCAAGGTCATCGGGTGAGACGCGCGGCCAGGCGCCGCCGAAGAGCCGCGGCAGCTCCTCCGGGAACGCACCGAGCAGCGCCGGGTCGAGGTACTGGCGGTTCATGTACGCCTCGGAGCGAGCGGTCGCCGCGAGGTCGGCCGGCGATTGTGAAGCCGGGTACTTGGGCTCGATGTTGACGACCAGGCCGATTCGCTGGCGGCACAGAGCGCGAAACGCCTGCACGCCGGCGCCGTGGGCGCGCATCAGGTTGACCGATGCGAGCGCCGCGTCGCGCCGGCTCCGGCGGCCGGGCGCCAGCACGCCGAACAGGTAGCCGCCGTCGCACACCACCCACGGCTCGTTGAGCGTCGCCCACATCGGCACGCGGTCGCCGAGCGCTCGGAACATCACGGAGGCGTACTCCGCGAACCACCCGGCGACATCGCGATGGGTCCACCCGCCCCGGTCGTCTAGGGCGGCCGGCAGGTCCCAGTGGTAGAGCGTCGCGCACGGCAGGATCCCGACGTCGAGCAGCAGGTCCACGAGGCGGCGGTAGAAGTCGAGGCCGCGCTGGTTGACCCTCCCGGTCCCCTCCGGCAGCACCCTGCCCCACGCGATCGAGAAGCGGTACGCCTGCAGGCCGAGCGAGCGCATCAGCCCCACGTCGTCGGCGGCCCGCCGGTAGTGATCGCACGCCACGTCGCCGGTGTCGCCGTCACGCACCATACCCGGGGTGTGGCTGAAGCGGTGCCAGATGCTCTCCCCCGCCCCGTCGGCGAGCGGCGAGCCCTCGACCTGATACGCGGCGGTCGCGGCGCCCCAGAGAAAGCCCTGCGGGAACGTCTCGGACTCCGTTCTCGAGCTCATCGCGTCAAGACTCCCTTTCGGGGACCCCGCCATTGTTGGGGATTGCACGGAGTACCGGGCGCCTCGCCATGAAACGGCCGCGGTGGAATCTCCAGACAATCCACATCAGCCATCGGTGCACCCCGGACCGTGAAAGTCGCCGGGAGGGCCGGCGCCCCCGCCGGCCCGGGCGTCCGAGAGCAGGACAAGCGCGCGGGCGAGGGCGCCCGCGCTCCCGAGTCTTGCGGAGGGACTTTCTGAACAATGACGGTGATTGCAGCGCGGTTCCGGTCCCGGCGCGGTTTTCCAGCGGCAACGCAGATCGCGGGCGCTCCCGTGCATCAGTGCTGCCACGTCAGGCCGAGCCGGCGGGCGCGCACGCGCAGGGAGGCCTCGAGCTCGGCGAGCTCCGCGGAGACGCGCGGCGATCCGGCGATCGGCCGCGGCAGGACCCCCCACTCGCAGCTCGCCGGGCAACCGAAGTAGAGGCCGTCTGCGAGCACGCTCGCAAGCACCTCGCGGCCGGCGAGCAGATGCGGCAGCGCGAGCGCCACCGAGGCGACGCCCGGCGCCACGTGCGGCAGGAACCCGAGCCGGCGGATGACGAAGTTGGCTTCGCGCGCGGCGCGCGTGAGCACCGCCGAGCGCGCGGCGTTGGGCGCCGCCACGTCGTCGTAGGCGATCACCTCGACGTCGTGCGGTCCGAACACGGCGCCGTGTGCGCGCACCGCCGGCTCCCACCCCTCGCGGCGCGCCGCCGCCAGCGCCCGTCCCCACATGACGCCGAGGCCGAGCCCGGCGATGCGTTCCGGCGCCAGCCCGTCGCCGGCGAAGCGCCCGTGGGCGTCGGTGTTCGAGTCGTGGAATGCGGCCAGCGCGAGCCAGTCGACCGGGTCGGCGACGACCAGGAACAGGCCGGTGAAACGGGCCGCGCGCGCGCGTTCGAGGAAGCCGTGCAGGATCCCGCGGTTGGGCTGGAACTGCACGAGGCGGACCTCGTCCTCGACGCCGAGCGGCGGAACGCCGGCCGCCGCGACGAACAAGAAAACGTCGCAGGTGTGGAACGCCTGCTCGGGGGTCGTGGCGCGCACCGCCGGAAGGCCGCTCTCGCCGCGCCATTCGGCCACTGCGCCGAGCTCGAGCAGCCAGCGCTCCTGGTTGGCGGCGTCGATGTCGTAGAGCAGCAGCTCGCGCACCCCGGTGCGCGCCGCGGGCAGCGCCGCGAGCACGGTCGCCGCCGCCCCGCCGACGCGGCCGAGACCCGCGATCGCAACGCTGACCGTCTGCCGGCGCGGCTGCGCCAACGCTTCGAGGTACGGCAGCACGCCCGGCACGTCGGCGAGGAACGTCCACCGCTCGGCGTCCGCCGCACCGCCCGGCGCGGCAGGACCGGCGCCGGCGCGCCACGGCCGCCAGCCGGGCGGTGCGATCCATGGCTCGCGCCGCGGGTCGCCGGCTCGCGGCCGCAGGATGATCTCCGGCGGCGGCGCCTGCGCCGGGCGCTCGGCCCACCCGAGCCGCTCCGCGATCTCCCGCGACCCCTCGACCGCGGCCCGTCCCTCGCCGTACAGCGTCACAGGGCGCTCCAGCGTCGCCGGTGCGCCTCGTGGCTTTCGGGGTGCAACCGCGCCAGCGCCTCGATGTCATCGGCGAGCAGTCCGCTCGGCACCCGCTCGCGCGGCGGCAGGAACCCCTGCGGGAACGGCGGGCAGCGCGGCGTGCGCACCACGAACCCCATCTCGTGCAGCGACAGCAGCCGCCCCTCGCGCTCGCGGAACAGCTCCTCGAGCGTGACGAACAGGCGGCGCGTCTGGTCGAGCGCCAGGCGCGAGAAGTCGAGCGACGCCGCGCCGTCGAGGCCGAGCGGGTGCGGGTGGTGGTACGGCAGGCAGTCGTTGAGCGAGGTGAGCAGGGCGCCGCCCGCCAGCGGATCGCGGCCGTGGATGCTCCAGCCGCCGATGTACGGCGCCAGCGCGCTCTCGCGGATCACCCCCCGCCAGCGTGGGATGACGACGCCGCAGCGGTGCGGCACATTCTGCAGGTGCAGCGTCGCGTGGACGCTGGCGCTGGTCACGCCGATCAGCACGTCGCGGATTACGATTCCCGCGGCGCGCGCGGCATGGCGGACCATCTGCACCGCGTCGACGCCGTCGAGGAAAGGCACGAGCAGGAGGCCGTCGCGGCCGAGCTCGGCCGCGGTGTGGAGCTGCAGCTCGAGCGACGGGCTGCCGGCCGACGGGTGCACCCCGGCGTCGTACCCCTGGCTGGTGAGGAACCGCTCGAGGTCGATCGCGATCGTCGGGCAGTCGCCGATCACGTCCCGGTGAAACTGGCGGCCGAGACCGAGCACCACCCAGTGCCGGTCCGCGTCATCGGCGAGGCGGCGGCGCGCCCACTCCACGACCCCTCGTTTGGTCTCCCGCTCGTTGAGGTGGAACAGGGCGCTGCCGGGCGAGCGCTCGCAGAAGAACCTCGCCAGCGCTCCCCGCCCCGCGGCGACGACTTCCTGCACCGCGGGCTCGGCGGCGTACGGCGGCTGCAGCACAGCCTCGAGGTCCCACACGAGCACCAGCGGCTCGGCGAGGTCCGCCCATGCCCAGCGGACGCCGCCGAGCTCCTGCGAAGGACCGTCGGTCAGCCAGGAACCGCCGCACTGCCGGAACGCCTCCAGGAACGCCGCCGCCCCCGCCGTCGGCGCGCCCACGATGACGAACTGCAGGCCGGCGTCGAGCCAGCGGGCCATGGCGAGCGCGAGCAGCGCCTCGTGGTTGGCCAGGCGGTCCTCGCCCGCGGCGGCGGCGACACCGTCGACCAGGGCGCCGAGGCCGGCCAGCCTGCCGCTCGACGGGGTGGCGAGCTGGATGTCCCCGAGCATCACCGGCATCGCTGCTGCCGAGACCTCCCTCCAGGTCAGCGACATCAGCGCCCTGCCGCCCTCGCGGGCGGTCAGCGTGCACGCCTCGCGCGGCCGGCCCGCCCAGCGCGCCGCCGTCGGCGCCGCGCCCATGCCGAGCAGCGGCGTCATGCCCGCGGCGGGCGGCGCGGCGCCGCGTTGCACCGCGAGCGTGAAGCGCGGCGGACGCACGGCCTCCTTCTTCGACGGGTAGTTGACGTAGAGCTGGCGCTCCTGCAGCACCCGCGCGATCAGCGGGTCGCACAGGTGCTCCAGCTCGCCGCCGCGGTCGAGGGCGTTGCGCAGCGCGCTCGACGACACGTCGCGCGCGCGGGCGGGCAGGCGGACCACCTGCGCGCGCGCCCGGAACCACCCCAGTTTCGCCTCCCAGTCGCGCGCCGTCACGTCCTCGCGGACGACGACCACGTGCGGCACCTCCCAGACGTGGCTCGCGGGGTCGCGGTACGCGCTCGCGCCCGCCAGGACGTCCGACCCGACCGCGAAAACGACCGGGCGCCCGCCGAGGCGCCGCCGCAGCACCCGCACGCTCGCCGGGTTGCGCAGGTTCACCGGCGGCTCGAACGGCGCGATGAACGCTCCCGGAACCGACGCCAGCGCCATCCACGCCAGCTCCTTGCGCACCTCGCGCGGCTGCGCGTGCTTGTTCCACGAGTAGTCGTCCACCTGGACCATCGCCTCGTCGGCGTGCGCGAGCACCCGGCCCACCACCTCGGCGTGGGCGATCGTGAAGGGGTCGAACGTGCCGGGGATGAACGCCACCGTCGGCCGGGCGGAAAAGCGCACGCGCCTGCGGACCAGCGCGAGCGCCCGGTCCATGTGGTTGAGCGCCGACGCGGCGAGAAAGAACCGCCCCCGGTCGCCCGCCCTGTGCGTCACCAGCGTCAGCAGCTTCTTGCAGATCAGCGTCAGCAGCGGCGCCAGGCGGGGGTCGCCGGCGGGATCGCGCAGCAGGCGCGAGAGCACCATCGCGATCGCCGCGAACCCCTCGTGCGCCGTGCTCGCGCGCCGCTCGGCGAGCGCGCCGAGGAGCATCCCGGACAGACGCCCGAGCACGCCCTCATCGAGCCGCTCGGCGGCGAGCGAAAGCAGCACCCACACCGTCGTCTGCAGCAGCAGGCGCTGCAGCGGCTCGTTGCCGCGGCGCACGTCGACCTCGATGTCCGCGAGCGCCTCGTTGAACTCCTGCTCGGGGAGGCCCGCGATCACCGGCCCGAGGAAGCGCGGTATGTAGCGGGTGACGGCCTCGACGTCGAGCTGCAGCGAGCGCACCAGCTCCACGAACAGGTCGTTGCGCTGCGTGACGGTGAGCCCCGGGAGCAGGCGCAGCAGGCAGCGCCCCGCGTGGAAGCGCGTCCCCTCGACGCGGCTGACCTTGAGCAGGTTGGCGAGGTGGTTGGCCACCTCGTTGGCGAAGTACGACCCGGGCTCCGCCCCGTCGCCGCGGCGCTCGTGAACGGCGGCGACCAGGAAGTCGCAGTTGACCTTCTTCTCGACCCAGCCGACCCGCGACTTGAGGTTGCGCAGCATCACGTCCTGCACCGGCTCGGCGGCGCGCAGCAGCGCGCTCCCGCCGGCGGCGTGGGCGTCGAGGCCGCAGGCGGCCGCCATCCGGTGCAGCAGGAACCGCTCGCTCACCAGCGTTCCGCCGGCGCGGACGCCGATCAGGCGGGCGGCCGCCTCGCGGACCGCGGCCAGCACCGCGGCGCCCGCCGCCGGCCAGTGGAGCAGCGCCAGCAGCACCCGCCACGCCATGAGCCGGGTGTTCACCGTGTCGTGGTCGGCCCAGGCGATCGCCAGCTCGGCGATCGCGGGGCCGTCGACCGCGCGCGCATGGGGCAGCGCCGTCTCGCACGTCTCGCAGGCGTACAGGCCGACGAGCGGGCGCGGGTCGCCGATGCGCCGGCGCAGCCGCTCGAAGACGAGGTCGAGGGCGGCGCCGCGCAGCCCGGCGTCGGCGCGGCGCAGCATCCTGCGGACCACGATCGGCACGCCGTAGAGCACCCGCTCGACCGGGCCCATGTCCTCCTCGGCCTCGGCGCCGGCGCGGTCGAGCAGCGCCAGCACCGTGTCGAGCTGGCCGAGAACGCGGCTCGGCTCCGGCGGCACGATCCCCTCGGGAAGGTCCTTGCGCCAGGAGTCCTCGCCGAGCGCCAGCAGGTCGCCGATGCGGTTGGCCGCCTGGTAGCGGATGTCGTCGTCGCGGTGCGCGAGCAGCTCGAAGAAGAACTCGAACGCCAGCTCCTTCTGCTCGGCCGAGAGCGCGGGCGAGTACTCGCCGAGAACGCCGAGGTAGGTGCGCAGGTCGCGCCACCCCTCGAACGAGCGCGCCTCCTCGAGCAGCGCCCGCAGCGCCGGCACGTCGCGCAGGCGCTCCATAACGCCGAGGTTGTGCGCTGTGGTGAACAGGCGCGCGGTGGTCGCCACCTGGGCGCCGGCGGCGACGCCGACGGCATCCGGCCGCGACCGTCCCGCCAGCACGTCGACGATCGCCAGCCCGTGCGGCAGCCGCGGCCTGACCGGCTGCCGCGTCGCGAACCCCGGGGGGTCGAGGGCCGCCCCCAGCGCAAGGGCGAAGTCCTCGAAGTCCCGCAGCTTGCGGTACACCGCCCGATAGCGGCGGAGCTTGGCGGCGTCGAGGTTCTCCAGCTTGTCGCGGATCTCCGCGTACGCCTCGGCCAGCGAGATCACCGACATCCGCTTGACGCCGTACACCCGGGCCGAGTCCTTGACGCGGAAGTCCGCGTAGATCAGCAGCATCGTCTCGATCGGCAGGCGCACCTGCTCGAGGTCCCAGGTGGAGTGGTTGGTGGCGATGTGGCCGAGCCCGGGCAGCCCGCGCGCCTGGTACCAGACGTGCGTGTAGTAGTAGTGCAGCCGCGGGATGCGGCGTTCCTCCTCGCCGATGCAGCCGAACTTGCCGACGTCGTGGCCGATCGCCGCACCGTGCAGCAGCGGCAGGTCGACCGCGACGTGGCCGGCGAGCTGCCGCCCCATCCACAGCGCGATCCCGGTCACCCCGAGGATGTGGTCGGCGATCGAGAACCCGAGCCACTGCTGCGCCATCGCGTAGCACACCAGGAGGCCGTCGTGCTCGATCGCGCGCTGCAGGCGCCGGTACTCGTCGCCGGACGGCCACGCCGCGATCTCCGTCTCGGCGAGCGGCTCGAACGGCAGGCGCTCGGCGATGCCGTCGCCGCCGCGAGCGACCTGCTCACCGATGACGGCCTGCGCCAGCGGAAAGAAGTACCCCGCCGCCGCGGCCACGCGCTCCTCCGGCTCGGGAAAGCGCTGCGGGAACAGCCGCCGGCGCGCCTCGCCGTACATCGCCTCCCGCCACGCCGTGAGATCCGCGCCGGCATCCTGCCCGGCGAGCGCAAGCGCCATGCGCAGCGCGGTGTCGAGCTCCCACGGCGGCAGCTCGCCGCGCACGCCAGCCAGTCGGGGCGCCGGCCACCCGTGGCGCTCCAGCACGTCGCGAACCCCGCTGCCGTCGGCTCGTGTCGCGGTCATCTCTCCGCAAGAATAGCAAGCGTCGGCTCGCCCTGGTCACCACCGCGACGCCGCCGGCAGCATCCCGACAGCAGGCTCGGAATACCCGATCCGGTGCGCCGGTTGTTGCGGTCACCCCCAGGGAGGGCCCGATGGCGAAAGCGGAACACAAGAGCTTCGTGTCTCCGGACGAGGTTCGTGCGTTCGAGCACGGAAAGCTCGAACTGATCAACATCGGCGGCGCCCAGATCGGACGCCTGATCCTGCAGCCCGGCTGGAGGTGGTCGCAGCACGTGAAACCGATCGCCAAGACCGAGCTGTGCGAGGCGCCGCACTTCCAGTACCACGTCGCCGGCCGCCTGCATGTCTCGATGGCCGACGGTACCCAGCTCGACCTGGGACCCGGCGAGGTCTCCGACCTGCCCCAGGGGCACGACGCCTGGGTGGTCGGCGACGAGCCGGTGGTCCTGATCGACTGGGCCGGCGCCAGCAAGTACGCGGAACGCTGATCGCAGAGCGGCGCCGGGGTGCACACCGCGACGCCGACGGAGCGTGCCGAGTAAAGCACGGCGACGGAGCAGCGCCGGTGCGCGCCGGCGCTCGGGAGGCTGTCCAGGATTCGGAACGCGCACCCGGCATGAAAACGACTCGACCGCCGGATGTCCGGCGGTCGCGTGGTTGCTGAGGGGGCTGGTCGGGGGTGCGATTGAATGGATGGGTTGGAAGGCTTCGTTTGGTAGGTTGGGTTTGAAAGGACCTACGTTAGGAAGCTGTGTTGACGGGCCCCCGACCCGGCCGTCCTCAAAGATCTGCCCCTCTCACTTGCGAACTCCGTGCCAGGTTTCGCAACGCCGTTGAGGCGGCGCGCGCAACGCTTCGCGTCATCGTGGCGCCTCGAGTGGACACCTCCGGGTGACACCCCCGTGGGCGTTAACCTCGGACGCTTTGGGTTCGTGGCCCGGACCCGGAGTTGGACCTGGCGTTCGGCCCGGACCTCCTGCATCCTGCACCTCGCGCCGAGCCTGCGGATGACGGCGCCAGGCGGATCTGCGGCGCCGCCGGCTCGCTCCGGCGGGACAGGGGCGGGAGCTCGGTCCGCGTCGACGACGGCGGCGCATGCCGTGGCGCTGCCCGGTGCGATGGCATGGAACCGGCGTCGGGCGGAGTCGGTGCGTTTCCCCAAG
Source organism: uncultured Thermoanaerobaculia bacterium (assembly GCA_964594125.1). GTDB lineage: Bacteria > Acidobacteriota > Thermoanaerobaculia > Thermoanaerobaculales > Thermoanaerobaculaceae > CAVRZJ01. The sequence goes on along the minus strand of CAZQLL010000012.1, from coordinate 64,421 downwards.
GCCCGCGGCGAAGGCGGCGGGAATGGCGTGCGGCGCTCTCTGAAGCTGATCGGCCTCGCTCGCGGCGGGTACAGGCAACCGATCCGCCATCTCGACCGCGACCGGCGGGAAGCGCACCGCCGCGGCGGCGGCCCTCCCGGGACGCGCGCGCCGCAGAGGCGCCCGTCCGCCGCCGGCTGCGCGCTCGCGGCGATCCGGCGGCCCTACCCCGGCAGCAGACCGGCGAACAGCTTCTCGTTGACGATCAGGCGGCGGGTGGCGGCGTCCGCGCGCTCCCAGGCGGCGCGCACGCGTTCGCGGCGGTCGGGCTCGTCCAGCAACACGCTGACCTGCGCCCGCTTGAACAGCGCCATGGCGACCGCCGGGTGGTCGGGCGGCACGCGGTCGAGCGCGGCGCGCGCCTCATCGAGCCGCCGCGCCGCGAGGTAGAGGACGCCGAGCTCGAGGTCGCGGCGGAAACCATCGCCCTGCAGCGCGCGCGCTCGCTCGAGGTCGTCGATCGCCGCGGCCGTCTCGCCGACCTCCATGCGCGTGAGCCCCGCCTCGGCCCAGCGCGCGCCGGGGTCGCGGGTGAGCGGCGCGGCGCGCTCGAGCAGCGCCGCGGCGTCCGCCACCCGCTGCTGGCGGAAGCGGATCTGCGCGAGCCCCTCGAGCGCCTGCACGCGGTCCGGCTGCGCGTCGAGCACCTCCTCGAACAGCGGCGCCGCGACGGCGTCGTCGCCCTCCTTGAGGCTGTGCATCGCGAAGTAATGCTTCACCTCGAGCGACTCGGGGTCGATCGCGCGGGCGCGCTCGAACGCGGCGAGCGCTGCCCGCGTCTGGCCGAGCAGCGACCGGCTCGCGGCCAGCCGCAGCGCCGCCATCAGGTTGCCGGGGTCGGCGGCGAGGATGCGTTCGAGGATCGGCGCCGCGCTGGCGTAGCGCGCCGCCGCGAACTCGCGCGAGGCGGCGTCGAGGTCCGCGTACAGCGCGGTCATGTCGGCCGAGCGCGGAGCGTTCGCCGGCACCGTGACCGGCGGCGCGTCGGCGGCGACGTAGCCGAGGCTGGCGAGCTGCCGCCGCGCCTCGTCGTCGAGCGGCGGGGCGGCCGCGGCGCCGGCGGGGTCCGGGAGCGGATACTGGGCGACCGCGCGTTCGAGCTCCGCGGAGGGGACGACCAGCCCCGCCAGGTCGCGCTCCTCGCGCGGGTCGTCGACGACGTCGTAGAGCTCGAGGCGCCCCGAGCGGATGAGCTTGTGGCGGCCGGCGACACCCATCACCTGCGGCTGCCAGCGGAAGTTGAGGAACGGCTGCATCGCCTCGCCGAGCACCGGCGCGACGCCTGGCTCGAGCAGGGAGCCGGCCGCCGCCTCGCCGGCCCAGCCGAGAAGCGTCGCGTGGATCTGGCGCAGGCTCACGGGATCCGAGCGCGTACCCGCCTTGATCCCCGTGCCCGCGAGCACCAGCGGCACCCGCATGACGCCCTGGTAGAGCAGGTTGCCGTGCAGCATCTCGCCGTGGTCGCCGCGCCCCTCGCCGTGGTCCGCGGCGACGACGAGGCGGGCGCCGCCGGCCCCCGCGGCGGCTTCGAAGGCGGCGAGCAGGCGTCCCAGCTCCTGGTCCATCGCCGCGACCTCGCCCTGGTAGGGGTCGCCCGGGTAGCGGCTGCGGAACGGCTCGGGAGGCGCGTATGGCTCGTGCGGGTCGTAGTAGTGCACCCACAGGAAGCGCGGGCGCGGCTCCGCCGCCGCCAGCCACGCCAGCGCGCGGTCGGTGGTCTCGCGCGCGCTCCGCTCGACGCTTCCGGCGGGGAACTCATCGTCGTAGCGCTCGAACCCCCGGGCGAGGCCGAACTGGCGCTCGAGCGGATAGCCGGAGACGAACGCCGCCGTCGCGTAGCCGAGCTGGCGCAGCCGCTCCGTCGCCAGCGGGACGGCATCGGGCAGGCGGCGGCTGTTCTGGTGAACGCCGTGCCCGGCGGCGTGCAGCCCGGTGAGCATCGAGGCGTGCGACGGCAGGGTGGTCGGCGCGGTGGCGTACGCCTGCGCGAAGCGGATGCCGCGCGCCGCCAGCACCGCGAACGCCGGCGTGTCGCCGGCGGCGCGCTCCGGCGCCAGCGCGTCGGCGCGGGTGGTGTCGAGCGTCACCAGCAGCAGCGACGGGCGCGCCGTCGGGGCTGCCGGCTTTCTCTCCCCGCCCCCGCCTCCCCCGCACGCCGCCACGAGCAGCGCGAAGGCGAGCGCGGCCGTCGGATGGCAATGCGGCGTCGAGGTCGGGGCGCACATGGCGCTCGCGAGTCTATCGCATGAGCATGCTCGCCGGCCGCCCCCGGCGACCGGCTGAGGATTCCCGAATGGTATGCTCCGCCGCATGTCCGAAGGTACCGGCGACACACCTTTCCCCGCCGACCCGCTGGCGCGCGTGCTGCTCGCCGAGGCGCGCATGTTCCTCGACTGGATGCGCGAGATCCGGCGCGACCTCCACCAGCACCCCGAGCTCGGGCTCGAGGAGCACCGCACCTCCGCCCGGGTGCAGGAGTGGCTGACCGAGCTTGGCATCGAGCACACCGCCGGCCTCGCCGGCACCGGCGTGCTCGGGATGCTGCGCGGCGGCGCCGGCGGCAAGGTTGTGGCGCTGCGCGCCGACATGGACGCGCTGCCGCTGCAGGAGTCCGGCCAGGCGCCGTACTGCTCGCGGGTGCCGGGGCGCATGCACGCCTGCGGCCACGACGCGCACACCGCGGTGCTGCTCGGCGCGGCGCGGCTGCTGCTCCCGCGCATGGCGGCGCGCCGCGGCGCCGTCAAGCTGCTCTTCCAGCCGGCCGAGGAGACAGTCGGCGGCGCCCGCCTGCTGGTCGCCGAGGGGGTGCTCGACGAGCCGCGCGTCGACGCGATCTTCGGCCTCCACGTCGACCCCGGGATGGACGTCGGGACGGTCGGGCTGAAGTACGGGCAGCGCAACGCGTCCTCCGACGACGTCACGATCACCGTGCACGGGCGCTCCTGTCACGGCGCCTACCCGTCCGCCGGCGTCGATGCGATCGTCGCGGCGGCGCACGTGGTCACCGCCCTGCAGACCGTGGTGTCGCGCAACGTCGACGCGCGCACCGCCGCGGTGGTGACGCTCGGCTCGATCGCCGGCGGCGCCGTCGGCAACATCGTGGCGCCGAAGGTGACGATGGTCGGCACCGTGCGCACCCTCGATCCGGCGACGCGCGAGCTGGTACTGCGGCGGGTCAAGGAGGTCGCGGAGAGCGTCGCCGCCGGGCTCGGCGCCACCGCCGATGTGCGCATCGACCCGAGCTACGACCCGGTGATCAACGACGACGCGATGGTCGAGCTGGTGCGCGCGTGCGCCGAGCGCCTGGTCGGCCGCGACCGCATCGTGGTGTTCGCGCGCCCCAACATGGGCGTCGAGGACTTCGGCTTCTACCTCTCGCACGTACCCGGCGCGTTCTACTCCCTGGGGGTGCGCAACGAGGCGGCGGGGATCGTCCACCCGGTCCACAACGACCGCTTCGACCTCGACGAGGAGGCGCTGCCGTACGGCGCGGCGCTGCAGGCGCTCAACGCGCTGGCGATCCTCGACGACGGCGCCGGCGCGCCGCTGGCGACCGCGGAGGAACCGTGCTGAACAGGATCTGGGCCGCCTTCTTCTTCATCGCCGTCGCCGCCGCCGGGTACCGCATGGTCGTCGGCGGCGACACCGCCGTGTGGGCGGGAATGGTGTCGGCGTCGTTCGAGATGGCAAAGACGGCGTTCCAGATCGCCCTCGGGCTGACCGGCATGATGTGCCTGTGGCTCGGCTTGATGCGCCTGGGCGAGAAGGGCGGCGCGGTGGAGCTGATCGCGCGCGCGTTCGCGCCGCTCCTGAGCCGCCTGTTCCCCGGCGTGCCGAAGGGCCACCCCGCCTACGGCGCGATGATCATGAACCTGTCGGCCAACATGCTCGGCCTCGACAACGCCGCGACGCCGCTCGGCATCAAGGCGATGAAGGAGCTGCAGTCGCTCAACCCCGAGCCGGAGCGCGCCACCGACGCCCAGATCCTCTTCCTCGTCCTCAACACCGCCTGCTTCACGCTGGTCCCGGCGTCGATCTTCGTCTACCGCGCGCAGCTCGGAGCCGCCGACCCCACCGACGTGTTCCTGCCGGTGCTGATGGCGACGTTCACCTCGACGATGGTCGGCCTGCTGGTCACCGGGCTGGTGCAGAAGCTCAAGCTGTGGGACCCCGTCGTGCTCGCGTATCTGGTCGGCATGACGGCGGCGGTCGGCGGCCTGCTGGTGTACTTCACACGCCTGGAGCGCGCCGAGCTCGAGCGCCAGTCCTCGCTGCTCTCGAACGCGCTGATCTTCGCCATCATCATCGCGTTCGTCGGCCTCGCGCTCGCGAAGAAGGAGCCCGTCTACGACACCTTCGTCGCCGGCGCCAAGGAGGGGTTCCAGGTCGCGGTCGGGATCATCCCATACCTCGTGGCGATGCTGGTGGCGATCGGAATCCTGCGCGCTTCCGGCGCGCTCGACCTGCTGCTCGACGGCGTCCGCTGGGGGGTGGCGTCGCTCGGCGCCGACACCCGCTGGGTGGACGGGCTGCCCACCGCGCTGATGCGGCCGCTGTCGGGGTCGGGCTCGCGCGGGATGATGCTCGAGACGATGAAGACGCACGGCGCCGACTCGTTCGCCGGCCGCCTCGTCTGCATCATCCAGGGGTCGAGCGAGACGACGTTCTACATCCTCGCGGTGTACTTCGGCGCGGTCGGCATCAAGCGCGAGCGCTACGCCGTCCCGGTCGGCCTCACCGCCGACGTCGCCGGCTACACCGCCGCCGTCCTCCTCACCTACCTGTTCTTCGCGTAGTCTCACAGCGCAGGGTTGCGTCCGCGACAGGCTCGCGGCCGGAAGCCCGAGCTGCGATAGTGCTCAGAAAGTCCCTCCCATAAAACCGGGAGCGTGGGCGCCCTCGCCCACGCGGAGGTCCAGCCGGGCGGCGACCGGGCCGGCGGGGGTGCCGGCCCTCACGGATTCCGGTGGCCGGCCGCCCCGAGAAGGAAGGAGTGGCCGTCCCTATGGCGTGCCGGCGAGGAGCCAGCGGCCGAGCGCCTCGCCGAGGTCGGCGAGCAGCGGGTCGGCGACCGTCTCGTAGTCGTAGCGGTCGTCGTTGAGGACGCCGTCCGCGTTGGTGTAGACCGTCGCGGCGAGGAACGCGCCGCGGCCAGTTTCGCGGTCCTCGACCCAGGCGTTCTCGGTGGAGAACCCGTAGGCGCGGCCGATCTTGTTGACGATCCGCCAGCGCGCCTGCGGCGCCACCCGCCGCAGCCCGGGGAGCAGGTACTTGCCCCAGTGGTCGGGGTACTCCGCGGTGTCGAAACGCGGGTCGGCCGACTCGCGCGGATACTCGGCCATCGCGGCGAGCAGGAACGCGCGGTCGTCCTCGCCGAGCGCGAACGCCGGCCCGCCGCCGCAGTCGGCGTCGGGGCGCACGAGCTTGCACAGGCCGCGCTGCAGGTCGACGAGCGACATGCGGTTTTTCGCCGCGAAGTCCATGGGGCCCTCGACCCGCTGTTCGCCCGCGATGTACGCGGTGCCGACCAGCAGCCCCGGCATGCGAGCGGGCGCCGGCAGCTCCGGCACAGTGCGCTCCGGCAGCCAGTGGTCGAAGCCGTCGCCGCGGAAGTCGATGCGCGGCGCGCGCCGGTTCTCCCCGGGAGTGCGCGCCACCGACAGGCGGTGGACGATGCGCGGCGCCGTCAGGCCGGCGCGCGCGAGCGAGCGGGCGAGGCCGTCCTGTCCGGCAAGCTCGTAGCAGCGGTTGAACGCCTCGTTGTCGGAGACGATCGCGAGCTTGCGGATCTCATGTGCGAGCGTGATCTTCCCGTTGGCGACGTGAGTGGGATCGGCGTCGCGCACGCTCTCGCCCGCAAACAGCGGGTGGTAGACCAGCGGCGTGTCGCGGTCGATCGGCAACCCCGTCGACGCGCGCAGCTCGGCGAGCGTCTCGAGCGCCGCCACCGCGCCGAACGTCTTCACCGAGCTCGCCGGGTAGAAGTACTCCGCCCCGGCGCGCCACGTCACCTGGCGCAGCGCCGGGGGGCCGTCCGCCCCCGGTTCGACGAGACCGACGACGATCTGCAGCCGCAGCTCGCTCGCGCGCTCGGCGGCGGCAGCGAGCCGGCGCGAGCCGGCGAGCCAGCCGGCGATCGGTTCTGGGGCATCCATGGTCGTGCTCCGGGTCGCGAGCGAGCGGCAGCCGGCGGCGCCGCCCGCCGCGGCGAGTCCGGCGACGGCCAGCGCGAGCGCCGACACTCGTCTCATCGCGCGACCGCCAGCGCCAGGTCGACCGCCTCGCGCTCGCACTCCAGCAGCGCCGCGAGCGGCTGGCGCGCGGCGATGCGAATCACCCGGCCGCCGTCGACCAGCACCTCGGCGGGACGGGCGTGGCTGTTGTAGGTCGACGCCATCGACATGCCGTAGGCCCCGCTCGAGAACACCGCCACGAGGTCGCCCTGCGCCATCGGCGGCAGCAGCCGGCCGCGCGCCAGGAAGTCGCCGGTCTCGCAGATCGGGCCGACGACGTCGCAGCGCTCCAGCCCCGGGAGGTCCAACTCCTCGACCCAGCGCGGCGCCGGGCCGTCCCAGCGCACCGGCCAGACGAAGTGGAACGCCTTGTACAGCGCCGGCCGGATCAGCGAGTGCATGCCGGCATCGCAGATCACGAACGTCCTCGCGCGCCCGCGCTTGACGTGCTCGACGCGCGTGAGCAGCGCGCCGGAGTTGGCGAGGATCGCGCGCCCGGGCTCGAGCAGGATCTTCAGGCCCTTGGCGACGCGAGGGGCCAGCAGCGGCACCAGCCGCTCGGCGTACGCCTCGAGCGGCGGCACGGACCCGTCGGTGTACGGCACCGGCCAGCCGCCGCCGAGGTTGAGCACCGCGACCCGGTGGCCGGCAGCGGCGAGCTGGTCGATCAGGTCGAACGCAACCGCCACGGACTCGGCGTACGGCTCCACCGTCGGCACCGGCGAGCCGATGTGCAGGTGGAGGCCGCGGAACTCCAGCCCCGGCCGCCCCGCCCAGCGCGACACGACGTCGACGATGCGGTCGGCGTCGATGCCGAACTTGTTCTCCTCCTTGCCGGTGGTGGTGTACTCGTGGGTGTGCGGGTCGACGTTGGGGTTGACGCGCAGGCAGTAACGCGCCGCGACCCCGAGCTCGGCGCCGATGCGAGAGAGGCGCTCGAGCTCGCTCTCCGACTCGACGTTGAACAGGCCGACCGGGCCGCGGTTGCGCGGGTCGGGGGCGCCGAAGCGCGCCGCGGCCGCCGCGCCGAGCAGCGAGTGCCGCCCGTCGAGCGCCGCGCGCACCTCGTCCTCGCTCTTGCCGACGCCGGCGAACACGATCTCCGCCATCGGCGTGCCCGCCAGCCAGGCACGCTCCATCTCGCCGCCCGACACCACATCCATCCCGGCCCCGAGCGAGCGCAGCAGCCGGCACAGGTGCAGGTTCGGGCTCGCCTTGAGCGCGTAGTGCAGCTCCGCGCCGACCGGCGCGAACGACGTGCTGAGGCGGCGGTACTGCTCGCGGATCGCGCCGCCGGAGTAGATGTATGTTGGCGTCCCGACGGCCGCGGCGATCGCCTCGACCGGCGTGTCATCGGCGTGCAGGCGCCCGTCGCGCCAGGAGAAGAAGTCCATCGACGGAGTATAGAGCGGAGAGGCTTGGCCCGTGGCCCGTGGCCCGTGGTTCGTGGCCCGTGGTTCGTGGTTCGTGGTCCGCGGTTCGGGGTCCGTGGTTCGGGGCTCGTGGCCTCAGAGCCGATACCAACCTGGGGGACGAAGGAGCGCTGCCGCGTGGCCCTCGACTCAATGCCACTGCTCGAGAGCCCCCGCCAAGCTGCAGGGAGCGTGGGCGCCATCGCCCACGCGGAGGTACTGCCTTGCGGAGCCCGGGTCGGCGAGGGCGCCGGCCCTCCCGGCTGTCCCTGAACGCCCCTGCCTGGTGTCGGGAGCGCGAGCGCCCCCGCCCACGTGCCCCAGAAGCAGGGGGGCTGTGGCGCACCCGACGCGCGGCTACGAGGCGGCCGGCTCGACGCCGAGGCCTGGGGCGTCGGACGGGACGAGTCGGCCGCCGGATAGGCCGAGGCCCGCGAACGGGTCGTTGTCGATCAGCAGGTGGCCGTCGAGGTCCATCCAGTCGACCAGCGGCGCCACGGCGAGCGCGGCGGCGATCCCCAGCGAGCTCTCGATCATGCAGCCGAGCAGCACCTTCATCCCGTGCGCGCGCGCCGCGGCGATCAGCGCGATCGCCGGCGCGATCCCGCCGCACTTGGCGAGCTTGACGTTGATCCCGTCGAACGCGCCGGCGAGGTGCGGGATGTCGCGCGCGTCGTGCACGCTCTCGTCGGCGACGAGCGGCAGCGGGCTGGTGCGGCGCAGCTCGCGCGTCTCCTCGAGGTGCGCCTCCGGCAGCGGCTGCTCGACGAACTCGACGCCGAGCGCCGCCAGCTCGGGCAGGCGCTCGCGCGCGCCCTCCAGCGTCCACCCCTCGTTGGCGTCGACGCGGATCGCCTGCCGCGTCGCCGCCCTGACCGCGCGCAGCAGCTCCATGTCGCCGGGCACGCCCATCTTCAGCTTGATCACCTCGTACTGCCCGGCCGCCGCCACCTTCGCGAGCGCCTCCGGGATCGGGTCGACGCCGATCGTCCACGACGTCGGCGGCAGCGGCCGGCGGTCGAGCCCGAGCAGCTCGCGCACCGGCACGCCGAGCCGCCGCCCGGCGAGGTCGTGCAGCGCCGCGTCGAACGCCGCCTGCGCCGCGCGCTGCCCGGCAACCGCCAGCCGCGCCCCCTCGACCGCAAACGCCCGCGGGTCGGCGAGCCCCGCCGCCATGCGCTCCAGCGCCTCTGCCGCCGACTCCGCGCTCTCGCGGTAGCGCGGGATCGGCGCCGCCTCGCCGCGGCCGATGACGCCGTCGTGCTCGAGCTCGAAGATCACGTTGTGCCGCACGTCCGACGTGCCGCGCGACAGCCGGAACGGGGTACGCAGGTGGAGCTCGACGGTGCGTGTGCGCCAGGTCGTCGCCATGAGGGATCTTACCGCTCCCGCCAACGACGTTGCCGCGCGGGCGTGACGAGACGACGCTACCCTGGGTTGGACTGGCCGGCGCGGGCCGTCACGACGCCCGCCGTTGCCTCGCCACCGATGCCAGCCTCACGGGTCTTCCGCCCTCCGAAAGCCGCCACTGCCACCGCCAGTGCGCCGCCGAGAAGCTCCACTGCATCGGCACCGGTGCCGTGCGTCGTATCTCCAAGCCGCCAGGCAAGGAAGCAGACGACACAGGCAGTAACGCTTCCTCGTGACACCGACCATACCGCCAGGCTGCCAGCAACGATCATGAGCCCCGAGCCAAAGCCTGCGAGTATGTGCGTCCGGTACTCCCGCAGCACGTACAACAGGCCGCCGAGCTTCAAGATCATCGCGGCACCAAGCGTAAACCCCGCCGCCAACAACGGTGGCCAGCCCGCATCGCGTCTGAGACGGCCGAAGGTCGCCGCACAGAGGAGCGCTGCCTTGAACAGCGCGGCCGGGAGCGCTGCCACAACAGGGAGCGCCGCGGCGGATTCGAGAAGGACCCGGGGCGATCCAGCGCTGGAAGCCACCACGTCGGTCATGGCGAGAATGGCGACGGCTAGACCGCCCCACACGGCCTCGCGCACGCCGCTGGGCAGGCCGAGCGCTCGGGACAAATCCCTCTTCGACAGGCTCTCAACGAGTGCGAGCCAGAGCACGAGCACGATCAAGCCGAGGAACGCACCCGTTTGAGCTGGGCGTCCGCTGGCCCCCAGAAGTTGCTGGATGCGGTACAGCAACCGCTGAAGGACCATGAAATCAAGAGGCGACCCCGAAAAGAGCGCATGGAACCCGGTAACGAAAAGCGAGCACGCCACAATAGCCAGTGCAGGCGTGTGGCGCAGGGGCGGCTGCGACGGAGTGCCACCACCCGTCGGCCTCGTGCCGACGCCCGCCAGCACAGATGCCACCGCGGCGCCAAGGCTGAGAACCAGCAGGCCCAGCGAGACCATCCACGCCCAACTAACCGTGAACAGAAGGCCGAGTGAACACGTCACGGCAAGCGAGACGAAACGCGCGTACGGCGGGCAACCACCAGCCCGTGAGCCGACGGCGAGTCCGACGAGCGAGAGCACGGCCCCGATCGGCACGTGGAACACAAGCAGCGGAAGGAGCGCGAGGCCGCTATCCGACGTCCAGTGCCGGAGGTACACCGAGAAGAACGGCAGAGCAGCGAGTATCAGGAAGATTGTCAGCACGTTGATGATACGCAGCGCCCTATCGGAAGGCTGGCCTTCTGTCACGTTCCTCAAGGGTGCCTGTGACATCGTCAACCTCCAGAATTCTGCCGCAGTGTATCGGAAGGCCCCTCGATCGGGTCGGCCTCGCCCGCGAGACCTCGCTCGAAAGAACGCTGAAGGTCCAAGGGTTTACCCAGGTACCTCCGTCAATCACCTGGGAGTGCCTCATCAACGAAGTGCACTCCGCCTCATACCCTCCTCACTTCTCCTCACGCTCCGAACAGCGCGTGGATCGGAACCGGAAGTCCCCTCCTCGGTCGGCGTATTCAGCAGAGTGGTAGCATCATTGGTGATGGAACCGCAGGACCTCCTCGTCGACCATGAAGAGCTCGCGGCCCTTTGTCGTCGGCACGGCATTCGTCGCCTTGCCGTGTTCGGCTCCGCGCTGCGCGGTCAGGCAGGGCCGGCCAGCGACCTCGACATCCTCGTCGAGTTCATCCCCGGCCGCAGCGTGGGCCTGCGCTTCATTACCATTCAGGACGAGCTGTCGAACCTGTTCGGGCGACCGGTCGATCTTGCCACGGAGGGCTTCCTGAGCCCGCACTTCCGCGACCGAGTCCTGCGCGAGGCACAGCCACTTTATGAGGCCGCCTGAGGACGACATTCTCCTCAGGGACATGCTCGATCACGCCCGCAAGGCCGTGGCGGCGGCGAAGGGCAGGACGCGGGCCGATCTCGATTGCGACGACGTCCTCGCCGCAGCGCTCGAGCGGTTTGTCGAAGTGGTCGGCGAGGCCGCAAGCAAGGTCTCCGATGCGACGCAGCGCGAGATGATCTCGGTCCCGTGGCGCGAGATCGTCGGCATGCGCAATCGCCTCGTTCATGGCTACGCTTCCGTCGACCACGACGTCGTCTGGGACGTCGCGACGACGGACCTCGTCGCTCTCGTGGCCGAGCTGGAGAATGCTCTGCGGGCAGCGACGTGACCGCGTCCGTCTGCGCCTGCTCCCTCGGCCAGATCACCCGGAGTTCGTGTCGGGCATTTCCGTCACACCATCCCAGGAGTGTCTGATAGGTAGATAGGTAACACGTCCAACCCTGTCGACATTCTCGGCGCACTCGCGCCCGACTTCCTCCACGCGCGACATGGCGACGTCGCGGCATGAGACGCGCGGCATCCGCCGCCGTCCGACATCTGACCCATTTCGGATCAGCGCATCAAGGCGAGGACGCTCTCGGGCAGCAGGGCGCTGATGTGCGGGTGTGTCTCGACGAGGCGCATGAGATCGGCAAGGTCCTTCTGCCGCTTGCTGGCCCTCCGGGAGGAGTCCGCGTAGGCCCAGAGCTTGCCGGCGACAACGTCCTCGAGACGCGCCACCGGCAGCTCGTAGCCGAGCACTGTGCAAGCCCCGGCGCGACCGATGAAGCCCTGGTAGCGAGGATCCTTCTGGAGCTGGACTCGGAGGTCCGAGCCGGTGAGCGCCAGGTTGACGCTGTGCTCGGACTCCTCGACCTTCATCCCGCGGGCCAGCGCCGCGCTCCTCACGGCGTCCAACCTTTGGGCGACGACCACGATGTCAAGGTCGAGGCTCACGACGGGCTCGGCATAGGCGTTGACTGCGAGACCGCCGATGACGCAATAGTCCGCGCCGGCGCGACGCAGCACGTCGAGGAGGACCTCGAGCAGGTCCACCTTTCCGTTCGCCACGGACCGGAGAAACTCCTTGCCTGTCAACGCTGCGTGGCTCCCACCGGGAGCATAGCCGATTCCGTCGTCGGGAGGCGCACGCATCGCGCCTCGCGCCTTCCTTGACCGGGGGCGGCGCATCGCACAAGATCCGCGGCATGCTGACCTCGCCGCTGGCGATCCTGACGTTTCTCGCGGCGCTCGTGGCGCTGGTGTTCCAGGCGTCGCGGCTGCCGGCGCTCGAGCCGGTGTTCCGCCGGCTGCCGGCGGTGTTCTGGGTGTACGCACTGCCGATGGTGGCCACGTCGCTGCACCTGCTGCCGGCGGAGAGCCTGCTGTACACGGCGCTTTCGCGCCACCTGCTGCCGGCGGCGCTGGCGCTGATCCTGCTCTCCTCCGACCTGCGCGCGATCGCGCGGCTCGGGCCGCGCGCGCTCGCGGCGATGGGCGCCTCGGCGTGCGGCGTCGCCGCGGGCGCGGTGCTGGCGTTCGTCGTGTTCGGGCGCGCGCTCGGCGAGCATGCGTGGAAGGTGCTGGCGGCGCTGACCGGGACGTGGATCGGCGGCAGTGCGAACCTCGTGGCGGTTGCCAACGCGCTCGCCATCCCACCGGACGCGCAAGGGATCGCGATCCTCGTCGACACCGTCGTCGCGTACTCGTGGATGGCGCTGCTGATCGCGCTCTCCGGCCGCCAGGCGGCGCTCGACAGGCGCCTACACGCCGACCGCGCGGAGTTGGCGGCGATCGGCGCGCGCGTGGCCGGCCGCACCGAGCAGGACCGGCGCCCGACCTCGGTGGCCGACGCGACGCTGCTGGTCGGCGTGGCGCTCGTGGTGTCGGTGCCGGCGATGGCGCTCGGGCGGACGCTGCCGCCGGTGGGCGACGTGCTGTCGCCGTTCGCATGGGGGATCATCATCCTGACCACCGTGGCGCTGCTGCTGTCACTGACGCCGCTGGCGCGCTTCGACGGCGCCGGCGCGTCGAGCCTCGGCTACGCCGGGTTCTACCTGCTGCTGGCGTCGGTGGGCGCGCAGGCGAACCTGCGCGCGATCGTCGCACAGCCCCTGTGGATCGTCGCCGGCGCGCTGGTGCTGCTGGTGCACGGGACGGTGCTGCTGGCGGCGCTGCGACTGATGCGGGCGCCGTCGTTTTTCTTCGGCGCCGCCAGCCAGGCGTCGGTCGGGGGCTACTCGTCGGCGCCGGTGGTGGCGGAGATCTACCAGCCCGGACTGGCGCCGGTCGGGCTGCTGCTGGCGGTCGTCGGCAACGTGCTCGGCACGTACATCGGCCTCGCCGTCGGCCAGCTCCTGTCGTCGCTCGCCGGCTGACCGCGCTCAGACCTTGAGGTAGATCCGCCGGCGGTCGAGCGCGACGCACACCAGCCACCAGAGCGCGACATGGGTGAGCGCCCAGGCGAGCGAGGCGACGTAGTCGGGCAGGGCGGCAGCCCAGAGGTGCTCGTACAGCCAGCGTTTGAGCGTCACCGTGGCGCCGGAGGCATCGGAGACGCGAAGGACGGTGAGCAGGCGTGCGAGCACACCGGAGCCGACGTAGGCGAGGATCGCGTTGGTCCCGAACGCGGCGAACGGCGCCGCCCAGCGCGTGATGCGGGCGAGATCGAGCACGGCGTACGCGGCGGCGAGCGCGAGCGCCGCGGCGCCGGCGGTGAAGAGCACGAACGTCGGCGACCACAGGTTCTTGTTGATGGGAAACAGCGGCGCCAGGGCCAGGCCGAGCGCGACGCCGGCCGACCCCCAGCCGAGCAGCAGCGCGAGGCGCTGTCGCGCCGCCCGTTGCGAGCGGAACAGCTCGCCGGCGAAGATCCCGGCGAGGGCCGTGCCGGCCGCCGGCAGCGTCGAGAGGATCCCCTCGGGGTCGCCCGGCCCGGGCGAGTAGCGCCAGACATGCGCCCCGAGCACGAGGCGGTCGAGGTGGAACGCGAGGTTGCCGGCGGGCGACAGGTCGCCGGCGCCGAACCCCGGCACGGGCACGAGCTTCATCGCCGCCCAGTAGCCGCCGAGCAGACCGAGACCCAGCAGCGCGCGGCCGCGCGGTCTGAGGTGGAGGTACGCGAGCGCCGCGGCGAGGTAGACGAGCGCGATGCGCTGCAGCACGCCGGGGATGCGCGCCCGCGACCAGTCGACGGTGTAGTACGGGAACCAGATGAGCGCGAGACCGAGCGCGAACAGAATCGCCGCGCGGCGCAGCACCTTGCGGTGGACGGCGGCGAGCTCAAACGGCGTGCCGCCGCGCCGCGATCCCAGGGCGAACGGAATCGCGGCGCCGAGGATGAAGAGGAAGAACGGGAACACCAGGTCGGCGGCGGTCCACCCGTGCCACGGCGCGTGCAGCAGCGCGCGGTAGGTGCGATCCCAGTCGCCGGCGTTGTTGACCAGGATCATCAGCGCGATCGTCGCCCCGCGGAAGACGTCGAGCGAGCGCAGCCGCTCGCCAGCGCGCGGCGCACCGCTGTCGGGGCTGGCCGTCACCGCCCCGCCCGCCCGCCGCGAGCCCTACACCGCAACGGGCTTGCCCGCCCGCCGCCGCGCCGGCGCCGCCGCACCGCCGGCCGCGGCGCCGTTCGGCGCCGCGGCCGGCGGCGGGATCAGGCGGATCGGGGGCGGCTCCTTTGCGATCAGGTAGCGGAACGTCCGTTTGAACTCGTCGAGGGTGATGCCGGCGGTCGCCGCGAACTTGGCGATCTGGTGCATGTCCTCGAAGTCCTCCCGGTTGAGGCGCACCATGTAGCGGCGCGCGACGCGGTAGCGCTCGGACTGGATGTCCACCATGCGCAGCCGCGTCTTGCCCGTCTCGGGGTCGATGTTCTCGGCGAACGGCAGCGGCTTGAAGCGGTCCCCGTCGATCGCGATCACCACGCCGGAGCCGCCCTCCTCGAGGTACTGCGCGGCGTAGAAGCCGAGGTCGCGGGTGTACTCCATGTCGAGCGGGATCGGGTCGGTACAGCGCAGCTCGTAGCCGATGTCCTTGGCCACCACCGTGGTCTGCAGGTTGTAGCGGCGCAGCGCCTCGTTGACCTTGTCCTTCACGATCTCGCTGAAGTTGATCTCGGCGTAGCGCAGGTTGCCGTGAGCGTCGCGCTCGGCGGCGGCCACCTTCTCGAGGTCGGCGGGGTCGATCGCCTCGACCAGCCCCTCGGCGAGCACCGCGACGCCGTGCGGCATCCCGTACGACAGCCGCTTGATCATCGCGCCGACGATCGTGTCGACCACCTCCTGCAGCTTGACGGTGCCCTGGAACTCCTCGGGGATGAGCGTCAGCGCCGCGCCCGCCGCCTTGCCGATGCCGAGCGCGAGGTGGCCGACCTTGCGGCCCATCGTCACCACCAGGTACCAGCGCGAGGTCGCCTTGGCGTCGACCATGAGGTCGCGCACCAGCCCGACGCCGATGTGGCGCGCCGTCTGGAACCCGAAGGTGTTGCCGTGCGACGGCAGGTCGAGGTCGTTGTCGATCGTCTTCGGGACGTGGACGACGCGAATGCGGCCGCGGCTGCGCTCGTTGAGCATGTACGCCGAGAATGCCGTGTCGTCGCCGCCGATCGTGATCAGGCGGTCGACGTTGAGACGGAGCAGAGAAATGACGCTGCTTTCCAGGTGCTCCTCGCGCTTGGTGGGGTTGGCGCGGCTGATCCCGATGTGCGATCCGCCGCGGAAGTGGATGCGGCTCACGCTCTCGATGGTCAGCGGCATCACGTGGTCGATGCGCCCCTCCATGATCCACTTGAACCCGTCGAGGATGCCGATCACCTCGGACCCCGACAGCGCGGCCCGGATCGCCGCCGCGCCCACCACGCTGTTGATGCCGGGCGCCGGACCGCCGCCGGCCAGGATCGCCAGCTTCTTGACGTTGGGGTTCATCGCGCCTCCCGCCTCGACCCGCTCACGGCTGGCGCGAGAGTACCACCACCTCATCGAATACGGCGCCGGCCCCGCCGCAGCGTGGCCGATGGACCGGCGCTGCGCGCCGGTCGGCTCGGAAGTTCCGGCTCGCGGCAGCTCGCGCTCAAGCGCGCGTCCCACATCGGCACTGCCGATTGCCAGCTTCCTTCTCACGCCGTCATCCCGCCGTCGCACACCAGCACCGAGCCGGTGGTGAAGCTGGCTGCGTCGCTCGCCAGGTACAGCGCGGCGCCGACCACCTCGTCGGGCTGCCCGTGGCGGGCGAGCGGCGTGAGCTGCACGATCCTCCTGTGCACCTCGGGGTCCTCGATGAGCGCCGCGGCGAACCTCGTCTCGATCACGCCGGGCGCGATCGCGTTCACGCGCACGCCGGTGCGACCGAGCTCCTTGGCGAGCTCGCGGGTCAGCGAGAGCACCGCCGCCTTGGTCATCGAGTAGGCGAGCTGCATCGGCAGCGGCGTAATCCCGGCGATCGACGCGATGTTGATGATCGATCCCGATCGCTGCTCGACCATCATCCGCGCCGCGTGCTGGCACATCAGGAAGTAGCCCTTGACGTTGACCTCGAACGTCTTGTCGAACGCCGCCTCGGTGCAGTCGAGCGCCGGGCCGAGGTACGGGTTCGTCGCCGCGTTGTTGACCAGGACGTCGAGCCGCCCCAGCTCGGAGCGCACGCGCTCGAACAGCGCGGCGATCTCCCCGGGCCTGCCCGTGTGGCAGGCGGCCGGGATCGCCTTCCCCGGCCCGTCGGCGCCGATCGACGCGGCCACGGTCTCCAGCGCGTCGAGCTTCCGCGCGGCGATCACCACGGTCGTCCCACGCCGCGCGAACGCGCGGGCGATCGCCTCGCCGATCCCCCGGCTCGCGCCGGTCACCACCGCCACCATGCCGTCCATGGAGAGGTTGATCGAGCTCACGGGCCCTCCCGCGCCGCCGCGGCGCTCCCGCCATTATCGCGGAGCCGTGCCGTCCGCTCGGCGAGCGCCGGCGCAGCGGCGACGACGAAAAACGCCGTGGCATCGTGAGGACGGCGTTGCGGCACGCCGCAAGGACGTCGACAGGTGAGTGAGAGGGCGTGTGTGTTCGCACTTCCGGCAGAGCGCTGCGCAGCGGCGTCCCCTGGCATGTCGGGGTTCGTCGTCGGCCCTGCGGGTCTCCTCGAATCGACGACCTCTAGGCAACGGGTGTCCTTCCGAGCAAACCTACGCCGCGGTGCGGCGGTAGGACGAGACAGGAAACCCCCGGGAGGGCCGGCGCCCTCGCCGGCCCGGACTCCGCCCGCGCGGGCGAGGGCGCCCGCGCTCCGGCCTCGATGGGTTTCCTTGGAAGCCCGACCGGCCGCGGGCCGGGTGGCGCGAATCCCGCTGCGCCGGGAGCGCGGCTAACTGTTCTCGAGCACGACGCGCTGCCCCTCCGCCAGGGTGACCGAGCGGGGGCCGCTCTTGAGCTCGACGGTGTAGGTGCCGGGCGGAAACGGCCGCACGCTGCCGGTGGCGCTCACCTTGCCGACCTCCGCGCCGCGGGCGTCGCGGATCGTGTGCCCGTTGATCGTCGCTCGCCGCACCTCGATCACACCCGGCCTGAGGACCGTGCGCTGGCCCGCCCTGAGCTCGACTCCCGGCCACACGGCGCCGCCGAAGCGCACGTCGTAGGTGCCCGGCATCAACGCGACGGTCTCGGCGATCGCCGAGGCCTCCGCCACCACCTCCCCCGTCTCGCGGTCGAGGACGTCATGGCCCGAGAGCGAGGCGTGCTCGATCGTGAGGATTGCCGGCTCGAGCCAGGTCGTCTCGCCGGGACGCACGCGCACGCTCTTCCACGCCGTTTTTCCGATCGTCACGTTGTAGATACCCGCCGGCACCGGCATCGACTCGCGGGTGTGGCCGAGCCGGCCGACCTCGGCGCCGGTGGCCGCGTCGATGACGGTACTCCCCTTCAGGTCGGCGCCGCGCACGCCGACGGCGCCCATGCCCTGCTCCTCCTGCACCGGCTCGCCCTTCGCCGCGACGGCTTCGGCGAGCGCGGCCGCGAGCTGCCCGGCGTCCGAGGCTCCGAAGTGCCGCCCGCCGGTCACCGAGGCGATGCAGCGGAGCTGCGCGATCGCCGCCTCGTCGGCGCCGAAACCGACGGTGTGGACCAGCGTCCTCACTCTGGCGCCCGCCAGCGCCCTCGCGGTCGCACAGGGGTCGCCCTCGCACGTCTCGATCCCGTCGGAGACCAGCACGATCACGCGCTCGCCGCCGTCCGCCGGAAAGTCGGCGGCCGCCAGCTCGAGCACCCTGGTGATCGGCGTGTACCCCTGCGCCTTCAGCCCCGCCGCCGCGGCGGCCACCTTCCCCTTCACCGCGCCGACGGCGCCGAACGGGACGACAAGCCGCGTGTCGGCGCAGTCGTGCTTGGAGCGTGGCGAGTCGGCGCCGTAGACGCGCAGCGCGATCACGGTCTCCGCCGGCAGCGCCTCGACGAGGTCGCCGAGGGCGGCGCGCGCCGCGTCGATGCGCGGCGTGCCGTCGGCGAGGCGGGCGTTCATCGACCCCGAGGCGTCGAGGATCAGCTCGACCGTGCGGCCCGGCGCCGCGGCCGCCGCCCGCTGCGGCGCCAGCGCCAGCGCCAGCGCTCCCAGCGCGAGCCAGCATGCGCTCCACCCGACCTCCTGTCGCGTTCTCGCGTTCATCGCCGCCATCCCGGCCCTCCTCGCAACGCAGGACGATGATTCTACGACGTGCGGTGCGCCAGGGGGTTGACACGGGCTGCGCAGCGATCTAGTGTATTAGTGCAGTGATACACCATCACCCCACCCCGCGCAGGAGCGACGCCTGATGGCGCGCACGATCGAGATCGACCCCGCGAGCCCGCTGCCGATCTGGCGGCAGATCGAGGAGCAGGTGCGCCGCCTGGTGGCCGCCGGCGTGCTGGCGCCGGGCGCTCCGGTTCCCTCGGTGCGCGACCTCTCGCGCACGCTGCGCGTCAACCCGGCGACCGTGGCGAAGGCGTACCAGCGGCTCGCCGACGCCGGCGTGCTCGAGGTGCGCCGCGGCGAGGGCACGTTCGTCGCGCCGGCGCCGGCGCCGCTGCCCGCCGCGGCGCGACGGCGTGCGCTCGCCGACGGCGCTCAGGCCTACGCGGCCACGGCGCTCGCCCTGGGCGCCGACCTCGCCGAGGCGGGCGCGGCGCTCGCCGCGGCGTGGAACGACCTGCGTCCCGACGATGGAGCCGAGCCATGAGCGCTTCCCCTCCCCCGCCCGCGCCGGCGGCCGCGTTCGCCGGCGTCACCGTGCGCTACGGCCGCAGCGTCGCGGCCGACGCCGTCACCTTCGACGTCGCGGCAGGCCAGGTGTACGCCCTGCTCGGGCGCAACGGCGCCGGCAAGTCGTCGCTGGTGCGCTGCCTGCTCGGCATGCAGAAGCCCTCCGCCGGCGCCGCGCTGCTGTTCGGCACCGACGCCTGGCGTACGCGGGCAGCGAACGCAGCTCGCGCTGGTGCTGGCGCTCGCGCCGGCCCCGAGCTGCTGGTGCTCGACGACCCGACGCTCGGCTTCGACGAGATCGCCCGCCGCGAGCTGTGGGAGGAGCTGGTCGGCGAGCTCGCCGAGCGCGGCGTGACCATGCTGCTGACCACCCACGACCTCGCCGGCGTGGAGGGGATCGCCAACCGCGTCGGCATCCTCGTCGGCGGGCGCCTCGCCGTCGACGAGCCGATCACGCCGGCGGCGCGGGTGTTCGTCAGCGGCGACGGCGCCTTCGCCGTCTGGGACCAAGGGAAGCAGGAGCTCCGGTTGGTGCCCGAGACCGCCTGGAGATAGGCTTACCGCGAGTTCCACGTCGAGATTCCGGTAGCGGCGGGCGGCGCGGGGCGCTACGTTACGCGCATGATCACCTCGACACTGCCCCCTCGCGACGAGATGCTGCAGGCGTTCGCCGAGCGCGACTCCTCCTACGAGGGCGTGTTCGTGACCGCCGTCAGAACCACCGGCATCTTCTGCCGGCCGACGTGCGCCGCGAGACGGCCAAGGCCGGAGAACGTCGAGTTCTTCGCCACCCCGCGCGACGCACTGTTCGCCGGCTACCGGCCGTGCCTGCGCTGCACGCCGATGGAGACCGCCGGGACGGCGCCCGACTGGCTGCGTCCGGTGCTCGACGCGGTCGCCGCCGAACCCGGGCGGCGCTGGCGCGACGCCGACGTCGCCGCGATGGGCGTGGCGCCCGAGCGTGTGCGGCGGTGGTTCAAGGCGCACCACGAGATGACGTTCCAGGCGTACTGCCGCGCCCGCCGGCTGGGCGGCGCGCTGCGCCGCATCGGCGAGGGGGAGCGCGTGACCGACACGGCGTTCGACCACGGGTGGGAGTCGCTCTCGGCGTTCACCGACTCGTTCCGCGCGGTGTTCGGGGCGCCGCCGCGCGCCGCCGCGCGCTCGGTGACGCCGCTCGTCGCGTGCCGAATCCTCACGCCGCTCGGACCGATGGTGGCGTGCGCCACCGCCGACGCCCTGTGCCTGCTCGAGTTCGCGGAGCGGCGGATGCTCGAGGGGCAGCTCCGCCGCGTGCGGCGGGCGCTCGCTGCGGTGCCGATGCCGGGCAGCAACGACGTGCTCGAGCAGACAGCGGCCGAGCTGGAGGCGTACTTCACCGGCTCGCTGCGGCGCTTCACCGTACCGACCGCGCAGCCGGGCAGCGAGTGGCAGCGGCGTGTCTGGGCGCGGCTGGTCGAGATCCCGTACGGCGAGACCACGACCTACGGCACGATTGCGCGCGAGCTCGGCCTGCCGAAACACCCGCGGGCGGTGGCGTCCGCGGTCGGCCACAACGCGCTCGCGATCATCGTCCCCTGCCACCGCGTGCTCGGCGCGAGCGGCGACCTCACCGGCTACGGCGGCGGCCTGTGGCGCAAGCGCCGCCTGCTCGACCACGAAGCCGGGACGCGCGGGATGCCGGCGTAGAGCCGGCTACGCCTCCGTGGCCAGCAGGGTCAGCGCGAACACCTTGGCGTCGCCGACGAGGTCGGAGAGGTTGCACCACTCGTCGGGCTGGTGGGCGCTCTCGTCGATCTTCGAGTAGACGACCGCCGGGAACCCGGCACGCCGGAAGATCGCCGCGACCGTGCCGCCGCCGATCCCCATCGGCTTCGGCGTGACGCCGTACACCCGCTGCGCCGCCGCCGCGACGCGGCTCACCAGCGGATCGTGCGGGTCGGTACCTGGCGCCGCCTCGGAGCGCTGCACGTCCTCGAGCGCGATCGTCACGCCGTGCTCCGCGGCGACCTCTGCGGCGAGCCGGCGGATCTCTGCTTCCACCTCGGCGAGCGGGATCTGCGGCAGCACGCGCATGTCGACGTAGAACACGTCGTCGCCGGGGATGGTGTTGATGTTGGGGACGTTGGCGTCCCTCTTCGTCGGCTCGAAGGTGCTGATCGGCGGGTCGAACAGCGGGTCGGAGAGCGGGAACGTGCGGTACAGCGAGCCGAGCCGAACCACCAGGTCCGAGGCGGCGCGGAACGCGTTCTTGCCCAGCTCCGGCGTCGAGCCGTGGCACTGCTTGCCGGTGGTGCGCACCTTCGCCCACCAGATCGACTTCTCCGCAACCTCGAGCAGCGTGCCCTCCGGGTTGCCGGCGTCGGGGACGAGAAAGGCGTCGGCGCGCCCGAACAGCTCCGGGTGCTCGCGCATCATCCACTCGGCGCCGTACCGCGAGCCGGTCTCCTCGTCGGCGCAGAACAGCAGCGCGAGGTCCACCGGCGGCCTCACCCCGGAATCCATGAAGGCCCGCGCGACGAGCAGGCTTGAAACCACGGCCTGGTGGTTGTCCTCGACGCCGCGGCCGTACAGGCGGTCGCCGTCGACGCGCAGCGTCCAGGGGTCGCCCGTCCACGCGGACAGCTCGCCGGGGGGCACGACGTCGAGGTGCGACATGATCCACACGGTGCGCGCGGGCGAGGCGCCGCGCAGCCGCGCCACCAGGTTGGGGCGGATTCCCTCCTTCGCTCGCTCGTCGGGTGCGTCGTAGCGCTCGACGCTGTCGAAACCGAGCGTGCGCAGCACGCCCTCGAGCCACCCCGCCTTGTCGTGCTCGCCGTCGCCGCCGCTGCCGGGATCGAGCGCCGGGATCGCCACCAGCCCCCGCTGCAGCTCCACCGCCCATGCCTTCAGTCCGTCGATGCGCGCGAGGATCGCCTGCTCCATCTCACCTCCCGGTGGCCGCCGCATGCGCGGCGCGTCCGCGCATGGTACGCCACCCGTCTGCTCCCGGTTCAAGGACCCGCCTCCCGCGTCGTCAGCCTCCCCGCCACCGCCCGCCTCGCCGTTCGTTTCATACCATCGGGTGGTCGCTCCCCGCTGCCTGTCGCCTGTTGCCTCCTTCCGGCTCCTTCCGGCTTCCTTGACTGCGCCGGCGCCGGTGGTACTCTCGAGGAGAGCACGATGCGATGAGGACGGACGGCTTCCCCGCGGGAGAGAGAGCACGCGAGCGGCGCCGTGCGCGGCGGTTCGCGGTCCAGGACGTGCGCGGCAGCATCCTGCTGACCACCAGCGCGACGATCGTCAACATGAGCCTGACGGGCATGGCGGTGGCCAGCTCGACGAACCTCCGCATCGGCCGCAGCTACGCGGTCACGCTCGCCCACGGCGGCCGCCAGGGCCCGGCGCTCACCGGCACGGTCGTCTGGTGTCACCTCAAGGCCGCGCCTCACGGCCATTCCGGCGACACCTCGCCCGTCTACGAGGCCGGCATCCAGTTCGCGGGGATGCTGAGCGAGAAAGCGGACGAGCTCGTCGCGTTCCTGCGCACGACCGCGATCCTTACGATGCAGGAGCGGCTCACCGGGCGCTTCCAGGTGGCGCCGGGCGAGAGCGTGGCGCTCGGCGCCGAGTGCGAGTTCGTGGTGCGCACGCTGTCGGCGTCCGGAATGCTGATCGAGACCGACACATCGCCGGCGCCCGGCGCGTCCTACGAGCTGCGCGTCGTCCTCGACGGCGCCCGAATCCGCCCGCGCGTGCGCGTCGCCTACCTGCGCGACGTGGGCGAGCAGAACAAGCGGCGCATCACCGCTGCCGGCGTCGAGTTCGTCTCCATGCCCGCCGCCGACCGCGCCGCGCTCGACGCCTTCATCGCCCGCCAGATCGCCTCGAGCGGAGCGTGAGGCGGCTGGTCCACGCCTGCTCTTGACCTTGGTCAACGCGCCGCGGCGCGCACGGCGGTAGCGTGCCCGCGCTGCGACGCAGGAGGCGAGCATGAGCGAGAACCTGACCCGCCGTGACTTCGTGAAGGCGACCGCTGCGGCTGCCGTCGCCGGCGCGGCGGCGGCGCCGGCATCGGCAGGCGAGCGCGACGCCGACATCGAGGCAGGGCGGCGCTGGGACAAGGGCGTGTGCCGGTTCTGCGGCGTCGGCTGCGGCATCCAGGTCGCCACCGAGAACAACCGTGTCGTCGCCGTCAAGGGCGACCCCGACTCCCCCGTCAACCGCGGGCTGCTGTGCGTCAAGGGGTACGCCAACGCGAAGATCCTCTACGGCGAGGACCGCCTCCACCGGCCAATGCTGCGCATGAAGGACGGGAAGTTCGACAAGCGCGGCGACTTCGTGCCGGTGAGCTGGGAGCGCGCGTTCGACGAGATGGCGCGCCACTGCAAGCGGGCGCTCGCCGAACTCGGGCCGACCGGGATCGCGGTGATGGGGTCCGGGCAGTACACGATCCAGGAGGGGTACGCGGCGGTCAAGCTGGTGAAGGCGGGGTTCCGCTCCAACAACCTCGACCCGAATGCGCGCCACTGCATGGCGTCGGCGGTGGCGGCGTTCTACCAGACGTTCGGGATCGACGAGCCGGCCGGGTGCTACGACGACATCGAGCTCACCGACACGATCGTCACCTGGGGCGCCAACATGGCGGAGATGCACCCGATGCTGTGGGCGCGCATCGCCGACGCACGCCTGGCGCGCCCCGACTACCGCCTCGTCAACCTGACGACGTTCGGCACCCCGACGTCGGCGCTCGCCGACCTCGAGCTGGTGTTCAGGCCCAACACCGACCTTGCGATCTGGAACTACATCGCGCGCGAGATCGTCGAGCGCGACGTCTGGGACAAGGAGTTCGTCGCGCGCCACTGCGCCTTCGCCACCGGCTGGAGCGACATCGGCTTCGGGATGCGCCGCGACACCGCGGCGGCTACCGCGGCGGAGGCGGACACGCGCGAACGCGAGCGCGCGGTCGTCCTCGGCGAGGCGGAGGCGATCGCGCAGCGCCGGACCCCGGGGGAGCGCGTCGCACAGGCGCACGCCGAGCAGGCCGGCGCGCACTGGCTGATCACTTTCGACGAGTTCCGGCGAGGGCTCGCCCCGTACACGCTCGACTTCGTCGCGGCGCTCGCCAAGGGCGATCCGGCCGAGCCGCTCGAGTCGTTCAAGGCGAAGCTCGTCCAGCTCGCCGACCTCTACGCCGACCCGAAGCGCAAGGTCGTCTCGTACTGGACGATGGGGTTCAACCAGCACGTCCGCGGCACCTGGGTCAACGAGCAGGCGTACATGGTGCACCTGCTGCTGGGCAAGCAGGCGAAGCCGGGCAACGGCGCGTTCTCGCTCACCGGCCAGCCTTCGGCGTGCGGCACCGCGCGCGAGGTGGGCACCTTCGCGCACCGCCTCCCCGCCGACATGATGGTCGACAACGCCGAGCACCGCGCCCGCTGCGAGGAGCTCTGGCGGCTCCCGGCGAAGACGCTCAACCCGAAGATCGGCAGCCACATCGTACAGATGATGCGCGACCTCGAGGACGGCCGCGTGAAGTTCCTGTGGGTGCAGGTCACCAACCCGTTCCAGTCCACCGCCAACGCCAACCACTGGCTGGCCGCGGCGCGCGAGATGGGCGCCTTCATCGCCGTCTCCGACGCCTACGCGGGCGTTTCGGCCAAGGTGGCCGACCTCATCCTGCCGGCGGCGATGATCTTCGAGAAGTGGGGCGGCTACGGCAACTCGGAGCGGCGCACGCAGCTCTGGCGGCAGCAGGTGGACCCTCCCGGCGAGGCGCGCAGCGACCTCTGGCAGATGATGGAGTTCTCCAAACGCTTCACCCTCGCCGAGGTGTGGGGCGAGCAGCGGGTTCCCGGCCTGCAGGCCGACGGGTTCGCCGACGGCGCGCTGCCGTCGGTGCTGCCTGCCGCCGCCGAGCTTGGCTACACTCCCGCGGCGACGCTGTACGACGTGCTCTTCGCCACGCCGGCGAACCGCGCCGTGCGCTGGCCGGACCCGGTGGCTGCAGGCCGCGCCAACTCGACGGTCGCGCACGCGGGCATCGACTGGTTCCCGGAGAAGGCGCTGTTCGAGGAGTACCGGCGCTTCGGGCTCGGCCATGGCCACGACCTGGCGCCGTTCGACGTCTACTATCGCGACGACGTGCGCGGCCTGCGCTGGCCGGTGGTCGACGGCCGGGAGACGCGCTGGCGCTTCAACGAGGCGCACGACCCGTACGTGACGCGCGGCGCCGGCATCGAGTTCTACGGCCCGCTGCTCAAGGCGCTGCCGTCGGGCGATCTCGACGGCATCACGGACGACGCGAGGACCGCGATCAGGGGCAAGGCCAAGATCTTCTTCCGCCCGTACCAGGCGCCGCCGGAGGTTCCCGACGCCGCCTACGACCTGTGGCTGTCGACGGGGCGGGTGATCGAGCACTGGCACTCCGGCACGATGACCCGCCGGGTGCCGGAGCTGCACCGCGCGATGCCGGCGGCGCAGCTATTCATGCACGCCGCCGACGCGGCGGCACGCGGCCTCGCGCGCGGCGACCTCGCGGTCGTCGAGTCGCGGCGCGGCGCGATCCAGGCGCGCGTCGAGACGCACGGCCGCTACGCGATGCCGGCTGGCACCGTCTACGTGCCGTGGTTCGACGAGGGCGTGCTGATCAACAAGGTGACGCTCGACCAGACGTGCCCGATCTCGAAGGAGACCGACTTCAAGAAGTGCGCCGTACGGGTGCGGAAGGCATGACGGCCGCCGGGAGGGAACCCATGAGCAAGTACATCTCGACCGCCCTGCTCGCGGCGCTGGCGCTGGCGGCGTGCTCGTCGTCGAGCACGCGGGACGAAGACGCGGCGCGCGCGGCTGCCGGCACGCCGGCGGGCTCGCGCGCCACCGCCGCTGCACCGGCCGCCGCCGCTGCACCCGGTGCGGCGGCCGTGACCGCGCCCGCGGCGTCCTCCGGCATCCTGGAAACGGAGCTCGGCCTCGCGAAGGGCTCGGTGTTCGACACGCCGGCCCCGGCGGAGCACCCGCACGCCGCCGCCGAGCCCGGCGGCAACCGCCTGCTGCCGCGCATGAACACGGAGGCGCCGCCGCTCGTACCGCACGGGGTCGGCGACTACGTGCCGATCACCCGCGACGCCAACGCCTGCGTCGACTGCCACGCGGTCGCCGAGCGCGAGCCGGGCGGACCGGTGCCGCTGCCCGCCAGCCACTTCGTCGACCTGCGCAACGCGCCGGGCGCGCGCCGCGGGACGGTCGCCGGCGCCCGCTGGGTGTGCACGTCGTGCCACGTCACGCAGACCGACGCGGCTCCGCTCGTGCGCAACAACGCCGGCTCGTAGCGCTCGCCGCACGCATCGCCCGCCCTCCTTGCCGCACCGCGTGCTACCGTTCCGCTGCCATGAGCCTGCACATCGTCGACCACCCGCTGCTGCACGACATCATGGCGCGGCTGCGCGACCGCGCCACCACCTCCGAGGACTTCCGCGCGCTCGCCCACCGCGCCTCGCTGTTCCTCGTCGCCGAGGCGACCCGGGACCTGCCGACGCGCGCGGGGACCGTCGACACCCCCATGGAGGCCGCACCGGCGCGCCGCCTCGCGGCGCGCGTCGTCGCCGTGCCTGTGCTGCGCGCCGGCATCGGCATGCTGCAGGCGTTCCTCGACCTCGTCCCCGGCGCACAGGTCGGCTACTTCGGCCTCGAGCGCAACGAGGAGACCGCGGTCGCGCGCCGCTACTACGAGAAGGTGCCGGCCGACCTCGGCTCGGCGGTGGTGTTCCTCCTCGACCCCATGCTGGCGACCGGCGGCTCGGCCACACTGGCGGTCGACGGGCTGCGGGCGCGCGGCGCGCGCGCGGTGCGGCTGGTCTCGATCGTCGCCGCTCCCGAAGGCGTCGCGCGGCTCTCCGCCGAGGCGCCGGACAGCGCCGTCTACACGGCCGCCCTCGATCGCGGCCTCAACGACCGCAAGTACATCCTTCCCGGCCTCGGCGACTTCGGCGACCGCCTCTACGGCACCTGAGACGAGAGTGCCGACTTCGTTGGGCCCGGCACCTGTGCCTGCGTGCGCTAGACTCGCGCGGGGGCGAGCGATGGGACGGGTGCGGGCGACGAGCCGGGTGCTGGCGGCGGCAGCGACGATGGAGGGCGCCGGGGTGCGCGTGCGCCGCGTTTTCGGGCAGCCGCAGGCGCAGCTCCTCGATCCCTTCCTGCTGCTCGACGAGATCCGCACCTCCGACCCCTCCGAGCTGCGCGGCGGTTTCCCGTGGCACCCGCACCGCGGCATCGAGACGGTCACCTGGGTCCTGGCGGGCTGCTTCGCGCACGAGGACTCGCTCGGCCACGCCGGCGCGCTCGGCCCCGGCGACGTCGAGTGGCTGACCGCCGGCGGCGGCGTGCTCCATCAGGAGATGCCGCGCATCGCGGGCGGGGGCGAGGTGCACGCGCTGCAGCTCTGGCTCAACCTGCCCGCGGCGCACAAGCTGACCGCGCCGCGCTACCGCGGGGCCCGCGCGGCCGAGATCCCAGAGGCGCGGCCGCCGGGCGGCGCGCGCGTGCGCGTGATCGCTGGCGAGGTCGGCGGCGCCCGCGGCCCGGTGCGCGACGTCGCCACCGCGCCCGCCTTCCTCGACGTCGAGCTGCCGCGGAGCGGCGCCCTCGCGCTCCCGGTGCCGCGCGGTCACACCGTGTTCGCCTACGTCATCGCGGGCGCGCTGCGCGCGGCCGAGGGACCGCTGCCGGCCGGCCACGGCGCCCTGCTCGGCGACGGCGACGAGGTCGAGCTCGACGCCGGTGCGGACGGCGCCCGCGTGCTGCTGATCGCCGCCCGGCCGCTCGGCGAGCCGATCGCCTGGTGGGGGCCGATCGTGATGAGCAGCGAGGAGGAGCTCCGTGAGGCGGTCCAGGACTATCACGAGGACACGTTCGT
Source organism: uncultured Thermoanaerobaculia bacterium (assembly GCA_964594125.1). Taxonomy (GTDB): domain Bacteria; phylum Acidobacteriota; class Thermoanaerobaculia; order Thermoanaerobaculales; family Thermoanaerobaculaceae; genus CAVRZJ01. Next base: position 36,390 of record CAZQLL010000012.1, on the reverse strand, counting down.
CGGCCGGCGGCGGTAGCTCGGCCGGCGCGGCGCGCGCGACCGCCCGCAGGCGCGCCGCGGCGGTGCTCGTCGCCGCGATCGCGGCCGCGCCGGCCGCCGCCGCCGAGCGACCGCGGCTGGAGGTGGCCGACGCCTCGCGTGCCTGTCCGGCGATCGCCGGCAGCTTCGTCGCGCTGCTCGCTCCCGAGCATGGGATGGTGCTGCTCTCGGCCGCGGAGTTCCTCGGCGGCCGCCGGGTCGGAGCCGCGGCGGGCGGCGCACTGCGCCTGGCGCTGCCCGAGGCCGGCAACCCGACGCTGGCGCGGGCGGCGACGACGCCCGCCGGCGGGGAGGTGTGGGGCGCCGTCTACCCGTTCACCGGCGAGCGCGTCGCGGGCTGCGTCGCGTTCGACCGCGACCGCTTCAGCTCCGAGGGCGATCTCGTCACCTACCTGCGCTGGGTCGTCGACGAGGTGTACCTCGCGCTCCCCGCCGAGGAGCGCGCGGCGCGCCCGGCGTTTCTGGTGTCCACCCGCGAGGTGCGCCTGCGGGTGGAGGGGCTGGGCTTCCGGCCGCTGCCGCTCGCGGGGCGCGAGGGCGGCGCGATCCCGTTCCGCCTGCCCGGCGTGACGCGCACCTTCCTGTTGACGCCGTTCGTGCTCGACGCCGCGACGGGCCGGGTCGCCGCCGTTCTCACCTCGACCGCGCAGGAGTTCTGGCAGGGCGGCGACACGCAGCGGCTGGGCGCGGTGGTGGCGGCGCCGGGCTCGCCAGGGTCGCTGGCCGGCCCGCCGATCACGGTCGTGGTCGAGGCCGTCGCGCCGGGAAGGCAGCCCTGAGCGACGACACCTACCCGTCCGGACCGCGGTCGGCCGTCAGGCGCCGCCCCGAGCGCGGCAGCCACGAGCGTGCCACCGTGGACGCCATCCTGGACCAGGGGCTGGTCTGCCACGTCGGCGTGGCCGTCGACGGGCGCCCGCTCGTCGTCCCGATGTCGTACGTGCGCGACGGGGGCCGACTGATCCTCCACGGGGCGCACGGCAGCCGCATCATGAGCGCCCTCGCGACCGGCGCCGAAGCGTGCGTCGCGGTCACCCACCTCGACGGCGTGGTGGTCGCCCACTCCGGGCTCGAGTCTTCGATGAACTACCGCTCGGCGGTGGTGTTCGGCCGCGGCCGCGCGATCACCGATCCGATCGAGAAGCGGCGCGCGCTCGACATCCTCACCGACCGCCTGATCCCCGGTCGCACCGCCGAGGTGCCGCCGCCCACTGACGCCGAGATCGCCGCCACCGCTGTCGTGGAGATCGTGATCGAGGAGGCCTCGGCGAAGCTCCGCTCCGGGCCGCCGAGCGTGCCGCCGCGGCCGCTCCCCGCGGACACGTGGACGGGCGTGGTCCCGCTGCGCCTGACGGCGTCGGCGCCGGAGCCCGCCGCCGGCGCGCCGCCCGAGCCGCCCGCCTCCGTGAGCCGCCTCGTCGCGGAACACAGCGACGCGTAAAGCGCCTCCGGACCCCCTCCCGTACAAGCTGCGCAGGCTCGCCGCCATCGATCGCACCGGCACGGTACGACCCCTCCCGGCTCCCGAACGAGCCTACGGCGCCGCGGTGAGGGTCTCGCCGGACGGTGGCCGGCTGGTGTTGGGGATCACCAGCACTACAGAGGTTGGCCTATGGGTCTTCGAGTTCGCGCGGCACACCCTGACCAAACTCACGCCCCCTGGGAGCGAGTCCTACTGGCCCCAGTGGAGCCCAGATGGGAGGCGCGTTGCTTTCTGCCGGTCTCACCAAGGAGTGACGACCCTTGCCTGGCAGGTCGCTGACGGGAACGAGCCGCCGGTCCGATTGGGCGAAGCAGTTGGAAACCTGGCCTCGTGGGCGCCGGACGGGCGCGAGATCGCGGTCGTGAGGGACGAGGACATCTGGATCATCGACACGAAGTCGGAGCCGCCGTCGTGGCGGCCCCAGATCCAGGGACCCGGTAGCCACGGGTGGCCCGCGTTCTCGCCCGACGGTCGCTGGATCGCGTGGGCGTCGTACCGCAGTGGCCGCGCGGAGGTCTACCTTCAGCCATATCCGGGCGCTGGTCCGCGGCGACAGGTGTCGGTGGACGGGGCGTTGTCGCCCGCCTGGAGCCCGGACGGGGCTGAGCTGTTCTTCCATTCGGCCACAGATGGGAAGAACCGCGCTCGGATGATGGCAGTCTCGGTCTCGCCGACTGCCGGCGGGTACCTCGGCGTGCCGCGCGCCGTTTTCGCCTTCGATCCCACGGATCTCCTTGTCCAGTGGCCCGTATCCTGCTACGCCGTCGCGCCGGACGGCCAGCACTTCTACGCCACGCAAGCGGTCGAGACCGACCCGCCGCCGCCCGTCACACGCATCGACCTCGTGCCTAATTGGCGCGCCGAGCTCGAGGCGAAGGTGCCGTCGGGGTTGTAGCCCTTCCCCCGTTTCTGGTATAATATATTCGGATAGGAGGCACATCGATGGGGAGCACCAGCGTTCACATCCCGCAGGCGCTGCTCGAGGAGCTCGACCGCAGCGCGGCGGAGCGCGGGGTCAGCCGCAACCGCCTGATCGTCGAAGCGTGCCGTCAGGCGGTGCGCGGTCGCCACCGCTGGCCGGAGGGGTTCTTCTCGGACGAGCGGTTCACCGCCGCGGAGCTGGCCGAGCTGCGGCGCGGCGAGCAGGAGTTTGCTCATGTCATCGCGGCGGCGCGGCGCAACCGTCGCGGGAAGCCGCTGTGATGCTGCTTCTCGACACCAGCGCGGTTTCCGCCCTGATGCACCGCTCCGCCGAGGCGCTCGCACTTCTGAGCGAGGAGACGCCCGCCGACGTGGTGCTGTGCAGCCCGGTAGCGGCGGAGATCGAGTACGGCCTGGCGCGGCTCGCTGCCGGCTCCCGGCGGCGGCGCCTGCTCGAGGGCGAGTACCGGAGGTTGCGCGCGGCGGTGCGATGGTCCGACTGGACGGAGGACGCGGCAGTCGAGTTCGGTCGGCTCAAGCCCGCGCTCGAGGAGGCCGGCAAGCGGCTCGACGACATGGACCTGATCGTCGCCTCGGTCGCAATCGCACTCGGAGCCCGCGTCGCCACCCTCAACGCCAGGCACTTCGCGCGGGTTCCCGGCCTCGATGTTGCCGACTGGGCGACGCGCTGACGCGAGCTGCCGGGGCACGCCAGCTCGACGCTGCAGATAGCTCCGGCTAAGTACTCTCCCCCGGGAATACGGTGACGCACCGAGCGCACCGATGCGCCGCGCTCGCAAGGCGCGCGACCAAGCCGTAGAGGCCGCCATACGGCGCGGAAGCGCAACGCCGCGAGCGCGGATGCAGCGACGCGCGAATGCCACCGTATCTCCGAGGGAGAGAACCAAAGCCTCCCGGCTTGATCGGTCGCAATCGCTGTATTACAGTGCCACCGAAGGGCGCCATGACGACACAGACCGTGCGTCTCCCGGAGGATCTGGCGCAGCCGCTGGAGCGCATCGCGCGCAGCACCAGGCGCACCAAGACGTCCTTCATCATCGAGGCGCTCGAGCTGTACCTGAAAGAGCGGGAGAACCTCGAGACGGCGCTGGCGCGGGTGCGCGAGCCGCAGGCCGAGTACCTCGACCACGCCGAGGTCAAGCGTGCCCTCGATCTCGATGAGGTGGGAGCGGCGCGCGTTCGAGGAGCTCGCGGCGTTGCCGAAGGACGCCCAGCAGCGGCTCGTCACGGCGGCCGAAGCGCTCGCAAGCCAGCCGCTGCAAGGCTGAGCAGCTCAGCGGCGAGTGGAACGGCCTGCGCCGCCTTCGTGTCGGGCGCTACCGCCTGACCTACGCCTTCGACGGATCTCGGCTGCTCATCCTCATCGTCCGCGTGTGACATCGCCGCGAGGTCTACCGGCTCACATAGGCCAGCACAGAGCCTCCTGAGTGCGCCTGCGCGCCCGCGGTGGGCCGGACGCCGTGTATTCTCGGCAGCGCGCGGAGCGCACGCACGGGATGCGCGTGGCGCACGGGGGACGGCATGAGGACGATCACGAGGAGGCGAGCTCTCGCGGCCGGTGCGGCGATCCTGCTGGCCGCAATGTGGACCGGCACGGCGGCGGCGCAGGCGCCGGCGGACGTGACGTATCGGAAGCCGCCGAAGGAGATCCTGGAGCTGGTGGACGTCGACCTGCCGCCGCTGACGATGGTCGACCCGACCAACCGGTTCATGGTGTTCCTGCGGCGGCCGACGTTCAAGACGCTCGACGAGCTGGCGCAGCCGGAGCTGCGCCTCGCCGGGCTGCGCATCAACCCGCGCAACCACGACGCGGCGCGGGCGTCCTACACCCTCGGGGTGGCGATCCAGGAGATCGCCACCGGCAAGGCCATCCAGGTGAGCGGCCTCCCCGACCAGGTGCGCATCGAATACCCTGCCTTCTCGCCGAAGGGCAGGTACCTCGCGTTCGTGGTGGCGCAACCCGACGCGCTCGCCGTCTGGGCGGTCGAGCTGGCGACCGGAGCCGCTCGCCAGGTGACGCCCGCGGCGGTGTCGGCGGTGATGCGCCCGGTGCTCGTGTGGTCGCCGGACGAGGCGAGCGTGTACTGCCGCATCCGCCCGTCGCTCGCGCCGTTCGTCGACGCCGCCGAGCTGCCGGCCGGCCCGGTGGTGCAGGAGGCGACCGGCCGCAAGACCCCCGGCCGCACCTGGCAGGACCTGCTGAAGAACACGGCCGACGAGCGGCGGTTCGAGCACTTCGCCGCCTCCGAGATCCGGCGCTTCCCTGTCGCCGGCGGCGACGCGACCCCGGTGCTGCCGGCCGGCATCTACCGCGACCTCTCGGTGTCGCCCGACGGCCGCTTCCTGCTCGTCGAGCAGACGCGGCGGCCGTTCTCGTACCTGTTCCCGCTCGACCGCTTCCCGTACCGCGTGTTCGTCGCCGACGCCGCCGGAAGGACCGTCGCCGAGCTGGTCGACAAGCCGCTGCAGGACGCGATCCCGATCTCCTTCGACGCGGTCGAGGCGGGGCGCCGCGACTTCGTCTGGCGCAACGACGCGCCGGCGACCGTGGTGTGGGTCGAGGCGCTCGACGGCGGCGACCCCGCCGTCGAGGCGCCGGCGCGCGACCGCGCGTTCTCCCTCGACGCGCCGTTCTCCGGCGCGCCGCGCCCGCTGCTGACCACGAAGCACCGCCTCGCCGGGGTCACCTGGGGCGACGCCACGCTGGCGATCGCCGAGGATTACAGGTGGAAGACGCGGATGACGCGCGTCTACCGCTTCGACCCGTCGCGCGACAACCCCGAGCCGCAGCTCCTGTTCGAGTACTCCCCGCAGGACCTCTACCACCGCCCGGGCGACTTCGTCACCGCCCCCAACGCTTACGGCCGCCAGGCGCTGCTCGCCGGCGCCGACCGGAAGAAGCTGTATCTCCGCGACGAGGGGTACTCGCCACAGGGCAATCGCCCGTTCCTCGACGAGTACGATCTCGCAACCGGCAAGACCCTCCGCCTCTGGCGCGCCGCCGGCGAGTCGACGTACGAGACGATCGTTCGCGTGCTCGACGCGAGGCGCGGCACGCTGCTCACCCGCGTCGAGTCGCCGACGCAGTTCCCGAACTACTGGCTGCGCGAGATCAAGGCCCGCATCGCGCCGCGCCGGCTCACCGACTTCCCCAACCCGTTCAAGCCGTTCGAGGGGGTGTCGAAGGAGAAGATCCGCTACAGGCGCGCCGACGGCGTCGACCTCTCGGCCGACCTTTACCTGCCGAAGGGGTACGAAAAGGCACGCGACGGCCGCTTGCCGCTGCTGCTCGAGGCGTACCCGACCGAGTTCAAGGACAAGGCCGCCGCCGGGATGGTCGACAGCTCGCCGCATCAGTTCGTCTACCTCTCGTGGGGGTCGCCGGTGTTCTGGGCGGCGCGCGGCTATGCGGTGCTCGAGGGGGCGCAGTTCCCGATCGTCGGCGAGGGCGACGCGGAGCCCAACGACACCTACGTCGAGCAGCTCGTGATGGACGCGAAGGCGGCGATCGACGCCGTCGACGCGATGGGTGTCGTCGACCCCAGGCGCGTTGCCTGCATCGGCCACTCGTACGGCGCCTTCATGGTCGCCAACCTGCTCGCCCACTCCGATCTGTTCGCCGCCGGGATCGCGCGCTCGGGCGCCTACAACCGCTCGCTGACGCCGTTCGGGTTCCAGGCCGAGGAGCGCTCGTACTGGGAGGCGCAGGACGTCTATGCGAAGATGTCGCCGTTCAACTACGCCGACAGGATCAAGACACCGATCCTGTTCATCCACGGCGAGGCCGACAACAACCCCGGCACCTTCACGCTGCAGAGCGAGCGGCTGTTCCAGGCGGTCAAGGGACTCGGCGGCACCGCCCGGCTCGTCCTGCTGCCGTTCGAGAGCCACGGCTACCAGGCGCGCGAGAACATCCTGCACATGCTGTGGGAGCAGGACGCGTGGCTGGAGAAGTACGTGAAGAGGGCGCCGTAGGAGCGGCGTCCTCCCGGGCGCGGCCGCGCCGCCGGCGGAGGCCGGAGGATCGGGACGGGAACCCTGCGCGCCGGAACCGGCTACGACGGCGGCGTGTCGGGCAGCTTGGCCAGGATCTTGTTCGGGTCCGCGTCGAAGCGCTTCTTGCAGTCCTCGGCGCAGAAGTGCAGCTCGTACCCGGCGTGCTGCGAGGCATGGGCGGCGTCGCCGTCCATGCCGAGGCGGCAGGCCGCGCACTTGGCGACGACCTTGTCCGCCGCGCCGTCGGCGAGATCGGCTGCCGCCAGCTTCGTCTCGACCTGAGCGGCGGTGAGGGCGGGCGCAGCAGCCTGCTGCGGCGCCTGGGTCTTGCCGCACGCTGCCAGGAGCGCTGCGGCGACGAGCAGGGTGCACAGTGCGCGTGTCATGGGGGTCATTCTAGCCCGGATGGCCCGCCGCGCGTCCGGCTGCCCGCGGCGGAGTGTCCGGCCGGCGCGGACGGCGCGGCTGCTATGCTCGGGGGTCGATGAAGCACGATCGCCCCGGCCCGCGCCCACTCAAGAGCGGTCAGCGCCGGCGAGCTGCAGTGATCGCGCCGCTGCTGGCGATCGCCGCCGCCGCGGCGCTCGCGCAGGCGCCGCCGCCGTTCCGCGTCGCGCCGGTCCGCCCGCTGGCCGAGCTGCTGGACGAGTCACGCCGCGTCGCGCCGCCGCCCGAGGCCGGCCGGCGGCGCGCCAACGACCTCGTCGAGATCACCGCGCTCGATCCGACGATCCGCCTCGACATCCGGTATGCGACCGCCGACAACGTCCTCGGTGCGCCGCTCTACCGCCAGGCGCGCGCGTTCCTGCAGCGTCCCGCGGCGCTCTCGCTGGTGCGCGCGCAGCGCTCGCTCGCCGGCGGCGGCCTCGGTCTCCTGGTGTACGACGCCTACCGCCCGTGGTCGGTCACCTGGGTGTTCTGGGAGGCGACGCCGGCGCACCTGCACGACTTCGTCGCCGACCCTGCCAAGGGCTCCCGCCACAACCGCGGCTGCGCGGTCGACGTCGGTCTCGTGCGCCTGGCCGACGGGAAGGCGGTCGAGATGCCGAGCGCCTACGACGAGATGACCGAGCGCTCGCACGCCGGCTACAGCGGCGGCACGCCGCTGCAGCGAGCCCACCGCGACCTGCTGCGGCGCACGATGGAGGCGGTGGGGTTCACGGCGCTGCCCGAGGAGTGGTGGCACTTCGACCACCGCGACTGGAAGCAGTACGCGCTCGCCAACGTACCGTTCGAGGACATCGTGCCCGCGCGGCCCGTACAATAGGGAGCCGGGACCGCCGCCGGCCGACAGCTCATGTACGAAGCGTTCTACGGACTCTCCGCGCCGCCGTTCTCGATCACGCCCGACCCGCGCTTCGTGTTCTTCTCGCGGCGGCACCGCGAGGCGTTCGACCACCTGCTGTTCGGCATCAAGGAGCGCAAGGGGTTCATCCAGATCACCGGCGAGGTCGGCGCCGGCAAGACCACGATCTGCCGCGCCGTGCTCGAGCAGCTCCGCACGGGCTACGCCACCGCGCTGATCCTCAACCCGGTGATGACGGGGATCCAGCTCCTGCGCGCGGTGCTCCACGAGCTGGGGCAGGACGACCGCGGCAACGACCGCGTCAGGCTGCTGCAGCGGCTCAACGCGTTCCTCCTCGCCGCCGCCGCCGACGGCGTCGAGGTGGTGCTGTTCATCGACGAGGCGCAGGACATGCCGCCGGAGCTGCTCGAGGAGGTGCGCCTGCTCTCCAACCTCGAGACCGACGACCGCAAGCTGCTCCAGATCGTCCTCGTCGGCCAGCCGGAGCTGCGCGACCGCCTCGACCGCCCCGAGCTGCGCCAGCTCCGCCAGCGCATCACGGTGCGCTACCACATCGAGCCGCTCGACGCGCGCGAGACCGAGGCGTACATCCGGCACCGGCTCTCGGTGGCGGGCTCGACCGGGCGGCCGCAGTTCACCCCGGCGGCGGTCCGCGCGCTGCACCGCTACTCGCGCGGCATCCCCCGCCTGGTCAACGCCGTGTGCGACACCACCCTGCTCGCCGGCTACGTCGAGGAGCGCGACGTGCTCACCTGGTGGCAGGTGCGCCGCGCCATCCGCGAGCTCGAGGGGCGCGGCCGATGAGCCTGGTCAGCGAAGCCCTGCGCAAGGCGCGCGCGCGCGCCGCCGACGGCGCGGCGGCGCCGCCGACGGTCCCGCCGACGCTGGTGCTGCCGCCGCGCCGCTTCCGTTCCGGGATCGGCCTCGTCCCCCTCCTGCTCGTGGCCGTCGCCGCGGCGGTCGGCGGCGCCGCCGGCGTCTGGTGGGCCTTCGGCCGCCACGAGGCGACGCCGGCGCCGCCGGCACCCGCTGCCGCGCCGGCGCCGGCCGCCGGCGGGTCGGCTCCGCCGGGCGAGGGCGAAGGCGGTGCAGCGGATCTGGCCGCCGCCGGTGCGGGCCGCGCCCCTGCCGGCGCGCCTGCACCGTCCGGAACCGCACCGGCGCCGGCCGGCGGCGACGGCTCGGCCGCGCCCACGGGAGCGGCGCCGCCGGCCGCCCGGGAGACGGCGGCAGCCGCCGGCCCGGCGGCCGGCGAGCAGGCGGCCGACCAGGCGGCGGTCGTCCCGATTGAGCGAAGCACCCGTGAGGCGCTCATCGACGCCGACCTCGGCTACGCGAAGCTGCACCTCGACTACCTGGTGTACCGCCCGGGCTCGCCGTTCGGCCGCGTCAACGGCCAGGATGTGATTGTCGGCTCGACTGTAGACGGGTTCCGCGTCGACGAGATCACCGCCGACTACATCAAGGTCTCCGACCGCCGCACCGTGGTGATCCTGCGCGTGCGGTAGGTCGACGATCGCCCGCCCGCCTCTCTCGACCGTCCCACGGCGCCGCGAGCCGGAGGACGGCGCATCCCGCCCTCCGGATGCCGCGGGGTCAGCCGAGCGATCTGCGTGCGAGCGCCCAGGCGGCCGAGACGGCCAGGAGTGCGGCGAGGATGGCCATGCCGCGAGGGGAGATCGCGGGCAGGGCGGGCTCGACGTAGCAGATCGTCACCGAGCCGTCGCCGGCATTCGCGCCGGAAGCCGCGTAGAGCAGGACCGCTCCTGGATCGACATACGATCCCCCGCCGCCGCCTTGTCCGAGGCTGCCGCCCCCGCCGCCGTTGTAGCCGCCGCCGCCGCCGCCGCCCGCGCTGCTCCCGCCGCCGCCGCCGCCGCCGAAGCCGCCGTTCGATCCGCTCACCGCGACGCCGCCGGCCGAACCGTTGGCGAGGGCCTTGCCCCCTCCCACCGGTACGCCGCCGCAGTTGACATCGTTGAAGCCGTCGCCGCCGTCGGTGAGGAGCCCGCCGCCGCCCCCCCCGGCATTGCAGAAGACGCTGCCGCCGCCGCCGCCGTTGCCGCCGCTCCCCGCGGCGCCGGGCGCTCCGAATCCGCCGCCGGCCTGCGCCGCACCTGACTGCCCATTGCCGCCGGCGGTACTCTCGAACGCACCGCCTCCGCCCGCCGCCGCCAGCAGCAGCCCCGAGACGGTGGCCGTGCGGTACACGTACGAGGCGCCGCCGCCGCCGCCGGCGTCGACGAAGTTGTCGCTGCCCATGGCGCCCACGACGATCGACAGCGTCTCGCCCGGCGTCACCGCGAAGGTGGCCACCAGCCGCGCGCCGCTGCCACCCGCGGCGGTCTGGGAGCCGAGGAAACTCTTGGCCGCGGCTCCCGCCGCTCCGGAGGCGTCGGCCGTTACGCTGGTCACACCGGCCGGCACGACGAACGACTGCACCTGCCCGGTGGCCGTGTATACGGCCGATGCGCCGTCGCACACCGGCGGCTGGACCTGCGCCGATGCCACACTGCCGACGAGCGCCACCAGCCAGAAGAAGACCCGAGAACGTCCGTTTCCGCTCATCTCCTCCCCCCGAGCCCGGTTGGGGCATCTTCTCCGCCGCCCATGGCGCACAGCTTCGAGGGGTAGGAAACGTAGAAGCGCCGCTCGTATTCCCGGCCGGGCGCCACGTGCAATCCTTGGCGGTCCGGGCTGCCGAGGAACCTGTCATCCCGGGCGGAGGCGGGCCGGAAGAGCACGGCGACTCGGCTGATCCACCACTCCCGAAGGTCTGCGCGCGCCGCGGGGCCTTCTGGACGCGGTGGATCAGCTCGCCTCACCGGAGCATCTTCCACAGGTACGCGTACTCGAGCGCGTTGATGTGCGCGCGCTGCGCGTTGGTCGAGCCGGCGCCGTGGCCTCCCTCGGTGTTCTCGTAGTAGTACACGGGGTGGCCGAGCGACTGCATCTTCGCCACCATCTTGCGGGCGTGCCCGGGGTGGACGCGGTCGTCGCGCGTCGTGGTCCAGAAGAACACCTTGGGGTACTTCGCGTCCCTCTTCAGGTTGTGGTACGGCGACCACGTCCGGATGTAGGCCCACTCCTCCGGCACGTCGGGGTTGCCGTACTCGGCCACCCAGCTCGCCCCGGCGAGCAGCTTGTTGTAGCGCTGCATGTCGGCCAGCGGCACTTGGCAGACCACCGCGCTGAAGAGGTCCGGCCGCCTGGTGAAGGTGCCGCCGACCAGCAGGCCGCCCTGCGAGCCGCCCATGATCCCGAGGTGGCGCGGCGAGGTGATCCGGCGCGCCACGAGGTCCTCCGCCACCGCGATGAAGTCGTCGAAGTTGCGGTAGTGGTGCTCCTTGATCGCCGCCTTGTGCCACGCCGGCCCGAACTCGCCGCCGCCGCGGATGTTGGCGATCACGCGGACACCGCCCTTGGCGAGCCAGGCGGCGCCGGTGACGGCGCTGTAGCTCGGGGTCATCGCCTGCTCGAAGCCCCCGTAGCCGTACAGCAGCGTCGGCGCCTTGCCGTCGGCGACGAAGCCCTTCGGCATCACCACGAAGTACGGGATCTTCGTGCCGTCCTTCGAGGTCGCCTCGTGCTGTGCCACGGTCATCCCGGCGGCGTCGAAGAACGCCGGCAGTGACTTGACCTTCGCGACCCTGCCCGCCTCCGAGAAGAACAGGGAGGACGGCGTCAGGAAGTCGGAGTACGAGAAGAAGAACACGTCGGCCTCGTCGGAAGCGCTGGATACCGAGGCGCTGCCGATTCCCGGCAGCGGGACCTCCTCGCGCGACCATGCCCCGTTCGCCAGCGTGAGCCGGTACATGCGGGTGATCACGTTGTCGAGCGTGGTGATCACCACGCGCTCGCGGGTCGTGGAGACGCCGGCGAGCGACACGCGTGCCGACGGCTCGAACACCACCCGGAAGGCGCGGCCGCCGCGCAGCAGGTCGTCGACGGCGATGGAGAGCAGCGAGCCCTCGCGGTACGTGGTGCCGCCGACCGCCCAGTCGGAGCGCAGCGACACCAGCAGGTGGTCCTTGAAGACGCCGCGCATCGCCGCGTCGAGCGGCACATCCACCTTGACCAGCCGGCCGCCGAGAACCAGGTACGTCTCGGCCTGGAAGAACGCCGGGACGCGGGTGACGATGTCGTACGTGCCCTCGGGGGTGAAGATGGTGCTCCCGGCCGCCGTCATGTCGTCGACCGAGCCCTCGAATACCGTGCGCGCCTCGGCGATCGGCGTGCCACGCCGCCACGACTTGACGACGCGCGGGTACCCGGAGGTAGTGAGCGAGCCCGGTCCGAAGTCGGTGCCGAGCCAGAGGGTGTCCGCGTCGCGCCAGCTCACCGCGTTCTTCGCCTCGGGGACGAAGAAGCCGCCGGGGACGAACGCCTTCGTCGCGGTGTCGAACTCGCGCACCTCGACGGCATCGCCGCCGCCGCGCGACAGCGAGACGAGGCAGCGAGCGTACGCCGGCGGCAGGCACTCGCCGCCCTTGAACACCCAGGGCTTCCCCTCGGCCTTGACGAGCGCGTCGATGTCGAGCACGGTCTCCCACGCCGGGTTGCCTTCGAGGTACGCGGCGAGCGGCGCGCGCCGCCAGATCCCGCGCACGTGCTCCGGGTCCTGCCAGAAGTTGTAGACCACGCTGCCCAGCAGGTCCGGGTACGCAATGCGCTCTTTCGAGTCGAGGATCTCCAGCGCCCTGGCGTACGTCGGCGCATACTCGGGCGCCGCCTCGAGCTCCTTCTCGGTGCGCGCGTTCTGCTCCTTCACCCACACCATCGCCTTCTGTCCCTCGACATCCTCCAGCCACTGGAACGGGTCGGCGACCCCCTGGGCGAACGCGCACCACGGCGCCAGCACCGCCGCCGCAACCGCTGCCACCAACCGTTTCATCGAGCCCCTCCTCTCATGGGGAGGTCTCGCGACCTCCCCTCGGCGCCGGAGTGAATCCGGCGCCTTCACCCCTCCGCGCCGGCGGCCCTGCCGGGCCGCCGGTTCGCCACAGAACAGCGTTGGCGCTCTCGAGAATCTGCGCGTGGGGTGCGGATTCCCGGGAGGTGCGGCCCAGCAAGGCGGAGGCCGCCCCCCGGGGGCGGCGCCGCCGTATCGGCCATGGTACGCGCCCGCGGCGTCTGGGGTTGCGTCGCGGCGCCGACCCCGCCGCCGGCCGAATGGTGCGACAATCACGGCCGATGCAGCAGCCTAGCGCGATCGCCCGCCTGCGCGCGGCGCTCGGCGCCGCCGCCTCGCGCAGCGGCGACGGCGGCGCGCCGCCGTCTGCCGCGGTTGCGGCGGTACTCCGGGACGCCGACCCCGGCCTCGAACTGCTGTTCATCCGGCGCGCGGAGAAGCGCGGCGACCCGTGGTCCGGCCACATGGCGTGGCCCGGCGGCCACGTCGACGCCGCCGACGCCTCGCCGCTCGCCGCCGCGGTCCGCGAGGCGCGCGAAGAGCTCGCTCTCGACCTCGAGCGCGACGGCGAGCTGCTCGGCACCCTGCCGGTAGTGCGCACGCACCTGCGCAAGGGCCCCGGTCCGCGACTGGTGGCGCCGTACGTCTTCGTGCTGCGCGGCGACCCGCCGCTGGCCCCCAACCACGAGGTGCAGGAGGCGTTGTGGGTGCCGTTGCGGTTCCTCGGCGAACGCAGCAACCGCGGCCGCTTCGTCTGGATGGGGCGCGGCGTCCCGGTGGTGCTGCCCTGCTACCGCTGGCAGGGGCATGTCATCTGGGGCCTCACCCTGCGCATGATCGACGACCTGCTCGCGCGCCTGTAGGCGCGCCGCCGAAAGCGAGCGCACACACCCCTCAGTGCCCGCGCCGAGGCGCTTGCTGCGATCGCGGTCGCGATTCGGCAAGACCTCTTGACACCCGCGCCCGATGCGAGTAGAAGGCACTCAGCATTGCCGTGCGAGACAGACGTTCTTCTGCCGCAGACCGGATCCCTGCAAATGCTCTTCGGCGGCTTGCCGGAAGGTCCGGTGATTCGTCACCCCTGGCCACCCCATCCCGGCCGGCGGCAGCGCCGGCCCGAATCGAGCGAGAGAGGAGAGGATATGAAGCGTAACGTCGTGGTGTTCGTCGTAGCCGCCGCACTTATCGCGGCCTCCGCGTTCGCCGCCGCTCCGACGGCGCGCCTCGCCGCGAGCATCGATGCGGCGCAGGCCCGCTTCGCGGCCGAGGAGCCCGTGGCGCTGACGCTGCGCCTGGCCAATCGCGGCGAGGGGAGCGTGTGGGTGCTGCGCTGGCAGCTCCCGTCGGACGAGATCGAGGCGGACATCCTCGCCGTGACTCGCGACGGCGAGCCGGTGCAGTACATCGGCCCGCTGGTCAAGCGGCCGGCCCCGACCGCGGCCGACTGGGTCGAGATCGCCGCCGGCGACGAGCTGACCGCCACCTTCGACCCGACCGCGGTGTACGACATGAACCAGCCCGGCCGCTACACGGTCGCCTTCAAGACGTGGCAGGTCGACGCGCTGCTCGCCGACCCCAGCGACGACGGGCTCCCCGCTCCCGGCAACGGCAAGGTCGCCCGCCGCGCCCGCGTCCCCGAGGTCGTGGATGCGCAGGCGGCCGACTTCTGGTTCGACGGCGTCGACGCCGAGATCGCGGTCGAGGAGATGACGATCGGCGGCTACACCAAGTGCACGACCTCGCAGCAGGCGACGCTGCAGACGGCGCACAACAATGCGATCACGTACTCGGGCAAGTCGAAGTCGTACCTGGCCGGCCACAGCGCATCCAACCCGGGATCGCTGTACACGACCTGGTTCGGCGCCGCAACGACGTCGCGCTATTCCACCGTGACCAGCCACTTCAACGCCATCAACGACGCCTTCGTCAACAAGAGCGTCACCTACGACTGCTCCTGCAGGAAGAACTACTACGCCTACGTCTACCCGACCAAGCCCTACAAGATCTACCTGTGCAAGGTGTTCTGGTCGGCGCCGGCGACCGGCCGCGACTCGAAGATGGGAACGCTGGTGCACGAGATGAGCCACTTCAACGTGGTCGCCGGCACCGACGACTACGTCTATGGCGAGAGCGGCGCCAAGAACCTCGCGCTCTCCAACCCCGACCAGGCGATCGACAACGCCGACAACCACGAGTACTTCACCGAGGACCAGCCGTAGCAACGGCCTTCTCGGTCCACCGTGCTGCGGGCGGGGGCGACCCCGCCCGCGCTGCTTCACATCGACGCGTCCTGCACGATCACCCACGTGCCGGCGCGGCGGTGCAGCACCAGCAGCGTCAAACCGGTGGCGTCGGGCACGCCGGCGCGCGCGAGCGTCCAGCGGGCGGCGACGGTGACCGCGTGGGTGCGTGACGGTAGCGCGTCGCCGAACGGGCTCACCTCGTTCCCCCACGCCTCGCGCACGTCGAGCGGTTCCAGCTTCAGCGTGCCCATCGCCTGCGGCGAGGCGTAGCGCGCGCGGTAGCGGTCGAGCACCGCCTGCCGGCCGCGGGTGATGCCGGCCGGCGAGACGAAGACGGCGTCGTCGGCGTAGTGGGCGCAGAACGCCTCGAGGTCGCCGCGGCTCCACGCCGCCGCCTGCTCGGCGAGCACGGCCGCGACCGCCGACCGCGCCTTCCCGCCGTCGCGCTCGCGGCGCAGGCGGTGCCACAGCGAGCCGCCGTAGGCGTTGACGAAGCGGTGCGGCGCGGTGATCGCCGGGTCGCCGAGCACCTCGCCGGACCCCGCGAAGCGGTAGCCGGCGCGCCCGGCCCAGGAGAACAGCGCGTCCCACTGCGCCGCGCCGACGGCGTTGGCGTGCAGCAGCAGTACCTGCGGCGTGGTGCGCTCGAACAGCTCGTCGCCGAGCTGCGACTGGGTGACGATCTCGGCGCGCAGCGAGAGCTGGTACTCGTCCGCGACCCGCTGCTGCGCCGCCGCGTCGCCGGCGCGTACCGCCTTCACCCACGGCTCCTCGAACGACCAGTCCTGGTTGTCGAGCGTCACCGGCACGTTGGCCTGGTCGCTGCGCGCGAGGTAGGCGCGCACCGCGTCGAGCTTCGCCTCGGTCTCACCCTCCCGCAGGTAGGGAAAGCGGAAGTAGCGCACCTTCCGGTCGTGGCGGTCGAGCAGCCCCTGCAGACCGGCGCGTCCCGCCTCGACGTCGGCGACGTACGCCTCGACGTCGGTGCGCGTGAGGTCGGGGTGGGTCGCCGAGTGGTTGCCGAGCTCGTGCCCGGCGGCCAGCCAGCGCTCGAGGATGGCGCGGTCGGCGTCCGTTCTCACGTTACCCCAGATCACGAACCCGACCGCCCTGATCCGGTGCTTCTCCAGCGCCGCGAGCAGCTTCTCCGTGATCTCCCGCCGCTCGGCGGGATCGGTGTGCAGCCGCCCCGCCCCCATCGGCAGGTCGTCCACCGTCACCAGCAGCGGCCGCCCCGGCTCCGCAGCGCCCGCCATCGCGCTCAGCAATGCTGCAGCAAACCCCATCCCCGCTCGTCTCATGGCCCCCCCGTGCACGCATTCGGTGCGACTACGCGTCGAACGCCCTGTCCAAGCAAGGTTGTCACGACTCTCCTTCGGGCGGAAGTGATTTCGGCGCCTCCTCTTTTCAGCACTGGCGATCCTCCCGAGACGCCGGCACGCGTCACTGCTCCCGCACGCCTGCGCGCCCCGCGCAGGCGTGCGGGAGCAGTGACTCAGAACACCGAGTACAGGAACGCCCGCTGACTCTGCACAACCATCAGCGTCACGCCGAGCGCGAGCAGCGCCAGCGCGGCGGCGGCGCGCAGGAGCGTTGCCCGCTCCGCGAAGCGCGCGGTCGGCACGCCCGCCCACGTCACCAGCGCGGCCAGCGCGAGCGGCGCGAGCTGCTGCGGCTGCCGCAGCACGCCGGCGAGCAGCTCCGCCCCCGGCGCCGCGCCTCCCGCGCCGACCATCGCGGCGAGGTAGCGGCCGGCGTCGGCGAGCGTGGCGCTGCGGAAGAACACCCAGGCGACCAGCACCACGAGGAACGTGACGCCCGCCTTGACCGCGTCGGGCGTGGCACGGTACCAGCGCTTCTTCGCCGCCGCCCGCTCGACCGCCATGGCGACGCCGTGGATCAGGCCCCACGCCACGAACGTCCAGGCGGCGCCGTGCCACAGCCCAGCGATGCTCATCGTGCACAACGCCGCGGCCACGTAGCTCAGGTACTCCTCCCGCCGCGCCGACAGGCCGCGGTTCTCGAGGCGGCGCGCGGCGGCGTAGGCGATCGGCAGGAAGAGGAAGTCCCGCAGCCAGTTCGACAGCGTGATGTGCCAGCGCCGCCAGAACTCGGTGATCGAGCGGGCGCGGTACGGGCGGTCGAAGTTGGCCGGCAGCTCGACGCCGAACAGCAGGCCGACGCCGATCGCCATGTCGGTGTAGCCGGAGAAGTCGAAGTAGATCTGGAACGCGTAGGCGACGATCCCCAGCCAGGCGTCGGCGGCGTGCAGCGACCCGGCCGCGAACGCGAGGTCCGCGACCGTGCCGCAGGGGTTGGCGAGCGCCGTCTTCTTGGCGAGGCCAAGGGCGAAGTACGTCGCCCCGCGCGCGAAGGCGGCGAGCGAGAACGCCGGCGTCCGGAGCTGCGCCGCGACCTCGCGGAAGCGCGCGATCGGACCGGCGGTCAGGCGCGGGAAGAACGCCAGGAACGTCGCGTACTCCACCCAGCTCCGCGCCGGCTCGGTCCGCCGGTAGTACAGGTCCACGGCATACGCGAGCGACTGGAAGGTGTAGAAGGAGAGCCCGAGCGGCAGCGCCAGCCGCACCGCCTCGGGGGAAGCGAGCGCCGGCACCCCGGCGGCGGCGAGCAGCGCGTTGAGGTTCTCCAGGGCGAACGCGGCGTACTTGAACGCCGCCAGCATCCCGAGGTTGGCCGCGAGCGAGATGCCAAGCGCGAGCCGGCGGCGGCCCGGCGCCTCGCCGGCGAGCGCGCGGCCGCACAGGTAGTCGACGGCGGAGAGCGCCAGCAGCGGCAGCACGAGCGCCGGCCCGGCCCAGGCGCAGAACGCCAGGCTCGCGGCGAGCAGCACGTGCGTGCGGCCGCGGCGCGGCGCCAGCGCGAACGCGGCGAGCGTCAGCGGCAGGAACGCGAACAGGAAGACCTGCGACGCGAAGCTCACGCGCTACAGCCCGAACCTGTCGACGATCTGCTGCTTCGAGAGGCCGAGGATGCCGTGCTTCGCGCCGACTTTCCGGAACGCCGCGATCGCGGCGTCGAGGTGCCGCTTCTCGTGCGCCGCGGAGAGCTGCGTGCGGATGCGCGCCTGCCCCTTGGCCACCACCGGGAAGAAGAACCCGACGACGTAGATCCCTTCCGCGAACAGGTCACGCGCCACGTCCTGCGCCAGCTTCGCGTTGTAAAGCATCACCGGGACGATCGGGCTGGCCCCCGCCTTGACGTCGAAGCCGGCCTCGACGAGCAGCGTGCGCCAGTACGTCGCGTTCCACTCCAGGCGGTCGCGGCGCTCGGTGCTCTGCGACACCAGGTCGAGCACCTTCAGCGCACCGCAGACGATCACCGGCGCCACCGTATTGGAGAACAGGTATGGGCGGGCGCGCTGGCGGCACATCTCGACCAGCTCGCGGCGGCCCGAGACGCAGCCGCCGGAGGCGCCGCCGAGCGCCTTGCCGAGCGTCGTGGTGATGACGTCGATCCGGCCGAGGACGCCGCAGTGCTCGTGCACGCCGCGCCCGGTCCTGCCCATGAACCCGGTGGCGTGCGAGTCGTCGACGAACACCATCGCGTCGTACTTCTCGGCGAGCGCCACGATCTCGTCGAGCTTCGCGACGTCGCCATCCATCGAAAAGACGCCGTCGGTGATCACCATGCGGAAGCGCTTGTCCTGGTGCTCCTGCAGCTTCTCCTCGAGGTGCGCCATGTCGGAGTGCTTGTACGTGTCGGTCATCGCCTTGCACAGCCGCATGCCGTCGACGATCGAGGCGTGCACCAGGCGGTCGGCGATCATCACATCCGGCTCGCCGAGCAGCGCCTCGAAAACGCCGGCGTTGGCGTCCATGCACGACGGGAACAGCAGCGTGTCTTCGGTGCCGAGGAACTCGGTCAGGCGCCGCTCGAGCTCGCGGTGGATGTCCTGCGTGCCGCAGATGAAGCGCACCGACGACATCCCGTAGCCGCGGCGTTCGAGCCCCGCGTGCGCCGCCGCCAGCACCTCGGGGTGGCTGGAGAGCCCGAGGTAGTTGTTCGCGCACATGTTGATCGCGCGCTTCGGCGGCACTCCCTGCCCGACCGGGAACTCGACCTCGATGTCGGCGCCCTGGGGAGAGTGGATGGAGCGCTCCTCCTTGAACAGCCCCTGCGCCCTGATCGAGGCGAGCTCGCCCCGGTAGTGCTCCTGCGCCCTGCCGCTGTAAGCCATCCCCCGCCTCCTAGCCGCGTGCCGCGCGAAGGCGCTCGACCAGCGCGGCAATCGAATCGACGGTGTCGAACGCCTCCGGCGTGGCCTGCGCGTCCGGGATCTGGATTCCGCACCTGCGCTCCAGGAAGCGCTTGAGAGACACCATCGAGAACGAGTCGACGATCCCCCCGGAGATCAGGGGGGTGTCGTTCGCGATCCGGCGATCGTCGCCTTCCTCGACGTACTCCTTGACCACGTACTCGCGGATCATCGTCTTGAGGTCGTCCATCGTCCCCTCCCCTGCGGCGCAGCCGCCACATCGTATACCGCCCCTCGTCACGCCTGGTCCTTCGTCGTCGAGACGTCGACCGCCGGCGCGCCGAGCTCCTGCACGCGCAGCGCCCGGCGCGGCGTCGCGCCGCTGCGCGTCCTCGGCAGCGAGGCCACGGATTCTATCTCCAGCGGCGTCGCGAGCGGCGAAGACCTGCAGCGGGCGCCCGGCGGACACCCCCCTCAGGCGAACGTCAGCCGCGCGAGGAGGCGGCGGCGAACGCCGCCGCCACCCCGTCGGCGTGCGACAACGAGACTCGCACCGCGACAACGCCGCGCTCGGCGGCGATGCGGCCGGTGACACCGTGCAGCCGCACCAGCGGCTCGCCGCGCCCGCCGGGGAGGACCTCGATCTCCCGCCAGACGAGCGCCGGCACGCCGGCCGGCGCGAGCGACTTGAAGACGGCCTCCTTGGCCGCGAACGCGGCGGCGAAGCGACGGGCCGGGTGGAGCGCGGCCTCGCACCAGGCGACCTCGGCCGGCGTGAACACGGCGTCGCGGAACCCGCCGCCCGCACGGGCGAGCTCGCGCGCGATGCGCGCCACCTCGCAGAGGTCCGAGCCGATCCCGAGGATCCCCCCGCAGCGTGCCACCCTCACCTCGCCCGCCGGCGGCCGCCGGGGCGGCGCGCGTGCCGGCGCCGCCGGCGGCCTCACGGCGCGCCGCGCCCGGCCTGCGAACGTACACCGGCGGGGCAGCGGGAATCAAGACACGCCGGTCACTTCCCGGCAGCGCGCGGCGCCCGCCACGCCCCCCGGCGCCGCCGGCCGTGCTACCCTCCGATGCCCGGTGTCGCACGGAGGCATCGCGTGTCCCTCACCAAGCTCAACGGATCATTGGCCGCGGAAGTCGCAGCGCTGGAGAGCGAAGGGCGCGCCAAGGCGCCGGAGCGCGTCATCGAGGCGTACCTGCCGCCGGCGGGCACGCGCGGACCGCGCTACCGCCTGGTCGGCTCGCCCCGTCTCTACCTGCGGATGAACTCCAACAGCTACCTCTCGCTGTCGAACCACCCGGCGCTGCAGGCGGCCGCCGACGCGGCGACCCGCGACCTCGGCGTCGGGCCGGGCGCGGTGCGCTTCATCGACGGCACGTTCCGCCAGCACGTCGAGCTGGAGCGGCGCATCGCGGCGTTCGTCGGCCGGCCGGCGGCGAAGATCTTCAACTCCGCGTACACCGCCAACCTCGGGCAGGCGCTGGCGATCGCGGGGCCGCGCACCTTCTGGATCGGCGACGAGCTGAACCACAACTCGATCATCCGCGCGATGCGCATCTCCGGCGTGCCGAAGGAGAACCGCGCGATCTACCGCCACAACGACATGGACACTCTGGCGCGCCTGCTCGACGAGGTGCCCGCGGGCATGGACCGTGTCGTCGTGATCTTCGACGGGATCTTCTCGATGCGCGGCGACTGCGCCCCCGTCGATGAGATCGAGCGGCGCCTCGCGCCGCACCGCGACCGCTTCCCGCGGGGGCTGGTGACCGTGATCGACGACAGCCACGGGATCGGCGCCTACGGCGCCACTGGACGCGGCACCGAGGAGCACACCGGCGGCCGCGCCGACCTGTTCGTCGGCACGTTCGGCAAGGCGTTCGGCGTCAACGGCGGGTTCGTGGCGTCGAGCCCGGAGGTGATCGAGGCGATCCGCCAGAAGGCCGACACCTACATCTACACCAACCCGCTCGGCGTCGCCGACTGCGCCGCCGCGCTGGCCGCGCTCGACATCGTCGAGTCGCAGGAGGGGCGCGAGCGGTTGCGCCACCTGCACGAGCGCATCGCGCAGTTCCGCGCCGGTATCGCCGGGCTGGGGTGGGAGTCGATCCCCGGCCCGCACCCGGTGGTGCCGGTGCTCGTGCGCGACACGCAGCGGACGCGCGCGCTGGTGCAGCACTTCTTCGCGCACGGCATCCTCGTCGTCGGCCTCACGTTCCCGGTCGTCCCGCGGGGCAGCGAGACGATCCGCTTCCAGATCAACGCCGCACACACCGAGGCCGACATCGACGAGGCGCTGTCGGTGCTCGCCTCGTTCGCCGGTTAGGAGACAGGCATGACCACGGAGACCCGCAACGTCCTCGCCGCAGTGGGAATCGTCGCCGGAATGATCGCTGGCGCCCTCGTGGCCCGATGGCTGATCCGGCGTCGCGGCTGACCGCGTCCACGATCCCGCGGCGGGCGAGCGCGCGCCGCCGATGAGCGCCGCCGGCGCTGCGCCCCGACGGCGACTGTCCGGCATCGAGTGCATGGTGCTCTCGGCGTTCTTCTTCTCGCTGATGAGCCTGTCGGTGAAGCTGGTCGGGCAGCGCATCCCGACGCTCGAGCTGATGTTCGCGCGCGGCGCGCTGGTCACCGCGGTGGCGGGCGCCGACCTGGCGCGGCGGCGCGTCGCGCTGCGCGGCGCCGACACCCGCTCGCTGCTGCTGCGCGGCATGGTCGGCTTCGTCGCGCTCGGGTGCTTCTACTACGCGGTGGTGCACCTCCCGCTCGCCGAGGCAACCGTCATCCACTTCACCAACCCGCTGTTCACCGCGCTGATCGCGGCGGCTTTCCTCGGCGAGCGCATCCGCCCGCGCGAGCTCGCCCTCACTGCGGCGGGGCTGCTCGGCGTTGCGCTCATGGTGCGTCCGGCCGGCGCCCTCGCCTTCGGCGCCGCGCCGCTGCCGCTGCTGCCGGCGGCGGCCTCCATCGCGGCGGCGGTTCTCGCCGCGGTCGCCTACGCGCTCGTCCGCCACCTGCGCCGCCACGACCATATGCTCATCGTGTTCTACTTCGCCGGCCTGACGTCGCTCGCCGCCTTCCCGCTGATGCTGCCGGCGTTCGTCCGGCCGCGCGGCGTGGAGTGGCCGCTGCTCCTGGCGGTCGGTGCGACGACGCTGTTCGGCCAGATCTTCCTCACGCTCGGGCTGCAGCGCGAGCGCGCCGGCCGCGCCGCCGCGGTCGGCTACGTCCAGATCGTCTTCGCGAGCGTCTGGGGCGCCGTGTTCTTCGGCGACGTGCCAGGCGCCGCGACGCTCGCCGGCGCCGCCGTGATCGTCGCCAGCACCGCCATGCTCTCGCGCGAGCGGCGGGGGGCGGATGCCGCGCGGGCCGGCGAGCAGCCGCCGCAGCCGTGACGGGCGCGGGAGAGCGCTCTCGCGGCGGCGCTGCCTCGCGGCTCGGCGGCCCGGGACCCGCCCCCGCCGCGCGAACCCTCGGCGCGCGGTCTGCGTAGTAGCTTCCGGAGCCGCAGGGGAGGCCGCCATGTCGAAGGGAACCGTCGCCATCGCCGTGGTCACGACGCTCGCGAGCTGCAGCGCACTCGCCGAGACCACCCGCACCGTTCGCGCCACGCTCTCCGGAGACAGCCTGGCAGCGTTCGCGGTCGAGAACCTCGCCGGCACCATGCGCGTCGTCGCCGCCGACGGCGCCGCGGTGGAGGCGGTCGCCACGGTGCACGCCGAGGACGCCGCCCTCGCGGACGCCGTCGCCTTCGAGCAGGTGCGCGCCCACTCCGGCAGGGCGACGCTCCGGCTCGCCTACCCAGTCGGCGATCACCGCACGTTCCGTTACCCCGGCGCGGGCTCGTCGACCGTCGAGTACGCCGGCCGCAGGGTCAAGGTCAGCTCGACCTCCGGCGTCCTCCTCTGGGCGGATGTCGAGGTGCGCGTCCCGCGCCGCGTCGCCGATGCCGCCTTCTGCAACCTCGTCGGCCGCCTCGAGGCGGAGGGGATCGCCGGCGAGATCCGCCTCGACGGCGCCAGCGCCGACATCGTCGCCCGGCAGCTCGACGGCCGCGTGACGGCGGACACCGGCTCCGGCGACGTCCGCGCCGAGGGCCTCGCGGGCGCCTTCCGCTGCGACACCGGCAGCGGCGACTGCGTGGTCACCGGCTTCGCGGGCGACGAGCTCGCCTGCGACACCGGCTCCGGGGACGTCGCCGTGCGCGGCGTCGCCGCCGCCCGCGTCCGCGCCGATACCGGCTCCGGCGACGTGCGCGTCGAGGACGCCGACGTCGAGGAATTCTTCGCCGACACCGGGTCGGGCGACGTGGTGCTCCAGGCGGTCGGGCCGCGCCTGCGCCGGGCCGCCGCCGACACCGGCAGCGGCGACTTCACCGTCCTCCTGCCGCCCGATGCCGCGTTCGAGCTCCAGACCGATCTGGGCAGCGGCGACATCGTCAACCGCTTCCCCGACGCGCAGGCGATCGTTCACCGCCGCGAGGTCGTCGGCTATCGCCGCGGCGGCGGCGCCATCCGCATCGACGCCGACCTCGGCAGCGGCGACGTCACCCTCGCCCCCCGCTGACGGCCTCTCTGGCCCACCTCTCCGACCGCCGCAGCGGCGCGCGCACCGCTGCCTCGGCGGAGGGCGACCCCCGGGGCGCCGCCTTGACGCGCCGGCACCGAAACGCTAGAAGGGTCGGCGGCGGGGAGGGCGGCGTGCTGCTGAGCATCGATCCTGTGCAACCGGAATCCTGGCTCATCGGGCGGGTGGTCAACACGCTGCGGCGGGGCGGCGTCGTCGTGATCCCGACGGACACCGTCTACGCCTTCGCCTGCTCGCTCGGTGATGCCGGCGCCGTCGAGCGGCTCTACGAGGTCAAGGGGATCACGGCGTCCAAGCGGCTGTCGCTCCTCGTTCCCGACATCGCCAGCGCCGCGCGCTTCACGCGCGGCATCACCAACCCCGTGTTCCGGGCCATGCGCCGCGTGCTCCCCGGCCCCTACACGTTCATCTTCCAGGCGAGCTCCGAGGTCCCGCGGATCATGCTGCGCAAGCGCCGCACCGTCGGCATCCGCCTCCCCGACTGCGCGATCACGCTGGCGATCCTCGCCGGGTTCGGCGAGGCGCTGCTGAGCACCTCGGTCCGCGGCTCGGCCGACGAGTTCGTCGTCGACCCGGCGGCCATCGACGACGAGGTCGGCGGCCAGGTGGCGATGGTCGTCGGCGGCGGCCTGCTCGGCAACGAGCCGTCCACGGTCGTCGACCTGACGGGTCCCGAGCCGGTGATCGAGCGCATCGGCAAGGGCGACCCGGACGCGCTGGGGTTCTAGCCCGCACGGGAGGCGGCCCGCACGATCCGACGTCTGCGGCGCGCCCGGGCGGCGGCCGCTCAGGCGGCGTCCCTCCGCCCTGCCGCCTCACCCGGAGCCTGCCGCAGCACGCGCACCTCGCCTCCGGCGATCTCCAGCACAGCCGTCGGACCGCCGTAGTGGGCGGACAGGCCCGCGTCGATGCACCACACCAGCCCGCCGCAGCGGGGCCGCGGCCCCCCCTCCTGCACGGTGTGCCCGACCACCATCCGCGCCGCCCGGAGAAGGTACAGCGAGCGTGCCAGCAGCGCGCAGTCGGCGTCGTCCGGCGCCGATGAGAAGTGCCGGCTCCACACCGGGCCCCACCGCGAGAGAAGCACCTCCGGCGGCTCCGCGAGCTCGCCGCGCAGCCACCGCCGCGACTCCTCGTTGATCCGGTCGATACCGTAGACGGCCGTCGCCGGCAGGATTCCGCCGTGCACGAACACGCTGTCGCCGACGATCGTCGCCACGTTGCGGCGGGCGAGACGAAGCGCCACCGGCCCGCCGGGCGCCAAGGCGACTCGCCGCGGCCGCTCGTGCTCGGGAAACCTCTCGAGACCGGCCTTGCCGAGATCCAACCCCGGCATCCCCGCAAACGCCGCGAACCCTCCGGGGGTGACATACCGCATGTTGCCCCTGACGTTCATGAACTCGTGGTTGCCGTTGAGCACGTGCACCGCGCCGCCCGCGCGAGCCGCCTCCGCCTCGAGGCGCTCGAAGAGATCGAGAATCGCCAGCTCGCCATCGCCGCGGTCGAACTGGTCGCCCGCCTGCACCAGGACGAGGCGCCCGCCGATCCACCGGTCGCCGTCGCCGATGGCGCCGGCGAGGCGGAGCGCCCGGTGCGTGGCCGCGAGGTCCCCGTGCAGGTCGCCGACCGCCACCAGCCGCTCCGGCGCCGGATGGCGGGTCGGCAGCGGCGGCGCCGCCGGCCGGGGCTGGCACGCAGCACCCGCAAGCGCCAGCAGGATCGCCGCATGCCTAATGGACCTCATCGTCTCCCCCGCCGCGCAGTCTAGCGTGCCGCTCAGCGATCGGGAAACCCAGCATCCCCGCCGCGCGCCGCGGCGAACGCCCGCGGCCCTGGAGCAGTCCCCCCCGCGGGGTCGGCGTTTGCCCCGGCAGCCGCGCGGACGTATCCTCCGGCCGCTCGGCAGACCTCGTCATCCGAAGGACGCAGGTCGGGAGGGTGTGGAGATGCGCTGGACCAACCGCGGACGCAGCGCGAACCTCGAGGACCGACGCGGGTCGAGGGCGGGCGGCGGCATGCGGCTGCCGCTGCCCGGGGGGCGGATGAGCCTCGGCCTCGTGCTCGTGCTCCTCCTCGCCAGCCTCGTCTTCAAGCGCAACTTCTTCGCCCTGCTCGGCGGCGACGGCGGCCCGACGCCCGCGGGTGAGGCCTCGCAGCCGTACCAGGGTACGCCGGAGGAGGAGCAGCTCGTCGCCTTCGTCTCCTTCGTCCTCGACGACGCGCAGGAGGTGTGGGCGCGCACGTTTGCCGAGATGGGCCGCGACTTCCGCGCCGCCCGCCTGGTCCTCTTCACCGACGGCGTCCGCTCCGGGTGCGGCGACGCCTCCGCCGCCATGGGACCCTTCTACTGCCCGGCCGACGAGCGCGTCTACATCGACCTCGGCTTCTACCGCGAGCTGCGCAGCCGCTTCGGCGCTCCGGGGGACTTCGCCCAGGCGTACGTCCTCGCGCACGAGCTCGGCCACCACGTCCAGCACCTGTTCGGCATCGACGAGTCGGTGCGCGCCCGCCAGTCCGCATCGCCGCGCTCGGCCAACGCGCTCCAGGTCGCGATGGAGCTGCAGGCCGACTGCCTTGCGGGCGTCTGGGCGCACTCCACGCAGCGCCGCAACCTGCTCGAAGAGGACGACGTCGAGGAGGCGATGAACGCCGCCGCCGCCGTCGGCGACGACCGCATCCAGAAGCAGGCGACCGGGCGCGTCACCCCGGACACCTGGACCCACGGCTCGTCGAAGCAGCGCATGGCGTGGTTCGTGCGCGGCCTGCGCAGCGGCGACCCCTCGGTCTGCGACGCCTTTGCCGAGCCTGGAGACTGATCCCCGATCCACCGCAGCCTGGTCAGAATCCATTTGGTACCTGGTACCTAACTATTGCAAGATTGCTTGTATTTGGGTTCCCCCCGGCAAACCCATTCGGCTACCGACTTCAAGGGACAGCGGGCACCGTCCGAAATTCGTGAGCGCCGGGTACTCTATCGGCACGCTATTGCTGATCAGCGGCGCTGGCCGAGGTCGAGCGTGGGGAGGAAGCGTGGCGGACGGCGGTGGCCTGTCGCCTGCTCGAAGGCGTAGGCGAGACGGATCAGCGCGCCGTCGGCCCACGGTTTCCCGATGAACGTCAGTCCGACCGGCAGACCGAAGGCGTACCCGGCCGGGACGGTGACGCTCGGATACCCGGAGACCGCCGCCGGCGTCGACGCCGAGCCGAGGAAGTGGTCCCCGTTGACGAGGTCGGTCGGCCACGCCGGGCCGCCGGTCGGCGCCACGACGGCGTCGAGACGCTCCTTCGCAAACACGGCGTCGAGCCCCCTGGCGCGTGACAGCTCGCCGCAGCGCGCGAGCGCATCGAGATACGCCTTCTCGGTGAGCGGCCCCTTCGCCTGCGCCCGCTCGAACAGGTCCTGGCCGAAAAACGGCATCTCGCGCTCGCGCTCGCGCTCGTTGTAGGCGATCACGTCGGCGAGCGAGCGCACCGGCGCGCCCGGCGCCCACGCCGCGAGGTACGCAGCGAGGTCGGCCTTGAACTCGTACAGCAGCACCTCGAGCTCGTCCCGGTCGTACTCCCCGGCGTTCGGGATGTCCGCCGGGTCGACGACGACGGCGCCCGCCTCCTTCAGCGCCGCGAGCGCCGCCTCGAAGATGCGGTCGGTTTCCTCGCTGTATCCGCTGAACCCCTTGCGGGCGGCCCCGATGCGCGCCCCGCGCAGCGCTCCAGGGTCGAGCAGGGCGCGGTACTCGGTCGACGCCGAGGCGGCTGCGGCGGTCGCGGGATCGGCGGGGTCGCTGCCGGCGAGCGCCGCGAGCAGCAGCGCCGCATCGGTCACCGTGCGCGCCATCGGCCCGGCGGTGTCCTGCGAGTGGGCGATCGGGACGATGCCGCTGCGGCTGACCAGCCCGAGCGTCGGCTTGATCCCGACCAGCGCGCAGGCGTGCGACGGGCAGACGATCGAGCCGTCGGTCTCGGTGCCGACCCCGACCGCAGCGAGGTTGGCTGCGATCGCGGCGGCGGTGCCCGAGCTCGATCCGCAGGGGTTGCGGTCGAGGACGTACGGGTTGGCGCACTGGCCGCCGCGGCCGCTCCAGCCGCTGGAGGAGTGCGACGAGCGGAAGTTCGCCCATTCCGACAGGTTGGTCTTGCCGAGGATCACGGCGCCGGCGGCGCGCAGGCGCGCGGCGACGAAGGCGTCGCGCCCCGGCCGCGCGCCGAGCAGCGCGAGCGATCCCGCCGTCGTCTCCATCGCGTCGCCGGTGGCGATGTTGTCCTTGATGAGAACCGGTATGCCGTGCAGCGGCCCGCGCGGCCCGTTCTCGCGGCGCTCCGCGTCGAGGCGCGCCGCGATCGCCTCCGCCTCGGGGTTCACCTCGATCACCGAGCGCAGCGTCGGGCCGGAACGATCCACCGCCCCGATGCGGCCGAGGTACGCCGCGACCAGCGACACCGCCGTGTGGCGGCCGGAGGCCATCGCCGCCTGCAGGCCGTCGAGCGTCGCCTCCTCGAGCTCGAACGGCGGCGGCGCCGCGCCGCCGGCGGCCCGCCCGGCCTCGGCTGCGGCGGCCCGCGCTCCCCCGCCAGCCGCCGCCGCCACCGCCGCCGCCGCGCTGCCCTGCAGCACCTGCCGCCGGCTCAGGCCGCGCCCCCCCGACCCCCCGCTGCAGCTCGTCCGTGCCATCGCGGTCTCCTCCCGGCGGGAAGTCTACCCCGCAGCGGCGGCGCGCCGCCGCAGCCATCGCAGCGCCGCCGCCACCGCCAGCGCCGCGAGGGCCACCGCGAGCAGCGGGAGCGCCACCGCGACCAGCGACACCACGAACGCGCCGACGGCCTCGGCGAACGCGAGCAGCGGGTTGGCGAGGCCGCCGGTGCCGAGCGTCGACGCTTTGCGCAGCATCGCCGTTCCCGCGTGCACGGCGCCGGCGGCGCCGCCGCCCGCCAACGCGGCCGCGCTCCAGCGCAGCAGCGGGTCTCCCTCGGGCAGGAGCGCGGCCGCCATCAGCGTGCCCGCCGCGACCGCCACCGGCGCACCGAGCCAGTCGAGGGCGTTGTCCAGCCACGGCACGTGGTAAGCGGCCACCTCGACCACGGTCGCCGCACCCAGCACCGTCAACGCCGGCGCCCTGCCGATCCATGCCAAGTCCCCTGTCACCTCGACCCAGCCGAGCGCCGAGGCGGCGCCGACCACCAGCAGCGGTACGAAGATGCGCAGCCCGCACGCGGCGGCGAGCGCCACGCCGAGCGCCAGGTTGCGGAGCAGGACGAGATCGAACTCCGGACCCGTCACTCGAGGCGCCCCCTCTCCCCGCCTGTCTGCGGCCGGCGCCGCGCCCGCAGCAGCCCCGGCATCGCTCCGCGTTTGCGCTTGCCCCCCATGCAAACTCCCTGCTCGACGGCTTCCGCGCCGCGCTTCCGGTCGCTGATCGACTGAGTCTATCAGCGAGGCGGACCAACCAGCCGCAGCCCCGCGGGCAGCGACGTCACGCCGTCGCCAGACGCGACACGCCCCATGCCACGGCGGCGAGCAGCAGCAGCGGCAGCGCCAGCACCGCGCCGACCCCGAGCAGCACCGGCCCGGCGACCAGCACGCCGATCAGCACCAGCGGCGCCAGCAGCACCAGCTTGAGCAGCCCGCCGAGCACCGCGAACGGCAGCAGCAGCAGGCGGAAGGCCAGGTGCAGCAGCCCGCCGACAACCAGCAGCGCCACCAGCACCACCAGCACCACCGGGAGCAGCACCACCAGCGCCAGCAGCTCGAGCATCGTCGTCGCCTCCTGCCTGCACATACGCATTCGCAGCCCGCGAGTTCGCCCATCACGAATCGCACTGAAATATTGCAATACCGATGTACCCGGCACTTATGATGCCTGCCAGACTTGTAGGAAAGACCATCGAGCGCAGCGCAGCGCAGGGTCTCGGGCGGCGACGCGCAGGCCGGCCTCCATGCCGCTGAGAATACGTGTGATGCGGAATGTGGACGCCCTCGTCCCCGCGGGCGCAGTTCGGGGCGGCGAAGGCGCCGGCCCTCCCGGAGCGCTCCCGTGTCGCCCGGCCGCCGCGCCACGGCGCGACCCCGCTCGCAATGACTCCCGATCCGGCAGGTAGCTCGATCGCATGACCGCTGTCGGGAGAGGAGTTGGTAGCCAATTATGCAAATATTTTGTACCGTGTACTACTCAAGGGCGCACGCCGCCGGACGAGCCCCGACGGGCAGCCTGGAGGGAACCGTGGTAAAAGTGCGCCCGATGAGACGTGAACCTGTTGCCCGCGCGTCGGCTGCACTCGTACTCGTTCTCGGGGTCTCTTGCGCGCGGCGGCCGGCGCCCGCCGACCCGGCGTACCTGGCAGCGATCGAGAAGCAGCGGGCGGCGCGGCTGGCCGCGCTCACGAGCGAGAGCGGCTGGTTGACGCTGGTCGGCATCCACTGGCTCAAGCCGGGGAGCAGCAGGCTCGGAAGCGGCGCCGCGAACGAGATCGTGCTCGCGGGCGAGGGCGTCCCTGCGCTCGTGGGCCGCATCGAGGTCGCGGCCGACGGCGGCGCGACGTTCGTCGCGGCCCCCGGCGGCGGCGCCACGATGCGCGGCGAGCCGGTCGCGAGCGCCGTCCTGCGCTCCGACCGCCAGGGCACGCCCGACGTGATCGAGGTCGCCGGCCTGCGCATGAGCCTGATCGAACGCAGCGGCTCGCTGGCGCTGCGCGTCCGCGACCCGAACAGCCCCAGGCGCACCCGTTTCAAGGGCATCCCAGCCTTCCCGGTCGACCCGGCGTTCCGCATCGCGGCGGTGTTCGAGCCGTATCCGGCGCCGCGGGAGGTGACGGTGGCGAGCGCCCAGGGGCCCGCCCAGAAGATGCTCGCTCCCGGCCTCCTGCGGTTCCGCGTCGGCTCGACCGAGTGCACGCTGGAGCCGTTCGCCGACTCGGCCGACGCGGCGCTGTTCCTCGTCTTCGCGGACGCGACCTCCGGCCGCGAGACGTACGGCGCCGGCCGCTTCCTCGACGCCGCCGCACCCGCTCCCGGAACGGGCACGGTCGTCCTCGACTTCAACCTCGCCTACAACCCGCCGTGCGCGTTCACGCCGTATGCGACCTGTCCGCTGCCGCCGCCGGCCAGCGTCCTGCCGGTGGCGATCCGGGCCGGCGAGCGGACGCCGGAGGGGCACTGACGTGGCCGGCCGGCGCGCCGCCGCGGCCGCCCTGCTGCTCGCCGTTCAGGCGGCCGGCGGAGAGCCGCCCGCGCTCGAGAAGGAGTTCGCCGACCGCTGCCGCGCGATGCTCGGCGAGAAGCTGGCCGGGACCCGCGAGGACGTGCTCGGGCAGGCTGGCTGGGTGCTGCTCGCGACCGAGCTGCGCTTCGCCAGCATCGGCCGCTTCTTCGGGCCCGAGGCCGCGAAGGCGACGCCGCGCGTGCGGCCCGAGGTGGCCGACCCGATCCCGGCGATCGTCGATTTCGCCGCGCAGCTCGAGGCGCGCGGCATCTCCCTGATCTTCATGCCGGTGCCGGTGCGGCCGCTCATCTACCCGGAGTCCGTGCTCGGCGCCGAAAGACTGCGCGGCGTCGCGCCCCTCCCCTACCTGTTCCGCGACCAGGCGGAGTTCATCGCCGCCCTGCGCGCCCGCGGCGTGCGCGCCATCGACCTCACGCCGGTGTTCCTCGCGCACCGCGACGACCCGCACGCCCCGATCTTCGTGCCGTCGGAGTCGCACTGGACCGGGCTCGGCGCCGTCCTCGCGGCGCGCGAGGTCGCCGCCGCCGTCCGCGGCGAGCCGTGGCTGGAGCGCGCCGCCAGGGTGGAGCTGTCCGCCGAGTGGGAGACCCTCGAGCACACCGGCCACATCTACCGCGACATCCACGAGAAGGGCGGGCTGCCGCCGCGGCCGCCCGACCGTCTCCACTTTCGCCGTGTCCTGCTCGCTGCGCCGGCGGGTCCGCAGCCGCTGTCGCTCGACAACCCGGAGAGCCCGGTGACGGTGATGGGAGACAGCAACACCATCTGGTGGCGGGACCGCGGCGCGTCGTTCCCCCACCAGCTCGCCCACGAGCTGCGCATCAAGGTCGACGTCCAGGCGACGACGGGCGGCGGCGCCACCAACGCACGCCTCAACCTGATCCGCACGGCCCGCGCCAACCCCGCGTACCTCGCGAGCAAGAAGCTGGTGGTCTGGTGCTTCTCGTCGCGGGCGACGATCGAGGGGAGCGAGGGGTGGCCCCTTACACCGATCGATCCGCCGGCGACGCCGCCGGGGTCCACCCCCGGCGCCGCGCCGTGAGCCCGCCCGGCGCCGACGCCCACACCACCGCCGCACGGACGGCGGGCCGCACGGCGCCGTACCGCCGGCCGGAATGCCCGCCCCCGCCCCCCTGTTGGCGCACGTGCCGGCCGCACGGCCGGCCTTCGCCGGAGGCGACCATGCCACTGCCCATCGACTGGAACAAGCTCACCGCCCGCGACGTGCTCGACATCGCCGCCTACATCGAAGCCGAGGCCCAGGAGCGCTACGAGCTGTACGCCGATCACCTCGACCGCCGCGGCGACTCCGAGGCGGCCGGCTTCTTCCGCCGCATGGCGGAGCTCGAGGGCGAGCACGGCACCCAGGTCGGCGAGCGGCGGCGCGTCCGCTTCGCCGACCAGCCGGGACGCGTCCGCGACGCCGTCGAGTGGGACGTCGAAGGGCCGGCGCTCGACCGCGCCGTCGAGGCGCTCACCGCGGAGCGTGCGTTCGAGCTCGCGCTCATCTCCGAGGAGCGCGCCCGCGACTTCTTCGCCGAGGCCTCCACGCACCTCGCGGACGCCGCCACCGCCGCGGTCCTCGCCGAGCTGCACCGCGACGAGGTCGGCCACGTGCGGATGCTGCACGAGATGCGCGCTGCGCTGCTCGCCCCGCGCCCGGTCTCGGCGGGGTAGCAGGCAGCGCCGCGCGAGCGCCGCGGCGCGCCGCACCTGCTACGATTCCGGCCCATGGGCGGCGAGCTGGAGCGGGTGGAGCGAATGCGCGCGGCGGCGCTCGACGAGATCCTCGGCCGCCCATTCCGCGTGCTCGCCGACGGCTTCGTGCGCGTCGTCGACTACATGGGCTGCGATGAGGCGATCGTGCAGGCGGCGCGCGTGTCGTACGGCGCCGGCACCAGGCAGGTCAGCGAGGACCGCGGCCTCATCCGCTACCTGATGCGCCACCGCCACACGACGCCGTTCGAGATGTGCGAGCTCAAGCTCCACGTCCGCGTGCCGATGGACTCGTGGCGGCAGTGGATCCGCCACCGCACCGCCAACGTCAACGAGTACTCCACCCGCTACTCGATCGCCATCGACGCGGCGCTGACGACGCCGCCGGACGGCTGGCGGACGCAGGCGAGCGACAACCGCCAGGGCTCAGGCGGCTTCCTGCCGGCCGCCGCCGGCGAAGCGCTCTCGGCCGAGGAAGCCGACCTGCACTCGCGCTGCCGCGAGGTGTACCGGCGGCGGCTCGCCGCCGGCGTCGCCCGCGAGCAGGCGCGCAAGGACCTGCCGCTGGCCACCTACACCGAGGCGTACTGGAAGATCGACCTGCACAACCTGCTGCACTTCCTGGCGCTGCGCATGGACGCGCACGCGCAGTGGGAGATCCGCGAGTACGCACGCGTCATCGGGCACGAGGTGGTGGCGCGCTGGTGCCCGCTCGCCTGGGAGGCGTTCGTCGACTTCCGCCTCGCCGCGCTCTCGCTCTCGCGCATCGAGGCCGAGGTCCTCGCCGCCGTCGCTCGCGGCGAGACGGAAGCCGCGCTCGCCGCGGCGCGCGCCGCCGGCTGGCTCGAGACCACCGCCGGCGGCGCGCTGAAGCGCCACCGCGAGCGCGCCGAGTGCGAGACCAAGCTCGCCGCGCTCGGGTGCGCCGTCCCGTGGCGGTGAGCGGTCTCAGCCCGGGCGCACCGTGAGCCGCTCGCAGGCGACCGACGGCATGTCGGGTGCACGGCGCCGGCGCCGTGGGCCGCGCGCCCGCCCCTCGCAGGGAACCTGTCGCTGCGGCCCTGCGGCGCCGGCCGACGAGGAGGTCACCGGCGCCGTGCCGTCGCGGGCCGCCCCCGCGCACCTGCCGGGTCGCCGCTGCGCTGCTGGGGGTTCCCATGCTGCCCGCGCCGCCCCCGGCGGGATGAACCATCGTCACTGCGAGCGCCTCCACGCCCGACCTCGGGCGGTGACCATGGGCATCACGAGCGCGGAGGTACGGCGAGCTCGAGCGCGCGCTGGTGCGCCCTGCAGGCCCCGCGCAGCCGGCGCGGCGCGCCGGCCCCACCTCGGCTCTGCCCAACGCGACGAGCACGACGTCGTTGCGAGGAGGTCGCAGGCCGACGAAGCGGTCGCCTTCGCCTGGGAGCGGATGGCTCATACCCAGAGAGCGCTTCGTCGTCCGGCGCGCCTGCGGCGCCCCGGACCCCTCGCACTCACCGCGAGCGTGCGTCGCACCCCTGGCCATGAACGTCACCGGGAGGGCCGGCGCCCTCGCCGGTCCGGGCGCCGCAGGGAAGGACCTCCGCGCGGGCGAGGGCGCCCGCGCTCCCGCAGCATGAAGGGGCGTTCGCACCAGTGACAGCATGTGCCGCCGGTCTCTCGAGGCGACTGCCACGTCGGCGCCCGACCGCCGCCAGCCGTTCGGCGCCCGGCCGCGGCCGCGCGTCCGGCAGCCGCCCGCCGCCGACCGGGCGGCAGCGTCCGCGCGGACCAATGCCGGCAAACGGGTAGACTGGGGCATGCGCACCCGCGCCGTCCCCGGACTCGCCGCCGCCGGCGGGGCCCTCCTGAGCGCCTTCGCCGTCGCCCAGGAGGCCGCGCCGCCGCCCGACCAGGCCGCGATGTCGCCGGTGAGGATCATGCTGGCGATGAAGAAGGCGTACGCGGCGCTGGGCACCTACCGCGACACCGGCGTCGTGCGCACGTCGTCGGTCTCGGAGGGCAGCCGGTTCGGCGGCGAGATGCCGTTCAAGACCGCGTTCTCCCGGCCGAGCACGCTCCGCTTCGAGTTCGTCGACACCGGGCTCGGCGAGCGCTCGGCGAGGACCGTGCTGTGGTGGGCCGGCGCCGAGGTGCGCGCCTGGATCGACGCGCAGGGCGGCGAGCGCCAGGCCGAGTCGATCCGCCAGGCGCTCGAGGCGGCAGCCGGCATCTCGGGCGGCGCGTCGCTGCGCGTTCCCGGCTATCTCCTCCCCGACACCGTCGGCGCCCCGCCGCCGCTGGTCGGCCCCGAGCGCCGCCCGGACGCCGAGGAGGGCGGCGTCGCCTGCTTCCGCATCGCGGGCAGGACCCGGGCCACGCCCTACACCATGACGATGGGCGCGACCGCCGTGACGGTCGACGACGAGACCGTCACCCTGTGGATCGAGCGCGGCACCTTCCTGCTGCGCAAGGTCGAGGACGTAAAGACGATGCGCGCCTACCGCATGACCCGCACCACCGTCTACGCGCCGGAGGCCAACGTCGAGCTGGCCGCCGCCGATCTCGCGTTCCCGTAGCACTCTCCCCCGGGGATACGGCGGCGCACCGGGCGCGTCGATGCGCCGCGCCCGCGCGGCGCGCGACCGGACCATCCGGGCCGCCATGCGGCGCAGGAGCGCAACGCCGCGAGCGCGGATGCAGCGACGCGCGAATGCCACCGTGTTTCCGGGGGAGAGTACCTGGAGCGCGGCCGGCCCTCCGGCGGGCCTCCCGCTCCGGGGTGCGGCCGCGGCTCACGCGGACGGCCCCGCCGCCGGCCGCCGGCGCGGCGGCCGCCGTAGAATCTCTTTCGCATGAGGCCGCCCCGCCGCCGTTCGCGCACGGTCCTGCTTCTCCCCGCGTTGCTCGCGCTGAGCTGTCACAGCGCTGCCGCGCCGCGGCGGCCGCCCGCGGCGCAGGCGGCGCCGCCGGCAGTACAGCACGCGCTTCCCGACGTCCTGTGGACCGACGAGGCGTCGTCGCCGCTCGGCGCCGTCGTCTGCAACTCGCCTGCGGCGGCGGCGGCGGGCGCCCGCGTGCTCGAGCGCGGCGGCAACGCCGTCGACGCGGCGATCACCGCCGCGTTCGTCCTCGGCGTCGCCTCGCCGGGCTCGGCGGGGCTCGGCGGGCAGACCTACATCCTCGTCCACCTCCCCGACGGCCGCGACCTGGCGATCGACGGCTCGTGCCGCGCGCCCGCGGCGCTGCGCCCCGACCGGATGCGCGAGCCGCGCGACGCGTCCGGCTCGTTCTACGGATATCGGTCGATCGCCACCCCCGGAACCGTCGCCGCGATGGCGCTGGCGCTCGAACGCTTCGGGACGATCACGCTCGCCGAGGCGCTGGCGCCGGCCATCGCCGTCGCCGAGACCGGGGCGCCGTGGTCGCCGGCGTTGCGCGCCTTCCTCGGCAAGTACTCCCGGGTGCTGCTCGACTCCCCGGCGCTGTCGTCGCTGTTCCTCAGGGACGGAATCGAGGCGTGGGACGAGCGGCACGTCTACTGCAACCCCGACCTCGCCTGCGTCCTGCGCCGCCTCGCCGAACGCGGCGCCGCCGACTTCTACCGCGGCGCCACGGCGGCCAGGATGGCGGCCGACATCGAGGCCAACGGCGGCTGGGTCCGGGGCGGCGACCTCGCCCTCATGCGGGCGGAGATCCGCGAGCCGGTGCGCGGACGGTAAGTCCTCGCCCTGCCCCGGTGGCTTGCGCGGCGGCGCTCGGCGGTGACTG
>CAZQLL010000011.1:0-112608 GCA_964594125.1 uncultured Thermoanaerobaculia bacterium | reverse complement strand
GGCACACGCCCATCCCCGCCAGGGAGCCGATCGGACTCACGCCGATGTACTGGGAAAACCCCTCGCGCCCCGCGCAAGTGCGGGCCTTCGCGCGGCGGGCGGGCCTCGCGGTTCCGGAAAAGCCGGCGGAGGAGTTCATCGGAATCCTGCGAGCCTTCCTCGCGCCGGTGCTGGAAGACCTGCGAACAGGCAACCGCAAGGCCCGCACCTGGCCGCCCGGCGGACCGTGGAAGGAGGCGCGGTGAACCGCCCCGAAGCCACGGCCCTCGCGAAGCCACTGCGGCGCTTCAAGCCCTACCCCGCCTACAAGGACTCCGGCGTCGAGTGGCTGGGGGAGATTCCGGCGCATTGGCAGGTGAAGCGGCTGAAGTATGTCGCAGCCGCTCGCATCAGCAAACTGGAGGTCAAGCCAGATGACGCCGTCTACGTTGGACTCGAACACGTTGAGTCGTGGACGGGCCGGCTGTTACTCGGGAACCAGCCCGAGACCGTGGACAGCGTCGTCGGGTCCTTCAGAGCGGGGGACGTGCTGTTCGGGAAGCTCCGTCCCTACCTCGCCAAGGTGGCGCGTCCCGACTTCGACGGCGTTTTCACGAGCGAGATCCTCCCGCTCCGACCCGTCCCGGAATGCTCGCAGAGCTACGTGATGTACGAGCTGTTGAACGCGCCGTACATCCGCTGGCTCGACTCGCTTACGTATGGCACCAAGATGCCTCGCGTCAGTCCCGATCAGGTCGCTAGCAGCTTCGTGGGTCTGTCTCCGCTCCCCGAGCAACGCGCCATCGCCGCCTTCCTCGACCGGGAGACGGCGCGGATCGATGCGCTGGTGGCGAAGAAGGAGCGGCTGATCGCGCTGCTCCAGGAGCAGCGCACCGCCCTCATCACCCGCGCCGTCACCAAGGGCCTCGACCCGACCGTCCCCATGAAGGACTCCGGCGTCGAGTGGCTGGGCCAGATCCCGGCGCATTGGGAGGTGAAGCGAATCAAGTTCATCGCGCAGGTCGGCAGTGGGTCCACGCCGAACCGGGACAATGCGGAGTATTGGGGTGGCGAGTATCCTTGGCTGAACAGCAGCGTGGTGAACCACCACGAGGTCACAGAGGCGGCGGACTTCGTGACCGCACTGGCGCTTGCCGAATGTCACTTGCCGCGCGTTCTTCCGCCGGCTGTTCTCGTGGGCATCACTGACGAGGGACGGACCCGCGGCATGGCAACGGTGTTGCGCGTCGAAGCGACGCTCAGTCAGCACCTTGCATTCATCCGGCTGACCTCGGCGTACAGGGACGTGGAGTACATCCGGTACGTCTTCCATTCCCCTTATCAGTTTCTGCGCGATGAGAGCGGTGGCGGAGGGAGCACCAAGGGTGCATTGACGTGCGAGCAATTGGGGAACATGGCCATCCCTTTCCCACCCGCGGCCGAGCAGCGCGCCATCGCCGCCTTTCTCGACCGGGAGACCGCGCGCATCGACGCCCTCATCGCCAAGGTCCGCGAGGCGATCGAGCGCCTCAAGGAACTCCGCACCGCGCTGATCTCCGCCGCGGTGACGGGCAAGATCGACGTGCGGGAGGAGGTGGCCACGTGACCGGCCGCGCGCGGGCGCGATTCCTTGTTTGCGAATCTGGCCAACCGCGCTAATATGATCTCCGGCTGTTTTCGTGGCCGCAAACAAGGGAGCCGATGACCCCGAGCGCCAAACGCCAGCCGCATGGTCGCACCGTCCGCTGCCCGGGCGGCTACCGAGCGTACGTGCCGGACCCGCTGCCGCCCCGTCTCGCCTGGAGCGACGCGCTGGCGGCGGCGCTGTCGCGCGCGGACCTTGCGATCGGCCGCCTCGCCGGCGAGGGCCGGCGGCTACCTAACCCGCACCTGCTCATCCGGCCGTTCATCCGGCGCGAAGCGGTGCTTTCGAGCCGCATCGAGGGGACGCAGGCGACGCTCGGCGAGCTGCTCGCGGCCGAGGCGGGGGCGGCCGTCGAGCGCAGCCCGGAGGATCTGCGCGAGGTCGCCAACTACGTGGTCGCGCTCGAGCACGGGGTGGCTCGGCTCGGCGCGCTGCCGCTCTCGCTGCGGCTGGTCCAGGAGCTGCACGAAAAGCTCATGCGGGGTGTGCGCGGCGATGCCGCCACGCCCGGAAAGTTCCGCCGCTCGCAGAACTGGATCGGCCCGGCGGGCTGCACGCTCGCCGACGCCAGCTTCGTGCCGCCGCCCCCGGACCGACTGATGGAATGCCTCGGCGCGTGGGAGCAGTTCCTGCACGACGAGACGCTGCCGCCGCTCGTCCACGCCGCGCTTGTGCACTCGCAGTTCGAGGCCATCCATCCGTTCCTCGACGGCAATGGGCGCGTTGGGCGCCTGCTCATCACACTGCTCCTCGTCGAGCGGCAGGTGCTCCCGTCGCCGCTGCTCTATCTCAGCGCGTTCTTCGAAGCCACGCGGCCGGAGTACTACGCGCGGCTCTCGGGCGTCACCGAGCGCGGGGAGTGGGAAGAGTGGCTCCACTACTTCCTCGCGGGAGCCGCCGGGCAGGCCGAGGATGCTCTCGGCCGAATCCAGCGCATCGATGCCTTGCTCGGGCGCTGGCGCGAGGAGATCGCGAAGGCTCCATCGCGGCTGCCCGAGCGCGCGCTCGATCTGTTCGCCGAGAACCCATTCTGGACCGTGAACAAACTGGCCACGCGGCTCGAAGTCGCCTTCACGACCGCCCAGCGCGCGATCGATCGGCTGGAGTCGGCCGGCATCGTGGCGCTCGCCGGCGAGGCCAGGCGCAACCGCGTCTACTGCGCACGCGCCATCCTCGAAATCCTCGAGGAGCCGCCACGGCTTGCCGGCGAACCAGGACGTCCTCGCGAGAGGCGCCGATGAGCATCGAGATCTCGGAATACGTTTTCGAAGAGGCGATCGAGCGTGCCTTGCTCCGTTACGGACCGGACGAGCCGACGGGCGATGCACATGTGGTGCGCGAGACGCCGCCTGACCTGCCCCCTGTAGTTGGTCCAGTCATTATGAGACCTCCGCAGCCGAGTGGACGGGTTGGACTTCCGTCGAGCGTGTTGGGGCGCGCGGGGTGAATCATTTCGCTCCGGTGACTGAGCCGACCACCGGCGGGACGTGCCTCGCCGTCGGCGCCGCGAGAGCCGTGCCAAGTCGAGACGCCGTCTGAGAATGCTAGAATCCGCCGCTGTGGTACGCAGCGGACGCCGCTCGAAGACCCCGAAAGTCGGAATGATCTCGCTCGGGTGCGCCAAGAACCTGGTGGATGCCGAGGTCATGCTCGGCCACCTGACCGAGAGGGGCGCCGAGGTGGTGTCCGACGAGCGCCGGGCCGATGTCGTGATCGTCAACACCTGCGGGTTTCTCGAGAGCGCGAAGCAGGAGTCGATCGACGCCATCCTCGAGGTGGCGGCGCGCAAGCGCGGCGGCGGGCTGAAGCGCCTGGTGGTGGCCGGCTGCATGGTGCAGCGCTACGCCGAGGAGCTGCGCGCCGAGATCCCCGAGGTGGACGCGTTCGTCGGCCTCGACGAGCTCGAGCGGGTGGGCGAGGCGGTGCTCGGCGAGCTCGCGCCGGACCGAATCCCCGATCAGCGCGGGGCGCTGCGCCTGTACGACCACACGGCGCCGCGGATGCTCGCCACCGGCGGCGTCTTCGCCTACCTGAAGGTTGCCGAGGGGTGCGACAACCCGTGCACGTTCTGCCACATCCCGGCGATGCGCGGGCGCTTCCGGTCGCGCACGG
The DNA here is from genome assembly GCA_964594125.1 of uncultured Thermoanaerobaculia bacterium. GTDB lineage: Bacteria > Acidobacteriota > Thermoanaerobaculia > Thermoanaerobaculales > Thermoanaerobaculaceae > CAVRZJ01. The sequence goes on along the minus strand of CAZQLL010000011.1, from coordinate 108,872 downwards.
TGGCGTCGCTGGTGGAGGAGGCGCGCCGCCTCGAGGCGGCCGGCGTGACCGAGGCCGTGCTGGTGGCGCAGGACACCACGCGCTACGGCGAGGACCTCGGGCTCGGCCGCGCCGGGCTGCGGCGGCTGCTCGAGGCGCTGCTCGCCGGCACCTCGCTGCCGTGGATCCGCTTCCTGTACGCGTACCCGGCGACGCTCGACGAGGGGATCTTCGCGCTGATGCGCGCCGAGCCGCGCCTGCTGCCGTACCTCGACATCCCCCTGCAGCACGCGTCGCGCCGGGTGCTCAAGGCGATGCGGCGCGGCGGCGATGCGCGCTCGTACCGGGCGCTGATCGCGCGCGCCCGCGCCGCGGTCCCCGGGCTCGCCGTGCGCACCACCTTCATCGTCGGCTTCCCCGGCGAGGGCGAGGAGGAGTTCGCCGAGCTCGAGCGCTTCGTCGACGAGGTGCGCTTCGACCACGTCGGCGTGTTCGCGTACTCGTGGCAGCCGGAGAACCCCGGCGCCGCGCTCGGCGACCCGGTGCCGCAGCGCACCAAGCAGCGCCGCCTGCGCGCGCTGATGCGGCGGCAGGAGCGGATCTCGCGGGAGAAGCACCGCGAGCTCAAGGGCGCGCGGGTGACGGCGCTGGTGGAGGGCGCGAGCCCGGAGTTTGAGCTGCTGCTGCAGGGGCGGCTGGCGTCGCAGGCGCCCGAGGTGGACGGGCGCGTGCTGTTCTCCGGCGGCACGGCGGGCGCCGGCGACCTGGTCACGGCGGTCGTCCGCAAGGCGCACGCGTTCGACGTCGTCGCCGACATCGACGGGGTGGTGCGGCCGGCGCCGGCGCGGCGCGCGCAGGTGCTGCCGGCGCTGGCCGCCGTGCCGGCGGGGGGCGGGCGGGCATCGCTGCCGACGCTGCCGCCGGCGGGCGGGCGCGGGTAGGGGGCGCGATGGAGATCCTCCGCAACCCGTCGCCCTCATCCGACCTGCCGCGCGGCGGCGTGGTCACGATCGGCAACTTCGACGGCGTCCACCGCGGCCACCAGATGCTGGTCCAGGGGGCGGTCGAGCGCGCCCGTGCGCTCGGCGTGCCCGCCGTCGCGGTGACGTTCGAGCCGCACCCCGAGAAGGTGCTGCGGCCGGACTCGGGGCTGCGCCTGCTGGCGACGCCCGGGCAGCGCGCCCAGCTCCTGGCGCGCTGCGGCGTGGACACGCTGATCGAGCTGGCGTTCGACCGCCGGCTGGCGGAGACCAGCGCCGAGGAGTTCGCCTGCGAGTTCCTCCACCGCCGCCTTGCGCCGCGCGAGGTGAGGCTGGGCTCGAACTTCCGCTTCGGCGCGCGCCGCCGGGGCGACGTGGCGCTGCTCGCGGGCCTCGGCGAGCGGCTCGGCTTCGCGGTGGCCGGCGTCGAGGCGCTGCTCGAGGGCGGCGAGCCGATCTCGTCGACGCGCGTGCGCCGCGAGGTCGCGCACGGGCGCGTCGAGGAGGCGGCGGCGCTGCTCGGCCGCGTCGTGCTGGTCGACGGCCGCGTGTACAGCGGCGAGCGCATGGGCCGGCGGCTCGGCTTCCCGACGATCAACGTCGGGGTGGACAACGAGCTGATCCCGGCGCACGGCGTGTACGTCACCGGCCTGCACATCCCGTCGTTCGGCCGCGTCTTCCCGTCGGTGACCAACATCGGCGTCCGCCCGACGATCTACGAGAACTACCACGTGACGGTGGAGGCCCACGTGCTCGACTTCATCGCCGACGTCTACCGCGAGGAGGTCAGGGTGTTCTTCCACCGGCGGCTGCGCGACGAGCGGGTGTTCCCGTCGAGCGTCGAGCTGGTGGCGCAGATCCGCAAGGACGTCGAGGCGGCCCGCCTCTTCTTCCTGCAGCACGCCATCCGCGACGCCGAGCTGGTCCTGCGATGAGCCCGGGAGCGATCGCCGCGATCGCGGCGCCGGCGGCGCTGCTGCCGCTCGCCTACCTGGCGTGGTGGCTCGACCGCTACCGCCTGTTCCCGCTCGCGCGGTTCCTCGCCGTCGCGGCGCTGGCCGGCGCCGTCGGCCTGCTCCTCGCGGCGTGCGTCCCGGCGACGCTGCCCGCGGGGGCCGCCCTGGCCGGGCCGGCGATGCCGGCGCGCGGCATCGCGGCCGAGCGGGCGGCGGGGCTGGCCGCCGACGCGGCGCGCCTGGCGGCGGCGGCGTTCGCCGTGCTCGTGCTGCTGACGGCGCGCGCCCGCGTCGAGTCGCCGATCGACGGCGCGCTGTACGGCGTCGCGGCCGGTGTCGGGCTGGCGCTCCCGGCGGGCTGGCTGCTCGCCGAGAGCGGCGCTTCGCCGGGCGCCGGGTGGGCGGCCCAGGCGCTCGCCCCGATTGCCGCGGGCGCCGCCGCCGGAGCGGGAGTGGCGTACGCCCGCTTCTTCCCGAGGTGGTGGACGCGCCTCGCCGTGGCGGCGAGCGGGCTCGCCGCCGCCGCGGTTCTCGTGGCCGGGGCGTGGATCCTGGCCGAGGCGTCGCGCGCGTGGGTCGCGCCCGCGGCGCTGGCCGCCGCGCTCGCCGGCGCCGTCGCCGCGGCGCTGGCGCTCGAGCGCGCCGTCAACCGCCGCGAGCTCGCCGAGGAGGCGCGGCTCGGCGTGGTCCCGGCGTGGGTGCCGGAGGTCCTGCCGCACTACTGGCGCCGAGTGCGCTCCGCCTGGTGGCCGCGGCGCGACGAGCGCCGGGCGCTCTCCCGCCTGCTGCTCCAGCTCGCGTTCCGCAAGCACCAGCTCCGCCACCTCGACGAGGCGCGCGCCGCCCTGTACTCGCTCGAAGTCGGCCGGCTGCGCGAGCGCGCCCGGCGTCTGCTCGAGCCGGCGCGGGCGGTGTCGCCTGCGGCGGAAGGCGACGAGTGAGCGGCTTCGGGAACGGGCGCCCGGCTGGCGGCGTTGCCGCGTACCCGGAGAGCGGGCGGCTGACGTGGGTGGTCCTCGCGGCGTACGCGGCCGCGCTCGCTGTGCTGCTCGCCAGCCACGAGATGTGGCGCGACGAGATGCAGATGTGGCTGCACGCGCGCGACGCCGGCTCGCTCGCCGAGCTGTGGCGCAACACCCGGCACGACGGCCACCCGCTGCTCTGGCACCTGCTGCTGTTCCCGCTGCCGCGCCTGTTCGCCGCGCCGGCGGCGGCGCAGGCGCTGCACTGGGCGATCGCGACGGCGGCGGCGGCGCTGGTGCTGCGGCGCGCGCCGTTCCCGCTCGCCGTGCGCGCCGCCGTCGTGCTGTCGTACTTCCCGCTCTACGAGTACGCCGCGGTCACGCGCAACTACGGGCCGACGATGCTCGGGGTGTGGATCGCGTGCGCCGGGCTGGCGGCGGCGCGGACGCCGTGGCTCGCGGTCGCCGGGGTGCTGGTCGCGGCCAACTCGAGCCCGATGGGGCTGGTGCTGGCGCCGGCGCTCGCCGCCGCGGTCGCGCTGACGCCGCGCTGGCGGCCGCGGCTCGGCGCCCCCCTCGCGGTGCTGGCCGCCGGCGTCGCGCTGGCCGCGGTGCAGTGCCTGCCACCGGCCGACAACGAGCGCATCGTGACCTGGTACTTCCATTACGGCGTCCGCCTCGTCGCCTGGCTGGTCCGCGGCGTGGTGATGGCGGCGTTCCCGGTGCCGCCCCCGGTGGTCGAGTTCTGGGGGAACTCGGTGCTGTTCCCGTCGTGGCCGTTCGACGCGGCGGCCGGCTGGCGGATGGCGCGGCTCGGCGGGCCGATCGCCGTTGCGCTGCTGGCGGGGGTGGCGTGGGCGGTTCGCGGCTCGCGGCGGGCGCTGGCGGCGTGGCTGGCCGGCTGCGCCGGCATGCTGGCGCTGTTCGCCTCGAAGTACCCGGGGACGATCCGGCACCACGGGTTCTTCTGGGTGCTGGCGGTCGCGGCGTTGTGGCTGGCGGTGGCCGACGGGGCGATCCCGTCGCGGCGGGCCGCGTGGGTGCTCGCGCCGACGCTGGCCGCCGGCCTGGCGGCGGTGGCGATCGCGGCGGCCGTCGAGGTGAGGTCGCCGTTCTCCGGCGCCAAGGGCGCAGCGGCGGCGATCCGGGCGCACGGGCTCGACCGGCTGCCGCTCGTCGGCGGCGTCGATTACGCCACCTCGGCGGTGGCCGGCTACCTGCCGGGCGGGCGCCTGTACTACCCGGCGCAGCGGGCGGAGGGCTCGTTCGTGATCTACAATCTCGCGCGCATGCGCCAGGACGCCTTGACCGCCGCCGACATCGTCGCCGAGGGCCTGGAGCGCGACCGCGGCGATGGCGTCGTGATCGTGTACAACCAGCCGCTGCCGCCCGGGCTGCCGGGGGCGTGCCGCGAGGTGTACGCGAGCCCGCGGACGATCAACGGCGACGAGCGGCTGTACGTGTACCTGTGCGGCGCGCCGGAGCCCCGATGACCTCGGGGCAGCAGCCCGCGCCGAGGGGAGGTCGCGAGACCTCGCCGGAAAGGACAGCATTATGAATTCCCGTGGCGTTCACGTGTTCACCTCGGAATCGGTGACCGAGGGCCATCCCGACAAGGTGTGCGACCAGATCTCGGACGGCGTTCTCGACGCCGTGCTCGACTGCGACAAGAGGGGCCGGGTGGCGTGCGAGACGTTCATCACCGTCGGCCTCGTCGTGGTCGGCGGCGAGATCACCACGAAGTGCTGGGTGGACGTCCAGGAGTTGGTGCGCGGCATCATCCGCGACATCGGCTACACCGATGCGAAGTACGGATTCAACTTCGCCACCTGCGGCATCCTGAACGCGATCGGGCGGCAGTCGCCCGACATCGCGCAGGGCGTCGACACCGGCGGCGCCGGCGACCAGGGGCTGATGATCGGCTACGCCTGCGACGAGACGGCGGAGCTGATGCCGATGCCGATCACGCTGGCGCACCGGCTCAGCCGCCGGCTCACCGAGGCGCGCCGCAGCGGCCTGCTGCCCTACCTCGGGCCGGACGGCAAGTCGCAGGTGACGGTGGAGTACCGCGAAGGGCGGCCGCACCGCATCGACACCGTCGTCATCTCGAGCCAGCACACCGAGGACATCCTCGACGCGACCGGCGAGCGCATCACCGGCGCGGCGCGCGACGAGATCGTCGAGAAGGTCGGCCTCGCGGTGCTGCCGAGGGAGCTCGTCGACGCGAAGACGCGCTTCCTCGTCAACCCGACCGGCAAGTTCGTCATCGGCGGGCCGCAGTCCGACACCGGCATGACCGGGCGCAAGATCATCGTCGACACCTACGGCGGCTGGGCGCCGCACGGCGGCGGCGCGTTCTCCGGCAAGGACCCGACCAAGGTCGACCGCTCCGCCACCTACATGGCGCGCCACGTCGCCAAGAACATCGTCGGCGCCGGCCTCGCGAAGGAGGCGCTGGTGCAGCTCGCGTACGCCATCGGCGTCGCCGACCCGGTGTCGATCATGGTCGACACCTTCGGCTCCGGCGCGCTCCCGGACGAGACGCTCACGCACATCGTGCGCGAGGTGTTCCCGCTGACGCCGCGCGGCATCATCAAGGAGCTCGACCTGCTGCGCCCGATCTACCGCGCCACCGCCAGCTACGGCCACTTCGGCCGCACGGAGCCGGAGTTCACCTGGGAGAGCCTGCACCACGTGCCGGCGCTCAAGGCGGCGGCGGCGAAGCGCGCCTGAGGAGGCAGGGGTCGGAGGTCAGGGGGCAATGCGCCCTGACCGTCCCGGCGCTACCGGGGCCAGCGGTACTGCGGCGGCAGGTGCCGGGCCAAGGCCAGGCGTCTTCAGCGGCTGGCGGCCAACCGGCGTTACCAGGCGAGCGAGCACGGTCGCGAGCGGCACCGCGAGCGCCAGCGGGGGTGTCGCCGACGTCGCGTGACGGATCAAGGTTCATCGGCCGGGCCGCCCGCGGTGACGACGCGTGGGCCGGCGGCACCGGGCGGCGCGTCCCGGCCTGTCGGGTCAGGGCGACAGCAGGAAGGCGTCGTCGATGCGGTAGACGAAGATGCTGTAGCCGACCCTGGCGATCGGCCGGTACTGGCGCAGGAAATCGAACGCGCCCTCCGGTACCACACCGACGCCCGCCAGGTAGGTGGCGGAGATCGCCAAGAGGTCGCCGTCGCGCAGCGTCGTCCTGTTCTTGATTGGCTCCACTTGAATGTACGGGGGGGTCACGTACTCGCAGGCGATGCCGGCATCGACGTCGGGAAGCGCCGGCCCGAAGTAAGAAACCTTGAGGTCTTTCACCCGGTTCGCGTCGGCCCATTCCTTCAGGAGATAGAGGTCCTGACCCCAATCCAGGTTCGAGTCGACCAGGACCTCGTAGCCCTTCTCAGGCCCGCCGGCGAGCTGGTTGAAGTACGCGAGGAAGTGAGGGCGGTAGCGAATCGCTTCGAATCCGCTCCAGACGAGCAGTATCGCGATTGCCGCTCGCAGTCGTGCGCGCCGTTTCGGCTCGAGCCGCGCAACCGACGCGAGCGGCGACGCAGCCAGGACGGCGAGGAGCGGGATCATCGGCAGCAGGTGCCGGTGCCCGATGTTGAGGTTGCTGGCGACCGCCATTACGAAGTAGATCACGGTGGGCACGAGCAGGAAAGCCAGCTCCAACCTTCCGAGTACGCGCCTGCGGAGCTGTGCGATCGCGGCGGCGAGCAACAGGAGAAGCGGCAGCGGAGTCTTCACGAGGAACGTGACGACAAAATACTGCGGCCGGCCCTTGATCGCCCGCTTGCCGAGGAGAAACGAGTGGTGTCCCGCCGCATTGTGCGCCGCCACGTCGACCAGACCGGCGATGTAGGCGTGCGGCAGCAGATGGAGCTTGTCGAAGAACGCATATGGCTGCCGCCCGACGGGCCGTCCTCGCGCACGCAGCGCCTCAACCATCGTGTCGACGCTCGCCGCCTTGCGCGTGTCTGCGATCTGGTTGGCGCCGAAGGAGAACCCGTAGACCGCCCAGATCGCGGCATAGCACACTGCCCCGGCGATGGCGATGACCACGAACAAGGCGATGAGGCGCTGACGCGGAACGCAAAGCGCTGGCCGCTGGCCGGCTCGTGGAGATGGGGGCCACAGCCGCTGCTCAATCTCCTCCTTGGTCAACGCTGCGGCGACGGCGAGACCGGCGAGGATCGGGATCAGGAGGATGGCGCTGAACTTCGTCACCATCGCTGCCGAAAACGCCAGCGCGAACGCAACGACCCGGGACCAGGTGAGCCGTTCGACACACCACCAGAATGCGGCCAGCGTAGCCACGAAGAACAGCGTAACCGGGGCGTCGGTGGTGACCAGAGAGGAGTGCGCGATGAACGTCGGCTCGAAGAACAAGAGCGCCACCGCCAGCGTCGCAGCGGCCGCTCCGACGAGACGCCGGCCCCAGAGGAACACGACCGCGCCGGTGAGCAGCGACATGAGCGAGATCATTACTCGTGGCGCCAGCAGCACAGACCGCGCCTTGTTCTCGACGAAGCAGAAACGGTAGCCGGTGGCGAATGGGCTGCCGTCGAAAACCGGCAAGCGGGGAGCGGTGAACAGCAGCGGGATCGTCGCGATCAGCTTGGCGAGCGGCGGGTGCTCGGCGTTGATGGAGAAGTCGCCCGTCTTCCAGTAGATGTACCCGGCCGGGATGTGAATCACCTCGTCGCTCGTCATTGACCAGCGAGAGGCGGCCGACCAGCACTGCCAGAAGAACAGCGCGGCGAGCACCGTGAGCACGGCGGCGGCAACTCGCGGCCGCTCGACGGCCCTGTGAGCCCTCTCCAGGGCCGACACTGCGCTGGGATTCGAGCTCGACTTTCGGCTGCCGGAGCCCGGTGAGGTGGAGTGCACCTGCCTCATCGCACGATCGGGACGGGATCGGCGGCGCCCCGCCACGGCGCCGGTGTCAGTTGCGTCGGCGCCGCCATGCGCGTCCCGACGGGGCGGGAGCGGTCGAGGACGACGGGACAGCCCGACGAGACCTCGGCCGGCGGCGTGAACCGCCCCAGGTTCCCTGGACATCGCTTCGCCCCCCCCGGTCGCAAACCGTGCTCACTCTCCACCCTCAGGCTGCGCTCGAGCACCAGCTCGTCGTCCATCGTGATTTCGCCGACCTTCGCTCGCAACCGTCGGATCTCCTTGTAGCGCTCGTCGCTCGCTCGGCTCTTCAAGCGTGCGTGTCCCCCGGCGGGAAACCGCTGCCGCCGCCCGGAACGCGTCGCTGCTGTCACCCCAGGCTCCCGCATGACCGCGCCTACCGCCTCGCCCCGCGGCAGCCTCGGGTCCGCCTCCATCCTGCGGCGTGACGAGCACCGTCCCCGCTCGCCACGCGCGAACTTCCCCGGCGGCAGGCCGGAGGGCGACCGGAGGAGAGCCTGCTCCACCGTGGCCCGCCATCCTGTTCCTTCTCCCCCGGAGCTTATCTTACGCAAGTCAGGTGTGCAAGGAGACTGTGGCCCGGGGGGGCCCTGCCGGGCCACGGCGGATCTGCTCAACCTGAACATGAACCTCCTTCTGTACGACACCGCCGGCTCGTACTTCGAGATGGAGGCCGACGACCAGGAGCGGATCGAGCGGGAGGCGCAGTGGCGCTCGTTCGACCTCGGGCTGGGGGTGGACTTCCTGCTGGCCGCCGGCAATGAGCTGCAGCGGGTGGTGTACTTCGCCACCGCCGACCTGACCAACCTGGACGTCGACCTGTTGCTGTACGAAACCACCGGCTCGTCCTTCGATGCGGCTGCGGGCGGGCAAGAAGACGGTGGAGGCGGCGCTCTCGCGCGCCGGGCGGTACAAGGTGGTGCGGGACAACCTCGAGGTCAAGGAGGTCGTCGTCGGCGATGGCGAGGCGCGGCGGCGCTACGTGCTGGTGCGCAACCCGGCACAGGTGGCGCGCGACCGCGAGGAGCGGGAGCTGATCCTCACGCGGTTGGAGCACGAGCTCGAGCGCCTGCCCTCCGACACGGAGGCGCACACCAAGGCGGTGTGCGAGCTGGTGGCGCACACGACGCTGGGGCGGTACCTGACGAAGAACCACGCCGGGCGGTTGGTGATCGACCGGAAGAAGGTGAAGGCCGAGGAGCGCCTGGACGGGAAGTACCTGATCGTCACCAGCGACGACACGCTCTCGACCGAGGACGTGGCGGTGGGGTACACGCAGTTGGCCGAGGTGGAGCGGGCGTGGCGGACGCTGAAGAGCGACGTCGACCTGCGGCCGATGCACCACCGCAAGGCCGAGCGGATCACGGCGCACGTGCTGCTGTGCTGGCTGTCGCTGCTGCTGATCCGGGTGCTCGAGGTGCACTGCGGCGCGACGTGGCGGACGATCCGGCAGAAGATGGACCGGCTGCACCGCGGGGTGTTCGAGGGGCCGGCGGGCCGCTTCGCGCAGCGCACGGAGCTGTCGCCTGCGCAGGAGCAGTACCTCAAGGCGGTCGCAGTGGCGCCGCCGCCGGGCCGCGGAATGACGGCGTCTTCGCGGTGGCTGGCAGCGTCTGGAGCGTCCCGCCCGCCGGGAGCGTGGGCGCCCACGCGCCGGTCCTGCCCGGCGCGGCGTCCGGGCCGGCGGGGGCGCCGGCCCTCCCCGTGCCAGGCGCCCGTCGGACCTCGAGCCACGAACCACGGAACTTCCCCCGCCTACAATGGTCCAAGCACTGCGAGCGGCGACGGCCGGGAGGCGGCGATGGGCGGAGAGCTTCGGCGGGGCAAGGCGAATCGGCAGGCCGTCATGGCCGTCGCGGTGGGACTCGCAGCGCTCGCGGCGCTTCTCGGCTGCGCCGGCGGGGCGAGCTCGGACGCGGCGACGCAGGGGCAGGCGGTGCGGCCGGAGGGAGGCACGGTGATCGCGAAGGAGCGCTGGAAGGAGATCGACCGCCTGGTCGGCGAGCAGAAGCTGGAGGCGGCGGCGCAGCTCGCGGGTGAGCTGCGGGCGCAGGCGCAGGCGGCCGGCGACGCGGCCGGCTGGACGCGCGGCCTGGTCGCCGAGACGCAGCTCCGCGTCGGCCTGCACGGCTACGAGACGGCGGTGCGCTTCCTTTCCGAGCAGCCGTGGCCGCAGGACCCGCGCTCGCAGGCGGTCCTCAACCTCTACTTCGGGCGGTCGCTCGTCACCTACCTGCAGGCGTACTCCTGGGAGGTGCAGCAGCGCGAGAAGGTCGAGTCACGCGCCGAGGTCGACCTCAAGGCGTGGACGAAGGAAGAGATCATCGCGCGCGCGGTCTCCGCCTACGCCGAGGTGTGGGCGCGGCGCGCGGCGCTCGGCGAGCAGCGCACGGCCGAGCTCGCCGAGTACGTCGAGCCCGCCACCTACCCGGAAGGGATCCGGAGCACGCTGCGCGACGCGGTGTCGTACCTGTTCGCCGAGCTGCTCGGCGACACCTCGCTGTGGAGCGCCGAAGCGTCCAACGAGGTGTACCGCCTCGAGCTCGCGCGCCTGCTCGACCCGGCGGCGGGGAGCGCCGACGCCGAGCTGCTGCGCAGCGGCGAGGTGCACCCGCTCGTGAAGACCAGCGCGGTGCTCGCCGACCTCGAGGCGTGGCACGCCGGCGCGGGCCGGCGCGAGGCGGCGCTCGAGGCGTTCCTCGAGCGCGTGCGCCGCGTGCACGCCACGTTCATCGAGGACGCCGACCGGGAGACGATCCGCACCGCGCTGGCGGCGCGCCTCGCATCCGAGCGCGAGCGGCCGTGGTGGTCGATGGGGACGGCGCTGCTCGCCGAGCTCACCCGCTCGGCCGGCGGCGCCGGGGCGCTGGCGCGCGCGCGCGAGCTGGCGCTCGCCGGCGCGGCCGCCTGGCCCGACTCGCCCGGTGCGCAGCGCTGCCGCGCGCTCATCGGCGGCATCGAGCAGCCCGACTTCACGGTCGCGGCCATGGCGGCCGACGGGCGCGACCGCCGCTCCCTGCAGGTGCGCCACAGGAACCTGCCGCGCCTGCACCTGCGCGCGTACGCCGTCGACCTCGTCGAGCGCATCGCGAGCGCGAGGGACTACAACCTGCTGCCGGCGTGGCGCGAGATCGAGACGATGGTGCGCGGCGGCTCGCCGGCGGCCGAGTGGACCGTCGAGCTGCCGCCGACGCCGGACTACGAGACGCACACGACCTACGTCGTCCCGCCGCTGTCCAGGCCCGGTCTGTACGTGATCGCGGCGTCGTCCGCCCGCGACTTCTCGGCCGCGGCGCTGTCCGGCCGCAGCATGGCGGTGAACTTCCTCCTCACCGATCTCGTGCTGCTCACCCGCCGCGACGCCGACGGCGGCGCCGCGGTCACCGTGGTGTCGGGCGCCACCGGCGCGCCGGTCGCCGGCGCCGAGGTGTCGCTGTACCGCTACGACTGGCAGCAGGGGCATCGCGTGGTGGCGAAGGCGGCCACCGGCGCCGCCGGCGAGACGAGCTTCTCTCCCGTGCGCTCGCGCGCCGACGCGCCGCACTTCCTGCTCGCCCGCCTCGGCGACGACCTCGCCGTCGACCCCGACGGCCTCTGGCTGTCGCCGCGCGAGCGCGAGCGCGACCGCACGGCGGCGCTGGTGTTCACGGACCGCAGCGTGTACCGCCCGCTGCAGACGCTGCGCTGGAAGGTGGTCGCCTACCGCGGCGGCGTCGCGGCGCGGTACCGCGTGCTGCCGGCCACCGCCGTGACGATGACGCTGCACGACGGCAACGGCGAGGAGGTCGCGCGCGCCGACGCCACCACCAACGACTTCGGCTCGGCGGCGGGCGAGATGGCGATTCCGGGCGGCCGCATCCTCGGCGAGTGGGAGCTGCGCGCGTCGCTCGGCGGCAGCGCCTCGGTGCGCGTCGAGGAGTACAAGCGGCCGACGTTCGAGGCGTCGTTCAGGGACCCGGCGTCGCCGCTGCGCCTCAACCGCGCGGCGACGCTGACCGGCGAGGCGCGCTACTACTTCGGCCTGCCGGTGACGTCCGGCGCGGTGCGCTGGCGGGTGCAGCGCGAGGCGCAGTACCCGTGGTGGTGGGACCTCGGGTGGTGGCGGCCGAAGGCGGCCGGCCGCGCCCAGACGGTAGCCGCCGGCGACGCCGAGCTGCAGCCCGACGGCACCTTCGCGGTGGCGTTCACCCCGGCGGCGGACGAGCGCAAGGCCGACGCGAAGGCAGGTGTCACGTACCGCTACACCGTGACCGCCGACGTCACCGACGAGGGCGGCGAGACGCGCACGGCGTCGCGCACGTTCCGCCTCGGCTTCGCCGCGGTCGAGGCGCGCATCGAGGCGGAGAAGGGGTTCCTGGTCGAGGGCGCCGCGGCGACGGTGACGATCCGCCGCACGGACCTCGACGGGACGCCGCGCGCCGGCGCCGGGCGGTGGACGCTCACGGCGCTCGCGCAGCCGCCGGCCGCGGTCCTCCCCGCCGACGAGCCGATCGCCGACGAGGAGCTCGACGCCTCCGTCACGGTGCATACCCCCGGCGACCGCCTGCGGCCGCGCTGGGAGAGCGGCTGGACGGCCGAGGGCGCGCTGCGCCGCTGGAACGACGGGGCGAAGCACGGCGGCGGCGAGGTCACGCACGACGCCGCCGGCCTCGCCACGGTGGCGCTCGGCGGCCTGCGCGCCGGCGCCTACCGGCTGCGCTACGAGACCGAGGACGAGTTCGGCCGCACCTGCACGGCAGCGCAGGAGCTGGTGGTCGCCGGGCCGCCCCTGGAGCTGGCGCTGCCTGCCGTGCTGCTCGTCGAGTCGCCGGCCGTCACGGTCGGCGGCACGGCGCGCCTGCTCGTGCACTCCGGGATCGCCGAGCAGCCGCTGCTGCTCGACGTCTTCAGCGCCGGCGCGCTGGTGGAGCGGCGCCGCCTCGCGGGACGCGCCGGCGTGATCGAGGTCCCCGTCGGCGAGGCGCAGCGCGGCGGGTTCGCGGTGCGCCTGACCGCGCTGCGCGACCACCAGCTCATGGTGGTCGACCGCACGATCGCCGTGCCGTGGGACTCCAAGCAGCTCGACGTCACGTTCTCGACGTTCCGCGACCGCATCCGTCCGAAGGCGAAGGAGACGTGGCGCATCACCGTCAAGGACCCGGCGGGCCAGCCGGTCGAGGCCGGCGGCGCCGAGCTGCTCGCCTACATGTACGACCGCAGCCTCGACCTGTTCGCGCCGCACACGCCGCCGAGCCCGCTCGCGCTCTACCCGGCGCGCGCGGTCGCGCCGCCGGCGGGGTCCAGTCTCGGGCAGGCGTCGCCGGTGTGGAGCGCGGGGTCGTTCCCGCCGGGCCCGGCGTACCCGTCGTTCCTCGGCGACCGGCTCAAGTTCCACGACTCGTACGGCATCGGCGGGCCCGGCGCCCGCGGCCACATGATGTTCAAGTCGGCGCGCGCGGAGATGGCGGCGGCGCCGGCGCCGATGGCGGCGGCGCAGGTGGCCGAGGACGCGAGGGTGGTCGGCGGCGTCGCGCGCGCCAACGAGGCGGACGAGATGCAGGAGGCGAAGACTGTGGCGGCGACGCCGCCCCCGGCCGAGGCGCCGGCGGGCGAGCTGCGCAGCGAGTTCGCCGAGACCGCGTTCTGGGCGCCGCAGCTCCTCCTCGGCGCCGACGGCAGCGCGTCCGTCGAGCTCACCGTGCCCGACTCGGTGACCTCGTGGAACGTGTGGGCGCACGCCGTCACCCGCGACCTGCTCGCCGGCTCGACGCACCGCGAGACGAGAAGCGTCAAGGAGCTGATGGTCCGCCCGTACCTGCCGCGCTTCCTGCGCGAGGGCGACGCCGCCGAGCTCAAGGTGGTGGTCAACAACGCTTCCGAGAAGGAGCTCTCCGGCCGCCTGACGTTCGACATCGTCGACCCCGACAGTGAGAAGAGCCTGCTCGCCGAGTTCGGTCTCGCCGCGGCCGATGCGACGCGCGCGTTCACGGCGCCGGCGGGCGGCGGCACCAACCTCACCTTCTCCGTGACCGCGCCGCGTCGCGTCGGTCAGGTCGCGTTCAAGGTGGTCGGCACGGCCGGCGAGTACTCCGACGGCGAGCTGCGGCCGCTGCCGCTGCTCCCGGGCCGCATGCACCTGGCGCAGTCGCGCTTCGTCACCCTGCGCGACGGCAGCCGCCGCACCATGACGTTCGCCGACCTCGCGGCCGGCGGCGACCCGACGCTGGTCAACGACTCGCTGGTGGTCACCGTCGACACGCAGCTCTTCTACAGCGTGCTCTCGGCGCTGCCGTACCTCGTGCAGTATCCGTACGAGTGCACCGAGCAGACGCTCAACCGCTTCGTCTCGACCGGGATTCTGACCTCCCTGTACGGGAAGTACCCGGCGGTGGCGCGGATGGCGAAGGAGTTCTCGGCGCGGGAGACCCCCCTCGAGGCGTTCGACCGCCCCGACCCCAACCGCACGATGGTGCTCGAGGAGACGCCGTGGCTCGTCGAGTCGCGCGGCGGCGACGCCGGCAGCACCCCGGTGCTCAACGTCCTCGACCCGAAGGTGGCGAAGGCGCAGCGCGAGGGCGCGCTCGCCAAGCTGAAGAAGGCGCAGACCTCAAGCGGCGGGTTCCCGTGGTGGGCGGGCGGGCCGCCGTCGCCGTACATGACGCTCTACATCATGTACGGCCTCGCCAAGGCCGCCGAGTTCGGCGTCGACGTCCCGCGCGACATGGTCGAGGAGGGGTGGGGGTACCTCGCCCGTCACTTCCGCGAGGAGTACGTGCAGCACATGGTGAAGGACGACTGCTGCTGGGAGTTCCTCACCTTCCTCAACTACACCGCGTCGAGCTACCCGGACCCCGAGTGGCTGGGCGACGCGCTCACCGCCGACGAGCGGCGGCAGATTCTGGACTTCTCGTTCAAGCACTGGAAGCAGCACGCGCCGTACCTGAAGGGGATGCTGGCGCTCACCCTCAAGCGCGCGGGCCGCTCCGCCGACGCGACGCTGGTATTCGACAGCGTCATGGACTCGGCGAAGACGACGCAGGACGAGGGCACGTTCTGGGCGGCCGAGGACCGCTCGTGGCTCTGGTACAACGACACCATCGAGACGCACGCGTTCGCGCTGCGCACGCTCGCCGAGCTCTCACCCGTCGACCCGCGCCGCGACGGCCTGGTGCAGTGGCTGCTGCTCAACAAGAAGCTCAACCACTGGAAGTCGACGCGCGCCACCGCCGAGGTGCTCTACTCGCTTACCCACTACCTGAAGGCCGAGGGCGCGCTCGGCGTGCGCGAGACCGCGGACGTGACGATCGGCGCGCGCCACGAGCGCTTCGTCTTCGAGCCGGATGAGTACACCGGCAAGGCGACGCAGGTCGTCGTGGACGGACCCGACATCGACCCGAAGACCAGCTCCACGATCGTCGTCGAGAAGGGCGGGAAGGGGTTCGCGTTCGCCTCCGCGACGTGGCACTTCTCGACCGAGAAGATGCCGGAGGAGGACCGCGGCGACTTCTTCGCCGTCTCGCGCCGCTACTTCAAGCGGGTGCAGACCGCCAAGGGGTTCGTGCTGCAGCCGCTCGCCGAGGGCGCGGCGCTCGCGGTGGGCGACGAGATCGAGGTGCAGCTCTCGTTGCGGACGAAGCACGCGGCCGAGTACGTGCACCTGCGCGACCCGCGGCCGGCGGGGTGCGAGCCGGTGTCGCTGAGGTCGGAGTTCACGTGGGGGCTGGGAATCGGCTGGTACGAGGAGGTGCGCGACTCCGGGACGAACTTCTTCTTCGAGCAGCTCCCGGTCGGCGAGTACCCGTTCAAGTACCGGCTCCGCGCCGCCACCGCAGGCACCTTCAAGGCGGCGCCGGCGACGGTGCAGAGCATGTACGCGCCCGAGTTCAACGCGTACTCGGCGGGAGCGACGATGCGCATCGGCGCGGCGCGCTGAGCGCGCGCGGCGGGCGGGTCCGCGCGGCGGCGGCGCGCTCGGCCGGGGTGCGGGCAGGACGCCCGCACCCCGCGGGTCCGCGCTCACGGCAGCGGGTACACCTCGACGGTGTCGCGGTAGAGGATCGAGAACCCGGAGGCGTACGCGCCGCCCGTCAGCAGGATCCTGCGCCCGGGCAACAGCGTGGCGGTGTGCAGCGTGCGCACCGCCGACATCTGCGCCGGCAGCGTCGACCACAGCCCCGTCGCCGGGTCGTACACCTCCACGGTCTGCTGCACGGTGGCGAAGTCGGAGCCGCCGGTGACGTACACCGTGTTCTCGGCGAGCGTGGAGGTGTGGCCGCCGCGCTTGGCCGCCAGCGAGCCGGTCGGGGCGATGGTGTTGCCGGCCACGTCGTACAGCTCGCAGGAGTTCGTGGCGAACCCCAGGCTGTCGTCGATCGCGCCGCCCGCGAACAGCACCTTCCCCTGACTCGGCAGGTGCATCGCCGTGTGCAGCGCCCGCGCGACCAGCAGGGTGACGCCGGCGGGGGTGACGCTGCCGGAGCCCACGCCGTAGAGCTCGAGCGGCGTGACGAACTGGCCGGCCGCATAGCCGCCCGAGATCAGCACGCGGGGCTCGGTCACGGCGGCCGTCGCCGCGGCCTCCGGAGGCGCCAGCGGTCCCGGGGGCATGAGCAGGGTGGCGCGGTGCGCGCCGCGTGCCAGGAGGAGCGAGCCGGTGTCGCGGAACGTGCCGGAGGCCGGGCTGTAGAGCTCGCAGGTGGTCGGGAAGTTCGAGAGCGTGTTCTTGCTGCCGCTGTAGCCGCCGGTGATCAGCACCTCGCCGGTGGGCAGCAGCGTGGCGGTGTGGGTGCCGCGCGGACGCGTCATTGAGCCGGTCGGCGTGAACAGGCCCGTGGCCGGGTCGTACAGCTCGGCGCTCGTGGTGCCGTTGGTGCTCGAGGTGAAGCCGCCGGCGATCAGGACCTTGCCGTTGCCGAGCAGCGTCGCGGTGTGGCTGACACGGCGCGCGGACATCGAGCCGGTCGGCGCGAGGAGGCCGGTGGCGGGGTCGTACAGCTCGGCGCTGTCGAGGAACGTCGAGCTCGCGCCGCGGCCGCCGGCGAGCAGCACCTTGCCGTTCGGGAGCAGCGTCTCGGTATGGTAGGCGCGCGCCGTCGCCATCGTGGCGCTGCCGCCGGTGACGGTGACCGTCGCCTGCGCCTGCGCCGCCGGCCCGAACAGCGGCGTGACGGTGAGGGTGTAGGTCGTCGTGACCGCCGGCGAGACGACGGTCGTGCCGCCGCTGGTGACGCTGCCGACGCCGTTGTTGATCGCTCCGGCGCCGCCGGAGAAGGTGTAGGCGAGCGTCGACGTCTGCCCGGCGGCAATCGTGGCGGGCGTGGCCGTGAAGGTCGAGATGACCGCCGGCGCCGCCGTCACGGCAAGGTCGAACGCGGCCGTCCTGGTGGCGGCGCCGTCGCCGGCGGTGGCGAGCAGCGCGTAGGTCGCCGGCGCGACGGCGGCCGGCACCGTGATGGCGAGCGTGCCCTGGGTGAGCCCGCCGGCGATCGCGCCGCTGCCGGTGATCCCCTGCGCGTTCGCCGCGATCCCGAGGGTGACGGCGTCGTTGTGGCCGCCGCTGCGCGTGATGACCACCTGGGCGGTGCCGCTCTGGCCGGCCTGGATCGACCCGGCGGGCGTCACCGACGCGATGGCGAAGGCGCGGCGCGCTCCCTTGAGGTGGCGGTGGGGCTGCTGCTGCGCGGCCGCATCGGTTGCGCTGCTGCTCGCCAGGGCGGCGGCGGCGAGCAGCAGCGTGCGCCCACGCCCGAGCGCGCAGGAATGAGCACAGGCGCCGAACCCGGAACGGACAGTGCTTCCGTTGCGCATGGAATCCTCCCCACTCTCGCCGGCGCACCCGCATCCCCGATGCCGCCGGGGCGTCTCCCCCCGGCTCGGATTCCTGGCGTGCGCCGGACCCCACCTCATGGTACCCCAGGACGGAGATGGGCCGGTTCCGCGTCGCGCCGGCGTGCCGTAAGATCCGGGTGTGGGCCGGCCGTTCCTTCCGTTGCTCCTCGCCGTGGCGCTGCTTCCGGCGCGCGGCGCCGCCGCCGGCGGCGAGCCGCAGGTGCGCCCGGGCGGCATCGTGCGCTGGCGCGCCGACGGCGCGACGGCGTGCGCGGCGGCCGGTCGCACCTGGGCGCCGATCGAAGGGACCTGTTACTTCCCCGTCGACCTGCTCGCCGCCGGGTCCCTGCGGCTCGAGCTCACCGTGGGCGGCGCCGTCGCGGGGGTGACCGTGCGGGTCGCCGCCTACCCCTACCCGGAGCAGCGGCTCACGGTAGACGACACGATGGTGCACCTGTCGCCGGAGGACGAGGCGCGGGCGGCGCGCGAGGCCGAGCAGGTGCGGCCGCTGTGGGCGCTCGAGGGCGAGCCGCGCTTCACGCTGCCGCTCGGCCCGCCGCTCGCGCGGCTGCCCGAGGGCGGCCGCTTCGGCGCCCGCCGGGTGTTCAACGGCGAGCCGCGCTCGCCGCACGCGGGCGCCGACTACAAGGCGATGACCGGCACGCCGGTGCTGGCGGTGGCGGACGGCCGCGTTGCGCTCGCCGCCGAGCACTTCTTCGGCGGCAACTCGGTGTACGTCGACCACGGCGGCGGGCTGGTCACGGTGGCGATGCACCTCTCCCGCATGGCGGTGAAGACGGGCGACAAGGTGAAGCGCGGGCAGGTGATCGGCGAGGTCGGCGCCACCGGCCGCGTCACCGGGCCGCACCTGCACTTCGCTGTGCGCTGGCACGGCGCGCGCGTCGACCCCGCGCTGCCGCTCGGACCGGTGTCGGCGATCCCCGAGCTGACGCCGTAGCCGGCCGCACGGCGCGCGCGAGCGCCGGTCACGCGCGGTTGCGGGCGTAGGCGGCGATGTCGGCGACGGCGGCGATGGCGCGCTCGACGTCCTCGTCGGTGGTGAAAACCCCGGGGGAGAAGCGCACGGTGCCGTCGATCTCGGCGGTGCCGATCCCCTCGTGGACCATCGGCGCGCAGTGCAGGCCGGTGCGGGTGATCACCTCGTGCTCGACGTCGAGGAGCTGGCCGGTGATCTCGGCCTTGAGCCCGGCGACGTTGAACACCAGCACCGGCAGGTGGTCGCGGGTCATGTCGGCGCAGTAGAGGGTGACGCCGTCGATCGCCGCGAGCCCGTCGTGCAGCCGGCGCGCGTGCGCCATCTCGTGCTCGTAGATCGCGCGGACGCCGCCGCGGGCGGCGATCCACTGCTGCGCCGCGAGCAGGCCGGCGATCCCCATGGTGTTCATGGTGCCGAACTCCATGTGCCACGGGTAGTCGTCCGGCTGGTGGCGCAGCGCGCTCTTGACGCCGGTGCCGCCGGCGCGGCACGGCGTGATGTCGACGTGCTCGCCGACGTACATGCCGCCGGTGCCGGTCGGCCCGAACAGCGACTTGTGGCCGGTGAAGCAGACGACGTCGACGTTCATGCGGGCGACGTCGATCTCGACGAGGCCGGCGGTCTGCGCCGCGTCGATGGCGAACAGGACGCCGCGCTCGCGGCAGATGCGGCCGACCTCGGCGACCGCCTGCACGGTGCCGATGACGTTGGAGCCGTGGTTCATGATCACCAGCCGCGTGTTGCTGCGGATGCGGCGGGCGATCTCCTGCGGGTCGACGTAGCCGGCGGCGTCGAACGGCACCCAGTCGACCTCGACGCCGAGCTGCTGCTGGCGCCACATCGGGCGCAGCACCGAGTTGTGCTCCAGGCACGTCGTGATCGCGTGGTCGCCGGGCTTCAGCACGCTGAAGATGAGCAGGTTGAGCGCGTCGGTGACGTTGTACGAGAACACCAGCCGGTCGCGCCGGGTGCCGCCGAAGAAGTCGCACAGCGCCTGCCGCGCGCCGGCGATCACCTCCTCGGCCTCGAGCGCGAGGTCGAACCCTGTGCGCCCGGGGTTGACGCCGTGCGAGGCGTAGAACTCCGTCATGTACGAGATCACCTCGGCGGGCTTGGGAAAGGTGGTGGCGGCGTTGTCGAGGTACACCCAGCGGCTCATCTCTCACCTCACGTGACGGGAAGGTCGATGCGGTTGTCGAGGAGCGCGCGCACGATGCGGTCGCGCGAGCTCGAGATCTGGCGCTCCAGGCAGGCGAGCGCGGCGTCGCGGTCGCGGCGGCGCAGCGCCGCGAGCAGGCACTCGTGCTCGTCGCGCATCTCGCCGCCGAAGTCGCCGAGGTCGAGGCCGAGGAAGAAGAAGCGCTGCATCGCCGAGAGCAGGTCGGCGAGCGTCGCCACCAGCCGATGGTTGCCGGAGAGCGCCGCGACCGCGAGGTGGAACTCGCGATTGCGGTCGAGGAAGACCGCGTACGACTCCCAGTCGTGGTAGGTGTACGCGGCCGCCGCCAGCTCCGCGAGGCGATCGAGGTCGGCGTCGGTGGCTCGGGCGACGGCGGCCGCGAGGGCGTGCGATTCGAGCACCTGGCGGAGCTCGAAGCAGTCGGAGATCTGCTTCAGCGAGATCCGGTTGACGAAGTAGCCCTTGTAGGGGACGGCGGTGAGCAGCCCCTCCTGCTGCAGCCGCCGGCACGCCTCGCGCACCGGCACGCGGCTGGTGCCGTAGCGGGCGGCGAGCTCCTGCTCGGTGAGCGACGCGCCCGGCCGGAACGCCAGCGTGATGAGATCGCGCCGGAAGGCGCGGTACACCTCCTCGCTGGCGGTGGTCCGGGGTGCGCCTGCGGCGCGCGCAGCTCGCATCGGCATTATTGTATACATATCGTATACGGTTGCAAGGGGCGGGGCGTGAGAGGGCGAGCGCCGGAGCCGGGTTCGGCGGCCTGCCGCGGGCGCGGCGGCGGGCGGGGTGAACCCCGCGACTCGGCCGCCGCGGCCGACGGAAGGGCGGCGGCCCGCCCCCGACGCAGCCTTCAGAGGTCGAGGGTGAGCACGGCGCGCAGCCGCGGCGACGCCGCCGGGCGCAGG
This sequence comes from uncultured Thermoanaerobaculia bacterium, assembly GCA_964594125.1. Lineage (GTDB taxonomy): Bacteria > Acidobacteriota > Thermoanaerobaculia > Thermoanaerobaculales > Thermoanaerobaculaceae > CAVRZJ01. The sequence goes on along the minus strand of CAZQLL010000011.1, from coordinate 88,204 downwards.
GCGTGGAACGTCGCCGCCTTGACCTCGGTCACCGGCACCCAGCCGGCCGGCAGCGGCGCGACGCCGAGGGAGGCGCCGCGCGCGGTGCAGCGGACGCCGAGCGTCAGCTCGTGGCGGGTGTAGAGCAGGAACAGCGCCTCGTTGACGGTGCGCACCAGGCGGTCGGGCAGCGCGCGCGGCCAGCGGGCGACGGCGGCCCAGCGCCGCGGGCGCCCGCGCGGCGCACGGTCGAGCGCGCAGCGCAGCGCGCCGGCGACCGCGTTGGCGAGCAGCTCGCCCTCGTCGGCGCCCCAGACCGCGAGGCGGAGATCGGCGGTGTGCGGCAGCCGGCGGAAGCGCGGGCGCGCCATCGCCGCCATAGTAGACTCGCCGCGATGCTCCCGCAGCGATGGTGGGCGCGCTGGCTCGGCGCCGCAACGCTGGCGGCGGCGGGCGCCGCCCTCGTGCACGGGCGCGGTGTCGCCGGCGCGCCGCGCGCCGAGACGCTGTCGCGCGGCTCGCTGCGCCTGCTCGGGTTCACCGCCACCGGCGACGCGGCACTCCGCCTCGAGGGCGACCACGCGCTGGCGTGGGCGCTCGAGCGCTCGCGGCCGGGTCCCGCCGGACCGGCGCTGGCGCGCGGCGACGGCGGCGCGGTGCGCTGGCGGGTCTCGTTCGCCGGCGGCGGCGAGGGGGTGGTGACGTCGGACGGCTCGCTGTGGTCGATCCGCCGGCCGGTGCCCACCGACCCCGGCGCCGACCTGTTCCCGGCGCAGGCGCGCGAGCTCGCCGAGCGCGTGCTCGCGGGGTTCGTCCCGCGCCCCGGCGAGTGGCGGCGCGAGCGCAGCCAGACGTGGCGCGAGGAGGGCGCGACGTGGTACCGCACCCGCTTCGTCGAGACGGCGGCGACGCTGCCGCCCGGGTGGCGCCGCGAGCTCGAGATCGATGCCGCGGGGTCGACGGCGATCGCGGTCCGCACGCGCGTCCACCCGCTCGGCACGGACCTCGGCGTCGCGATGGGCCGGATCGCGGAGCTCGCGGCGCTGCGCCAGGTCGGGGTGGTAGGGGTGGCGATCCTCGTGCTCGCGATGCTGCTCGCCGGCGTCGAAGCGTTCGCCTACCACGAGCCGGTGGCGGTCGCCCGCGGCGGGGCGGCCGGTGTCGCGGTCGCCGGGTGCGCCTGGGTGGCCGGGCAGCCGCTCGCGGCAGGCGCCCTGCAGGGCGTGGTGGCGGCGGCGGCGGTGGCGCTGCTGCCCACCTGGGCGTCGCTGGTGCGCTCGCGGCCGGCGTGGGGGCCCGCGGCCGGGTTGGCGCTGGCGGTGGCGGTGCTGGCGGCGCCGTCGCTGGTGGCGGGGTTCGGCGGCTGGCTGCCGCGCACGCCGGCGCTGCCGGAGGGGGTGGCGCCGCTGGTGCTCGCGGCCTCCGCGTGGCTGCCGGCGCTCGCCGAGGAGCCGCTGCTGCGCGGCGCGGTCCCCGGCCTGCTCGGGCCGGTGCTCGGGTGGTGGGGCGGGGCGCTGGCCGGCGCCTGCCTCGGGGCGCTGTTCCACCCGCTGCCGGCGGTGCCCCTGGCCGCGTCGCTCGCGGTCGAGCTCGCCGTGCAGCTCGGCCTGGTGGCGGTGGCGCGCGTCGCCGGCGTCGGCGGTGCTGTGATGGCGCGCGGCGTGCTCGGCAGCGTGGTGCTGCGCTCGGCGTTCCCCCTCGGGCCGGCGTTCGACGCCGCCGCGCTCGCCGGCGTGGCGGTCGGGGCGGCGATGATCCTCCTGCGCCGGGAGCGCGAGTGATCACGTTGCGCGACGCGGCGCTCGCCGGCGCGGCGCTGGCGGCGGCGGTGGCCGTGCCGGTACGGGCGGTGCTCGTGCCCGCCGCCCGCTCGCCGCGCGCGGCGGCGGCGCACGCCGAGGCGACGCTGCCGCCGGTCGGCCTGGTGTGGGGGAAGGTGCGCGGCTGGGAGCGGGCGGGCGGGGGGTGGCGGGTGGTGTGGCAGCCGGCGCACGGCGCGTGGGTGCTGTGGGCGTGGGTCCCGGACGGCGCGGCGGACCCGGGGTGGTGGCTGGAGGCGGCGCCGTGGCTGCCCGGGGCGCGGCTGTCGGCGCGGGCGGCGGCGGCGGTCGCCGGGATCGAGGGCGAGGCGGCGCCACGCGAGCGCCTCGGGCGCCGCGACTGGGAGATCGGCGGCGCTCGGGTGGTCGGGGCGCTGGCGGCAGGCCGCCGGGTGCCGGGGCCGCCGGGCGGCCGCGGCGTCCTGTGGGGCGCGCTGCTCGCCGGCCTTCTCCTCGCCGGTGCGATCGCCCGCGTCCTGCTGCCGGTGGTGGTGTCGACGGCGTGGCGCCGCGTGGTCGGATGGACCGCGGTCGTTGCGATCGCCGCGCTGCCGCTGCTGGCGCCGCTCGCCGGCCGGCGCTTCGCGGTCGGCGTCCGCCCGCTGCTCACGCAGGCCGTCTTTGCGGCGACCGCGGCCGTGGCGCTGCTCGCGGTGGCGGTCGCCGCCGTGCGCTACCCGGCCGGCCGGGGTCGGCCGCCGGGGCTCGTGCTCGCGCTGTGCCTGGCCGCCGGCGTGCTCTCCGGGCGCGCCGAGCCGGCGGCGTGGTGCGCCGAGGTCGCGGGCCTGACCGCGCGGCCGGTCGTCTGGCTGCTCGCCGCGGTGGCCGGCGGCTGGCTCGCCGCGCTGGCCGCCGACGGCCTGCGACAGCTCCTCGCGCCGGCGCGGCGGGCGGCGCCGGCGCTGCTCGCGGCTGGCGCGGCGGCGGCGGTGCCGTTCGCCGGCGCCTGGCAGGGCGCCGCCGTAGCGGTGCTCGCCGCGACGGCCGCCGGCCGCGGCCAGGGGACGCCGGCGGCGGCGCTGGCGCTGGTCGGCTGGCTGGCCGGGGCCACGTGGGCGGCGTGCGCGTGGCCCGGCGCGCTGCGCGACAGCGCCCTGCTGCTCGCCGCCGGCGCTGGGATCGCGATCGCGGCGACGCTCGCCGACGCGCGCCGCGGGGTATGATCCCGCCGTGCTGCTCGCCATCTCCATGGCGGCCAGGCTGCTGCGGCGGCGGGGGAGCCCGCTGCTGCGCACCTCGGCGCTCGCCGCGCTCGCCGCGGTCGCGCTCGGCGTCGCGTCGATGGTGGTCGTGCTGGCGCTGATGAACGGCTACAGCCGGGCGCTCGAGCGGGGTATCCTCGCCGGCGGCGGCCACCTCGTCGCGATGTACCCATCGGGCCTGACCGCCGCGGAGGCGGCCGCCTCCCGAGAGCGCCTCGCCGCGGTCCCCGGGGTGAAGGCGGTGGGCGAGGTGCTCTACCTCCCGGCGCTGCTGCTCGGGCGGGAGAGCGGGGCGGCCGGCGAGGTGGTCACGCTCAAGGCGACGGGGCTCGCGGGGCCGCTCGCACCGCCGCCGCCCGCCGCGCCGGCGGGCCCCTTGCCGGTGGCGCTCGGCGGCGGCCTGGCGCGGCGCCTCGCGGCCGCCGAGGGCGACGCGGTGGCGGTGCAGGTGATGAGCGCAGGGCAGGTACCGCGGGTTCTCCAGGGCCGGGTGGCGCGGGTGTTCCACTCGGGCCTCGCGGAGCTCGACGACCGCTGGGTGACGGTCCGCCTCGCCGACCTCGCGGCGCGCCTGTCCGAGGTGCGGGCCAACGGGCTCGAGGTGGCGCTCGGGGACGCCGACGCGGCGCCGCGGGTGCTGCCTGCGATCGAGCGCGCCGCCGGACGGCGGGCGCTGGTGACCACCTGGCAGGAGACGAATCGCAACCTGTTCGCGGCGCTGCGCTGGCAGAAGCTGTCGCTCGCCGTGCTGCTCTCGCTCGTCCTCGGCGTCGGCGCGTTCGAGGTGGCGTCGGCTCTCGTCGTCCTGGTCACCGAGAAGCGGCGGCAGCTCGGCATCCTGCTCGCGCTCGGCAGCGAGCCCGCGCTCCTGCGCGGCACGGTGCTCGCGGCGGCCGGCGCCCTCGGGCTCACCGGCGTCGTCGCGGGGATCGCGGCGGGCGCCGCCATCGCCGCGGCCCTGACCGCCCTCGGCGTGCCCTCGTTCCCTCCCGAGATCGCGACGATCTACATGGTCGACCGCATCCCGTTCGTCCTCACCGCCGCCGATCTCGCGCTGGTGGCGGCGCTCGGCGCCGTCGAGGTCGTCCTCGCCGCGCTGCTGCCCGCCCGGCGCGTGGCCCGCTGGCAGCCCGCAGAGGTGATGCGGTGGGTGTGAGCCGGGACGCCCTGTGGGAGATCCAGTGGCATCCAGCCGGGGGCGGCCGCGTCCGCCGGCTGACCCTGACGCGAGGCGGCGTGCGCGCCGCGCTGGCCGGTCTCGGGCTCACGCTCGTGCTGCTGCTGGGGATCGCCGGGGTGATCCCGCTCGGGTTGTCCGGCCTGCTGCACCGCTTCACCGACGAGTCGGCGCGCCGGGAGAACGAGGCCCTGCGAGTGCAGGGCGAGTCGTTGCTCGAGGAGGCCGCGGATGCCGCGCACAGGACCACCGTGCTGGCGCAGCGCGCGCGGCGCCTCGCCTGGACGCTCGGCGTGCCGCGCGCGGCGTGGTCCGAGCCGATCGCCGGCGCGCCGCAGGCCGCGGCGGGCGCCGCCGCGCTGGCCGCCTTCCTGACCCATGCAGGGGCCCGGCTCGACGCGCTCGCGACAGCGCTCGCGGGAGCCGGGCGCGGCGCTCCCTGCCCGCTCGACGCGCTGCCGGCCAGGCTTCCGGTCGACCTCGCGCGCGCCGTGCCGGTGGCGCAGTTCGGCTGGCACCGCTCGCCGTTCACCGGCCGCGAGGAGGCGCACTACGGGACGACGCTGGCGGCGACGCTGGGCGAGCCGGTGCGGGCGCCGGGCGCCGGACGGGTGCTGTTCGCCGGCAGCGTGCGCGAGCGGCGCGCCAACGAGTGGAACCGCTTCGGCACCGTCGTGGTGATCGACCACGGCGGCGGCGTCGTGTCGGTGCTCGGGCACCTGCGCGAGCACGCCGTGCGCCGCGGGCAGGCGCTCAGGCGCGGCGACCGTGTCGGCAGCGTTGGTCAGACCGGGTGGACGCGCGTGCCGGCGCTGTACTTCGAGGTGCGCTGGCCGCTCGCCGGCGGCAGCGCGCCGGTCGACCCGGCGCTGGTCGCGCTGGCACTCCCGCTCGAGGACGCCGACGCCCGCCTCGATCGCCCCGACGGCGATCTGCCAGCCGACTTCGCGCTGATCGAGCACCTGCCCGGGCGGTGACGCCGAGCACCCGGAGCCGGCGCCGGCGGCCAGCGGCTCGCCGGCCGCGGACGCTATCACCCCGCAGGAGCCGCCGCGGCCGCGGCGGCCCCCCGTGGGGCCGGGGGGGCGCCGAGGCGGCGCTGCGGGCTGACGCTGCTGCGACGGAGGCGGTGCCGGAGACGGGGGCCGGCCGGCTTCCCCCGCGAGCCTCGACGGTTCGATGGTCCGATGCCTGGCGCCTGAAGGAAGAGGCCCGCGGATCGCTCCGCGGGCCCCGGTGCTGCGCTGTCGCGGCGGCTAGAACTCGAGCTTGACCGCGAGCTGGATCCGCCGCGGATCGTAGAACGACTGGTACGTTCCGTAGTTGGCCGAGTGGAAGTTGTGCTGGATGTTGTACCCGGTCTGGTTGTCGAGGACGTTGAAGATGTCGACGCGCGCCTGGATGTTGAAGCGGTCGCCGATCGGGAAGTTCTGCGTGTAGTTGAGGTCGAGCTGGTAGTGGTCCTCGGTGCGATGCGAGCCGGCCGGCTCGGCGTACCGGTTGGTGTCGGAGGTCGAGGTGGTCTGCGAGATGTACGGCTCGTAGCTGTGCATCTCCCACGGCTGGCCCGACTGGTAGATGGCGTAGGCGCCGGTCGTCGCCCGCCACGGGAGGCTGTAGTAGCCGAAGACCTTGAGCTGGTGGCGGCGGTCGCCGCGCAGGTCGCCGTACTTGAAGTTCCAGAGCTGGCGCCCGGCGCCGTCGGCGATGTTCGAGGAGCCGATGAAGATGTTCGAGTCGTTGGCCGTGGCCGCGCCGGCGCTGTTGTCCTGGTCGAAGTTGCCGTAGTAGTGGCTCCACACGTAGGAGCCGCGGAAGTAGGCCTTGCGGGAGCGCCACTCGGCCTCGAGGCCGGCCTCGTAGTACTTGGTGAAGGCGCCGTCGAGCTCGGCGATCACATAGCTCGAGCCGCCGATCTCGGCGCGGATCTGCGCGAGGTCTGGAACGTACAGCTCCCGCGGGATCCCCTCCGGCGGGTTGAACGCGATGCGCGCGTCGTTGTTGGTGTCCTCCCAGAAGTTGTAGGAGTAGCGGTAGCGCGCGTGGGCGCGGCCGCTCCACCCGTTGCCGAGGTCATGGGTGGTGCCGAGCATGTACTCGTCGGTGGTGCGCGGGTCGAGGTCGTCCTGGAACCACTTGCCCGACGATGCCGCCTCCGGGCTGGAGCCGATGAAGTTGCCGTCCTGGTCGAAGTAGGCGTTGACCAGCGTGGCCAGGTTGCGGGCCCACGAGGCGGCGCGCGGAAGCGAGCTCGCCGCCGGCACGTAGCGCGCGAAGTTGGCGTAGACGGTGTTGGCGCCGCGGAACGCCCAGACGACGCCCACCCGCGGCTGGATGGTGTCCTGGAAGTCGATCTCGTGCATCAGGTACTTGTGGCCCTTGGCGAGCTCGAACCCCGAGTAGTTGTTGGGGTTCTCCTTGAGCCCCTGGCCGTACAGCTCGTCGTTGCTCATCAGCACGCCGATGTTGAGCGTGAAGCTGCCCCACTTGATCGAGTCGTTGAGCTCGACGTTCTGCGACTCGTACTGCGAGTTGATCGTCGGCACGTCGAGGATGCCCTGCTGCTGCACCTGCGCCTGGAAGTAAACCGGCTGCCCGGCGCACGTCGAGTTCGCCGGGCACTTGATGCGGCCGCCCGGAGCGGTGATCGAGCCCCACCCGTTGGACGTGCGGTAGAGGTCCTCCTCGTCCTTGAACCACTGGTAGCCGACGTGCAGCTCGTGCGCCACCTTGTCGCCGAGCATGAGGTCGTAGCCGACCTGCCAGCTCTGGCGGTAGAAGTCCTGGTTGTTGAACTCGGAGGCGCCGCCGACCCGTCCGCCGCCCTTCCTGACGCCGTCCTGCAGGTACCCGTAACGCTCGATGAGCGGTGCGATGAAGGCGTTGTAGGCGTCCTGGCCGGTCACCGGGACGGGGACCGTGAAGAGGCCCGACTGGTCGAGCCCGAGGGGGTCGAGGTCGACGCTGCCGTCGAGCGCCGGGACGAGGTCGAAGACGTTGTCCGGCCGCCCCAGCGTCTCGTTGGCGAAGTCGGTGAACTTCAACGTCGCGTAGCTCCTGTCGTTGATCACCCACGACGCCTCGACGATCGCGATGTCGAGCGTCGCCTCGCCGCCGTCGCTGGTGGAACCGGCCGATGCCTCGCCGGACACGCTGGTGTGCTCGTCCGTGCGGTCCGACGTGCGGTACGAGGCGTTCAGAAGGATCGACGCGGTCGGCGAGAAGGTGAGCTTGCCGAAGAACTCGTCGCGCGTGCTCTTGTAGTCCGGCACCTCGCCGTACAGGTTGGAGCGGTTCTCGCGGCTGCTCGTCGGAGCGTAGTAGGACACGTAGAAGAACAGGCGGTCGGCCACGATCGGGCCGCCGAAGTTGGCGGTCAGCCAGTCCCTGTCCTCCTCGAACACCGCCGCGCTGGTGGTCTCGCGGTCGGCGATCAGGCTCTCCGGCTGGATCTGGTAGGAGAGCGAGCCGCGGAACGCGTTGGTGCCCGAGCGGCTGACCGAGTTGAGCGAGATGCCCGCGGAGCGGTTGAAGTCGGTGGCGTCGGCGCCGCCCTTGACGACCGCGAACTGCTCGATGTCGTGGGTCGCGGGCTCGGCCGAGAGCGTCCCGAACAGCGGCAGGTTGACGTTGACGCCGTCGAAGTTGTAGGTGTTGTCCTGGCCGGAGCCGCCGGCGCTCGGGCCGCGCACCGAGTCCTCGGTGTACTGGACGCCGGGGACCAGCTTGACCAGGTCGCGGTACTCCTGCCCGACCGGAAGGGAGACGATGGTGTCGGACGTCACGGCGGCCTTGAGCGCGGCCGACTCGGTGTTGATCAGCGTCGCCGTGGCGACCACTTCGATCTGCTCCTTGATCGCCTCGAGCGCCATCGTCACGTTCACCAGCGTTTCCTGCTGCAGTGCGACGCTGGCGCTGCGCTTCTGCGTCGCCATCCCCTGCAGGGTGAACGTCAGCTCGTAGGCGCCGGGCGGGAGCAGCGGCAGGCGGTAGTCACCGGCGCCGCCGGTGACCGTCTGCCGCTTCTGCGGCAGCACGGGCGACGAGGCCTCGACGAGGACGCCGGGCAGGACCGAGCCGTCGTCCATCGTCACCTTGCCCAGGATCGTGCCGGTCTGTTGCGCGCCCGCCGGCAGCGCGACCAGCGCCAACAGCAGAAAGCCGAGAACCCACTTTCTCATTCGTCCCTCCTCCTCTCTCTCCTCATGCCGCGCGGTGCTGCGCGGCTCACCCAGGCGCAGGAAGCCCCCCTCCACGATTCGACTCCCCAAGTCTAGCACCGGCGCTCAAGGGAAGGCTGCGGCACCTGCCCAATCCTCGTGAGCCGCGGCGCACCCCGAACCATGAAAGCCGGCGGGAGGGCCGGCGCCCCCGCCGGCCCGGGCGCCGCAGAGCGGGATCTCCGCGCCCGCTCTTTCGGGAGCGAGCGGGAGAAGGCGGCCGCGCTCCCGGAGTTCGCGGAGCGACTTTCCGGGGAGCGACGGCACACAATCCGCGCGCGGATCACGGGGCGGGTTTGCCGCCGGCGGCGAGTGCGCGGAAGAGGTGGCCGGCGGCCGCCGCGACGCGCGCGCGCGCCTCCTCTACGGCAAGCCCGAGCCGCCCCATCACGATCGCCGTCTTGACCTCGCCGCCGGCCGCCGCCAGCAGGCCCGCGGCCTCGGCCGGCGGCAGCCCGCACGCCTGCGCGACGATGCGGCGGGCGCGGTCTGCGAGCTTCGCCGAGCCCGGCCTCAGGTCCACCATCCAGTTCTCGAACACCTTGCCGAGCCGCGCCATCGCCGCGGTGGTGATCGCGTTGAGCGCCGCCTTGGTGGCCGAGCCGGCCTTCAGCCGCGTCGAGCCGGTGAGGACCTCGGGGCCGGTGGCGAGCGCGATCACGAGGTCGGCCGGCGAGCCGACGGCGTCGGCGCTCGCGCAGGTGAGGAGGACGGTGCGGGCGCCGCGCGCGCGCGCGGTGGCGAGCGCCCCGCGCACGAACGCCGTCACCGAGCTCGCCGACACGCCGATCAGCAGGTCCCCGGGGGAGAGGGCGGCGGCCGCCGCGCCGCCGTCTTCCTCGCGGTCCTCGGCGCCCTCGCGGGCGCTGAACACGGCCTCGGCGCCGCCGGCGATGGCGGCGCGGATGCGCTCCGGCTCGGTTCCGAACGTCGGCGGGCACTCGGCCGCCTCGAGCACGGCCAGACGCCCGCTGGTGCCGGCGCCCGCGAGCAGCGCGCTGCCCCCGCCGGCCAGCGTCTCGGCCAGCCACTCGGCCGCGCGCGCAATCGCGCCGACGTGGCGGCGCACCGCCTCGAGGCCGCGGCGGTCCTCGTCGATGAGGAGTGCGACGGCCTCTTCGGTGCTCATGCGATCGAGCCCGCGGCTCAGAGGGTGGCGTGCCTCCGTGGGCAGGTGCGCCCAGAGGGACCCGTCGGCCGCCTCGCAGCTTTCCGTGCCGTCGCGTCGGGGGTCGGCCACCTGTGCCTCCGCGACGTGCTAGCGCCCCCGGGCCCGGACCTGAATCCGGACGTCGACCTGGGCTTCGACGTCGATCCGGACCGCGACCGCAATCCGCCGGCGCGCCGCCGGGCGCGGCGCCGGCGGCAGCGGGCCGCATGCACTGCTGGTCAGGCGACGCAGCGCCGGTGGGGCGGGGGAGCACATCGGCGGCAGCGTAATCCAAGTCCGGGTCGAAGTCCAAGGACCGGGTCCAGGTCGGGGGCCCGCTGCGATCGCCGCAGAGAGCCTCCGCTGCAAGGCGCCCGTGGCTCCCCCTGCGGGCAGCGGGCCGTACGCCGGGCCGCGGGCGCTCCCGTCGTGCTAAGCTCGGTCGCGCGAGGCGGCGTGCGCTACGTCATCGGCATCGACGCGGGTGGAACCAAGTCCGTAGGGCTGCTGGCCGACGAGTCCGGCGCGATCCTGCGCGAGGCGCGCGGCGGCGGCGCCAACCTGCGCGTCCACGGCGAGCTCGGCGTCGAGAAGTCGCTGTTCCAGGTGATCGACATGCTCGACGCGCCGCAGCCGGTCGACGCGCTCTGCCTCGGCATCGCCGGGGTCGCGAGCGACGGCGACCGCGCGGTGGTGCGCGACCTGCTGCGCCGGCTGGGTATCCGCCGCGCGGTTCGCATCGTCAACGACGCCGAGGTGGCGCTGGTGGCCGGCGCGCCGGACCGGCAGGGGATCGTGCTGGTCGCCGGCACCGGCTCGATCGCGTACGGCGTCGACCCGTCCGGAAGGAGCGCCCGCTCCGGCGGCTGGGGCTACCTGCTCGGCGACGAGGGCTCGGCGTTCTGGCTCGGCCACGCCGCGGTGCGCGCCGGGATCCGCGCCGCCGACGGGCGCGGCCCGGCGACGACGTTGTTCACACGCATCTGCGAGCACCTCGAAATCCACGAGCCGGCGCGGCTGGTGGAGTGGTTCTACGACCAGGAGCTGTCGCGCACGCGCGTCGCCCAGCTCGCGCGCATCGTCGAGGAGGCGGCGGCCGACGGCGACGAGTCGGCGCAGGACCTGCTCGACCAGGCCGCGCGCCACCTCGCGCGCGCCGCGCGCGCGGTCGAGCGGCAGCTCGACTTCCCCGGCCCCTACCCGCTCGTGTTGTCGGGCGGCGCGTTCCGCGCCTGCCCCAGCCTCGTGCGGCGCCTCGAGGTGCGCCTCGACGACCTGCCGAAGGCGCGCGTCGTCCGCCTCGAGGCCGAGCCCGCCACCGGCGCCGTCGCCATGGCGCTCGACCTGCTCCGCGAGAGCGTGACAGCGTGAGGTCCCGCCTGATCGTCAACGCCGACGACCTCGGGCGCAGCGACGGCATCAACAGGGGCGTGTTCGCGGCGCACGAGCGCGGCATCGTGACCAGCGCCACCCTGATGGTCGGCTTCCCGGCGGCCGAGCGCGCCGCCGCCGAGCTGGCGCGCCACCCGCGCCTCGGCGTCGGGCTGCACGTCACGCTCACCGGCGCGGCGCCGACGCTGCCGCCGCGCGACATCCCCTCGCTGGTGGACGAGAACGGCCTGCTGCCCAGGAAACCGGACCTGCTCGGCGACGTCTCGCCCGGCGACGTGCTCGCCGAGGTGAGCAACCAGCTCGCGCTGTTCCGCCGCCTGACCGGCCGGCTGCCCACCCACCTCGACTCCCACCACCATTCGCACCGCCACCCCGTGGTACTTGCTGCGCTGCTCGCGGTGGCGCGCGAGCATGCGCTGCCGGTGCGCCGATCCTCGGAGACGGTCGCCGCGCGCGCGGCCGCCGCGGGCGTGCGCACCACCGACCGCTTCGAGGAGGGGTTCTTCGGCGCAACGGTCAGCGCCGCGACGCTCGTCGCGCTCGCCCGCGGCCTCGCGCCGGGCGTCACCGAGCTGATGTGCCACCCAGGGTACGCCGACGACGAGCTGCGCCGCGAGTCGGGCTACGCCGACGACCGCGACCGCGAGATCGCCGCCCTCACGGATCCGGCGGTTGCGGCGGCGATCCGAGAGCTCGGCGTCGAGCTCATTCATTTCGGGGCGCTGTGAGCGTCGGCGCCGTCGACCTGACGGTGCTCGCGGTCTACCTGCTGGGCGTCGTCGCGTTCGGCGTGTGGATCGGACGCGGCTCCTCCAGCGCCGCGGACTACATGGTCGGCGGCCGCAGCCTGCCCTGGTGGCTGATCATGTTTTCGATCATCGCCACCGAGACGAGCACGGTCACCTTCCTCTCAATCCCCGGCTTCGCCTACGCCCGCAACATGACCTGGCTGCAGATCGCGATCGGCTTCCTGATCGGCCGCTACGCCGTCGCGTACCTGCTGCTGCCGCAGTACTTCCGCGGCGAGCTGTACACCTCGTACGAGGTTCTGGCGCGCCGCTTCGGCGGCGACACCCAGCGCGTCGCGTCGGCGCTGTTCGTGGTCACCCGCACGCTCGCCGACGGGCTGCGCCTCTTCCTCACGGCGATCGTGCTCCAGGAAATGACCGGCATCGCGCTGCCGCTGTCGGTGGTGGTGGTCGGCGCGACCACCGTCGTCTACACCTACGTCGGCGGCATGCGCGCGGTGCTGTGGACCGACTTCATCCAGTTCGCCGTGTACTTCGGCGGCGCCGTGCTCGCATTCGTGCTGCTGCTGACGCGCCTGCCGGGCGGCCTCGAGGGGATGCTCGCGGCGGGGGAGGCGGCGGGGAAGCTGCGGCTGGTCGACTTCTCCTTCTCACTGCGGGAGCCGTTCGGTCTCTGGGCCGGGGTGATCGGCGGCGCCTTCATCACCCTCGGCTCGCACGGCGTCGACCAGATGATGGTGCAGCGCTACCTGTGCGCCCGCGACCTGCCCGCGGGGCGGCGCGCGCTCACCTGGAGCGGCTGGGTCATCGTGTTGCAGTTCGCGCTTTTCCTGCTCATCGGCGTCGGCCTGTACGCGTTCTACCAGCAGTACCCGCCGGCGACCGCGTTCGAGCGCCCGGATCGCGTGTTCGCGCGCTTCATTCTCGACGAGATGCCGGTCGGCGTCGTCGGCGTCCTGCTCGGGGCGATCTTCGCCGCCGCGATGTCGACGCTGTCGGGCTCGCTCAACTCGTGCGCCACCGCCGCCACCCGCGACCTCCTCGTCCCGCTGCTGCGCCGGCCGCTCGCGCCGGAGCGCGAGCTCTCCGTCACCCGCTGGCTCACCGCGCTGTTCGGTGCGCTCCAGATCGCGGTCGGGATCGGCGGCATGTGGGTGAAGTCGTCGGTGGTGGAGAGCGTGCTCGGCATCGCCGCGTTCACCACCGGGATCGTGCTCGGGGTGTTCTTCCTCGGCATCCTCTGCACCCGCGTCGGCGAGCGCGCGGCGCTCACCGGCCTGGTCGGCGGCCTCGCCGCGATGACCGCGATCTACTTCGCGACGCCGCTCGCCTGGCCGTGGTTCGCCCTGGTCGGCTCCGCGCTCACCTTCGCGATCGGCTGGATGGCCAGCTTCCTCTGGCCGCGCGCGGCCACGCCGTAGGAGCGGCCTCAAAGCCGCAACCTCCGCGTGAGCGAAGAGCGCCCTCGCGGACCGCCGCGGCGCTGCTGCTGCCGAGACTCTGCCAGCACCGCGACGGCTTTCGGGAGATGGGCGGATCAGTACTCCCTCTCCCACAGACGCTCGAGGAACGTCCTCGCCGGGAGGACGTCGATGTCGTCGATCCGGCGCGGCGCGGCGTCCATCGACACGACGATCCGGTGCCTGAGGGGCAACTCCTCCGAGATCGCCCGCATGCCGGCGAGATGGCGGCCGGATGCGTGATGCGTCGCCTTGACCTCGACGGCGGTGCTGTCGCCGATCAGGAAGTCCACCTCGTCGCCGGCGGTCGTTCGCCAGAATGAGAGCGCGCGACCGTCGTGTGCATACGAGAGATACGCACGCAGCTCGGTGAAGATCAGGTGCTCGAACGCTTTCCCGAACGCCTCGCTGCGCGACGATACGACCACCCGCTCGGCAAGCTGGTTGCAGACGCCCACGTCGAAGAAATAGAACTTGCCGGTGCTCACCATCTTGCGCGTCCGCGCCTTGCGGTACGGCTCGAGCATCGTGCCGACGAGCGTGTCCTCCAGGATCCCGAAGTACTCCCGCACCGTGCGAGCCGGGACCGCGGCGTCGCTCGCGACCGCCTCGAAGTTCAGCAGCTCCGTGTTCACGATCGCCGCCACCTGGAGAAAGCGCGAGAAGGCATCGATGCGCCGAACCAGCCCCTCGGCGCGAACCTCTTCCTGCAGGTAGGAACCGCAGTACGCCGCGAGGTCGCGTTCCGGCTCGTCCGACAGGTATATCGCGGGCAATGTTCCGAACCGCACCGCCCGCATGAGGTCGAACCCCGGGACCTCCCGCGAGACCAGCGGATGGAGGAGACAGGTCCGTGCCCGCCCGCCGAGCAGGTTGGCGCCTCCCCGCGTGAGCTTCCGGGCGCTGCTGCCGGTGAGTATGAAGCGGAGCTTGCGCTCCTCGATCATGGCGTGAACGTCGTCGAGAAGGATCGGGAGCTTCTGGATCTCGTCGATGACGACCGGCGACTCGTGGCCTGGCGGAAGGGCTGCGAGCTCCTCGCGAAGTGTCTGCGGTCGCCTGCTCAGCCGAAGGAAGACATCCGAGTAGAGCAGGTTGAAGAAGGGCGCGTTTGGGAAAGCCGCCCTCACCAGGGATGTCTTTCCGGTCTGACGTGGCCCGAACAGGAACACCGAGCGGGCGCGCGTCTCGGCATGGAGGTCGAGGATCCTGGGGAACGTCGGCATACACGTACTCTATCGCCGTTCATCGGTAGCCGCAACTATTCTGCGGAATTCCGAACTTTTTCCGCATCAGCGATTCCGGCCGTCCTGGTGATTCAAGGTGTCAGGCGGGCGCCAGGCAGAGCCTGGAGGAGGGGCAAGCGATGCGAGGCACGTCGGGGTGAGTGCCCCACTTACCTGGCCGGGTCGCGCCGGGACCGCCTGCGCTGCGGCGCGGTCGCCTCGCCGATGTCGGCGAACAGCGCGGCCGCCGGCAGCGCGAAGAGGTTCTCGGCCCAGGCGTCGACGCGTTCACCCTGGTGGATCACGAGGCCGGCGAGCAGCGGGCCGTCGAGCAGCTCCGCGAGACCTCGCAGGTGGCGGGCGTCGGTGGTGTCGGCTCGCTCGCTGCTCTTGATCTCCCACGCGAGGTAGCTGCCGCCGGAGAGGCGCGTCAGGAGATCGACCTCGCGCCCGTCCTTCGTGCGCAGGTGCGACAGCTCGACGTCGAGGCGGAGGGTGCGGACCAGCTTGTGGATCTCCGCCACCACCGCCGTCTCCACCTGCGGTCCGGTCGCTCCCTCGCGCCAACGCGACAGCACGCGCTGCACGCCGAGGTCGATGAAGTGAAGGCGCGCCGCCTTGAGGAGCCGGTCGCTGGCGGCACCGCGATGAGCCTCTAGCATGAACGTCTGATAGCTGAGCTCGAGGTAGCGCAGGTACTTCTTCGCGGTCAGCGGCGACATGTCTGCGTCGCGCGCCAGGTCGGAGAAGTTGACGGAGGTTGCCGTCCGCAGCGCCGCGTGTCTCTCGAGGCGCACGAAGTCGTCGAGGTCGCCGATCCTCCCGAGATCCGCGAGATCGCGCTGCAGATAGGTCTGACAGTACTCGCCGAGCCACTCCCAGCGCTGCGCCGCGTCGGTGAGCGATGCCACCGGCGGCATCCCTCCGAACGCGAGTACGTGTCGGAATCCCTCGCGGGCCGCCGCGAGGCTCTCGCCGCCGAGGAACGCCGCCTTTTCCAGCAGCGCCCGCACCTCCGAGGTCGTGCGGCAGTGCAGGAGCTCGAGCACCAGGGGGCGCCCGGTGCCGGCCAGCTCCGCCGCGGCAAGAGGGAACAGCTCGCGGGTGACGACGCGTCCGGCCAGGGTTTCGCGGACCCCGGCGAGGAGCTGGATCTGCGCGCTGCCCGAGAGGACGACGCGGATGGCCTTGTCCGGGCGGTCGAGGAGCGTCTTGACGGTGCCTAGAAACGCCGGTGCCTTCTGCGCCTCGTCGAAGATGAAGCGCCGGCCCCTCCGTGCCCACTCGGCGGCTGGCCGGCGTGCGATCGTCTCTCGCGCCAGCAGCTCGTCGAACGAGTGGTACTCGTACGGCGGCACGAACTCGCGCCGGAGCAGGGTGGTCTTGCCGGTCTGCCGTGCTCCCGTGAGGATCAGCCCGCGGCCGAGCGGCGTGGCGGCGACCGTGCGGAGCAGCGGTGCGATCATTCTCGGGATGTACATGCCTTCATAATATCGACGACTAATCGACACTGCAATATATGAAAAGACGTCATGGCCGGCGCGCCGATCTCCTCTGGCCGTTGTCCATGCCGCCGCGAGTCGTCGAGCTCATCTAGCGGCTTCGGTAGTCGCCGTGGTGCGGGCCAGATGCCCAAACCGGAGCTGCCATCGGGGCTGGGAGGCCCCTCCTGTTGAGGCCCGGGTGCGTAGGAGCGGCATTCCGGCCGCGACCTTGCCGGGGCGGGAGGAGGTCGAGGCACAAATGCCCCGCCCACCGAGGCCCGGTGGCGCAGGAGCGGCTTTCCAGCCGCGAGCCTGCCGGCGCGGAACGAGGTCGGGGCTGAAAGCCCTCCTACGGCATGTAGAGCAGCGCCGGCTTGCGCGCCTCACGCCATGCAGCGATGTCGGGGGCGTCGGCGGCGACGATTGCGCCCGGACTCATGCCCGCGGCGAGGCGCTCGCCGAGGCGCGGCGTGCCGACCAGCCAGGTGAGCGCCGCGCCGTCGCGCAGCCAGGAGAATGCGCTCTGCCTCGCGAGCGCGGCGAGCAGCTCGACGCCGAGGCGGTACGGGTCGGCCGCGGCGGCGTCGCTCACCGCGACACGCACGCCGGCGCACTCGACGCCGGCGTGCTTCGGCGCCGGCGCCGCCGCCGACGGACGCGGCGTGAACCGCACCGGGGTCAGCGCGAATCCGGGCGCTGCGGCGGGGAGCGCCCCAAGGTCGAGCCACGGCGCGCCGAGGAGCAGGAACGGCGCGTCGGTGCCGCGGCCCTCGGCGACGTTTGTCGCCTCCAACAGGCAGGTGCCGGGATAGGCGAGCGCCGCGTCGGCGGTGCGCAGGTTGGGCGACGGCGGCAGCCAGCGTCGCCCGGTCTCCGGCCAGCGCATCGAGCGCCGCCAGCCGCGCATCGCCACCACCGAGAGACGCGCCGGGCGCGGCAGCAGTCCGTTGGCGTAGCGCGCCATCTCGCCGATTGTGAGGCCGTGCACAAGCGGCCCCGGCGTCTCGCTGACCAGCGCTGGTGGCACCTCGGCGAACGGCGCGCGCACCGGGCCGGCGACGTACTCGCCGCCGAGCGGGTTGGGGCGGTCGAGGACGACCACCTCGACGTCCGCCTCGGCGGCGGCGCGCAGGCAGCGGAGCAGCGTGCCTGTGTAGGTGTAGAAGCGGACGCCGGCGTCCTGCAGGTCGATCACAAGCGTGTCGATGTCGGCGAGGTCCTCCGCGGTCGGCTTGGATCCCGCGAAGTAGAGGCTGACCACCGGCAGGCCGCTGGCCGGGTCGCGGCCGTCCGGTACGGGCTCACCGGCGGCGGCGCGCGCGGCGAGGCCGTGCTCGGGCGCGTACAGGCGCACGAGGTCGAGGCGGCGCTCGCGCAGCACCTCGACCGAGCGCCGCCCGTCGAGCGCGACGGCGGCGGCGTGGGTGAGCAGCCCGAGCCGCTTGCCGGCCAGCTCCGGCACCTCGCCGGCGGCGACGCGGTCGAGCCCGACGCGCACCGGCGCGGGGTGCTCGTTCGGGTCAGCGAGCGCCCGCACGACGGCGTCGGCGAGCGCCGGGCGCACCGTGCGGATGGCGTTGTTCTCGCGGGTCGGGTGGACGCGGTTGGTGAGCAGGACGACGAACAGCTCGCGCTCGGGGTCGATCCACAGCGACGTGCCCGTGAACCCGGTGTGCCCGAACGAGGTCGGCGAGAACAGCGTTCCCGCCGACGACCCCTGCGCCGAGCGCGTGTCCCACCCGAGGGCGCGATCGGTGCCCGGAGGCAGCGTCGCGCGGCGCGTGAAGGCGTCGACGGTGCGCCGCGACACCACCCGGCGGTGGTCGTACACACCCCCCCACAGCAGCATCTGGGCGAAGCGGGCGAGGTCGGGGGCGGTCGAGAACAGCCCGGCGTGCGGCGCCGCGCCGCCGATCGCGAACGCGTTCTCGTCGTGCACCTCGCCGTGCACCACCCGGCCGCGCCAGGGGTCGGCCTCGGTCGGCGGGATGCGGGAGAGCAGCTCCGGGCCCGGGCGATAGAGGGTGTCGCGCATCCCCAGCGGCCCGGTGACGCGCTCGCGCACAAGCGCCTCGAGCGGCCGCCCGGACACCCGCTCGAGGATCTCGCCGAGCAGGATGATCCCGAGGTCGGAGTACTTCATGACGGCGCCGGGCTCGGCCGCGAGCGGCATCGCGCAGATGCGTTCGACGTACGCCGCCTGGCCGGAGACCTCCCTGAACAGCGGCGCCCACCAGTCGATCCCGGCCGCATGGGTGAGCAGGTGGCGAACGGTCACCTTCTCCTTGTTCGGCCCGACGAAGCGCGGCAGGAACGAGTCGACGCGCGCGTCGAGGTCGAGCCGCCCCTCGTCGACCAGCGTCATCGCCACCGTCGTCGTCGCCACCACCTTGGTCAGGCTGGCGAGGTCGAAGATGGTATCGGTCGCCATCGCCGCCGCGCCGGCGTCGTACGTCATGCGGCCGTACGCCTTGAGGTGGGCGAGCCGGCCGCGGTGGCCGATCGCCACCACCGCGCCCGGGAAAGCGCGCTCGGCGATCGCCCGCTCGACGACCGCGTCGACCTCGGCCAGACCCTCGGCGGTGAAGCCGGCCTCCTCCGGCGTCGACGGCACCAGCGCGAGCTCGCGGCGCGGCAGCGCGATCCCGTCGCCGAGCGCCGCCACCCCGGGAATCGTCACCGGCAGCGCGCCGCCGATCGGCGCCTCGCCGAACAGCGCCGCGATCGCCGCCCTCTGGCTCGTCTCGTCGGCGCCGTAGACGCACAGGTACGCCGGAACGTCGGGGAACTGCGAGAGCAGGTACGGGCTGCCGTAGGAGACGACGACGACCGGGCAGCCTGCATCGGCGAGCCGCCGGATCAGCTCGGCGTGCGAGGCGTCCATGTCGGCGCGCCCCTTCGCCGAGGTGACGCGCACGAACGCCGACACCACCACGTGGGTGCGGCCGGCGGCGGCGGCGACCAGCTCGTCGGCGACCGCCGGCGGGAGCTGCGGCCCGACGCGGCGCGTCGTCACCGCGGCGCCGCGCCGCGCCAGCTCGCGGCCCGGGATCGCGTCGCCGGCGTCGATGTTCGCGTTCACCCAGTCGCTCGACAGCACGAGATGCAGCACGTCGAGGCGGGCCTCGGCGGCGAGCGGCACGATGCCGC
This sequence comes from uncultured Thermoanaerobaculia bacterium, assembly GCA_964594125.1. Lineage (GTDB taxonomy): Bacteria > Acidobacteriota > Thermoanaerobaculia > Thermoanaerobaculales > Thermoanaerobaculaceae > CAVRZJ01. The sequence continues at coordinate 69,195 of CAZQLL010000011.1, read as the reverse complement.
CGCGGTTGCGCAGCAGCGTCACCGCCTGCGCCGCGATCGCCGCGGCGCGCGCCGCGTCCTCCGGCCGGCCGACGCCGCGTCGCAGCGCCGCGCGGTCGACCGGGCGGCGCGCCGCGAGGCCGAGGCGCGCCTTGGCTGCGAGCACGCGTGCCGCCGCCTCGTCGATGCGCGCGGCGGGGAGCTGCCCCTCGCGCACGGCGCGCACCAGCGACTGCACCGCCACGCGCGGATCGGCGGGCAGCAGCACGACGTCGGCGCCGGCGGCGACCGCCTCGACCACCGCCGCGCCCATCCACACGTCGCCGACGCCCTTCATCTCCATCGCGTCGGTGACCGCGAGGCCGCGGAAGCCGAGCTCGTCGCGCAGCACGCCGGTGGCGACCGGACGCGACAGCGTCGCCGGCCGGCCGCTGCCGTCGAGCGCCGGCACCGCGAGGTGGCCGAGCATCACCGAGTCGACGCCGGCCGCGATCGCCGCGCGGAACGGCGCCAGCTCGACGCGGTCGAGCCGCGCGCGGTCGCCGGGGATCGTCGGGAGCGCCAGGTGGCTGTCCACGGCGGTGTCGCCGTGACCGGGGAAGTGCTTGACCGAAGTCATGATCCCGCCGGCGCGCGCGCCCGCGACCCACGCGGCGACGAGGCGCGCTACGAGCTCCGGGTCCTCGCCGAAGGAGCGCAGGTTGATCACCGGGTTGGCCGGGTTCGAGTTGACGTCGGCCACCGGCGCGAGCGCCCAGTGGATCCCCGCCGCCCGCCCCTCGCGCGCGGTGAGCTCGCCGGCGAAGCGCGCCGCCTCCTCGGAGCGGGTGGCGCCGATAGCCATCGCGCTCGGCAGCGCCACCGGGCCCTCCGCCACGCGGAACCCGAGGCTGCGCTCGAGATCGGCGGCGACCAGCAGCGGCACCGCGGCCTCGTGCTGCAGCTCGTCGAGCAGCACCGGCACGGTGGCGAGCTCGGAGGCGAACAGCACGATCCCGCCGACCCGGTCGTCGCGCACGCGGGCAAGCAGCTCGCGGTGCTCGGGCGCGTCGGGGTGCCGCGGCACGGCGTACGCGCGCACCATCACCATCTGCGCCGCCCTGCCCGCGAGGTCGAGCGAGGCGAGCGTGTCGCGCACCCACGCGGCCTCGGCCGCGGCGCGCCGCGCCGCCTCCGCCGGCGCCGGCCCGGCGGCTGGCCCGCTCGTCGTGCATGCCGTCGCCGCCAGCGTCAGCACAGCCGTACCGAGGCGCATCGCCCTCGCAGCGCCGCGGGATCCTTCGCTGCGCCGCGCCTGCAGCGCGGCCCCGCTTCCAAGGAAACCGGTCAAGACGGGAGCGCGGGCGCCCTCGCCCGCGCGGGCGGAGTCCGGGCCGGCGGGGGCGCCGGCCCTCCCGGGAGTTTCCTGTCCCGCCCGACCGCCGTGCCGCGGCGTACCCCTGCTCAGGATGACGCTTGGATTCGGAAACGCAGGTGTCGGACGCGGTTTCATCGCGCTCCCCCGGCCAGCTCGACGCCGTCGAGGAACGTGGTCTCGATCAACGCCCCGGTGAGGTCGGCGGCGCCGGGCGCCGGGGCGAGCAGCGTGAACGACGCCGGCCCCTCGAAGCGCAGCAGCGGGCCGCGGCTCGCCCACAGCGCGGCGAGCGCTTCCGGCAGGGCGGTCGGGCCGCGGCGCCCGCACGCCGCGTGGAGCGCCGCGATGCGGGCGGCGAGGGTTCCGGCGGCGGGCTCGGCGGGAGCGCGCGCCAGCACCCGCGGCGGCAGGGCGCCGTCCTCGTCGGTCACCTCGACGCGCGGCCGGCCCGGGCCGGCCAGGGCGCGCGCGTGCCGCAGCGCCGGGCCGACGTGGCGCGGCGCCACCGCCCAGACGACGCGCGCCGCGCCGAGCCGGCCGAGGCGCTCGAGCGCGGCGGCGTCGAGCCAGTGGCGCGCCTTCCAGCCGGACGCGCCCAGGGTGAACGGCGCCAGCAACACCTTGCCGCGGGCGTCGATCTCGCGCCCGGCGCCGAAGACGCGGGCGTCGCCGAGCTCGGTGATCTCCGAGCGCGGCGTCGCGGCCGGCGGGGGAACGCAGCCGGCGGCCTCGCGGTCGCCGCGGCGGCGGTCGAACGCCAGGTCGGCGCGGTACGGCGCCGCCGCGCCCGGCTGCAGGACGGCGCCGCCGCGCACCGCCACGTCGCTCCAGACGTCGCTGTTGTTCTCGGCCAGGGCGTCGTACGCCGCCGGGTCGAACGCGGCGAGGTCGTCGCGGGCGAGCCCGGCGAGGGCAGCAGCGAGCGCCACGACGTTGAGCCGGGTCAGCTCCTCGAGCGACGCGCCGGGCGGCACGCCGCCGCTCTCGATCAGCACGACGGGCGTGCCCCAGGCGGTGATGTTGTCGCCGAACGAACGCGGGCTCCACGTCGCGTCGTAGCGCGCCACGCCGCCGGGGGCGTACGGCGCCACCGCGGCGGCGATCGCGGCGCAGGCGCGCTTGGCGAGCAGCCGGCCCGGAGTGACGGTCTGGGCGGCGTCGCCGGTGACGGCGAGCAGCCCGATCGTCGCCAGCACGCCGCTGTCGCCGACCGAGCGGCGGCGGTTCTGGTCGTGAAGGTTGAAGCCGAGCACGGGCGCGTGCTCGTCGCGCAGCGCCTTGAGCAGCCGGCCCTCGGGCGTGCTGAGGTTGAGCGCATCGCGGTTGATGTCGATCGCCTGCGCGTTGCGCCGCGTGTACGCCTCGGCGCCGTCGGGGTTGAGCATCGGCACCATGAGCAGCGTCAGGCGGCCGAGGATGCGGGCGGCGTCGGGGTCGTCGCGGTGGGTGAGCAGCCAGTGCGCGAGGTCGAGCAGCGCCGGCGTCGCCGACGGCTCGTCGCCGTGCATCTGCGACCACAGGAGCACGCGGCGCGGGCCGCTGCCGAGCGTCGCGAGCTGGATCGGACGGCCCTCCACCGAGCCGCCGGCCTCGCGGAGCACGATCTCGGGGTGGCGGCCGGCGAGCGTGCGCAGCGCCTCGGCGAGTGCGGCCGGGCGCAGGCACGGCGCCGGCGCGGTCACGAAACGCTCCTCCGGCCACGCCCGCCACACCGCGTCGGGATCGAGGGCGAGCGCGCGGGCTGGGATCAGCAGCGCCAGCAAGCCGGCGATCAGGGCGTGCTTCATCGGTGTCGGCCTCCTCCGGGCGGCCGCCGGGTCGCCGGAGGTGCGGCGGCGCGGCGCGCGCCGCCGGCAGTCTACAGGCTCGCGCCGCGCCGGCGCCGCTGTGGTAGCCTCGATGGCGCTGCACCGCCGTTCGGGAGCGTGCCCATGCCGACGTCCCAGCGACCCACCCCGAGACTCCGATTCGTCCGCCTGGCGGCTGCGCTCGCGGTCCTGGCCGCTGCGGCCGCTCCCGGCGGCGCGCTCGCCGGCGAGGCGGCCGAGGAGCGGCGCGTCGCCGACGCCGTGCGCGTGCTCGACTCGTGGATCGGCGAGCAGATGCGCTACCACGGCACCCCCGGCCTGGCGATCGGCCTCGTCCACGGCGACCGCGTCGTCTGGTCGAAGGCGTACGGCAGCGCCGATCTCGCGACCAGCGCGACGGTCACCACCGCGACGCCGTTCCGCCTCGGCTCGCTCTCCAAGGTGTTCACCGCGCTCGCGGTGATGCAGCTCCGCGACGACGGAAAGCTCGCGCTCGACGACCCCGTCGCCCGCCACCTGCCGTGGTTCAGGGTCGGCACGGCGTACCCTGATGCGCCGCCGATCACCATCCGCCACCTGCTCACCCACACGGCTGGGCTGCCGCGCGAGCTCGCGTACCCGTACTGGACGACGCACACCTTCCCGGATCGCGAGACGTTCCACGCGGCGCTCGCCACGCAGAGCGTGTTCTCGCCGCCGGGCGCCGCGTACCGCTATTCCAATGTCGGGATCGCCCTGCTCGGCGAGGTCGTCGAGGCGGCCGCCGGCGAGCCGTACGCCGCGTTCCTGCAGCGCCGGCTGCTCGCGCCGCTCGCCATGGGCGCCTCCTCGGCGGCGCCCGACGCCGCTCTCGTGGCGCGCCTGGCGCGCGCCTACCAGCGCCGCCGCGGCAGCGAACCGCGCCGCGAGATCGCCTACTACGACACCGGCACCTTCGCGCCGATGGGCGGCGTGGTCTCCACCGTCGACGACCTCACGCGCCTCCTCGGGCTGCTGCTCTCGGCCGACGCCGGCGGCGCCGCGCGCCCGGCCGCGGGCACCGTGCTCGCGGCGCCGACGCTCGCCGAGATGCAGCGCGCGCAGTTCGTCTACCCGTCGTTCGCCGGCGGACGCGGGCTCGGGTTCGCGGTCAGCCGCCGCGACGGCGCCACCTACGTCGGCCACGGCGGCTGGATCGGCGGCCACCGCTCCGACCTCATCTGCGACATGGCGCGCCGGCTCGGCGTCGTCGTCCTCACCAACGCCGACGACGCGCCGCCCGGCCCCTTCGCGCGGCGCGCCCTCGCGCTCGTCGGCGCGGCGCTCGACGGGCCGGCGAAACCGCCGGCCGAGAGGATCCCCGACCCCGCATGGGCCCGCTACTTCGGCACCTACACCGACCCCTGGGGGTGGGAGATTGAGGTGCTCACGCTCGGCGGCGAGCTCGGCCTGTACGAGCACGACTACCCGCCAGAGGACGATCCCGGCGACGTCTTCAACCGCCTAGTCCCGGTGCCCGGCGAGCCGCACGCGTTCACCATGAGCGACGGCGAGCGGGTGCGCTTCGAGCTCGCCGCGGACGGCTCGGTGCGCCGCATGCTGCGCCGCTACGAGACGTACCTGCCGGTGAAGTAGGGCGCGAGGCGCGAGGCGGGAGACAGGAGGCGCGAGGCGACCGAAGCGGGCAGCCACCCTTTCTTTCCTGGGAAGTCCCTCCCACATTCCCGGGAGCGCGGGCGCCCTCGCCCGCGCGGCGGTCCTGACAAGCGGAGTTCGGGCCGGCGAGGGCGCCGGCCCTCCCGCTGTCTCCTCTTTTTCCCGACCGCCGCACCGCGGCGTGACCCTGCTCGGGGGGGTGCGGCCGAGCCGCGGGAGAGGGGCCGTAATGGGGCGATCTCGGGTAGCGGTGGCTCGACGTGGTCGCTACCGCGGGAAGACGAGCAGCGCGTCGGCGATCTCGCGCTCGCCGAGGCGGTCGGAGGGGCGGTTGACGACCTCGCCGCCGATTACCATCGTCGTCGAGCCGCCGCCGTCGAGGTTGATCGCGTCGACCGCGCCGAGCTCGACCAGCAGCGCCGTGAGCTCGGGGAGCGACATGCCGACGCTGCGCGCCGGGTCGCGGCCGTCGACGACGAGCAGCAGCAGGGCGCCGTCGGCGCGCACGCCGAGCGCCGTGCGCGGGTGACGGGCGAGGCAGAACACGCGCGAGAACGACTCGACCGCCGCGTCGGCGAGCGGCACGCCGCCCGCGAGCAGCAGCGGCCCGCCGGCGACGGCGTCGGCGGCCTCCCCCCACGCCTCGTCGGTCGCGGCGCAGTCGGCGGGTGCGCCGCCCGCGGGGCACAGCCGCGTTTCCAGAGCGATCGCGTCGCCGGCGCGCAGGCGTCCCCCATCGGCGAGCGCGCGCTCGGCGCCGAGCGACAGCACCCAGCCCCCGGCGGGGATGGCGGCGCCGCCGCGCGCGGTTCGGACCTCGACGATGCGGCCGTTCGCGACCACCGCCTCGACGCCGGCGGCGTCGGTGAGCGTCGTGCGGTGGAACTCGGGCGTGTAGACGACGGCCTCGCCGGCGCCGCGCGCACGGTTGATCCCGTCGATTGCGAGCGTGCCGCCGTCGGCGAGACGGGCCGCAGCCGCGAGCGCGAGGCGGCCGAAGATCGGCCGCACCGCACCGTCGCGATCCACCAGGCCGACGGCTGCGCGGCCGCGGTCGGGCTCGGAGAGCAGGCGGCCATCGACCTTCAGCAGGCCCGTGCTGTCGCCTTTCAGGACGCCGCGCGTGACGAAGTAGCCGCCGTTGACCGCCGCGACGGCGCCGCGGCGGGCGGCCAGCGAGCGCGTCGTCTCGACGCCGATGGCGGCGTCCGCCGCATGCTCGACCTCGAGGCGGAACGCCCGCGGGTCGAGCTCGAGCAGGTGGGCGGACCACGGACCGACGGGGTTGGAGACATCCTGGCCGACCTCGGCGACACGGCATGCGATTCCGGCCGCCGCCAGCGCGGCGCGCGCCGCCTCGGCGGCCTCCCGGGTCGGGAAGTCGGGGAGCTGCAGCGTGTAGTCGCTCACCGGCGTCGTCCCGTAGGCGACCCGCGCGGCGAAGCCCGCGCGCTCGATCGCGGCGAGCGCCGCGTCGGCCTCCGCCTGATCCGCGTACGACCCGGCCACCACGAGGAAGCGCGCCGCCGTCGCCGGCGCGCCGGCGGCGAGCGCGGTGTGGCGCAGGCCGGGGCGGTCGAGCAGCACGGTGCGCCGCCAGGCAGGCGGCGGCGGAGGGGCGGCGGCGCCGGGCAGCCAGTCGCCGCCCTCGCCGGCGAGCACCGTGAGGGTGACCGCGTCGGCGTCGATCTCGGCGAGCCCGCCCATCGGCAGCGTCAGGTTGCGGCGCACGTGGCCGATGGGGAACGACACCAGCACCGGGATCCCTGCGCCGCCGAAGTACTGGCGGAGCACGCCCTCGGTGGTGTAGCGCGGGTCACCGTCGCGCGGCTGGTCCTCGCGGTCGGAGGTGCGGGTGAATTGGCCGAGCACGGCGCCGCGGAGCTGCGCCAGCTTGCCGGCGAGGGAGAGCTGGCGGAGCATGCGGTCGATCCGGTACGGCGCCTCGCGCACGTCCTCGACGACGAGGATCGCGTCGCGTGTGTCGATCGCGTACGGCGTCCCCTCGAGCGCGGAGATCAGCGACAGGTTGCCGCCGACCAGGCGTCCGCGCGCCTTCCCGCGCCCCCACGCGGTCATCGGGGCGGGCGGCGCGCCCGCCTCCTCGCCGCGGCCCTCGCGCTGCAGCACTCCGGCGGCCGCAGCGGCGGCGTCGAGCGTCCAGGCGCCGGCGGGCGAGCCCGTGATCGCGCGGAAGAACCATGCCTCGGCCAGCGGCTCCATCCCTTCGGGGCTGCCCAGCCCCCACATCGGGCTCGGGCTGTGGAACGTCACCAAGCCGGCGCGCCGGTTCAGCGCGGCGTGCAGCCCGGTGATGTCCGAGAAGCCGACGACGATCTTCGGATGCTCGCGAATGAAGGCGTAGTCGAGGCGGTCGAGGATCCGCATCGTACCGTAGCCGCCGGTGCCGGGGAAGATGGCGGCCACGCGCGGGTCGCGGAACCACTGCATGAGCTCATCGGCGCGCCGCTCGTCGCTGCCGGCGAGGTACCCCTCCCTGGCGTACAGGTCGCCGCGCTCCACGACCTTGAACCCGCGCGCCTCGAGGCGGCTGCGGGCGAGCGCCATGCGCTCGCGGTCGAGCTCGCCGGCCGGCGCAGCGAACGCGATCGTGTCGCCCGGCTCGAGCGCGCGCGGCCACGCCATGCGCCCGGCGGCGGTCGCGGCGGCCGGCGCCTCGGCGGCGGGCCGCGCCGGGGGCGCAGGGCGCGGCGCCGTGGCGGTGCGGCACCCGGCCGCCGCCACCACCACCGTTGCAACCGCGATCAAGAGCATTCGGCGCGGCAAGCCTGTGCAGGTCACGACGCCTCCCATGCCGCGCGAGTATATGCGCCCCCGCCCACGGTGCCAGGCCCAACGAAGTTGCCACTTCCAGCAGCCGCAGCGCCCGCGGCAGGCGCTCGCGCAACTCGGGGTTCCTCGTCGGCCTGCGGCCTCCTCGGAGTAACGAGCGGCGCGAGCCGTCGTCGCGCCCCTGGGCGCCGCCGCGGCGCTGTCGGACCGGGCCGGCAGGCTGTCGGATCCTGCCGGCGCGCGCTACGCCGTGAGCTTGCGCGCGGCGGCGAGGCGCTCGGCGACGTTGTCCCAGTTGAGGACGTTCCACCACGCCTTGACGTAATCGGCGCGGCGGTTCTGGTACTTCAGGTAGTACGCGTGCTCCCACACGTCGCAGCCGAGCAGCGGCACGGAGCCGAACAGCGTGGCGTTCTGCTGCTTCTCCGCCTGCAGGACGACCAGCCGGCCGGCCAGCGGCTCCCAGACGAGCAGCGCCCAGCCGCCGCCCTGCACGCGCACCGCGGCGCTGGTGAAGTGCGCCTTGAACGCGTCCACCGAGCCGAAGTCGCGCGCCAGCAGCGCCGCCAGCTCGGTGCCGGGCTCGCCGCCGCCCTTCTTCATGTTCGTCCAGAACAGCGAGTGGAGCGCGTGGCCGGAGCCGTTGAACGCCACCGCGTCGGTGAGCTCGCGGACCTTGGCCAGGTCGGCCGGCTGGCCGCCGGCGCGCATCTGTTCGAGCGCGGCGAGTGCGGCGTTGAGCCCCTCGACGTAGGCGTTGTGGTGCTTGTCGTGGTGCAGGGTCATCGTCTGGGCGTCGATGTGCGGTTCCAGCGCATCAGCCGCGTATGGGAGCGGCGGCAGCACGTACGGCCGCGGCGCCGCAGCGGCGGCGCCCTCCTGGGCGAGGGCTCCGTCGGCGTCGAGGCCGATGAAGCCGGTGACGGTGGCGAGGGCGGCGAGGCCGCCGAGGAGCTCGCGTCGATTGGTGTCTGTCATGAACGCCTCCCGGGCGTCCGTGCGGGCGGGGGCGCCGCCTCACTCCGGAACGCAGCGCCCGGTCAGAACGCCGCCCGGTGCGCGAATAATCCAGGAGCGTCAGAGCAGCCTGGCGAGGAGGTCGCCGACGACGTAGCCGACGACGGCGACACCGAGCCCTACGAGGAACATGTCGACGCCCGAGCGGAGGAGGCCGCGACCGGTGAAGATCGAGCGTGCGGCGCCCACGGCGAAGTGCGACAGCATCGCCACGGCGAACGACGTCCAGATCGCCAACGGCCCGCTCCAGATCAGGAACGGCGCGACCGGGAGGAACGCCCCGACCGCGGTGGCGACTCCCGTCACCCACGCCTCGCGCAGCGGGCTGGCGGCGTTCTCGGGGATATCGAGCTCCACCTTCATCTTCTCGGCGATCGCGCGCTCGGGGTCGGCGATCACCTCGGCCGCCATGCGCCGGGCGGTCGCGGCGTCGAGGCCGCGCGACTCGTAGACGAGCGCCAGCTCCTCGGCCTCGACCTCGGGCATCAGCTCGATCTCGGCCGCCTCCATGGCGATCTCGTGCTCGTACACCTCGCGCTCGCTCTTCGCCGCCAGATACCCCGACGACGCCATCGACAGCGCGTCCGCGGCCATGCCGGCGATCCCCGACACCAGCACCACGTGCGGCGTGACATCGGCGCCGAGCACGCCGGCGACGAGGCCGAAGTTGGCGGTCAGGCCGTCGTTGAAGCCGTACACCACGTTGCGCAGGAAGCCGCCGGCGCCGGCCTGGTGCCACGGCTCGCCGGCCCGCCCGGCGAGCGCGTTCAGCCGCTGGGCGTGCTCGGCCGACTCGCGGGCGAGAACGAGTGCGGCATCGCGAGCCGGGCCGTCCGCGCTCCGTTTGTGCAGCGCCAGGTAGCCCTTGACCTCGCGCCCCTCCTCCCTGAGCAACAGGTTCGAGAGCACGGCTGGACCGAAATGCCGCGCCGTCCACGCGAGGGCGCGGGCGCGCGCCGATGGCCGCGGCGCCGCGCCGGTGTCACCGTGGTCGGCGAGGACCTTCCCCCACACCGCGGCGTGCTTCTCCTCGATGGCGACCAGCCGGCGGTAGATGTCGCGGCGCTTGTCGTCGCGCTCGGCGGCTTCCAGCTCGCGGTACAGGTACGCCGCGTCGACCTCGTCCTGCCAGTGCTCGCGCCACTCGGCGATGGGGGGTGCGTCCGTCATGCCGTGATAGTAGCGCGGCGCGGCGGCGCTCTCGAGGCGCGAGCACGAGGTCGGAGAAGCGCGCCGCCGCGCGGCTGCCGGTGTCGCCGGCGCCCCCTTCACGGCGGCGTGCAAGAGCGGAGAGGGCAGGGCGCCGCACGCCGCCGAGCCGCCCGCTGCCGGGTCGGGCTCCTCGCCGGGCCAGGCGCCGGGGCGGCCGGCGCCATCACCGCGCAGCGCGTCATCACACCGCGCAGGGCACCGGCGGCATCTCGGCCGTCATCCGGCCCGGCAGGCGGCCCATCGGAGCGTGCGAAGCGCCCATGGACGAGCTCCCAGTGTCGCGTCCGGGAATCTCGTTGTTCATCGCAACGGACGCGACATACGCGTAGGGGTCCGGGGGAGGCGGCGCGCCGCCTCCCCCGGTAGGGCCCGCGGGGAGGGCACGCCGCGTGCGCGGCCGCAGGCCGCATCTGCACGCGGTGTGGCCTTCCCCGCGAAGTGTCCCGGCCCGCCCCATCGGGGCAACGTCTCTGCGGAACGGGACACTAGCGGATGTAGCCGAGGGCGCGCAGCTCGCTTTCGGTCTCGGCGTCGACGGCGGCGCCGGTTCCGGGGCCGCGCAGGCGCGGCAGCGAGGCGAACAACCGGTCGCGCTCGGCGGCCAGCGCCCGCTCGTCGGCGATCCCGGTGCCGGCCAGGTTGGTCCTCTCCCAGCGGTCGGCGAGCACGTCGTACAGCTCCGCGCCGCCGTCGGACCCGACGATCAGCTTGTAGCGTTCGTTCTGGATCGCGTCGAGCTCCTCGGGCAGGCCGCTCTCCCGCTCCTCGGCTTCCTTGAGCTTGCGCCGCTGCGACAGCGCCATGCGCGGCTGCAGCGCCAGACTGCCGCCGCCGTCGATCCAGCCGAGCAGCGAGGTCCCCGAGGCGCCCGCCGGGACCGCGCCGGCCCGTGCGCCGATGAGCTCCACGAGCGTCGGCACGATGTCGATCGAGCGCACCGGCGTATCGGTCGCCCGGGGCCGGAAGCGGCGCCCGCCGTCGACCAACGCGAGCGGCACGCGGACCTGCTCCTCGTAGAGGCGGAGGGAATGGCCGGCGTAGGCGTGCGCCCCCAGACCCTCGCCGTGGTCCGCGACCACCACCCAGAGCGTGCGCTCGTTCCACCCCCGTCGCTCGAAGTGCTCGTGCAGGCGCCGGAAGTGACGGTCGATGAAACGGATACGGGCATCGTACGCGTCGTACAGCTCGAGAAGCTTTGTTCGGGTGGCGAAGAAACCGGGGGGGACGCCGCGCTTCTCGACGGCGAGCTCGTACACGGCGCCGTGGTCGGCCGCCTCCTCGGGCTGCGCGTAGACCGTCTTCGTCAGCCGCTCGTTACGCCACGAGTGGGCGTCGAAGAAGTGCACCCAGAGGAAGACGCGATCGCGCCTGCCGCGCTGCCCGAGCCACCGGATCACCCGGTCCACCTGCTGCTTGGCCGTCAGGTTGTTGCGAACGCCGCGCGGCCCGCCGCGGCGGAGGTTGAGGTCGTCGCCCTCGGGGAATCCGATCCGTCCGGCGAGAAACCTCACCGCCGAGAACCCCGCAACCTCGTAACCGGCGCTGGCGGCCGCGACCGCGATCGTCCAGGCGCCCTCGGGCAGGCGGTCGCCGTTGGCCAGAATCCCGTGCTGGAAAGGGTAGAGGCCGGTGAAGATCGTGGCGTGGGCGGGCGCCGTCCGCGAGCACGAGCTGACGACGCGGCGGAAGAGCGTGCCGCGGGCGAGCAGCGAGTCGATGAACGGGGCGGTGTCGCGCGGATACCCGAAGCTCCTCAGGTGGTCGGCGCGGAAGGTGTCGAGGGTGACCAGCACGATCTTCTCGGGCGGCCCGCCCGCGACCTCGGCGCGGCAGCCGGCCGCCTGCAGGGCCAGCAGCGGCGCGATCACGATGACAGCGGCAATGCTGCCGTACCTTCCGGTTCGTCGCATTACGGTCTCTCCCGCCGCGGTCTGCCTCCAGGCCACGACCGCCGCAGCGGCAAGAGTACCGCAGGGCCGCCGCGCCATGCCGGCGTCCGGCAGGGCAGCCGCGGTGCCGGCCGCGGCCACCCCGCAGGCGCCCGCCACCCGCCGGCGGGACCTGCGCGCGGGATCCGCGGCGCGGGCTGGCGCCCGCGGCGGGCGCCAGCCCGCGCTGACTCTCTGTTGGATGGAAGGTCTCGCGACGTTCCTCGAGCGCCGGAGTGAATACTCATGCGGGCGCAGCCGCACCCGCGAACGATGAAAGCGTGACGGAGGGCCGGCGCCCTCGCCGGCCTGGATGCCGCCAGGCAGGGCCTCCGCGTGGGCGAGGGCGCCCACGCTCCCGGATGATGGGGGACTTTCAAGGCAATCGAGCAACTGATCCCCGCCTTGACCGGTGGCTTTCTCGATACGCATCGCATCGTGCTGGGTGCGATCCTCGATCACGTCGAGTATCTCGAGGGGAAGATCGAGCCGATCAGTAAGGAGGTGGAACAGCTCTGCGCGCCCTTTCGTGAAGTGATCGACCGACTGATCACGGCGCCAGGAATCGGCAGGAGGACTGCTGAGGTCATCGTGTCGGAGATTGGCATCGACATGAGCCGCTTTCCGACTGAGGACAACCTCGCAAGCTGGGCGGGGATCCGCCCCGGCAACAACGAAACCGCGGGCCGACGTCATAGCGGGCGCATGAGAAAGGGCAACCCCTGGTTGCGCTCCGCGCTGTTTGAGGCAGCCTGGGCTGCAAGCCACGCCAAAGGGAGTGACCTCCAAGCTCTCTACCGACGGTTTGCTTTTGGCCGCGGCAAGGGCACCAAGAAAGCGACCGCGGTCGTCGCCCATCAGCTCCTCATCGCCGCCTGGCACATGATTCATGACGGAGTGCCCTACCAGTCCAGCCATTCAACGCACGATCGACCCGTCAACCCCGAACAACAAAGGCTGAGGCTGGTGAAGCAGCTCGAGAATCTCGGGTTCCATGTCACCCTCCAGGAAAACAAGGCCGCGTAGCCTAAGGTACATTCAAGGCAATCCGGCGCCTTCACCCCTTGAGCGCCGGCGGCACTGCCGGACCGCCGGGGCGCTGCCGCTGCCGAGACGCTGGGCGCGCCGCGACGAGTTCGGGGGGTCGTAGATCAGCCCGAGCGGCGCCCCTGAGGTGCCTCGGCTGCTGCCGTCGCTGCTGCCGCTCGCATTGCGCCGCGGCCGTGACTATGCTTGGCGGCGGCATGCAGGCGAGGATGGCACGCTACGTCTTCGACGCCGAGAGCGACGGCCGGCGCCGCTCGCTCGTCGGACCGCGCGTCTGGGCGCGACGGGTGCGCGACGACGCCGCGGAGCTCTCGCGCCACCGTTTCGCGCTCGCCAACCTCGTGTCGGCGCGGCTGGCGGTGCTCTACCAGCGCTCGGCCCTGGGGTTCCTCTGGGCGCTGCTCAACCCGCTTTTGCACCTCGCCGCCCTGAGCATCGTCTTCAGCCTGCTGCTGGGGCGGCCGCTGCGCGAGTACGCGCTCTTCGTGTTCGCCGGCCAGCTCCCGTGGCAATTCTTCGCCGCGACGATCGCTCAGGGCGCGTCGAGCCTCGCGGCCAATCAGGGGCTGCTGCGGAAGATCTTCGTGCCGAAGCTGCTCTTCCCCCTTACCGCGGCGATCGTCAACGCGGTCAGCCTGACGGGGGCGCTGGCGGCGCTCTTCGTGCTGCTCGCGGCCGTCGGCGCGCCGGTGCACCCGCAGATCGTGTTGCTGCCGGCGGCGCTCGCGCTGCTGGCTGCCTTCACGCTCGGCGCGGCGCTCGCTCTGGCCGTGCTGGCGACGGTGTTCCGCGACGTCGAGCACATTCTCGGCGTCCTGCTGCACCTCTGGTTCTTCCTCTCTCCAGTCCTGTGGGAACCGGCGGCGCTCGCCCGCCTCCACCCCTGGGCCGGCGCGCTCATCGCCGCCAACCCGATGACCCACTTCCTCGAGCTGTTCCACCACCTCTTCAGCTACGGCGCCTGGCCGCCGGCGTCGCTCTGGCTCGCCGCCGGCGCCCTCGCCGCCGGCGCGCTCGGGCTCGGCTATGCGGTCTTCAAGGCGGCCGAGACCCGCCTGGTGTTTCACCTGTGATGGCGGCCCTCCAGCCCGACCCCGATCCGCCGTTCGTGCGCCTCACAGGCGTCGGCCTGCGGTTCTCGCTGCTCTCCGCGGGCCCGCCGCTCCTCCGCCAGTCCATCGTGGGGCGCGCGCTGTCGCGGCCGACGCGCCGGCTGCGCCGCAGCGAGGAGCTGTGGGCTCTCAGCGAGATCACCCTCGCGTTCACCCGGGGCGAGCGGGTGGGCGTCATCGGCGACAACGGCGCCGGCAAGAGCACGCTGCTCTCCGTGATCGCGGGCATCTACCCGCCGACGGCCGGCCGCGTCGAGGTCGCGGGTCGGGTGGCGCCGCTCTCCCACCTCGGCGCCGGCTTCAACGGCGAGCTTTCGGCGCGCGAGAACGTGATCCTCTACGGCGCGCTGCTCGGCCACGATCGCCGGGCCATGGAGGAGCGGGTCGAGGGGATTCTCCGCTTCGCCGGAGTGCGGCGGTTCGCCGAGGTGCCCGTGAAGTACTTCTCGACCGGGATGGCGCTGCGCCTCGGGTTTGCGGTCGCAACCGACATCTGTCCGGAGATCCTTTTGATCGACGAGGTGTTCGCCGGCGGCGACACGGCGTTCCGCCGCCGCGCCGGCCGGCGAATGCGCGAGCTCGCCGGCACCGCCGAGGTCCTCGTGATGGTCAGCCACAACCTCGACCTCGTGCGGGAGATGTGCAGCAGAGTGATCCTGCTCGAGCGCGGGCGGGTCGCCGCCGACGGCGCTCCCGCGGCGGTGATCGACGCCTACCTCGCGCGCGGCGACGGCGGCGACGAGGGGCCGTAGCAGGGAGCGCGCGCCCCGGCGCCGGCCGGAGCAGACATGCCGCGCTGGGCAGGACTCAGGCGGGGCCGGATCTCGGAGCCGGCCGCCGTGCGGCGGCAGACCGGCGCCGGCGCCGCCCGGCGGCCGGCCCGGAGGCCGGGGTCACTCCGGCTCGTCGTAGCCGAGCTCGCGGTTGAGGTCGGGGAAACCGATGCGTCTGTACATGCGCTCGACCTGCTCGGTCCAGTGCTCCGAGGCCACCGTGCGGCGGTTGGTCCGGGTCAGCGTCGGCTGTCCGATCGCGGTGTCGAGGGTGTCGGCGAGGTCCGCGTCGGGGACATGGGAGCCGAGGAACGAGCGCAGCTCGCGCATCACCTCCATCTGCCGCTCGCGCCCGTGGTCGCCCACCACGTCCTCGTAGCGCAGCGAGAGGACGTTCGGCTCGTGGCGCCACCTGCAGATCTCCTTGAAGCCGATCAGCCGGTACGGACCCTCGTGGTCCATGTCCCAGGCGAGCAGCGCCGCCACGTCCTCGAGCAGCAGCGCCGCGCGCTGCATCCTGGCGACGTCGTGCCGGATCTCGTGGAAGAACCTGACCAGCGAGACGTAGGTGTCGCGCAGGTTGCGGTACATCAGGACGACCTTGAGCTCCGCGAACGCGCTGCGGATCTGTTCGTCGAGCAGGCCGATGTGGCCGTACGCGAACTGCCCCGGCGCGATCAGCCGCACGGCGTCGCACACCGCGATGGCGCGCCCGAGCGCCGAAGGGTGGTGCCGCTGCAGGCGCTCCGGGGCGAAGCGGTTGTCCACGACGTTGTGGCGCAGCACGTGCACGCCGCAATCCGCCACGCCCAGACGGGGCAGGATCTTGGTCATCATGTAGGTGCCGGCCTTGGGGATCGTCGTCACGAACACGCGATGCCGGACGGCGCCGCGCTCGAGCGTCCAGCGCGGGTGCATGTCGGCATCCAGGAACACCGGGATCCCAGCCCGCTGGGCGATCCCCAGCGCCGCCATCGCGCGCTCGGCGTCGGCGGCCGCGGCGCGCGTCCGGATGCGCTCGATGGCGCCCGCGCCGAGCACGGCCTTGATCGCCGTGCGCAGCGGTGACGGCGCTGACTCGCGGTGTCGCATCCTCACCGCCCTCTTCTCCGGCCGCGGGCCACCCACACCCAGCTCCGCAGCCACAACGCTCCCAGGCGGCGGTAGTCGGCAGCGCGCGCGCCGTGGTCGTGCGCGACAACGTGCGTGCCGTGCAGCCACTCGATCCGGCGGAAGGCGCGCAGCGCGACGCGCGCCCGCACGCCGGTGCGCAGCGCCGACCGCACCAGCAGGGTCTCCGAGGCGGTGCGGCGTGCGTCGGCGGGCGCGAGCGCCGGCGTGAGCCGTGGGCTGTGGCCCGCGGCCGCCTCCGCGACCCACGGCGCGGCCGGGTGCAGCGTGAAGCGGGAGCCGGAGAGCCTGCACAGGAAGGCACGCTCCCCAAGCTCGGCCAGCCGGCCCAGCCACAGCGTCCGATAGGCGCGCGGCAGCGCCTGCAGGGCGTGCTGGTCGACGGCGAAGCGGCGACAGGCGCCCGCGGCCAGCAGCGGCTCGATGCCTCCGGTTGCGATGTCGTGCACGGCGAAACCCGCGCCGCTCACCTCGACCCGTCCCGTGATGCCGCACGCCTGGTCGCGCACGCCGGCGAGGATCGCCGCGGCCAGCGCCGGACGGCCGGCGGCGAGGTTCCTCGCCGCCGAGAGCATCCAGATCAGGCGCTTGCGCCGGAGCCGGTCCGGCATCCGCATCTCGAACGCCCAAAGGCTGTTGCGGGTGTCGTAGTACTGCATCCAGGTCTTCGGTTTGGCGAGCCAGCTCTCGTGCCAGAAGACGGCGGCCGGAACCGCCGCGACGGCGTACCCGGCGGCGCGCGCGCGCAGGCAGAACTCGATGTCGTCGTAGTGCAGGAAGAGGTCCGCCGGCAGCCCGATGCGGCGCACGATCGCGGCCGGCATCAGAACGTTGGCAAAGGCGAGGTAATCCACCTCGACCGTCTCGCCGGCGCGCCGCAGGCGCGGCGTCGAACGCTGGCCTAGCAGCGGCAGGTGAATGTCGAGGTTGCGGCTGCGTCCGAAGAAGCCGCCCGCCTCGTTGATGCGCCGCGGCGCCTCGAGCTGGTGCATCGAGCCGCCGACGATCGCCTCGCCGCCGAGGCGGGCGAGCGCGCCGACGTAGTGCTCGAGCAGGCGCCGCGACGAGAACGCGTCGTTGTCGTGCAGCCAGACGAGGTCGTAGCCGCGGTCGAGCGCGATCCGCAGCCCCGTGCGGAACGCGCCCGAGCCGCCGAAGTTTCCTCCGGTGTTGACCACCTCCACAGCGGGGAAGCGCGCGCGCACGGCGTCGCGGCTGCCGTCGGCGGAGTCGTTGTCGACGACGAGCACGTCGACCTGATAGCCCGGCGGCACGGCGACTTTCCGGACGATGCGATCGACGCAGCGCAGCAGCACCTCGCGGCGGTTGTACGTCACGACGATGCAGAGGATGCGCCGCACCGCCGCATCGCAGCGGCCGGCGCCGGCGGCGGGCGCGGGTGCGGCGTCAGGCATGGCTGCGCCTGATCGCGACGGTCTGCTGCAGGGCCACGAGCCCGGTCGCCACGGCGCGCCACCCCGCCAGCGCCGCGGTCCTTGACTCCCGCCTGACCACCGGAACGGGGACGTTGACGATGCGCCGGCGCTCGCGCGCCAGCAGCCCGGACAGCGCGACGTTGGGAGCGAACGTGTCCGGCGGGATACGGGCGGCGAGGCGGGCGAGCACGTCGCCCCTGACCAGGCGGAACGGGCAGTTGACGTCGACCACGGCGGACCCGAAGAGCAGGCGCACGGCCAGCCGGCTGCCGTGCGTGACCAGGCGGCGCGGCAGCCCTTGACGGCGCCGCTGCCGCATGCCGACCACCGCGTCGGCCCCCTCGCGCGCCGCCCATAGCGCGGCGAAGCTCGTGACCGGGATCTCCTCGTCGCTGTCGAGCTGGAACACCCAGCGGGCCCGACCCGCGGCGCGGCGATAGCCGGCGAGGATCGTCGGGCCGTGCCCGCTGTTGGGCTTGCGCACGACCTCGATCCGCGGTTCGGCGGCGAGCCGCGCGAGCGCCTCCGGGGTGCGGTCCGTCGAGCCGTCGTCGAGCACCACGAGGCTGAAGCTCGAGCCGGTGGCGGCCAGCGCCGCGACGCAGGCGGCGGCCGCCCGCTCGATCCGCTCCTCCTCGTTGTACACCGGCATCACGGCCGCGATGTCGAGCATTGGCGGATTCTAGCCGCGATCCGCGCCGGCGCAACTGCTGCCAGCGAAACCGGTCGAAACGGGAGCGTCCGCCTGTCGCCGGGAAAGCGGGCGCCGGCCCTCCCGGCGTTATCCTGCCTCCCCCGAACGCCGCGACCCGGCGTACCCCAGCTTGGTATGGCAGGCTTCCCGGGTCCGCCGGCGCGCGGCGCGACGGGCGAGCGGAAGGCCGGGCTCGGACACGGTCGTGTCCGGCAGCGGCCGCAGCCCCCGCGGGCGGGTCGGACAGCGGGGCGTCCACGGCGGCCGTGCGCGCACCGCAGCGCTGCCGGCGCCGGACGGCGTCGATACGGCCCTTCGGCGCCGCGGGCTTGCCGCCCGGTCCGCCCATCGTCGCCGTGAGGGGCCGTTTCCGTGCGCGAACTCGCCCGCTGCGCCGCGGCCCGTTTGGGCCGGAGCGGGCGAAGCCCGATCTGCCCGGGTGAGCGTCAGAAGGGAGGGTCGAGCTCGCTTCGAGCTCGGCGTCGCTAGCCCCCCGGCCCGCCCCCGCCTGGCGGCGCCCGCCGCCGCCGGACCCGGCTACACTTCTCCCTATGGCGAAGCAGGACGAACCCAACAAGGTGATCTACTCGATGGTCGGGGTAGGGAAGGTCTACGGGCAGAAGCAGGTGCTCAAGGACATCTACCTCGGCTACTTCTACGGCGCCAAGATCGGCGTCATCGGCCTCAACGGCTCCGGCAAGTCGACGCTGCTGCGCATCATGGCCGGCATCGAGACGGCGTTCATCGGCCAGGTCGCGATCTCGCCCGGGTACACCGTCGGCTACCTCGAGCAGGAGCCCAAGCTCGACCCGGCCAAGACCGTGATGGACGTCGTCAAGGAGGGCGCGGCCGACACCGTCGCCCTGCTGGCGGAGTTCGAGGCGATCAGCGACACGTTCGCCGAGCCGATGGACGGCGACGAGATGGACAAGCTGCTCGCGCGCCAGGGCGAGGTACAGGAGCGGCTCGACGCGCTCGACGCCTGGGACCTCGACTCGCGCCTCGAGCTGGCGATGGACGCGCTGCGCTGCCCGCCCGGCGACACGCCGATCAGCGTCCTCTCCGGCGGCGAGCTGCGCCGCGTCGCGCTCTGCCGGTTGCTGCTGCAGAAGCCCGACATCCTGCTCCTCGACGAGCCCACCAACCACCTCGACGCCGAGACCGTGCAGTGGCTCGAGCAGCACCTGCAGCGTTACGAGGGCACCGTCATCGCGGTCACCCACGACCGCTACTTCCTCGACAACGTGGCGGGGTGGATCCTCGAGCTCGACCGCGGCGTCGGCATCCCGTGGAAGGGCAACTACTCGTCGTGGCTGGAGCAGAAGCAGGAGAGGCTGCGCGTCGAGCAGAAGACCGAGAGCGAGCGGCAGAAGACGCTGCAGCGCGAGCTCGACTGGATCCACATGGCGCCCAAGGCGCGCCACGCCAAGGGCAAGGCGCGCATCAACTCCTACCAGCAGCTCCTCACCGCCAGGCCCGAGGAGGTCGCCAAGGACCTCGAGATCTACATCCCGCCCGGCCCGCGCCTGGGCGACGTCGTCATCGAGGCGAAGGGCCTGGCCAAGGGGTTCGGCGACACGCTGCTGATGGAGAACGTGGAGTTCGCCATTCCGCCCGGTGCGATCGTCGGCGTCATCGGCCCCAACGGGGCGGGCAAGACCACGCTGTTCCGCATGATCGTCGGCGAGCAGCAGCCCGACGCCGGGAGCTTGCGCCTCGGCGAGACCGTGCAGCTCGCCTACGCCGACCAGTCGCGCACCCTCGACCCCGAGAAGACCGTCTACGAGGTGATCTCCGAGGGCCTCGACGACGTCCAGCTCGGCAAGGTCAAGATGAACGCGCGGGCGTACTGCTCGCGCTTCAACTTCGGCGGCGCCGACCAGCAGAAGAAGGTGTCGCAGCTCTCCGGCGGCGAGCGCAACCGCGTCCACCTGGCGCGCATGCTGAAAGAGGGCGCCAACGTCCTGCTCCTCGACGAGCCCACCAACGACCTCGACGTCAACACCCTGCGCGCCCTCGAGTCCGGCCTCGAGCAGTTCGCCGGCACGGTGATCGTGATCTCTCACGACCGCTGGTTCCTCGACCGCATCGCCACCCACATCCTCGCCTTCGAGGGCGAGAGCAAGGTCAACTTCTTCGACGGCAACTTCAGCGAGTACGAGGAGTGGCGGAAGCAGACGCTCGGCGATGCGGCGACGAGGCCGCAGAGGATCACTTACCGGAAGCTCACACGGTGAGGTCAGTTTCTTTGGCGGCACCTCGCAGAGGCTTGGGTAGGCGGCGCGACGCGGGCTGCAATCCCTGTGGCCGGAGCTGAGCGGCGCCGGGCGCTTGCACGTTCACCCTGGTACGGTGGATGCAGAAAACCCCGTCAAGCAGGAATCACTGACGTCCATGCGCGATGCAGATCCGGCAGGTGCATGGGCGACGGCCAGTGTAGTGCCTGACCCCGACCTTCCTGCCGTGGAAGCTGTCCACTCGATGCTCGAGGATCTCCCAGAGCTCATCCGCGCCCTTTTCGATCATCCGGCGAAGCGAGAACGAGCAGAGATCCGCCATTTGGATCATCGCCGTCAACGTGCTGTCGACGAAGAGCGGGGTCTCCACGATGTTCGGTATCTGCCGATAGAAGGTACCCGATGCGTGGAACTTTCGAGACAACTGATGCAGCCTCGGCGCGACGGTGGCGTTGTTGTCGTGAACGACGATCCCCGTTTCTCGCGCATGACTGAGATAGGTCTGGTAGCGAGTCAGGACTTGCTCGAAAGCCATCTCGTAAGGGGTCCGCGCGCCAGTGGCAAAGTCAGCTTTTGAGATGGCGTCTGCGAAGAGCTTGATTCCGTCCCAACTCGCGAGCTCGGTGGCAAGATCGGCGAGGCAAGCCAAACGCTCATCGCGGGTCAAGTGACCGTAGCGGCCGGTCTCACGGCTTTCCTTTCGATAGGCCTTGATCTTCTTCGGATCACCGCGGACGCCAAGCACGCCGCTGCGTCGCTGGACCTCCTGCCGGAACGCGCTCCGACGAGCATCCCTGTCGAGGCCCTCGAACCCCGGGATTCTCTCCTGTTCGCTGTACCGTCTGGCCATCCACGCAGCGTGGATCTCCACGCCGTCAAGACCGTAGGGCCTTTTCACGCGCTCACTAGCGCTGTCGAGGTCCTTCCAGTCGCTCGCGGGGATCATCAGGCCCAGCAGAACAAAGTGCGGAGGAGGGACGTTCAGCTCTTCGACACCAGACTCGTCCACGTAGAGGATCTACATGGCACCGCTCCCAGTGCGCGCCAAGGAAAACGCGTCTAGAGCAGGACCCTGAGGTTCCGAAGGAGTCGCGTCGCGTCTCCGTCTCTAGTCGCAACGCAAGTATCGAACCAGGTACCGTCGATGTCAAGGCCGCGCGTTGCCTCACCGGTATCTTCGCGAACACGAGTGGTTGCCTCCCGTACTGAAGCGGTATGTGCCATGGTGGGCAGGGCTCGGGACCGTGCGCGGCCGGGTTGGTTGATGCCAACGCCCAATCTCACCGTCCGGCGCTCGGCTGTTGCGCTCAAGGCATTCAACTGCAATGTGTTGAGGCGGCATGCCGGTACTTGATGGGTACTTGATGGAGCGCCGTGCGGGAGCCTTCCAGGTCGGACAGCGCCGCCTGCAGGGCAGGCTGCGCGGCGAGCAGCAGGCCGAGAGCGAGCGGCAGCCCGATGCCGGCGTCCTGCGCGTCGGCGACACCGTGCAGCTCGCCTACGCCGACCAGTCGCGCACCCTCGACCGCGACAAGACCGTCTACGAGGTGATCTCCGAGGGCCTCGACGACGTCCAGCTCGGCAAGGTCAAGATGAACGCGCGGGCGTACTGCTCGCGCTTCAACTTCGGCGGCGCCGACCAGCAGAAGAAGGTGTCGCAGCTCTCCGGCGGCGAGCGCAACCGCGTCCACCTGGCGCGCATGCTGAAAGAGGGCGCCAACGTCCTGCTCCTCGGTCGACTTCTTCGACGGCAACTTCAGCGAGTACGAGGAGTGGCGGAGGCAGACGCTGGGCGATGCGGCGACCCGGCCGCATAGGATTACGTATCGGAAGTTGACGCGATAGCCTCGCCCGCGCCGGTGCTAGACTGACCCTGGAGGGTGCAATGTCAGCTCCTGCAACCAGCTACGGGCATGTCTTCATGCACGCGAGTGGCCGTCCGTGCATCGGCGCGTCGGCCATGAAGGTGGTGCAGCTCGTCGCGGAGCAGACGGCGCACGGGTGGAGCGCCGAGGAGCTGCATTTCCAGCATGCCGGTCTCTCGCTGGCGCAGATCCACTCCGCACTGGCGTACTACTGGGACCACGCGCAGGAACTCGACGCGGTCCTCGAGGCCCAGCTCCGCGAGATCGCTGAGCGCGTGCGTACGGGGCGGCCCTCCCCGTTGGAAGCCCGCCTCCGCACCGCCGGCCCTCGCTGATGCCGGTCTGTTTCTAGCTGGACGTCCACATCCCGAGAGCGATTGTCCACGAGTTGAGGCTCCGAGGCGTCGACCTCCTCACCGCCCGCGAGGACGGCACAGAGCGCTTTGCCGACGACGCACTCCTCGCGGGGGCCACAAGCTTCGGTAGGATACTGGTAACCTCGGACCACGACTTCCTGGCGATCGGCGACGCATGGCAGACGGCGGGCCGGCAGTTCTCCGGGATCATCCTCGTGCATCCCCTCCGAGTGTCGATTGGTGCAGCGGTGAAGGACCTCGAGCTGATCGGAAAGGCCGCCGAGTCCGTCGACCTGGCGAACCGCATCGAGTTCCTGCCGCTTCGAGTCGACGCGTAGCGTCCTCGACGAGCCTGCCAACACCCTCGACGTCAACCCCATTCGCCGCGGCCCGGCGCTCGTGTCCCGCCGACCTCACAGCTCGCGCCGGCGGAGCCGGCCGCTCGGCCGGCGCGCCCTCGAGTCCGGCCTCGAGAGCTTCGCCGGCTCCGTCAGCGTCATCAGCGACGACCGCTCACTTCCCGACCGCATGGCCACCCACATCCTCGCCTTCGAGGGCGACAGCAAGGTCAACTTCTCCGACGGCACCGCGCGGGGGGCTGGGTGGGTGGCGCGACGCGGGCTGCATTGCAGTCGACCGGAGCTGCGGGGGTGGTGTGGAGGCCCTGTAATGCGCTGGACCGTGAGAGCGCGGTGCTCCAGCAACTTCAGCGAGGACGAGGAGTGGCGGAGGCAGACGCTTCGCTGATCCCTGCCTGGCGGCAGAGATCCGCGACCCTCATGCCGGCCTCGGCCTGCTTGAGGATCGCGATGATCTGCTCCTCGCTGAATTGGCTCTTGCGCATTGCCTGCTCCCTTCATCCAGTTTATCGGCCAGACTCTCGTTTCGCCTGGACCGATTTCCGGGGAGCAGGTCAGCTGGCCAACGATCGCTCCGGATCTCATCGGTCGAGGCAAGCCACGAGCGCACCCTCCGAGAGCTTCTCGGCGATGCGGACCCCAGCCTCCCCGTTGTCCGCAAGTTAACGCAAACCTGACCCGGTGGCGGATCCGCGCCCCACGCGACATCGTTAGGAACCGCGGGACGCGCCCTACCTTCGGCTGTGGTCTCGGAATTGCTCCTGGAGGCTCCGCGCCGAAGATGACCCCTGCCACAGTCGGAGCCGCGGGTCGGTGGGCAGTGCTGGCTCTGGGAGGCTCGTCAGGCGCAAGCTCCGCTCATTGGGCATCCCGTGTCCTTGGTCGCCTCGCAGATACTCCGGCAGGAGCCCACCGTCGGGGGTGTGACTCATTCAGGCGGGCCAACACGGAGTTCACCTGATGAAGAAAGTGACAGGGCATTGCGTCCAAGGAGTCTGCCATCTGTGTGACGGGCGTAGGATCGGCGCATCCACACCATGAGCTGGTCGGCCCACGCCAGGAATGCGGGGCTCTTTGGACCATGTGCCGATCGGGGTTCGAACCAGACGCGACCAGCAACAAGCCAGCCGCGAGGACTGGTGCAGCGCAAGAACTGTACGGCCTCGGAGTCCATGATGTTGACCGCGAAGAGAGAACGGGAAGGGATATGGTCGATTAGCAGGGCACCGGGGAGCTTCGGGTTGAAGAGCACGAGGTTCACGTTGTCCGACCGGTCCGAGAGCGGGGGAAGATCATCCAGAGGTTCTGTGGTGGCGGTCGGCGAGACTGCTCTGGCCCAAGCAAGAGGCAAGAAGGACCGGACTTGTCGGAGGAACTCCAATTCGTCGCGGTCAGTGAAGTAGAACTCGACTTGTCTTCCCATACCCCACCTACTCTGGCAACCCGCCGGTGCCCTCTTAGACGAACATGATCCCTGCACCGGGGTAGTGCTGGATGTCCGGTAGGCACGTACCCGGCACCGATCCCGATCACAGCCTCACCAAAGTCGCGCTGCTGAATACGCAACCCACCGGCGCGCCGCGCGGCGGCGTACAACTGCACCTGCGCGATCCCCAGGGATGATCTCTGTCCTTCTGGTTCTAGCTCGAAGATCTCACCAAGGCCAAGTCGAGTGCGGGTGTGGCCTAAAGCCCCCCGACCCTGGTTGAAATCAACCTGCATCAGGCGAACGCCTCGCCATTCAGCGCGATAAACCCCACAAGCTGTCGCTGCGCAACATGAAACTGCTCCTCTGAAAGCCCGCCGCGCTGGAAAAGACCAAGCAGGTATCCGAGGCATAGGCAGGCAAAAGCCGCACAGAGATGCGGATTCGCCGCGACAGTCGAGAAGTTCTCGTCTGCATAGTCGCCCTCGCGGTAGTACTTCAAGAAGTGGTAGTGGTTACGGCCCCAGGTCTCAGTGGGTTGAGAATAGGAGTAGCCGACAATTGCGATGCGGACGTGGAGATCGTCCTCTGGGTTCGGAGTTTCAAGCCTCTCGGCCAGCTCATAGTCCGAGCGGAATCGCTTGAGCAGGTTCTCGTACTCGTGGAGAATCTGAGTCATGGCGCACCTATTGTGGAAACGGAATCCCAAAGCTGGCCCAGAATCGCCGCAGGTGGATTAGCCGGGCCTGCTCCGGCAGTGCGTTCCACTGCTGTCTCGTGGAACCTACTGCTTGATAATGGCGGAGCGCGATAAGGAGATGCTGCGCTCCCCGGCGAACGACCTCGGGACCGGTTCCCCCTTCGCCATCGCCTCCTGCCACCACGCTGGCCATTCCGGCGGAATCGTCTCCGCCGCCCTCCTCCGCACGGTGTGCTCCCATTGGTGTTGGGTAGGCCGGGGAGGGCAACCTCCCCGGCCTACCCGGCGCCTCAGAAGTGTTTCGCGGGATCGAGCATTTCGGCGGCCGCCGGACGATTCGCGTGCAGCCACCGCACGAGGGAGATGGCGCGCCAGTGATCACGGTGCAGATGGTTGCCGGGATTAGGTACCCCCTAATACGCCAAGACGCAACCGTTCAAGATCAGGGGGCGTCACCTCATCGCCCGAACAAAGATCAAAGACGGACATGCCAAAATCGACAACCAGCACGGTGATTAGACGACTGAGTGCACTCCAGCCCTCTGATGTGGCAAAGCGCTGCGGCAAAGAAACGCCCACCGCGTCTGCCTCGCCCCGCCTCTCGCTCGGCATCGGGAAACACTCCACGAGACCACGCGAGAACGCGAGCTCTTTGTTGAGATGAACCCAGTCGAGCTGAGAATGCGCTTCGGCGATCAGGTTATACGACATCGGAGCCCTCTGACAGGAAGCTGACCTTGGCCAGCTCGCCCGCGCACACTTTGCGGAAGCGAAGCTTGATCGAATCCGCTATAGACTGGCCGCGGTCATCGATCACCACAACCTGCCGAAACCCCTGGGGGAGGTTGCGCCTGAACCAACGAAGCCTGCCGCATATGAAGCGCAGATTACGAACAACATCGTCCTGGGTGGCAAGTTGGTGATTAATTACATGTACGGCAACGCGCTTTGAGGGATGCGACAACTCGACAGTTGCCTGCCCCCAGTCGAGAAGAAGTGGATCGGTGTAATTGTCGGTCATCTGAGAACCTCGATGTTCTCGACGGAGATTGCGCCTTGACTACCAGCGACTATTACCGCGATCGTCGCATCGACAACCGCCTGGGGAACAGCCTGGCCGCGAAGGTCAAGCACTAGACCCTGGCGGACACCGGCAGGTAGTTCTTGAGATCGCCTTTGAAGCGGCTGAAGGACTCTCCTTACCAGCGCCGCGCGGCCAGAGCTACCGGTCAGATCGTAGTTCTTGACTTCCACTGCAAGATTGTGACGAATACTGGTTTGTTCGGGACGCACACTGCCCGCCGTACCCCAACGCACCTCGTTGCCCCCACGATAGGACACCTGCTCACGGAAGCCGGAACCCCCGAGAGTATTTGCGACGTCCGCCTCGGATTGCCGCCAGCTGGGCCGCCCAAGTGCGGGGAGCCGCCCGCCAGACCTCGACGCACGACGAGCCATCACCGTGTGGCCTGGAGCCCGAGCACCAGCTCCGGCGAACATCCCCGTGAGATCGTTCGGGATCTGCCTCAAGCAGATGTCCGGCAATTCTGCCCGCCGGATCGACTCGTTATATGCGGCCACCTGCTGCTGGCCGGCCATCCAGTCGTCGAATGTCGGTGCTGACGCCCAGCAGCCGTACGTGCGGCACTGCTCGCCTCGCAGCCGCATGGCCTCGTGGAAAGCTGCGAGGTTCGCCTGGTACCCGGCCTCCTCGCAGGTGCGTCGCAACTCGGCCGCGGCATAGACCGCAGCCCGCTCCTTCTCGAGAATAGTCAGGACCGAAGGGTCGTAGTTGACGTCGGTGTTGGCGCCGAGAAGGCCGAGAGGGTCCATCGCCATTGTCGGCTGGAGGCCGACGAAGCTGTAGAGATTCACCGAGTCGACGGCGCCAATCGGATCGGGTGATAGCCAGCTCGTCGTCTTCGGATCGAAGACGCGGTGCCTCGCGTGCAGGAGTCCAGTCGCACCGTCGGCGAGCAGGCCTTGGAAGCCCTGGCCGAGGCCGCCTGGCAGCTCGCCGCCCAGCGTGTCGCCGGCGGCGTTGTCGTCGGGGGTCAGCTCGAAGTGCCGGTCGTACGCCGGCTGCGTCTGGCCATCGCCGGGGACCTCGAGCACGACTGCCACGCCGCCCGCCTCGCCGGAGGGGAGACGCAGAGACCTGCCCAGGCCATCAAGGAGCGCTGCGGTGAGTGTGATGCGGCAGCGGGTGTCTTTCGGCCACGCGGGGAGGCGGAGGATCAGCACGCTGGTTGGGTCGCTCGGATCCGGGCCGACGGCAACGTCGGCTGGGTTCGCGGGCGCCCATCCGCCACCGTCGACCAGGGTCTCGATGACGATCCCTGCCGCGAGGCTCGCCGGATCGAGCGGCAGCGTGGTGATCACCCGCAGCGCGCCGCCCACGCTTTCGCCGGCCGCTGGCGCCTGGGTGTGAGTTCCCAGCTCCGTGACGCCACCGTCGAAGGCGATGCGCACCAGCTCCGGCCCGAGCTCCACGTGCTGCTCGCCGTAGGGGCTCGAGAGGAAGCGCGCGAGGAGGCGCGGCGGCTGGCCTTGCCTCGCCTCGGCGACCGCCAGCACAGTGCCCATCTCGTCGCGGAGCAGGTCGAGGGTCGCGGTGGTGGGGGTGCCTAAGAGGTCCCTCTCCACTCTCACCTGCGGGGCATCGTCCAGCCAGCGGTGCCCAGGTGCGTAGTGGGTACGCCAGATCGGCTGATCCTGGAAGTTCAGGCCGACCGAGGAGGCCAGGCGCTGGCCGTCCCACACATGCGCCCGCTTGGCAACGAACGCCCGGTCGGCGTCGGCGCCGCCTTCGGGGACCCTTCCGAGAGTGGTCGTCGAGGCCAGTCGTCCGGCCCCGTCGTAGGCGTAGACCAGGCGCTCGCCGGCGTGCTCACCCGCCTTTGGCTCGGTTTGAACGAGGCGTCCCCGCCAGTCCCAGGTATAGGTGAAGCGGTCGTCCTCGATACGCCGGCCCTCGAGGTCGTAGACGAAGGGCACGGTGCCATCAGGACCAGTGCGTGCCTCGATGCGGCCCTCGGGCCCGGAGGCGTAGTCGGAGCGTCCGCCCGCGCGATTCGCGACGGCGAGCAGCTCGTCGGCCTTGCCGAGCCCGTAGGTCCAGCCACCGAGAGCGGCGCCCTTGGTCGTGGCGCCGGCGACGTTGCCCTGTCCGGTCTCGGCAGCGCTCAGGCGGCGAGCGGCGTCGTAGGACGCGGCCCAGCCGAGGTTCGACATCACGCTCGGCGTGGCGCCGGCGGCCGCTTCGCGCCCGATCTTCAGATCGTGGCCGGCGTCCCATCCGTAGTGCAGCGCGCCGAGCGCCGTCTGGCCGGAGGCGACGGAGAGGCTGGCGAGGCGGCCACCGGCGGTGTTGTACGTCAGTGAAGTGACGAGGCCCGTGCCGGTGGTAGCGCCGAGCGGCCGGGCCTGGCCGCCCCACGCCAGGGTCGCGCCGAAGGGCGCGCCGCCGTCGATCGGAGCGGTCGAGGTCATGCGGTCGAGGGCGTCGTAGGTCGCAGAGTAGCCAGGGAATGACACCGTGCCGGCCAGACCCTGCGGCAGCCTGGTGGCGATCGTGTTGCCGAACGCGTCGTACTCACGCTCGATCGCGGCGCCCGCCGGCCAGCCGGCGACGCGTTCCAGGCGCGGGAGGCCGCGCGTGTCGAGGTCGCTGTAGGTGACGAGCGACTCCGGGCGGCCGGCGATGCCGATCGAGGTGAGGCGGCCGAGCGGGTCGTAGGTCATGACGTCGCCGCCGTCGAGCGGTGCGAGGCGGCTCGGTCCCGCCGGGGAGCCGGAAGGCACGATGCCGGTGACGCGGTTGGCCGCGTCGTAGCCGTAGGCCACCGTGAGGCCCTGGCGGGTCGTGACCGTGGCCACGGTGTCGTCGGCGTTGTAGGTGAGCGTCTCGGCGGGAGAGGACGGCCGCGCGCGCGAGATCAGCCGTCCGGAGGCGTCGTAGGCGTAGGCGGTCTGCTCCTGGCCACCCTCCTGCCTCGCGACGCTCGCGAGGAGAAGGCGGCCGTCGACGTCGTAACCGTTCGAGACCTCCTGGCCGATTGCCGGCTTACGCGCGGCGAGGGCGAGACCCCGTGAGTCGTAGGTGAGGTCTTGCCGGTTGCTGCCGCCGATGGAGGTGGAGAGCGTGTTGCCGACCTCGTCGAGGCGCCGCTCAACGAGCGTGCCAGCACGCTCCTCGCGGATCGCACGGCCAAAGGCGTCGAAGGCAACGGTGCTGGTGACCTGGATTCCCGTGCCGCCGGACTCTGCCGTGGTGATGCTGTCCGCCCAGGGGGTGCCGGAGGTGTAGGCGTAGCTGGTGGTGCCGGCGGGGGTGGCGATCGAGAGCTGGCGGCCGGTGCCGGGCTCGTAGGCGATCTGCTGGTCAAGGCGCTCGGCCGCGCCGGCGGCGCTGCGGCGGGTCGCGATCACGCGCCCCGAGCCGTCGAAGGCGTGGGTCGTGACGACGCTCGTCGTGGGCGAGCCGCCGCCGGAGACGAGCTCCTCGCTGCGGGCGATTGCGCCGAAGCTGGTGGGCGTGAAGGTCGTCTGCTGGAGGAGCTGGCTCCTTGCGGGGTCGGCGAAGACGCTCTCGCGGACGAGGCCGCCGGCGCGGTCGTGCTGACGCTCGACGAGCGCGCTGGCGGCCGACTGCTCCTCGAACAGCCGCCCCCAGCCGTCGAAGCGGCCGCGCCAATAGCCGTCGTGGCCGTCGCTCGAGAAGACCAGCCGCCCGAGCTGGTCGAAGGCGCGGCGGCGCGAGCCGGAGACGCCGGTCTGCGTCGAGGCGACGCGGCCCAGGCCGTCGTAGGTCATCGTCGTGACGATCCCCGCGGGGCTGGTCGTGGTCGCCAGCCTGCCGAACGCGTCGTAGCCGTAGCCCGTCGTTCCCTCGACGAGGGCGCCGCCGGGCGTGGGGCCCGCGAGACCCGTCTGCGTCACGCTCTTGACCTGATCGCGGGCGTTGTACTCGTAGCGGGTCTCGACCCAGCCGATGCCGGTCTGGAAGCGGCGCTCGCGGACGAGTCGGCCCGCGGCGTCGAACGCCCGCTGGCTCCTGGCATTGACCGGCGCCAGCGCGCCGGCGCTCGCCCCCGCGATCTCCTCCACGACGCGGCCCCACTCGTCGTTGACGAAGCGCGACGAAGTGCCATAGGAGGTAGCGCGCTCCTTCACCTCGCCGCGATCGTCGTAGCGGAACGTCTCGGTGAAGCCGCCGGCCGTGACGGACTCGAGCAGGCCCGCGCCCGAGAGGCCGCGCTCGTCCTTGCCGAAGGTCAGCGTCGTGACCACGGGCGCGGCGCCGGCGGTCTCGCCGCGGGTGGTGCGGCCGAAGCGGTCGTAGGTCAGGGTCGTGAGGACGCCCTCGGCGTGGAAGCCCGAGGTGGCGGCGCCGCCGCCGGCCGGGGCGAGGGGCGCGCTGACCGCCCTGCCCTCGGCGTCGGTGGAGCGCTCGACGAGGTTGTCCATGGAGTAGGAGAACGCGGTGGCCGTCTCCGCGTAGCTCACCGGCCCCGCCGGAGCGGCGCCGGGGCGCTCGGTCGCGGTGGCCACGTTGGCCCTCGCGAGGCGGTCGCCGGCGCCATAGGCGAGCTCGACGAGGCTGCCGTCGGCGCGGGTGACGCGTTTGAGGCGGCCGTCGTCCTCGTAGGCGTAGGCCGTGGCGAGCGTCCTGACGGGGACGGCGCCGCCGAGGGGCGGCGTGGGATCGCCCGCGGCGAGCGCCTCGACGCCCGCCTGCTTGACCTCGGTGATGCGGCCCCGATCGAGCGTGTACTCGGTCGCCTGGCCCCAGGGCGCCCGGACGACCGCCTTGGTGGCGGGCGCGGCGGTGTCGGCCTCGGCGGGGTAGGAGATCGACCACGCCACGCTCGTCCCGGGCTCATTCCGGTCGTCGGGGTCGGGGAAGGCCACGGTCTTCACCCGGCCGGTCGTGCCGTCGTACTCGAAGCGCGCCCGCAGCACCGTACTCCCCGGATCGATGAACCCCTCGAGGCGCAGCGCGGCGAAGCGCCCGTGCAGGATGGCGGTGCGGTTCGTCTCGGACGGGGTGACGTTGGCCTGCGGGTCGTACCGGTACTCGATGGTCGGCCGGCCGCCGCCGGTGTGGGCGTACTGGCCGTACTCCGGCGCGGTGGTGGCGATTTCGGGGAGCTTGACCTTGACGAGCCGCCGCTGGTCGTCGAACTCGTACTCGATGGTGCGGCCGGCGAAGTCGGTGACCTTCTTCAGGAGGCCGTAGCGCGGGCCGTCGCCGCCCTCGGCTTCGGGCTCGGGGTTCTCGAAGTAGGCGAGGTGATATTTGCGCCCCAGGTCGTCCTCGATGTGCTTCAACTGGCCGAAGGCGTCGTAGAAGAAGCGGATGGTGCTGCCCTGCTCGTGTGCCTCCTTGACCTGGCGCAGGCGATCGGAAATCTCGGTGAGTCTGCCTTCGGCATCGAAACGGGCGATGTCGTGGTGGCGGCCGATCAGCATCCATCCCTGACCGCCGCCGAGCTTGAGGAGGCGCACGTACAGGCCCTTGGGAACACAGTAGCCGCCGTTGGGATCGTCCTCCCAGCCGTCGGGCGGCGGCTCGCCGCCGCGCGGCAGGAAGCGAAAGACGCGGCCGCGGCCGTCGTGGTACTGCACCTCGCCGGTGACGCCGTTCTCCCGCAGGCGGGCGAACAGCGGCGAGTGCCAGCCGGCGCTGCCGAGCGGACCGTAGCCGAGCGTGCCGGAGCGGTAGACGCGCTCGAGCGCGAGGGTGAGCATTCGCCCCCGCCACGAGAAGTCCGTGGTGGCGAGGATCGCGTCGCCGGAGACGAGCGAGACCGAGACACCCGCCTCGCCGGGAGACCAGTACGCCGCGTTGAGCGATGGTTCCGCCGGCGATGCGGCAACGATGCCGCCCGAAGCGATGACCTGAGAGAGGAACGTCATGGTTGCCAGGAATCTCATTCGAGCGTGCGTCATGAGACAGGAGTTTAGGAAACTGCGTTGAAGGTGGCAAGGTGTCGGCCCCGTCGTCGACTGCAAGTGGGTGCCTGGAACGCAAGTAGCCGAATTGTGAGCTGACCGCGAGGCTTCTCAGGACATCGCGTGCACTCCACTACTCGCCCCTGGACGCCTCCCGTTTGCGGCGCGGTGTAGACTCTTCGAGCGAGCTGGTCCATGGCAGTCGTGACGGATCTCGTCGACGCGCGGGTGCGAATGGCCGCCTTCCGGTGGCTCGCGGAGCAGACGCGCGTGCACGGCGAGGTGCTGCCGTGGGGGCTGCTGCTGGCCGGTTTCACGTTCGACGGCCGGCGCGTCCCGCTCGTGAGCCAGCAGGGGATCTTCAAGCCGCGGGTGCTGCCCGAGCTGCCCTTGAGCATCCGCACCTCGGTCGAGGGGCCGTACGACGACGCGCTCGGCCGGGACGAGCTGCTTCGGTACGCCTACCGGGGCACCGATCCCGAGCATCCGGACAACCGGCGGCTCCGCGAGGCGATGCGGCGGCGGGTGCCGCTCGTGTACCTCTTCGGCCTGCTCGCGGGCCGGTATCTGCCGGTGTGGCCGGTCTACGTCGTCAGCGACGACCCGGGCGGCCTGCACTTCACGGTCGCGGCGGACGACAGCCGGCTGGCGCGCCTGACGCAGGCGGACTCGTTCCCGAGCGGCGTGTCGTACAGCGAGGAGGGCGACTTGCGGCGGCGCTACGTGACCCGCGAGGTGCGCCAGCGGCTCCACCAGCAGGAGTTCCGCGAGCGGGTCCTCGAGGCCTACCGCCGGCAGTGCGCGCTGTGCCGGCTGCGCCACCCGGAGCTGCTCGACGCGGCGCACATCATCCCGGACGCCGAGGAGCGCGGCCCGCCGGTGGTGCGCAACGGCCTCTCGCTGTGCCGGCTGCACCACGCCGCGTACGACTCGTACCTCCTGGCCGTCCGGCCCGACTACACCGTCGAGGTCAGCCGGTCCGTGCTCGCGGAGTCCGACGGGCCGATGCTCCGGCACGGGCTCCAGGCGATGCACGGCGTGCGCATCCTCACGCCCCGCGCGCCGGAGCAGCGGCCCGACCGCGACCTCCTGCAGCAGCGCCTCCAGCGCTTCCGCGAGGCGGGGTAGGGCAGCGATGCGCCTGTTCGTCGGCGTGACCGACGGCGACTGGTTCCGGCATCTCGCGGCGATCCCGGCGATCGACGAGGTCAACGTCCGGCAGCCGAGCGGGTCGCCGCAGCTCCGGGCGCTGGCGCCGGGCGAGGTATTCCTGCTCACGCTGCACAGCCCGCGAAACTCCATCGGCTCTGGGGTTCCCGCCCCTGTCCATCTCCCGCTCGCCGCCTGCGGCGGCGGGGGGGAGGGAACCGAAATGCGCTGCGGCGGTGTCGCGGGAGCTTTGGGAGCATGCGGCGGAACGGGACGTCAGAGTCGCTGAGACGGCGCGGATTCGGCGAGCAGTGCTTCGACCTCCCGGTGGAGGATGGGCAGGCCTCCCGCCACGACACCCCACACCACCTCGTTGGACACCGTCGCGTAGCCGTGGATCAGGCGGTTGCGGAACGCGATGATCCGCGGGGCGTTGGTGACGACCAGAGCCAGCGACGCATCGAGGGCGAGCGCACCGTTGAGTGCTTCGCCGATACTCTCGAATTGGCGTTCCACCGCGGACCGGAGCATCGGGTCAGCGAGATAGTCGCCGAGCTGCCTGCCAGCAGTGAACTGGGCGAGCAGCTCACATGCGACCTTGATGTCGTACAGGAACTTGAGGACCTCAGGCCGCCTCATAGACCACGACCCGGCTCGCTTCGACGCTCCGGCGCAGATACGGATTGCGGATCGCCACGTCCTCCACGAGATCGACAGGCCGTTCGAAAAGCCGCTCCAAGTCCTCCAGCAGGCCGAAGTAGGCGTCGGCACGATCGACGGGAGCGAGCTGCTCGAACTCAACCAGGACGTCGATATCGCTCCTCGCCGGATCGAACGGGCCCACCGCGGCAGACCCGAAGATGGCGAGCTGGCGGACGTGTCGACTGGCTGCGACGGCGGCGATCGCCTCGCGGTGGCGTTCGATCAGCGCGTTCATCATGTTGAAGATAGCACGGGTCCTCATGGTGCGCGACATGGCGAACCGCGCCGTCGCCATGCAGCTCGTGGTGAAAGGCGTTCTCGAGGTCGATGCCAAGGTCACGGGCGAGCAGTAGCTTGCAGCACAGATTGTCGGGCAGCTCCTGGCCGACCTCGTCGCGATGCTCGGCGAGGTGTACCTTGACGGCGTCGCCATTGCGGCGCTGGGTGTGCTCGAGGAGCACAGCCGCCTTCAGGCAGTGCGACGGCATCATGCCCTCGGCCTCGAGGCGTCCGCAGCCCGGCAGTGTCCACTCGTGACACCTGTCCATGAAACGTGGGCAATCGCAATCGATGGACACGCCGCTCGCACCCGCGGAGCGCGCCCTGCTGGAGGCAGCGCTGGTCAAGCTCGCCGGCTGGGGGCTGGCGCCGGAGATCGTGGCGCTCGAGCCGACGGCCGGGAGAGGCGGCGCTGATGCCCTGATCCGCATCCGGCTCGGCAAGCGGGAGGCGTTCCGGGCTGTCGAGGTGAAGCGCGGATTGCGCCCGGGCACGCTGGGAGGGACGCTCCTGCAGCTCGAACGCTTCAGTGACACGGCGCTGCTGGTGGCCGACTACATCACGCCCCCGCTGGCGCAGGAGCTCAAGGCGCGCGGCGTGGCCTTCGTCGATGCCGCGGGTAATGCCCATCTCGACTGGCCCCCGGTTTTCATCTGGGTGAAGGGCGAGAGGCCACCTGAGCGCCCGGAGGCGCCCCCGGTGACAGGTCGTGCGTTTCGGCCCAGCGGCCTCCGCGTGCTGTTTGCGTTGCTTTGCGATCCCGCGCTCGCCGACCGGCCGTATCGCGAGATCGCGAAGCGGGCGGGAGTCGCGCACGGCACGGTCGGCTGGGTCATGGCCGAGCTACCCGAGGCCGGGCACGTGGCGAGCGTCGGCGGCAGGCGGCGGCTGGTGGCGCCGGAGCGCCTCCTGCAGCAGTGGACCGACGCTTTCGCGAGGACCCTGCGCCCGAAGCTTCTGCTGGGGCGCTATCGCGCGGAGACACTCGACTGGTGGACGGCGCTGGACCCTGTCAAATACGGGCTCACCCTCGGCGGCGAAGGCGCCGCGGCGAGGCTCGGCACGGTCCTGCGCCCCGGCACACTGACCTTCTATGGCCCGAGAGTGGAGCCGCGCCTGGTCCTGGAGCAGCGTTTGAAACCGGACCCCGCAGGCAACGTCGAGTTCCGCAAGCGTTTCTGGCCCATTGGCGACGAACCGCCTGACCTTGCTCCGGACGTCCTCGTCTACGCGGACCTGGTCGCGACGGGCGATGCACGGTGCCTCGAGGCGGCCAAGCAACTGGAAGGCGGGATTCGTGCTCGACTTGGCCGATCGGCCGGGTTTGCGCTGGCTCGCAACCCTGGTGGCGGACCTGCGAGCGGCCGCCCCGTCAACGGATGAGCTGCTCGTGGGCGCGACGGCCCGCGTTGTTCTCCTCTCCTATGCGCACGGCATCCCGCTCGCGCGGGCCACGGAGGACGCGGATGTGGCATTCTCGGTTCCAGATTGGGCAGCCTTCGCTGCCGTCCCTCGCAAGGACGCTTTCGATTTCTTCGCCATTCTGGCCAACTCCGTCGATGCCGGTCAGAGCGAGCGGCTCTATGGTGAAGCGGCACATCTCCTGGAGGTCGAGGCGTTCGACTACCTGGCGGCCGGCGCCTGGCTGCTCGGCCACGACGCTCGCACGTGTGTCGAAGGCCATAGCGAGCGAGCCGAGCGCATCGTCGCCACCGCGACCGACACACTCGAGCGGGAGGCAAGCGCCGATGGAGCGTTGCGCCTGGTCGGTGAGGCGCCTCAAGGCCTCAACACCTTGACCCCCGCCTTTATCGAGCCCTACTCTGCTTTCAGTAAGAAAGGAGATTCCTGGCCATTCACCGCTCGAGAACTCCGAAGCTTCGTCGGTGTTTCCGGGGCGCAAAACGTAAGCATAGATGACACAAACGGTTACAGGCCGATACGACGACCGTGGAGCTCTCGAACCGCGTCGATCTTATCGGCGCCGCTCGGAGCTGAGCGCTGACCGCCAACGACTGACAACCCGGCTCCCACTTTGGTTGCGGCCCCGCCGCGTTGGGAAGGCAAGGAGGACCGATGACACGCACGTCGAGATCCGTGCGGCAGATCTTGGTGGTCGCGCTCTGGATCAATCTCTCTGAAACCGTTCGCCGGTTGCTCTTTGCGAAGCCAAGCGTCGATGCCCATTTCCAGGCCATGGGGCTGACGTTGCCCAACCAGCCGGCCAACAATCTCCTGTGGATGCTGTGGGGAGCGATGTTGGCCGTTCTGGTGGTTGTTCTTGCTGAAAAGCTCAGCCTTGCGCACACCGCTGTGCTCTCGTGGGTTGTCACCTATGTCATGA
The DNA here is from genome assembly GCA_964594125.1 of uncultured Thermoanaerobaculia bacterium. Classification (GTDB taxonomy): domain Bacteria; phylum Acidobacteriota; class Thermoanaerobaculia; order Thermoanaerobaculales; family Thermoanaerobaculaceae; genus CAVRZJ01. Next base: position 32,899 of record CAZQLL010000011.1, on the reverse strand, counting down.
CCTGGATCGTGCTCTGGAACTTCGCCTGTCTTCCCCTCGATCTCCTGTGGGTCGCCGTCCCCTGGACCTTGCTCCACAGCTTTGTCGCGGCACTGATCGCGAAGAAGCTGCAGGGCGGCGGTGCGAGAGAGTAGGGCCAGGAGAGGTACCAAGTACGCACTTGCGTAGCTGTGGTAGGGCGCCTGGTGGAAGCTGGTAACGGGTGCCTGGTACGCAATAACGGGTGCCTGGTACGCAAGTAGCCGAATTGTGGGCCGCTCGCGCGGCACTTCAGGAGGTCTCGCGGGCCGGTACCTGCCGGTGTGGCCGGTCACCGTGGTCGGCGACGACCCGGACGGCCTGCACTTCACGGTCGCGGCGGACGACAGCCGGCTGGCGCGCCTGACGCTGGCGGACTCGTTGCCGAGCGGCGTGTCGTACAGCGCGGAGGGCGAGCTGCGGCGGCGCTACGTCACCCGCGAGGTGCGCCAGCGGCTCCACCAGCAGGAGTTCCGCGAGCGGGTCCTCGAGGCCTACCGGCGGCAGTGCGCGCTGTGCCGGCTGCACCACGGCGCGTACGACTCGTACCTGCTGGCCGTGCGGCCCGACTCCAGCGTGGAGGTCAGCCGGTCCGTGCTCGCGGAGTCCGACGGGCCGATGCTCCGGCACGGGCTCCAGGCAATCACCATGAGCCTTCGGCGCACCCCGGGCCATGAAGACCACCAGGAGGGCCGGCGCCCTCGCCGGCCCGGGCACTGCCAGGCAGGACCGCCGCGTGGGCGAGGGCGCCCACGCTCCCGGTTTCTTGGGAGGGACTTTCTGAGCGATGCACGGCGTGCGCATCCTCACGCCCCGCGCGCCGGAGCAGCAGCCCGACCGCGACCTCCTGCAGCAGCGCCTGCAGCGCTTCCGCGAGGCGGGGCAGGGCAGCGATGCCTCTGTTCGTCGGGGTGACCGGCGGCGACTGGTTCCGCCATCTCGCGGCGATCCCGGCGATCGACGAGGTCAACGTCCGGCAGCCGAGCGGCTCGTCGCAGTTCCGCGCGCTGGCGCCGGGAGAGGTGTTCCTGTTCAAGCTCCACAGCCCGCGCAACGTCATCCTCGGCGGCGGCGTCTTCGCCCACATGAGCCGGCTGCATGTCAGTCTCGCGTGGGGGGGGCGTGATCCCGGTCTCCGCGGACTGGTCGGCGAATACTGCTCAGAAAGTCCCTTCGCAAACTCCGGGAGCGCGGGCGCCCTCGCCCGCGCGAGGAACCAACATTTCGGAGTCCGGGGCGGCGGGGACGCCGGCCCTCCCGGTGACTTTCTTCGTCCGGCGTGAGGCGCGGTTCCTGGGGATCGTCCGCGGCAGGGGGTACGGCACCGCGAGCGGGAAGGGGCTCGCGCTCCGGCGCGCCGTCGAGGATCGGCTGCCGATGGCGCACGCCGCGCTCTCTGCGGCAGGGCACAGTGATGAACTGCGTACCTGGAAGCCGATTCGACGACACTGATTTGACGAGGTAGGAGAACTCGGCCCCGGACTTGGTCTACGCTGGCCGACGAGAACGACCGATGGAACGCCTCGTGGCCGATCGCCAGTCCGACATCGCGGCACTCCGCCGCCGCTTCCGTGTGCGGCGCCTCGAGGCATGCGGATCGGCCGCGACCGGTGCGTTCGACCCGGCGGGGAGCGACGTCGACTTCCTCGTCGGGTTCGAGGACCTGCGACCAGGCGAGTGGGCCGATGCCTACTTCGGGTTGCTGGAGGGTCTCGAGGCGCTGCTCGGTCGCCCGGTCGATCTCGTCACCGTGAGCGCCGTCAGGAACCCCTACCTGCTGCGGTCCATCGAGGCCACCAAGTCGCCGCTCTATACGGCCTGAGAGCGCGAAGTACGTGCAGGACGTGCTCACGGCGATCGACAAGGTCGCCGCGTTCACCGCGGGATGCGATGCCTGGCGCTACCGCGCCGACGAGATGCTGCAGTCGGCCGTCGAGCGGCCGCTCGAGGTCGTCGGCGAAGCGCTCGCGCAGCTCGCCCGCCGCGATCCCGAGACCGCGGGCCGCATCTCGGAGCGCGCTCGTATCGTCGCTTTCCGCACCGTTCTCGTCCACGGCTACGCGAGCGTCGACCCCAGGATCGTCTGGGACATCGTCACGGCGAAGCTCGCGACTCTCCGCCGCGAGGCGGCCGGGCTGCTGGAGGAGATGGAGACGCACGGCGAGCTGGCAGGGCGGTTCGTTCTCGCGGTAAGAGAGATGCGGACCCGAGCTCCGTATCGGCGCCCTCCAGTGACCGGGGACCGCTGGATCGTTGCCGCGCGATTCCGGGCTGTTGCGACGGCCATCGGCGGAGCCTGCGACTCAGCGGGGCCGCCGACTCCGGCTGCTACGGCGGAGGACGGCCGGGCCCGAGTGCAGGCACGCGCGCCTCATCATGTCCAGGTAGCCCTGGCGCGCCTGGTCCGGCGATACCCCGAACCGGGCCAGGGCCAGCCTGACGTCGAGGAGCAGAGGCGCCTCGAGGCCCGCGAGCTCGCGGTGCCCGCTCCACGGGTACTCGCCGGGATCGCCGACGAGGCCGGCGCTGACCGGGTTGAGGTGGACGTAGGCCACGGCGCGATCGAGCGCCGGCTGGCAGCCGAGTGACCGCGCCCGGCACCTGGGTATCCACAGGGAGGCGAGCGGCCCGCCCTCGACGAGCTGTCTGGAGGACGCGAAGGGCACCTCGCGGATGCGCACCACCAGGTGGTAGTGGTTCGACATCAGACACCAGGCGAAGACGGTGAACCGGTCGCGCTCCCTGGCCGCCACGACGCGCTGCACGAAGCGCTCGGCCTCGCCACGATCGAGGAACGGGTGCTCGCCGTCGGCGACGCGGTTGGAGACGTGGAAAAAGCCGCCCACGGTCGATACTGCGGGACGCCGCAGCATGGCGCTGCCCTCTCTTCCCGCGTGGACGGCGACGCATGCTACCACGAGGCCAGGTGTCGGGCACGTGCCGGATAGGTATCACGTCCATCATTCTCGGCATGGGAGGTGTCAGTTGCGTGGTCAGCCGACTTGTGGAGCGGCCTGCCTGCACGCTCGACTCACGTGGAGAGGTGCGACGATCGCAAACGGGGCCCATTCGGCGCCCGTTCGCGGCCTTCCTCGGCGCCGCTGCGGGCGTGGTGCCTTCGCCCCGCAGCGCCACGTCCCCGCCGGCGCGCCGCCGCCCGCGGCGGCCGTCCGCCGCCGCCGGCCCCGCAGCCCCCTCCGGGAGAGCGCGGCCGAGAGCGCGAGCGCGCAGAAGAGGAACAGGAGCAGGAGTCTCACGCCGCCATGATCCCGGTTCCCGAGCGTTGCCGCAGCGGTACCGCATGCCTCGGTCGCGCGCTCTTCGAGGCCGCTGCTCCGGCTCCCGGCGCCGGCGGGTCAGAAGCCGGAGTCCACGGTCCACTCCAGCCACTGCGCGCGCCGGAGCGCGGCGGCCCGTTCGTCGTCGACGCCGTACGTGCGGCGGTAGAAGTCGAGCACCCACGCGTGGACGGCGACGTCGCGGAAGCGCTCGGGGTGGCATCCCTTGGCCATGATCATCAGGTCGATCGGGTACTCGAGCCGCCGTGCGCAGTTCATCGGCGACCATGGCAGGGGATAGACGCGGCGCTCGCGCACCGCACGCAGGGCGCGGAGCTCCCTGAAGTACGGCGCCTGCGCCAGCTCCTCGGCCGGGTGGTAGCCGTTCGACGTCGGGAGGAAGACGAGGTCGGGGTCGAGGGCGAGGATCTGCTCGGCGTTGAGGAGCACGCGCGAGCCCGGGCCGCGGTAGGCGTTGCGGGCGCCGGCGAGCTCCTCGAGCATCCACGACTCGGCGGTCGCGGTCCCCCACGCGTAGGCGGCGCCGCCCGACGTGCGGGCGCCCGCCGCCAGCCCGAGGTAGAGCGCTCGCGGCCGCTCGCCGATCGGGACGTCGGCGACGCGCGATCGCACCGCTGCCTCGGCAGCCGCCAGCTCACGGGAGAGCTCGCGGGCGTCGTTCTCCCGGCCGAACACGCTGCCGAGGAGCTCGATCTCGGCGTGAAGCGTCTCGGTGCCCTGGCCCGTGAAGTCGGTCGGGGAGCGCAGGACGACGAGCGGAATCGTGAGGGCGTCGAAGACGGCAGCCATCCTGGCGACGGTCTCGGGTCGCCTGCCGACGGTGCAGTCGCCCACCCGGGCGATGACCACATCGGGGCGTGCCGCGGCAAGCGTCTCGTAGTTGACGGCGTCGCCGGTCGTGCGGCTCGCGCAGGGGAGATCGGCGATCCACGGGTGGAGCGCCCGCATCGTGCCCATCCCTTCCGAGACGGGGGGGATGCTCCCCGTGTCCGACGGGTAGCTGTACGACCACACGCGCTGCTGGCTCGACGAGCCGACGGCGACCAGGGTGCGGATCGCGCCGAGGCGCGTCATGACGCCCTCGACGAACCCGTCGTCGATCGTGGCGACGCGCGCCGGCGTGCGCGGCACCGCGACGCTCACGCCCCGCATGTCGACGACCGTGCGGGTCGCGCCGCCGGCTGCGGCCCCGCCTCCGCGGCCGGGCCGGCCGGCGCCGCCGCACCCCCCGGCCAGCACGCCCACCGCGAGGACGGCCGCGAGGCCGCGCGCCCCCGGCAGCGTCACGCGCGCCCCTCAGCCGGTCGGCTCGTGACGCGCAGCGGCAGCACCACCGGCGCGCCGTCCGCCGTCGTCACGTCGCACGTGTCGGGGTACAGGCGCTGCAGCGTCGCCGCGCCGAGCGCGTCGCGGGGAGGACCCTCGGCGATGACGACGCCCGCGCTCATGACCGCCACGCGGTCGCAGAACCACAGCACGTGGTTGGGGTCGTGCGTGCAGCAGACGATCGTCGTGCCGGACGCGGCCAGCGCCCGCAGCACCTGCCAGATCAGCACCTGGTTGTGGAAGTCGAGGCCGGACGCCGGCTCGTCGAGGAGCATGACCGGCGCCTGCTGCGCGACGGCGCGCGCGACGAGCACGAGCTGCCGCTGGCCGCCGGACAGTCGGTCGTAGGGGTGCGCGGCCAGCTCGCCGAGGCCGAACCGGTCGAGCGCCTCGCCGACGACGCAGCGGTCGGCCGCGGTCTCGCGGCCGAGCAGCCCGAGCCATGGAGTGCGGCCCAACATGACGACGTCGCGCACCAGCAGCGGGAACGGCGGCTTGTGCTCCTGCGGGACGTACGCCATGAGCCTGGCCCGCTGCGCCGGAGGCAGACCGCCGATCGCCACGCCGCCGATCGCGAGCGTTTCGCAACGCGCGCGCAGCAGCCCCAGGCAGCAGCGGAACAGCGTCGTCTTGCCGCATCCGTTCGGACCGAACAGCCCGCACACCTGCCCCGCGCCGGCCGCCAGCGACACCCCCGCGAGCACGGGCCGCTCGCCGTAGGAGAAGTGAAGGTCGCGCACCGCCAGCACGGCGCTACCCGAACAACCCTGCCGTCCGCTGCCGGACCAGGTAGGCGAGGAAGGGAGCGCCGGCCAGGGCGGTGACGATGCCGACCGGGATCTCGGCGGCCGTGAGCGAGCGCGCCGCGGTGTCGCACGCCAGGAGCAGGAGCGCGCCGAGCAGCGCCGAGGCCGGAACGACGATGCGGTTGTCGGGTCCCAGCCACAGGCGGATCGCGTGTGGCGCCATCAGCCCGATCCACGGGACGATGCCGACGACCGACACCGACACGGCTGTCGCCAGCGTCGCGGCCGCGAGCAGGACGAGCCGCGCGCGGCGGGGATCGACGCCGAGCGTCTCGGCCTCGTGATCGCCCATCGACAGCACGTTCAACGTCCACCCGCCGGCGGCCATGACGCCGGCGGCGAGCGCCACGACGGGGACCGCGACCCGCACGTCCTGCCACCCCGCGAAGGAGAGCCCTCCCATCAGCCAGAAGACGACGTCGCGCAGCGCCGCGTCGCTGGCCATGTACTTGAGGATCGCCACGCCGGCCGCGAAGACGGAACCGACGATCAGCCCCGAGAGCACCAGCGTGACCACGGGGGCGTCGTGGCGGGAGCGGGCGAGCAGGTACACGAGGCCGACGGCCGCCACGGCGCCGGCGAACGCCGCGAGCTGCACCGAGAAGGGGAAGCGCGGCACGACCAGGCCCAGCGCCGCCCCGAACGCCGCCCCCGAGGAAACGCCCAGGATGTACGGCTCGACGAGGGGGTTGCGGAACGCCCCCTGGAACACCGCGCCCGAGGCTGCGAGGGCGGCCCCGACGGTGACCGCCAGCACGACGCGGGGCAGGCGGAGGTTCCAGAGGACGGCCGCCGCGACGCCGGTATCCGGCGCGGCGAGGCCGAGCCGGGAGGCAACGATGCGGCCGAGGTCGGCGAGCGAGACGTGGTAGGCGCCGGCGGTCAGTGCGCCGGCGGCGGCGGCGGCCAGCGCGACAGCGAGCGCCGCGACGCTCCGGGTCGCGCCGGCGCCGGTCTCGTCCATCGGTGCGGGGTGCGTCGCCATGGGAGTCGTTCCGCCCGCCTGCCGCTCGCGGCCGGCGGATCGCCCGCGATCGTAGCACGATCATTCCGTTCGTGTTACGCTCGGGCGCGCCGTCGCTCGTCGGCGGCGCGGTGAGTCGGACGTGAGCCTGGACGACGTCGATTTCGCCGAACGGTACCGCGCCGCATGGGCGCGCTCGGGCCGACCCGAGCGCGCGCCGGAGTACTGGGACGCGCGCGCCGCGAAGATGCGCGCGGGCGTCTTCGCATCGGAGTATCTGCGGCGGCTCGTCGCCCGGCTGAACCTCGACGGGTGCCGGACGCTGCTCGACGTCGGGTGCGGCCCGGGGACGGTCGCCCTGTCGGTTGCGCCGCGGCTGTCGCACGTGTACGGGCTCGACTACAGCCCGGAGATGCTGCGGGCGTTCGGCGAGGAGGCGGCGGCGCGGGGCATCGCCCACGCGACGGCGATCCTGCGCTCATGGGACGACGACTGGTCGGATCTGCCGGTCTGCGACGTGGTCGTGGCGTCGCGGGCGGCGGCGGTGCCGGACTTCGAGGCGGCGGCGCGCAAGCTCGCGGCGCGCGCGCGCCGCCGCGTGTACCTGACATACCCGGCGCACGGCCGCTTCATCGGCGACGAGGTGGCGCTGCACCTCGGCCGGCCGTTCGGCCGGCTGCCTGATTACCTTTTCGTCGTCGGCATCCTGCACCACCTCGGCATTCACCCCGCGCTGGAGTTCCTGACGGACAGGAACCGCTTTGAGGGAGTGACCGACGGCGAGGAGTTCGTCGCGCGCGTGCGGGCGTTCGTCGGCGAGCTGTCCGCCGCCGAGGCGGACGCCGCCCGCGGGTACTACGAGGCGCACGGCGACCGGCTCGCGGCGGAGCCGATGCGGTGGGCGCTTTTCTCGTGGGAGGTTCCGCGGCCCGCAGGCGAGGCCGGCGGAGAGGGGAGGCGCGGGTGACGGAGCTCGAGCGCATCGGCGTTGCGATCGACGCGGATCTGCTGGCGTCGTTCGACGGCCTCATCCGGCGGCGCGGCTACAAGAGCCGCTCGGAGGCGTTCCGCGACCTGATCCGCGACGCGCTCGTCCAGGAGCAGTGGTCGTCCGGCCGCGGTTCGGTCGTCGGGACGATCACCCTGGTCTACGACCACCGCGTGCGCCGCCTCGGCGACCGGCTCACGGCGATCCAGCACGCTACCCACGATGCGGTGTTGTCGTCCCTTCACATCCATCTCGATCACGACCACTGCCTCGAGGCGATCGTCGTGCGCGGCGACGCCGCCGGCGTCAGGCGGATCGCGGACACCCTCATCAGCATGAAGGGCGTGCAGCACGGCAGGCTCACGGTGACGGCGACGGCCGCCCGGCGGTCCCGGAAGACGGTGGGGAAGGGAGTGTGACAACGCTACGGCCGGCGCGCGAGGCGGCGGGAGAGCGTGCCGTAGGGCAGCGGCGAGACGAGCTTCGTCAGCATGACGTCGCCGAAGCCGGCGTAGGCGTGCTGCGGGGGCTGGCCGTCCGGGCCGTTCCACGATCCGCCGGCCGTGCCGCCGAGGTAGGCGGCGCCGCCGCGGACCGCGAGGCCTTCGGCGCCCGTCGCCGCGCCGACGAACGTGTGCCCGCGAAAGGCACCGTCGGGCGCGAGCGCGACGAGCGCGGCGGAGCTCCAGCCCGAGAACGGCACGGCCGGGGGCTCGCCCCCCGGCCCGTTCCACGCCGCCCAGCAGTCGGCGGCGACGTACACCGCGAGCCCGTCGACGGCGACAGCGTTGCCGGCGGTCCCGCCGCCGCCGAGGAATGCGTGCCACCCGTAGGCGCCGTAGCCGCGGAGGGTCAGGACGAGGATGGTGTTGGGGTTGGCCGGCGGCGCCAGGTAGGGGCTGCGGGGCGGCTCGCCGGCGGGGCCGGCCCACCCGGCGCCGCTGCTCCCGGTCACCCAGATCTCCGAGCCGAGCACGGCGAGGCCGCGCCCCGACACGGTGCCCGTGCCGTAGAACGTGTGCCAGCGATACGCCCCATCGGCGCCGCGCAGCTTGACGACGAACAGGTCGGCGTAGCGCGGCGGCGTGGCGGTGTAGGCGTGCAGCGGCGGCTGCCCCGCCGGGCCGTTCCACGCCGCGAGACTCGACCCCAGCACGACGGCATCGCCCGCGGCGTCGGCGCCCACGGCGAAGGCGTCTGCCGAGCCCGCGCCGAAGAACGCGTGCCACTGGTAGGCGCCTGCCGGCGAGAGCTTGAGCACGAACGCGTTCTGCAGGCCGACGAACGGCGCTGCCGGCGGCTGCCCCGCCGGTCCGGTCCAGCTTCCGCCCGCGGTGTGCCCGGTCACCCAGACTCCGGCGGCCACCGCGTTGCCGCCGTTGTTGTAGTTGGCGTGCCCCGAGCCGAAGAACGTGTGCCAGAGGTACGCCCCGTTCTCGTCGAGCGTCACGACGACGATCGCGCTGGCGCCGCCCGGGTGAGCGTGCAGCGGCGCCTCGCCGGCCGGCCCGGTCCAGCTCTTCGAGCTGCTGCCGGTGAGGTAGATGCCGCCCGCCTCGTCCGCCGCGACGCCGTCGAGCGTGCAGGGGAGGAACATGTGCCAGCGGTACGCGCCGGCACGGTCGACCTGGAGGACGAAGCCGTTGGCGTTCCCGGGGGTGAACGCGCGCAGCGGCGGCGCGCCGCCGGGGCCGAGCCACGAGGCGTAGCTCGAGCCGATCGTCGTCACCCGCGAAGCGCCGTCGACGGCGATCTCGCCGCCGCTCTCGGGGTCGGTGGAGCCGAAAAACGTGTGCCATGCGAACCGCGGGGGCCACGTCGCCGGCCCGGCGTCGACAGCCGCGGCGGCCGCCGCCGCGAGCGCCGACGCGCAGAGCACCGCAGCCGCCACGATCCCGGTCCGCCGCTCGGGACAGCACATCGCAACCTCCGGTCGGCCGCGGCGCGTGCGAGGGGCGCCGTGGCGCGCGACGAGTGTACGCCCGCAGCAGGCGGGGTGGGCGGAGCCCGCGCCGAGAGGCGACCTGTGTCCCGCCCCGCGACGGGTCACGTCACCCATGTCGTCCTGACGAAGCAACCCCCGGCGCGGTGCGGCGCGCGATGCCGACGCGATCAAGACAGCGGATCCCGGAGTCGGCGCCGGTCTGCGCGCAGACACTCGCGGCGGCACGCTCGCGCGTGGTGGAAGCCGTTCCCTCCGCGCTTCCGGCAGAGGTACTATCCCGGCATGAACGACATCAAGGGCGCCGAGAGGGAGCTGTCACCGGAACAGCGTGAGGAGCTGCTCACGACACTCGGACGGCGTTTCGAGAAGCATGCGGACCGGCATGAAGGCCTCAGATGGGCCGATGTGCGGGCGAGGCTGCAAGCCGACGCCGGGAAGCTGCGGTCGCTTTATGAGATGGAGAGAACCGGCGGCGAGCCCGACGTCATCGGCCACGACGGGGAGACGGGCGAGTACCTCTTCTGCGACTGCTCAGCGGAAAGTCCGCCGGGCCGCAGGAGCGTCTGCTACGACCGGGACGCGCTGGAGGGGCGGAAGACGTTCAAGCCCGGAGGCAACGCTGTGGACATGGCGGCTGCGATGGGCATCGAGCTCCTGACGGAAGCACAGTACCGAGCGCTGCAGAGCCTCGGGGCGTTCGACACGAAGACGTCGAGCTGGTTGAAGACGCCTGCCGCCATCAGGAAGCTGGGCGGCGCCCTCTTCGGCGACCGCCGCTACGGCGCTGTCTTCGTGTACCACAACGGTGCGCCCTCCTACTATGCCGCGAGGGCGTTCCGCGGCCTGTTGCGGGTCTAGGCCCGTCCCGGAGTAGCGGGGCGGCCGCGTCACGGGTGCCGCGGGAGTGCGTGTCTGGCGCCCGCCATCGACTCGGGCGGGGCCGCCGCTGCAGGTACTTCAGGGTCTCAGCGCAGTCTGGTGCCCGCGGCGGGCGCCGGCCCGCGCTGAAGTGGCCGGCTTCCACGTCGACACCCATGTCCGGCCCGCGGTGCGACCGTTCGAGGACTGCCTCACGCTCCCGTCGATGCTCGCGTCCTCGACTGGCGCACGAAGCACGGCGCGCGCGGCAGCGCCATCGAGACGTTCGGCGCGAGGATCTCGCCGCCGAATCACAGGTTCACGCCCCGGCGCGACTGACGCACGGAGTGGCCGCCTGTCCGCTTGACATACATAGAACAACAATGTATAAGGCTCCTATGTACGGAGCCCGCCGACCTTCGATCGCTGGACGGACCGGCCGATGAACGTCGGCAAGGACCTCGTCGCCGCCTCGGCCACGCCGCTGATCCTGGGCATCTTGAGCGAGGGCGAGAGCTACGGCTACGCCATCATCAAGCGGGTGGCGGAGCTGTCGGGAGGCGAGCTGCAGTGGACGGACGGCATGTTGTACCCCGTGCTCCACCGCCTCGAGCGCAACGGCTTCGTGGAGGCCGACTGGGGGCAGTCGGAGTCGGGGCGGCAGCGCAAGTACTATCGACTGACGAAAAGCGGCGAGGACGAGCTGGCGAGCCAGCGGCGGCAGTGGCAGGTGGTGGACGCCGCGCTGCGGCGTACGCAGGTCAAGTCGTTCCAACCGGTGCTCCAGGGAGGCTGACTCGTGACACAGGAAACCCAGACCGCCGTGGCAGGGGCGCACTCGTCGTTGGAGGAGGGGATCGCGGAATGGCGCTCGTACCTCCGGCGGCGACCGGCGATCCACTCCGTCGACGCGGACGAGCTGGAGGATCACCTGCGCAGCCAGGCGGGCGCCCTCGCGGCTGCGGGGCTCTCGGAGGACGAGGCGTTCCTCATCGCCGTGAAGCGCATCGGCGAGCTCGACGCGCTCTCGCGCGAGTTCGCCCGCGAGCACTCGGAGCGGCTGTGGAAGCGGCTCGTGGTCGCGTCCGACGATCGCGGAGGCGGCGGCGGCACGGCCGGGCGGGAGGCGTTGACGGCGGTCGCGCTCGCGGTCGCCGCGGCGGCGGCGATCAAGCTCCCGGCGCTGTTCGGCGTGCGGATGGACCCTGGCCAGGAGCTGCCGGAGCTGTACGTCCGCAACCTGGGCCTGTTCGTGCTCCCGCTGCTGGCGGCGTTCTTCGCCTGGAAGCGGGCGCTGCCGCCGGCGGGCCGGCTGTGGCTGGCGGCGCCGTTCGCGGCGGCGGCCGCAGCGATGAACCTCATGCCGTTCACGCCGGAGGCGCACACCCTGCGGCTGGCGGCGCTGCACGTGCTGATCGCGCTGTGGCTGGCCGTCGGCTACGCCTACGCCGGCGGCCGCTGGCGCGACCACGCCGCGCGCATGAACTACGTGCGCTTCTCCGGCGAGTGGTTCATCTACTACGCCCTGATCGCGCTCGGCGGCGGCGTCCTGATGGCGCTCACCGGGTTCGTCTTCAGCGCCATCGGCTTCAAGCCGGAGCCGCTCCTGGCGACCTGGGTCCTGCCCTGTGGCGCCGTCGGCGCGGTGCTCATCGCGGCGTGGCTGGTCGAGGCCAAGCAGAGCGTCATCGAGAACATGGCGCCGGTGCTGACGCTGATCTTCACGCCGCTGTTCACGCTGCTGCTGCTGGCGTTCCTGGGGACCATGGCGTGGACCGGCAGCGGCATCGACGTGAAGCGCGAGGCGCTCATCGGCTTCGACCTGCTGCTGGCGGTGGTGGCGGGCCTGGTGCTCTACGCGATCTCGGCCCGAGACCCGGCGAAGCCGGCCGGTCTCTTCGACGCCCTGCAGCTACTCCTCGTCGTCTGCGCGCTGCTCGTCGACGCCATCGCGCTGTGGGCGATCGCCGGACGCATCTCGGACTACGGGTTCAGCCCCAACAAGGTGGCGGCGCTGGGGGAGAACGTCATCCTGCTGGTGAACCTCGGCTGGTCCGCCGTGCTCTACGCGCGCTTCCTCGCCCGCCGGGCGCCGTTCGCGGCGCTCGAGCGCTGGCAGACGGCGTACCTCCCCGTCTACGCGCTGTGGGCGTGGGTGGTGGTCCTGGTGTTCCCCGTGGTGTTCTCGTTCCGATAGGCGGCGCGGAGCATCCGCCACGCGGTGCGGGGTGCAGGAAGCCCGAACAATCCACATCGGCCGCGGCGCACCCCGGACCACGGAAGCCAGCGGGAGGGCCGGCGCCCCCGCCGGTCCGGGCGTCCGAGAGCAGGACAAGCGCGCGGGCGAGGGCGCCCGCGCTCCCGAGTCTTGCGGAGGGACCTTCTGAACAATCCACATCGGCCGCGGCGCACCCCGGACCATGGAAGCCAGCGGGAGGGCCGGCGCCCCCGCCGGTCCGGGCGTCCGAGAGCAGGACAAGCGCGCGGGCGAGGGCGCCCGCGCTCCCGGAGCGTGCGGAGGGACGTTCTGCGCAGTCGACGACGCAGGGGCCCCGGCGGTCGCCCGCCGGGGCCCCCCTGCATTTCATCCCGTGTCGATCAGGCGAGATCGAAGCGGTCGAGGTTCATGACCTTGTTCCACGCCGCGACGAAATCGTGCACGAACTTCTCCCCCGCGTCGTCGCAGGCGTACACCTCGGCGAGCGCCCGCAGCTCGGAGTTCGCGCCGAAGACGAGGTCGACGCGGGTGCCGGTCCACCTGAGCTTGCCGGTGGCGCGGTCGCGCCCCTCGTACACGCCCTCGGTCCTCGACTTCCGCCACTCGGTGCCCATGTCGAGGAGGTTGACGAAGAAGTCGTTGGTGAGGACGCCGGGCCGGTCGGTGAAGACGCCGTGCTCCGACTGGCCGGTGTTGGCGCCGAGGACGCGCAGGCCGCCGACGAGCACCGTCATCTCGGGAGCGGTCAGCGTGAGGAGCTGCGCCCTGTCGACCAGCATGTGCTCCGGAGACCCGCCGAGCCCCTTGCGAAGGTAGTTGCGGAAGCCGTCCGCCTTCGGCTCGAGGACCGCGAACGAGGCGGTGTCGGTCTGCTTCTGCGAGGCGTCGGTGCGGCCGGGGGCGAAGGGGACATCGACCGCGCAGCCGGCCTGCTTCGCGGCGTGCTCGACGGCGGCGCAGCCGCCGAGGACGATCACGTCGGCGAGCGACACCTTCTTGCCGTCCGTCTGCGCGGCGTTGAAGCGCCGCTGGATCCCGGCGAGGACCCTGAGCACCGTGGCGAGCTGGGCCGGCTGGTTCACCGCCCAGTCCTTCTGCGGCGCGAGGCGAATGCGCGCGCCGTTCGCGCCGCCGCGCTTGTCGGAGCCGCGGAACGTCGACGCCGACGCCCAGGCGGTCGCGACGAGCTGCGAGACCGAGAGCCCAGAGCCGAGGATCTGCTTCTTGAGCGCCGCGATGTCGCGCCGGCCGATGAGCTTGTGGTTGACGGCGGGCACGGGGTCCTGCCAGATGAGGCGCTCCTTCGGGACCTCGGGCCCCAGGTAACGCGAGACCGGCCCCATGTCGCGGTGGGTGAGCTTGAACCACGCCCTGGCGAAGGCGTCCGCGAACGCCTTCGGGTTCTTGTGGAAACGGCGCGAGATGCGCTCGTACCGCGGGTCCATCCTGAGCGCGAGGTCGGCGGTGGTCATGATCGGCGCCGAGCGCTTCGAGGGGTCGTGCGCCCTCGGAACCATGTCCTTCTCGGCGACGTTCTTGGCGACCCACTGCCAGGCGCCGGCCGGGCTCTTCACGAGCTCCCACTCGTAGCCGAACAGGACGTCGAAGTAGCTCGAGTCCCACCTCGTGGGGGTCGGGGTCCACGCGCCCTCGATGCCGCTGGTGTACGTGTCGTCGCCGTTGCCGCTGCCGAAGGTGTTCTTCCAGCCGAGGCCCTGCTGCTCGAGCGGCGCTGCCTCGGGCTCCCGGCCGATGTACGGTTCCTGGGGGCAGGCGCCGTGGCACTTGCCGAAGGTGTGCCCGCCGGCGACCAGCGCGACGGTCTCCTCGTCGTTCATCGCCATGCGCGCGAACGTCTCGCGGATGTCGCGGGCCGAGGCGACCGGGTCGGGGTTGCCGTTCGGCCCTTCCGGGTTGACGTAGATCAGGCCCATCTGTACGGCGCCGAACGGGCCGGTGAGCTCGCGGTCGCCGGTGTAGCGCTCGTCGCCGAGCCACGTGGTCTCGCGGCCCCAGTCGATGTCCTCCTCCGGCTCCCAGACGTCCTCGCGCCCGCCGGCGAAGCCGAACGTCTTGAACCCCATCGATTCGAGGGCGCAGTTGCCGGCGAGGATCATCAGGTCAGCCCAGGAGAGCTTGCGGCCGTACTTCTGCTTGATCGGCCACAGCAGGCGGCGCGCCTTGTCGAGGTTGGCGTTGTCGGGCCAGGAGTTGAGCGGCGCGAAGCGCTGCGTGCCGGAGCCGGCGCCGCCGCGGCCGTCGGCGATGCGGTAGGTGCCCGCCGAGTGCCACGCCATGCGGATGAACAGCCCGCCGTAGTGGCCCCAGTCGGCCGGCCACCACGCCTGCGAGTCGGTCATCAGCGCGTGCAGGTCCTTCTTCACCGCCGCGAGGTCGAGCTTCTTGAACTCCTCGGCGTAGTTGAACTTCTCGCCCATCGGATCGGAGAGGGGAGAGTTCTGGTGGAGGATCCTGAGGTTGAGCTGGTCGGGCCACCAGTCGCGGTTGGTCCGCGGCCTCATAGGGTGGGCGCCGGTGACGGGGCACTTGCCGGATGCGTTCGACACGTCTGGCCTCCTTATCGCTGCTCGGTGTGATTGTGATTGGTTGCTCGGTTGCCGTTGCTGCCCGCGCTCGTGCGCGCGGCGCGTGAAACAGGTGCGGTCTCCCCCGCGGCCCGGGGGCGGAGGGGAGTGCGACCGAGGCAGTCGGGGCAGCGGCCCCAGTAGATCACCTCGGCTTCGTGGATCTCGTAGCCGGCGCCGTCGGCGGGCGTCAGGCACGGCGCGGCGCCGACGGCGCAGTCGACGTCGGTCATCCGGCCGCAGGTGCGACAGATCAGGTGGTGGTGGTTGTCGCCGGTCCGGCTCTCGTAGCGGGCCGGCGATCCGGCGGGCTGGATGCGCCGGATCAGTCCCTTCTCCGCCAGGAGGCCGAGGGCGTCGTACACCGCCTGGCGCGAGATGGCGCCGATCTCGTCCCGCACCGACGCGGCGACATCGTCGGCCGTGCAGTGTGGCCTGCCCGACACCGCCGCCAGCACCGCCAGGCGTTGCGCCGTGACGTGGAGCCCGTGCCTGCGGAGGAGATCAGCCGCGCTGCTATTCATGAGTCTAAGGATGAATCAGTTTTTGGACCGTGTCAAGGATCCGGCGAGGACGAAATATCCGCCGCTGCGGCGAGGTTGTGCGCCGCGGAAGGAGCGAACATGCCAGAAATCGTGAGAACCGGATCGGCCCACTGGAGCGGCGACCTGAAGGGCGGTCGCGGCGCCGCGTCGACGCCGAGCGGCGTCCTCGCGGAGGCGCCGTACAGCTTCGCGTCCCGCTTCGAGAACGCCCCCGCCTCCAACCCCGAGGAGCTGATCGCCGCGGCGCACGCCGCCTGCTTCTCGATGGCGCTGTCCAACATTCTCGCCGGCGGCGGCCACTCCCCCGCCGAGGTCCGCACCACCGCGACGCTGCGGATGCGGATGGACCCCGGCGGCGCGAGCATCGTCGCGGTCCACCTCGACTGCGAAGGCCGCGTGCCGGGGATCACCGCCGAGGCGTTCGACGCGGCTGCGGCCAAGGCCAGGGACGCCTGCCCGGTCTCGCGCCTGCTCAAGCCCGGGCTCGAGCAGCTCACGTACGCCGCGCGCCTCGCGTAGGCCGACCGCGGGAGGCGGGCCGGCGCCGCGGGGCCGGTTCGCCGGCGCCGAGACTGGAGCCGATCGACCCATCCGGAAGCCGTCCCGGCGCGCGCAGATCCTCGGGAGCAGCAGCGCCCCGGCGGCCCGGCAGGGCCGCCGGGGCGGTGGGGTGAAGGTGCCGCCTTCACCCCGGCGCCGCGATGGGCCGGTAGCAGGCCGTCGTCGCTCCGCGCCGCGCCTCGCCGGTGGAGGCGCGGCGGCGGCCTACGTCGGGCAGTGCAGCGTGTAGTTCCAGGCGGTGCCGCTGCCGCCCTGGCAGTTGGGCGTCACGGTCACCGTGACCACGGTGGTGGCGCCGCTGAAGCTGATGCTCACGCCCGTCCTCGACTCGCCGACGCAGCCGGTGTCGAAGATCGTCCGGCCCTCGTAGATCACCTGGATCCTGTCCCGCTGGCTGTACGTCTGATAGTCGAACGTGAAGGTGCCGGAGGTCCTGCCCATCTCGAAGTAGCGCGAGTCGGCGGCGTCGCCGCCGGCGACCTGCTGGCCGGCGTTGCATGGCTGCGCCGGCGGGTTTGTCTGCGCGCCGAAGCTGCCGTCGCATTTGTCGTTGAAGGTGATGACGTAGCGGTCGCCGCCGACCGTGAAGTTGATCGTCCCCGAGACCGGGTAGGTCTTGCACTTGCTGGTGTCGACGTGGAAGCTACCGCCCTCCGTCGCCGGCGGGAACGAGCCGGAGCCCGTGAAGCTGGCGTCGAACAGCGTCTTCACACCCGCCCACCGCAGACCGAAGGCGTTGAGTGCGGACTGGCTGCCGCTGAAGTGCCCGGTCGCCTGCGTGATCGCCACGCGCTGCCCGTTCGCCGTGAAGTCCGGTGTCATCCAGAAGCTGAAGTCGCTGGAGAACGTGCTGGCGGTGGTCTGCAGGTTTGCCAGCGTGACCGTGGCGGCGCCCGTGAACGTCCCGTACTTCGTCGACACGGGCTGGTCGCCGAACACCAGGCTGACGCCGTTGGGCACCGGGATGCGGTGGATCGGGTCGATGGCCACGAACTGGTTGATCAGCGGCTGGAGCCCGGAGGAGAGGAACGACGACACGATGTCGTCGAGCGGCGGGTACGAGGCAGCGACCAGCGGGATGAGGTTGGTCATCACCAGCGTCCCCGCGTCGATCGGGTTGATGGGGGGCTGCTGGTTCGCAGGCGGCGACGGCGCCACCGCGCCCCACCCCCAGGTCCCCGCGAAGCCGCTCGCGTTGTTTGACCAGTCGTCGTCGCGGATCGCGCGGTCCGGGTCGGCCCGCACGGAGAGCGTGTGGCCGCCGCCGGTGGGGATGGTGAGCTGAATCGGGCTGAAGGTCGCGTAGGTCGAGCCCTTCAGCCCGCCGCTCGGGGCGGGGTTCCACGTCCCCTCCCACACCCGCGCGCCGTCGAGGTAGACCGCGAAGTCGATCGGCTCCATCACCGTCGCGGTGCCGAAATTGGCTACCGACCAGTACACGAAGGTGGGGGCGCCCGCCGTGAGCGACTCGCTGACCGGCGGCGGCCCGACCTGGCGCTCATTGCACACGACGCTCGCGGGCCAGGTCGGCGGCTTGTAGAGGCCGAGGTTCTTACCGCTGGCAGCCGGCTGCGTCCAGGTGTCGGTCAGGGAGCAGGTGTTGTTCGCGGGGTTGGTGTCCGCGACCTGGCGGTTCGGGTCGACGGTGACGGCGATCGTGTGCTGGCCCGCCGCCGGGATCGTCACCGTGACCGGGTTGAAGGTGACGTAGGTCCAGGCCGGGAGGCCGCCGGGACCGAGCTCGGTCGGGTCCCAGACGACCAGCGTCAGCAGCTTTCCGTCGAGGTGCAGGGCGAAGGTGATCGGCTGCGACACGCCGGCCGTCCCGTAGTTGGCGACGCCCCAGTAGAGGTAGGTCCAGTTCGCGGACTCAAGCGCCTCCCTGACCGGCGGCGGGCCGACCGGCCGGTAGTTGGCGATCACGCATCCAGGCCAGTTCTCGGGCACGATCATGCCGAGGTCGGGGATGCTCGGGGTGGGGGTCGGCGTCGGTGTCGAGGTGGGGAGCGGCGTCGGGCTGGGTGTCGGGGTGGGTGTCGGGGTCGGCGTTACGGCCGGCGTCGGCGTGGCAGGGCCGGCCGGCCCGAGGTGGCGGCCGAGCGGGCGCCGCGCCGCCTGGGTGTCCAGCGCTCCCAGGGGAGGCCCCGGGGGCGAGGCGAGGACCGGCGGCACCACGGGCTCGTCGGCGATCGGCTGTGCCGGGCCGTCCGGGATGACCGCCACCCTGCTCGCCCGACGGGCCGCGGGGCGGGGACGCTCCGGCAGGGAAGGCGCCACGCGGGCGCCGCCGGGGCCGACGAGGACGCGGGTGTCGCTCCTGACCGCGAGCGTGCCGCGGGTGACGGTGATCCGTATCTCGCCGTCGCTGCCGGTGCGCAGCAGCGATCCGGCGATGTCGGAGTAGCGCTGCGCGGCGCCGGGGGCGAGCATGAAGCTCGCCGCCGGCGGCCGCGAAGTGTCCTCCCCCGCCGCCTCCAGCGTGAACGCCGCCATGGTGGCGCCGGGGTTGGAGACCGCGAGCTCCGCGCCGTCTCCCGCGGCCGCCCCGGCCGCCTCGGCGAGCAGCGCGCTCGCGCCGGCCACGAGCGTGACGCTCGCCAGCGGCTGCACGGAGGCGGCGCGGAGCGAGACGGAGACGAGCGGCCGGCGGTTTCCGGCCGGCGCGAGCCAGACGAGCGCACCGAGGCCGGCGCCGACCGTTCCCGCAAGGACAACAAGCCTGCCGCGCTGCAATGAGCGAACCAGCCGCGACGTCATGAGCTCCCCCTCGCTCCGCGGCCGGCCGGACTGGCCGCCACTCCGGCCGCATGGCGCCACCCTCGTCCCCTCCGATGCTAGGGGTGGCGGCGCACGCCGTCAAGCGAGGTCAACGGCGGGCCGGCGCCGTGGCCCGCGCCCACTCCCAGTAGAGGGCGCGCGCCCGCGCGGCGCAGGGGCCGGGGGCGAGGGCGGCGCCCTCGTAGCGCAGGCACGGTGTCACCTTCCCATGGTTGCCGGTGGCGAAGATCTCGTCCGCTGCGAGCAGCTCGTCGGGGCTGATGGTGCGCTCCACGACCTCAGTGCCCGTTTCGCGCAGCAGGGCGATCACACGCTGCCGCGTGATCCCCGCGAGGAACGTCCCGTTGGGCGCGGGCGTCGAGCAGACGCCGTCCTTCACCATGAACAGGTTCTGCGCGGTGAACTCGGCGACGTTGTCTTTCGGGTCGCGCAGCACCGCGTTGTCGAACCCGCGCGCGCGCGCCTCGAACACCGCGAGCGACGCCAGCGGGTAGAGGCACGACGCCTTGGCTTGGGTGGGCGCCTGGTCGGGGGCGGGACGGCGGTAACTCGACAGGCAGGCGGTGAAGCCGGCGGCGGGGTCGGGCAGCGGCATCCGGGTGATCACCAGCGCGAAGCGCGTCGACTCCGGATCGTAGGCGATCAGCCCGTCCTGCACCCAGAACATCGGCCGGATGTAAAGCGCCTCGCCGGGCGGAAAGCGCAGGATCCCCTCGCGCGCCAGCGACTCGATGCGCGCCGCGTCCACCGGCGGCCGCATGTGCAGCGCCTCGGCGGAGCGCACGGCGCGCGCGCAGTGGCGGTCGAGGTCGGGTGCCAGACCCTCGAAGGCGCGGGCGCCGTCGAACACGACGCTGCCCAGCCACGCCGCGTGGGTCGTCGAGCCCATCAGCGGCGTGTCGCCGTCGTGCCAGCGCCCCTCGTACCAGCAGATCGACCGCGGTTCGTTCATGCGCGCGTTCCCGTCGCCGGGCACAACGCGGGGCGCGGCGCCGCGCATTCCGGGGGCCGCGGCGCCGGCCGGAGCGGCCTGCCTCGGCGCTGCGGGCGGCGCGGTGGTCAGGGCGAATCCGGCGCCGCGCGGGCGCAGCGCGCAGCCGACGTTCAGCGGCGCCGACGGAACGGCGGGGATCGCCTGCCCGACCGCGGCCGCGCATCTCTGCTCGGTCCCTCACCGTTGACGCCGGCGGGGGCGTGTGGTGGCATGGCCGGCGATGGCCCGGTTCGGCGGCAAGGTCGTGCTGATCACCGGAGCGTCGTCGGGGATCGGCGCGGCGCTCGCGCTCGCGGTCGCGCGCGCGGGCGGCGACGTCGCGCTGCTCGCGCGCCGTGCGGACCGCCTCGCCGAGGTCGCCGCGCGGGTGCGCGCGCTCGGCCGGCGCGCGGAGGCGATCGCCTGCGACGTGACCCGCGACGGCGACCTCGAGCGCGCAGTCGCCGCCTGTGTCGAGCGCCTCGGCGGCGTCGACGTTGCGGTCGCCAACGCCGGCTTCAGCGTCTCCGGCCGCTTCGCCGAGCTCGCGCTCGCCGACTGGCGGCGCCAGATCGAGACGAACGTCTTCGGCGTGCTGCGCACGGCGTACGCCGCGCTCGGAGAGCTCGAGCGCCGCCGCGGCACGCTGGCGCTCGTCGGCTCGGTCGCCGGGTACCTTCCCGGGCCGGGGAGTGCACCGTACGCCGCCAGCAAGTACGCGGTGCGCTCGCTCGCCGAGTCGCTGCGCATCGAGCTCGCGCCGCACGGCGTGGCGGTAGTGCTCGTCAGCCCGGGGTACGTCGACGCCGAGATCCGCCTCGTCGATCGCTACGGCAGGGTGCGGAAAGACGCGTCCGACCCGGTGCCGCGCTGGCTGCGGATGCCGGCCGATGTCGCGGCGCGGAAGATCGCCCGCGGGATCGCGGCGCGGCGCCGCGAGGTCGTGGTCACCGCGCACGGCAGGGTGGCCAGAGCGCTCGCGCACCTGGCGCCCTGGCTGGTGCGCGCCGCCGCCGCGCGCGCCCGCGGGTAGGTGCGGCGGGCCGGGGCGTGCGGGAGCGGCCGCGGCGCCGCGCCCGCGGTCAGTACGAGTCGGGGCTGGCGATGATCCCGTCGCCGGGGAGGTCGAACTGCCCCGGGCGCGCCTTGATGACCTCGCGCAGCCACGCCTCCGGGTAGCCGAGCTCCTGCGGCCGGCCCGCGTCGTCCTTGACGTAGCCGTCGTTGTACTTCGTGAACAGCGCCTCTGCGAGCTCCTTCCAGCGGCGCACCACCTGCTCGCCGGCGGAGACGCCGTAGTCGGTGAGGAAGCGGCGCGCGCGCTCCGGGTCGCTCGCGAGCATGTCGAGCGCGGTCTTCTCGATCGCCGGCTGCAGCGCGAAGAAGTTCCCCTCGAGCTCCTGTTGCACCCTGCGGATGTCCACGACCATGGAGGAGAAGCGGAGCTGCGCGAAGTTCGCCGCGACGTTGAACACCCACCACGCCGAGTCCCACGAGAACGTCTGCAGCGAGCCGCGGGCGAACGACGGCGGCACGCCGCCGCCGCCGGCGTACAGCGGGAAGAAGCACGAGGTGGCGGTGTCGTCGACGCCGTACCAGAGCACGCCGCCGACCGCCGCCGGCAGCGCGCCGCGCACCTGCGCCACGTAGGTGCAGCCGGTCTGCTGGGTGGAGATCGGCCGTTCCCAGGTGTAGTCCTTGCCGTCGAGCGTGAACGCCATCGGACGGTTGCGCAGCGGCGAGCCGAACGGGCCGGCGTCGACGCCGGCGGTCATGTCGACCGGCGTCCCCTCGTAGTGGTCGCGCATCAGCGCGATCACGTCCTGCACCGACAGCGTGCGGTCGGCCTTGATCCACAGCGGGTAGGGGCGGGCGCCCGGGGTGCCGCGGCTGTAGTCGATCGGCAGGTCGAGCGACGGCGCGGCGCGGCGGAAGATCGACCACACGCGCGTCTCGGTGTAGCGCAGCTTCTGCGCGGTGGCCGGGCAGTAGGCGTCGCAGAAGCGGAACGGCGCGCCGCCCTTCGGGTCCCAATAGCCGCGCGCCACCGCGAAGTCGATGACGTTCGGCGCGTACAGGCAGTTGGCGGGGTCGGCGAGCGGGAACGCGCCGATGCGCGCCTTGTTGGCGTGCGCCGAGACCATCCCGTCGGGCACCCGCACCGCCACCCACAGCGCCCCCTTGCCGCCCTTTCCGGGGCCGATCATCTCCATGATCCACGCCTCCGCCGGGTCGGCGATCGAGAACGACTCGCCGGTCGACCGGTAGCCGAACTCGTCGACGAGCGCCGCGATCACTCCGATCGCCTCGCGGGCGGTGCGCGCGCGCTGCAGCGCGAGCTGCATCAGCGTCCAGTAGCTGAGGCCGCCGTCCGGGTTCTCGAGCTCCTCGCGGCCGTCGAACGTCGTCTCGCCGATCGCGAGCTGGTGCTCGTTCATGATCCCGGTGACCGCGTACGTGTGCGGCGGCTGCGGGATGCGCAGCCGCACTACGCCATCGCGCTCCTTCACCTCGAAGAACTCGCCGGGTGCGTGGTCGGCGGCGGGCGTGTGGCGCAGCAGCGGGTGGAACTCGCCGTCCACCGAGTAGGTGATGATCACCGAGCCGTCTGCCGAGGCGCCCTTCGTCACCAGGATGTTGGTGCACGGCAGGGCGGTACCGGCGGCGAGGACGGCGAGGAGCAGGAGGAACGGCGTGACGGGGCGCAGGCGCATGGCGGTTTCCCTCCGGCGAACGGGCGCGGCGCGCACGGCGCCGCGGACGGCCGCCGGCCGATTGTACGCGGGGCCGCATGCGGCGCCGGCGGCCATCGGCGGGCCGGCGCGACAGTGGGCGGCGCGGAAACACGACCGTGGGCAGCGCGCCGGCGTACCATGCGCGCCGGAGGACGGCTTGACCTACAACTTCGACCCCGAGCGCTGGTTCGCGATGCAGCGGGGCCTGCTGCTGGCGCGGCGCGACGCCGGCGAGCTCGACGAGGCGGGGCTGGCCGCGGCGCTCGAACGCCTCGAGGGCGAGCTCGCGGCGATGCAGGACCGGCTCGACGGCACCTACCAGGTCGGTCCGCTGGCGCCCCGCGGCGCTCGCTGATCAACTCTTCCCTCGAGCAGAGGTCTCGCGACCTCCCCTCGCCGGCGCAGTGAATTCGCAAGCCTCACCCCGCCGCGCCGGCGGCCCTTCCGGACCGCCGGGGCGCCGCCGCCTGCGAGCATCTGCGCGCGCCGCGACGACTTCCGGATCGAACAGCTCATCCGCGGTACGCGGGCGGGCGGCGGTCGAACCAGGGGCGCGCCCGCTCGAGCTGCGCGGCGAGCCGGAGCAGCGTGGCCTCGTCGCCGTAGCGCGCCACGAGCTGGCTGCCGATCGGCAGGCCGGCGGCGTTCCAGAAAAGCGGCACCGACATCGCCGGCTGTCCGGTCTGGTTGAACAGCATCGTGTTGGAGGTCGCCTCGAACGCCTCGGCGGACATCCTGTCGAGCGCCGCGTCGAGCAGCTTCGCCAGCGGCGCGGCGCGCAGCGCCTGGATCGCGGCGGCGTCGGCGGCCTTGAGCGCGAGCGCGCCGATCGCCAGCGGCGGCTGGGCGAGCGTCGGCGTCAGGAAGACGTCGTACTCGACGAAGAACGCCGCCACCCTGCGTCCCCACAGGTGCAGCAGCTCGATAGCGGCCTGGTAGCGTGGCGCCGGCATGCGGCGGCCGATGAGGCCGAGCAGCCACGTCGCCGGCTCGAAGGAGGCGGCGGTCGGGCGGCGGCGCAGCGCCTGGCCGGCGTGCTCGATGGCGCGCGCGGTGTTGACCGCGACCACCGCAAGGTAGGCGCGGCGCAGCGCCGCCTTGTCGAAGGACGGGCGCGCCTCCTCGACGCGGTGGCCGAGCGACGCGCACACTCGGGCGGCGTCGGCGACCGCCTCGCGGCAGTCGGGGTGGGTGGTGTCGCCGAACAGCGGCTCGGCGGAGAAGGCGATGCGCAGCCGCCCGGGGTCGTCGCCGACCTCGGCGAGGAACGGACGCGGCGGCGGCGCCGCGAAGTACGGCGCGCCGAGGTCGGGGCCGCAGGTGGCGTCGAGGAGCGCCGCGGAGTCGCGCACCGTGCGGGTGATCGCATGCTCCTGGACCAGCCCGCACCAGCCCTCGCCGTACAACGGGCCGAGCGGGTTGCGGCCGCGCGTCGGCTTGAGGCCGAACAGGCCGCAGCACGACGCCGGGATGCGGATCGAACCACCGCCGTCGCCGCCGTGCGCCATCGGCACCATGCCCGCGGCGACGGCGGCGGCGCTGCCGCCGCTCGAGCCGCCGGGGGTGCGCCCCTCGTCCCACGGGTTGCGGCACGGTCCGAACAGGCGCGGCTCCGTGTACCCCATGATCCCGAGCTCCGGCGTGTTGGTCTTGCCGGCCACCACCAGGCCGGCACGCTTGTAGCGGACCACCATCTCGCTGTCGTAGGAGGGGACGAAGCTCGCGAGGAAGCGGCACGCCGAGGTGAGCGGCGCGCCCGCGTACGCCGCCATCAGGTCCTTGAGAAGGAACGGCACGCCGGCGAACGGTCCGTCCGGCAGCGGCGCCGCGGCGGCCCGCCTCGCCTCGTCGTACATGCGGTGGACCACGGCGTTGATGCGCGGGTTGCGCGCCTCGATGCGCTCGATCGCCGCCTCGACGAGCTCCGCCGCGCTCACCTCGCGGCGGCGCACGAGCTCCGCGAGGCCGAGGCCGTCGTACTTCTCGTACTCAGGGAACACCGTCATGCCGCCCTCCTCAGGAGCGCCTCAGCGCACCACCTTGAGCGATCCCTCCTCGAGCCAGTGCTCGAACAGCCGCCGCACCCGGTAGGGATCGACCTCGGCCTCCGCCTCGATCTCGCGCGGCGTCGCGCCGCCGACCGCGCGCCGCCACACCGTGCGCATCATCTCGACATCGGGCTCGTCGTCGATCCGGCTGGGACGGGCCTCGCCCGGCGCGAGGCGGGCGTCGTCGGGGGCTACGGCGGCGGCGCGCTGGTACTCGTCGAGCCGGCGCATCCCCTCCATGAGCAGCGGCAGCACCGCGTGGGCCGCCGCCGGCGCGGCGGCGCCGGGGGCGGCGTTGGAGAAGGAGAAGCGCTGCACGTCGGGGCGTTCGAGGAGCGCGAACAGTGCGGTCGTGCCGCGCAGGCGGCCCGCCTGCGCGCCGGCGAGGGCGCCGTGGACGAGGTCGAGCGTGGCAGCGGCGCCGCCGTCGGCGCCGGCGAGGGTGAGCGTGCCGGTGACCGCCGAGTCGGCCAGGTTCTGCAGCAGCGTCGGCAGCCCGAACACCCCGAGGTCGCCGGTGAGCGAGGCCGCGGCCCCGGCCGGGGCGGCGGCCGGCGCGGCGCTCGGCGCGGCGGCCGCCGCTGCGCCCCCCTCCGCGGCCGGCGCGGGCGGCCGCGGCGTCGCCGGCGCGGCCGCCGCCGCCTCGCCGAGGCGTTCGAGCGCGCGCTGCGCCTCGGCGCCGAGCGGCTCGTCGGGGTAGCGTGCGGCGACCTCGCGCAGCGCCTCGCGCACCTCCGCCGCGCGCGTCCCCGAGAGCGCGGCGATCAGGTGCGACGCCGCGTCGAAGCGCCGCCGCGTGCTCACCGTCACGCCGAACACCCGGGTGGGCAGCTCGTCGCGCAGCGCCTTGACGAGGCGCGCGACGAGCTCGGGCTCGCCCGCGAGGTCCTGCCCGCCGAGCTCTGCGAGGCGGGCCACCGTGTTGCCGAGCTGCGGCGCGCGGCGCAGCCCGTGGTCGACGACGCAGCGCCGCGCCGCCGGCGAGGCAGAGCGCGCGAGCAGGGTGAGCACGCGGTCGAGGATGCCGAGCAGCTCGCCGGCCTCGTACGGCAGCGGCCTGACGCCGAGCAGGCCGCTCTCGAGCTCGGCGGCGCGCGCGATCAGCGTCTGCTCGGCGCGCGGGTGGCGGTGCATGGCGAGCACCGCGACCGCCTCCTTGAGCACCGCCACCGGCGCGCCGGGCTGCGAGAGCCGCGCCAGCACCTCGATCTCGGGCTCGAGCGGCGTGTCGGCGGGCGGCGGGATGCGGCGCAGCAGGTGGAGGAGGTTGCGCTCCACGTACCAGTCGGCCCAGGTGGCGCCGGTCGCGGTCGCCTGCAGGCGCGAGAGCGCCTCGGCGCGCGCCGGCGCGCCGTGGACGGCGAGCAGCGAGAGCAGCAGCCTGCGGCGGTCGCGGCGCGGCTCGCCGGAGAGCCGGTCGAGCAGGTACGCCGGCGCGAGGTCGGAGAAGAACTGCAGCACCGGGCGCAGGAGCGGGTGCCTGTCGGCGCTCTCGGCGAAGGCGCGCAGGCGCTCGGCGTCGAGGTGGTTCCAGGCTGAGGAGCGCGCGGCGCGGGCGGCCGCCGGGTCGACGTTCTCCTCGGCCGCCATGCGGTCGGCGAGGCCGAGCATCGTCACCGCGCGGCCGAGCGAGCCGCCGTTGAACTCCTCGCACGCCGCCTGCACCAGCTCGCTGAAGCGGCGCGACGTGTCGGCGCGGTCGCGGCCGAGCGCCACCACCTGGCGCATCGCCGTGACCGCCTCGTGCGGCGGCGCGGCGGGGGCGGCGGCGGTCGCCGGCGGCGTCCAGTCGGGCAGCGCCTGGCCGAGCAGGCGCAGCACGCTGCGGGTGCCGGTGTTGACGCCGTGGCGGCGCAGGCGGTCGAGGCTCGACTCGAGCTCCTGCGGCTCGGCGGCGCTCGCCGCGGCGGCGGCGAGGATGCGCGCGAGCAGCGCCTCCCGCTCGGCCGACGGAGCGGGGAGGCCGCCGCCGTCCGCGGCGGCCCCCGCGGCGGCCGGCGGCGCCTCGCTCTCGAGGCGGTCGAGGAGCAGGTTGAGGCGCCGCAGCCCGTGCACGACCCTCTCCGGCAGCGCCGCCCCGGCCGCCGCCGCGGGCGCGGCCGCCGGCGCCGCCGCGCGCACCGCGGTCTCGGCGCGCGTCGGCGCGCCGCGCACCGTCTCCGCCCGCACGGCGGCCGCGCGCACCGCCTCGCCGCTGCCGGCGCGGTGGACGATGTGCACCGGGTTCGCCAGCGCCGTGCTGCTGTCGTCGAGGTGGAGGAAGTCCTCCGCCAGGCCGTCGCGGTCCACCTCGGGGCACTGCTCGAGCAGCACCGGCTCGAGCTGCCGCAGCCAGGAGCGCAGCGCCTCGGCCGGGACGAGGCCGAGCTCGCCCACCACGTGCAGCTTGCGCGCGACGTGGAACAGGTAGTCGGAAACCGGCAGCGGCGCGCTGCCGCGGTACTGCGCCGCCACCCATGTCCGCACCTCGGCCGCGATCAGTGCCGGCGGGTGCGCGAGCAGCGCCTCGAGAGCCTCGCAGAACACCAGCGGCGCCACCTCGTCGGACAGGTAGCGCTGCAGCAGGGCGAGGTGCTCGCCGAGCTCCTGTTCAGGGGCCAGTTCCACCGCGGCGCGGCCTCCAGCAGCCAGGATTCTACTCGGGTGCGGCGGGTGCGCGCGGCTGCTGCGATGGACAACGAGATTCCCAGGCGCGACACTGGGCTTCGGTCGCGCCCGCGCGCGGGCGCCGTCCGCCCGGCGCGGAGGAGGTTGCCATGTCGCCCAAGGTGCGCTCCATCGTGCTCCTTACCGCCGGCGCGCTGCTGTTCTTCGCCGCGCTCGCCGCCGACTCGCTCGGCGTGGGGTCGCAGCCCGGCGTCGGCTACAAGCAGCTCGTCGCGGCCGTCGCCGGCATGGTCGTCGCCGCCCTCGGCATGTCCGGCCTCCGCCGCTGATCCCCGCGGCGCCCGGTCCTCGGTTGCCGGCGTCGGCCCGCGCCGATCGACAGCATCCGGAGGCCGCCGCGGCGCGGCGGTCGGGCGATGCAGGAGACCCCCGGAAGGGCCGGCGCCCTCGCCGGCCCGGGCTCCTCCTGCGCGGGCGAGGGCGCCCGCTCGCCCGACGAGAGGCGGTGCTCCCGTTCTTACCGGTCTCCTTGGAAGCGTAGCCCGCGCGGCAGGCGCAGAGGAGGATCTCGCCGCGCTGCGAGGGCGCTCGATCGCGCTCCCTGCGCCGCGTGGTCCCGCGGCGCCGAGCTCCCGCCGCCGCGGGCTACGGCGCGAGCCCGTGGGAGCGCAGCAGCGCGGCCCAGCGCGGGTCGGCGCGCAGCGCCGCGAGGTGCGGGTTGGCGCGCAGCGCCGCCTCGTCGCGATAGCCGGCGGCGAATGCCTCGCCGAGCGCCGCCAGCGCCGCGTCGGTGTGGCCGGCGGCGGCGTGCGCCGACGCACCCAGCGCCAGCACCACCGGCGCCTTCGCGGTGGTGCGCAGCCGCGCCAGCGCGGCCAGCGCCGCCGCCGGGTCGCCGGCCGCCAGGTGGACCTGTGCGATGCCGAAGTCGGCGGTCTCGAACGCCGGGTCGAGCGACTTCGCCTGCTCGAACGCCTGCAGCGCCTCGGCGTGACGCCGCTGCAGCAGCAGCGCCCGGCCGAGGTGGTAGTACGCGCCGATCAGCGACGCCTGCAGCGTGATGGCGCGGCGCGCCGCCTCCTCGGCGGCGGCGGCGTCGGGCGGCTGGCGGTAGGCCAGCGCCCATGACAGCAGGTCCCACGCGTAGGCGTTCGCAGCGTCGAGGCGGATCGCCTCGCGGCAGCGCTCCGCGGCCTCGCCGTACTCGTAGCGGTTGCCGTGCACCTGCGCCAGCGCCACGTGCGCCTCCGCCAGCTCGGGGTCGCGCTCCAGCGCCCGCCGGGCGAGCTCCTCGGCGCGGGCGAGGCGCTCCGGGCGCGCGTCGATGTTGCGGTAGTACTGCGCCTCGACGCGCGACAGGCCGACCAGCGCCAGCGGGTACCCGGGGTCGAGCTGGAGCGCGCGCTCGAGATGGGTGCGGGCGGCGGCCAGGCGGTCCGGGGTGTCGAAGTACTCCAGCAGCGCGCGCCCGCGCAGGTAGGCGTCGAACGCCTGCGCGTTGGTGGTCGAGCGCCGGCGCACCGCCTGCTGCTCGCGCGGCGACAGCCGCAGGTCGAGCGCGTTCGCGATCTCCAGCGCCGTGTCCTCCTGGAGGCGGAAGACGTCGCCCATGTCGCCCTCGAACTCGCGCGCCCACGTCTGGAACCCGGAGTCGGCGGCGACGAGCTGCGCCGCGATCTTGACGCGCTCGCCGGCGCGCCGCACCGAGCCCTCGAGCAGGTAGTCGACGCCCAGCTCGCGGGCGATCGCGCGCGGTCCGAGGTCGCTGGTGCGGTAGCGGGCGGCGGCGCTGCGCGAGGCCACGCGCAGCCCGCCGATGCGCGCGAGCTTGGTGGTGATCTCCTCGGTGATCCCGCCGGAGAAGTAGAGGCTGTCGGGATCGGCCGAGAGGTTGGCGAACGGCAGCACGGCGATCGACACGCCCCCGCCCGGCGGCGCGGCGCCGCCGCGCGGCCGGATCAGCAGCCAGCCGGCGGCCGCCGCCGCCAGCACGAGCGCCGCAGCGGCGGCGGCGACGCGCGGCCGCCACGCTCGGCCGGCGCCGCGCGGCGCCGCGGCGCGCGGCGGCTCGGCGCCCGCGGCCGCGAGCAGCGGCGCGAGCTCGCCCGCATCGGCAAAGCGGGAGGCCGGGTCCTTGGCGAGGCAGCGCTCGACGATGCGCGAGATCGCCGCCGGCAGGTCCGGCCGCAGCTCGGCGACCGGCGGCGGCGTGTCGCGCAGCACCGCCGACAGGATCGACACCTCCGAATCGCCCTGGAACGGGCGGCGCCCGGTGGCCATCTGGTAGAGCACGATCCCGAGCGAGAAGACGTCCGAGCGCGTGTCGACCGGCCGCCCTTCCGCCTGCTCCGGCGACATGTAGGCGGCGGTGCCGAAGATCATCCCGGCGCCGGTCAAGGTGGCAGGGGGGCTGCCGGCGGGCGGCTCGTCGCCCGCGTCGAGGGTGGAGAGCTTGGCGAGTCCGAAGTCGAGCACCTTGACGGCGCCGCCGGCCTCGATCATGACGTTCTCGGGCTTCAGGTCGCGGTGGACGATGCCGTGCGCGTGCGCCTCCGCTACCGCGGCCGCCAGTGGCGTCGCCACCGCCAGCAGCTCGGCGAGCGGCATGCCGCCGGCCGGGATCAGGTCGCTCAGGCGCTTGCCGCCGACCAGCTCCATCGTGATGAACGACGCCCCGCTGTCCTCTTCGACCGAGTACACGGTGACGATGTTCGGGTGCTTGAGCGCGGCGATCGCACGCGCCTCGCGGGCGAAGCGGGCGCGGTGCTGCGGGTCGGACGCCTGCCGCCGCGGCAGCAGCTTGAGCGCCACCAGCCGGTCGAGGCGGGTGTCGCGCGCCTTGTACACCTCGCCCATGCCCCCGGCGCCGATCCGCTCGAGGATCAGGTAGTGGCCGAGCCGCGTGCCGATCACCGTCCCATTATGCGCCAGCGCGCGGGCAGACTGCTTGCGCCGTGTCCAGCGCGCCGCGCCGGCGGCTCGCGCCTGCCGTCGTACCGACCAGGGGTACGCCGCGGCGCGGCGCTCGGACGAGGCGGGAAACCTCCGGGAGGGCCGGCACCCTCGCCGGCCCGGGCGCCGCAGGGCAGGACCTCCGCGCGGGCGAGGGCGCCCGCGCTCCCGCAGGATGAAGGGGACTTTCCAGGCAATCCACATCGGCCGCGGCGCACCCCGGACCATGGAAGCCAGCGGGAGGGCCGGCGCCCCCGCCGGCCCGGGCGTCCGAGAGCAGGACAAGCGCGCGGGCGAGGGCGCCCGCGCTCCCGAGTCTTGCGGAGGGACTTTCTGAACAATGACAGCCTGTCGGGCGGGCGGCGGCTCACCTTGGTGCCGAGCCGCGCCGAGCCGCCGACGAAGCGTTCCCGCCCGGTTTGTGAGCGGCCTCACGAGCGTGCGACCCGAACGCCGGCGGCGTGACAGAGGTCACCCCGGTCGGGCAGGGCGCCCGCCGACAGTACAGGCAAAGGAGGATCCGCCATGTCCTTCCGCACACAGCGCGCAACGGTTCTGGCGCTGGCGCTGGTCGCGATCGCGGCCGCCGTCCCGGCCGCCGCCGGTCCGACTCCGCACGTCACCTTCGTGGGTCCGATCGAGGGCCTTCCTGCCGGCCCGGGGCTGGTCGGCGACTGGACCGTCGCGGGACGCACGGTTCATGTGACGGCGTCCACCGCGATCGACCAGTCCAAGGGCGCGCCGGCGCCCGGCGTGCTCGCCCAGGTCAAGGGCGCAGTGCGCGCCGATCGCTCGGTCGACGCCGCCGAGATCAAGATCCTGCAGGCGCCCGCGCCGCGGCCGCGCCCGCAGCCGCAGCGGGTGGAGATCGCCGGCGTTGTAACCGCCCTGCCGCCCGGGCCGCCGTTCGTCGGCGACTGGACGGTGAGGGACGTGATCGTGCACGTCGCGCCGACGACGCAGATCGACGAGAGGAGGGGCGCCGTGGCGGTCGGCGCGTTCGTGGTGGTCCGCGGCGCGAAGCGCGACGACGGCTCGATCGATGCCGCGTCGATCGAGGTCAAGCGGCCGGTCGAGCCGCCGCGGCCGGAGCCGCGGCCCGAGTGCGACTTCGCCGTGCTGCACCTGACCGCGGCCGAGGGCGCGCCGGCGGGCGCCGAGGGGGTCGTCGTGACACGCCTCGTCGTCCTGCCGAACGGCACGCGGCGCGAGGACCTCAAGGTCGCGGTCGAGCACCTGCTCCCGGCCGCCACCTACGACGTGGTCGTCGACGCGGTCAACGCCGGCGTCATCGTCACCAACGACGATGGCGAGGGGCACCTGTTCCTCTCGACCGCCGACATCCCGGGCGCCGAGCCGCTGCCGCCGGAGCTGCAGCCGGTCGCCGAGCGCCGGCACGCGGAGGTGCGCGCCGCCGGCGCCGTGTTGCTCGCCGGCGACTTCGCCAACGCGCGACGGGTCGGGTGCGGGCAGGTCCGCCCCGACTACCTCGCGATGGCGCTGCTGCTCGACGGCGACGGCGCAGCGCACGGCGTCGCGGTCGCGGCGATCCGGGGCGGCGCGCAGACGCTGCGCATCGCCGCCTGGGCGCTCGCGCCCGGCGCCACCGTCTCCGCGACGGCCGACGGGGTCCCGCTCGGCACGCTGACCGCCAACGCCGACGGCACCGCGCACCTCGCGCTGTCGTCCGTCCCGGGCGCCGGCCAGCTCCCGCTGCCCGCCGCGGCGATGCCGGTCAGCGACCTCCTGCGCGTCGAGCTGCAGGACGCCGGCGGCGCCATGATCGCCGGCGGCAGCCTCGTCCCGGCGGCGAAGCCGTGACGCGCCGCGCTCCGTGACGGCTGCAACGCGGTCCTCGCGGCCGCCTCCTTCCCAGGCGCCCCCGCCCGCGCGGCGGGGGCGCAGCCTTGTGCATTGCCCTCGCCCGTGCGCCCCGGAGCACGGGGCGCGGCGGTTCCGAAGTCGTGGGACGGTGGGGGGCCTCGCCCACGCGGCGGCACTGCCTGGCGGTGTCCGGGCCGGCGAGGGCGCCGGCCCTCCCACGCTTTTTCATCGTCGCCGGTGCGCTCATGGTGAGACGGCTTTCACGCGAGCACCGCGGAGCTGCTGGGCGAGAGAGCCCCGTGGCGCCGGGCGGGCGGCTGCGGGGAGTCTTCCGGCAGTGCGGGAGCCTGCGGTCGCCGGCCGCTCGCCACTGCCACCGGTGGGGGGGGTAAACACTTTTCCGAGAGTCTCGCTCTATACAGGTATGGATCCGTGCAGCGCGGCCGAGCGCCGAGACCTGCCGACCTGGAGAGCACAGGCGGGCCAGGCTCCGCTCGGCGGCGTTGCGGTCGACCCGGGCGGCCGCGGTGGGTGGGCGCGACGGCGCCGATTCGCCACAACGACGACCGTCCGGCGAGTCCGCGACGCTGGCGGGGGCGAGCGCACCCCCTCCCACACCCCCCGTGGTGCGGCCGCGCAGCATTCTCTTTCGCGGATGGCATGACCGGCTGGCGGCGTGCCGCCGGCGCACTGGCCCGCCTGCATTCACGACGCGATCCGCGCCGGCCCCCGGGGAGCCGAGCACGCCGACGCGTCCCGCCCTCGCGCTGCCCCGGGCGAAGAAGCCGTCGTTCCGTGTTGCCGGCCACGAGGAACTGTAAGTCCTCGCCCTGCCCCGGTGGCTTGCGCGGCGGCGCTCGGCGGTGACT
>CAZQLL010000010.1:0-120501 GCA_964594125.1 uncultured Thermoanaerobaculia bacterium | reverse complement strand
CGACTGCACGATCGAGGAGCGCGAGGAGTACGAGCCGCACATCGACAACGGCTTCATCGTCTACGCGGGCGTCGACTACGAGATGATCCTGCGCGAGGCGGAGAAGGAGGCGGACGTCATCCTCTGGGACGGCGGCAACAACGACACGCCGTTCTACAAGCCCGACCTCCACATCACGCTGGTCGACCCGCACCGCGCCGGGCACGAGCTCACCTACTACCCGGGCGAGACCAACTTCCTGATGGCCGACCTGCTGATCGTCAACAAGGTGCAGACGGCCGACCCGGTCAAGGTGGTCGAGGTGCTCGACAACTGCCGCAGGTACAACCCGCGGGCGCGCGTCATCAAGTGCGCCTCGAAGATCATGGTCGACTCACCGGAGCTGATCGCCGGCAAGCGCGCCCTGGTGATCGAGGACGGACCGACGCTCACCCACGGCGGCATGACCTACGGCGCCGGCTGGTTCGCGGCGAAGAACGCCGGGGCGGCCGAGATCGTCGACGCCAAACCGTACGCGGTGGGCTCGATTGCGGCCACCTACACGAAGTACCCCAACGCGGGCGCGATCCTGCCGGCGATGGGCTACTCCGACGAGCAGATCGCGGACCTGCAGGCGACCATCGACGCGACCCCGTGCGACGTGGTGGTCGAGGGCACGCCGATCGACCTCACCCGCATCCTGAAGGTGAACAAGCCGATCGCCGGCGTCACCTACGAGCTCGAGGAGCTCGAGCCCGGCGTCATCGAGGAAATGGTGAGAAAGGTCGTCGGGTAGGGGGGGGCCGCGTAGGAGGGACCGCGCAGGAGGCGGACGCAGGAGGGGCCACGGAGGAGGAGGACGTAGGAGGGGCTTTCAGCCCCGACCTCGCGGCACCCGGTAGAGCGTTCCACTTTCGGGGCCTCCAGCCCTGACATCACGGCCAGCAGTTGAACCGCGGGGCGGGAGCGATCCCGCCCCGGTTTATTTCGGTCGGGGCGCGACCGCGGGACATACGTGCTAGCCTCCCGACCGATGATCGCCTCGGGGCGCCGGCTCGTGTTGCCGCTTGCGGTCCTCGTCGTGGGGGTTGCGGCGCGCTGCGCCGTGTCGCGGCTCGGGTACAACTACGACCTGCTCTCCTACACTGTCGTCGCCAGCCTCGTCGAGGACGGTCGCAACGTCTACGCGGCGACGACCCGCTACAACTACGCGCCGCCGTGGAGCTACGTCCTCCACGCACTTGCGGTGGTCGCCTCGCGCTTCGACGAGCCGCTCGCGGCGTTCCGCTGGGCGCTGACGCTCCTGCTGACCGCCACCGACGTCGCGATCGCCGCCTGGCTCCTCGAGCGCTTCGGTCAGCGGGCGGCGATTCTCTTCTTCCTCAACCCGGTGTCGGTGTTCATCACCGGGTACCACCGGCAGTTCGACAACATCGCGGTGCTCGTCGGCCTCGTGGCGGCGAGCGCGTTCGGCGGGCGCGGCGAGCGCGGCCGGCCGGTGGCCGGCAGCGCGCTGCTCGGCGCGTCGCTTGCGATCAAACACCTGCTGTTCGTCTTCCCGCTGTGGCTTGCCGTGAAGGAGCGGAGCGCGCGCGATCGACTCGTCGTGCTGCTGCTTCCGCCGGCGCTGCTCGCGGCGACGTTCCTGCCGTTCCTCCCCACCGGTGCCGCGGGGATCGTGAACAACGTGCTGCTCTACCGCGGCTACGGCAACGCGTCGTTGTGGCACCTGCTCCTGCCCGACCGCCTGCTCGCGCTCGTCTCTCCGACCGGGCTGTTCGTCGCGGCGCTGGCCGCGCTCGGAGTGCTGCTCCGCCGCCACGACCCGGTCACGAGCCTGCTCGCCTACCTGCCGGCGCTGGTGGCGTTCTCGCCGTCGGTGGCCAACCAGGCGCTGGTGCTCCCCGCGGCGACGATGGCGGTGTCCCCCAACCCGCTGTTCGGTGCGTACGTCGCGGTGGTGTCGCTGCATCTGCTGGTCCACCACGAGGGGTTGCACCTGGCTGCGGTGGAGCGGCTGGTTCCGGGTGCGGTCGTCGGCTACCCGGTGCAGGTAGCGATCCTGCTGGCGGCGCTGCTGTGGATGCTCGGCGGGCGGCGGATCGCCGACCTCGCAGCCCGGCGCCTCGGCCGGGGTGCGGCGGGGCGCGCGGCGTCAGACTCTCACGGCACCTGAGGGCAGTGGAGAGCGGGTGCGGCGGCGAGGAGCGTGCCGGCGAGCGGCAGATCGGCGCAGGCACGCAGGTGCAGCTCCGCGGCGAGCGCCCGGTCGGCGGCGATCAGCGATACCTGAGACGGACTACGCCATCTATTCAGCACGAGTACCTGGTGGATTCGGGGCCACTTGCGCACCAGTCAAACATGCCAGAGGACGCATGACTGTGACAAACGCAACGTCGGCCTTGACAATGCGCCTGCGTCTGCCTATCGTCCTCCCAACAAAGAGTCGCATGCAGCCACTGGTCGAGCGAACTAGGAGGACCATGTGCGGGATCTCATGGTGGTGGTACTTGTGGCGGTGTCATGCCTTTTCATAGCTAACGAAGCGAGGGCTCAGGTGTGCTCCGGTTGGATCGAGTATGACGACGGCTGTGTCTGGGACGGAGACACCAATACGCTCACTTGCCGCTCGCACTGGGAGTATGTCGATTACTGCGACGAATGGGGCGGGGGGGGCGGCGATGGTGACCCAGGAGGCGGAGGTGGCGGCGGCACCGGTTCCGGAGGCCTCGATTGGGACGGCAACGGGACACTCGATCACTGGCGCAACATTGTGGCGACAACGGATGCTTGCGCCAACAACTTCGACAGTGGCGACAGGCTCGGTTCAAACTACGGTGGGCCCGGAAGCCGGCCCACGCACCCAGGTGTAGACGTTCAGGCCAACGAGGGCGACCCCGTCTATCTGCTCCGTGACGGGCGTGTGGTGTTCAGTTCCTTTACTCGTGGTGGGCAATGGCTCACGGACGCCTGCGGCGTCGCCGTTGAGATCGCCCACTACGATGGGTCGACAACCAGATACTGCCATTTCAACGATGCGACCGTCGCCGAGGGCCAGTACCTCTCAGCAGGTGAACTCGTAGGCCATGTCGACCGGGACTGGTCCGGTTCAACAAACGGGCCACATGTCCACATTACGCATATCTGGCCGGCAGGCGCACACTGCGAGTACTTCACCCGTACTGACGTCGGCCCGTTGACACAGAACCTCAACCCGGGGGGATGTTGACATGAGAAAAGGAAAGGGCATTTGGCTCACTTCGGCGTTGACAGCACTCAGTTTGGTCTGTGTCCCTGGCGTTGCGAGCGACAAGACGAACAAGCCCGTAGGGCGGAGCCTCGGTCCAAGGGAGGCAATTCAAGCTGTCAGAGCGTCCAGTCGAGGGGCCTTTCTCACGACAGCGACCAGCCACGATCCCAGGAGGACACGGTTCTTGGAGGTTACGGAGACGAGCGAGGAAGAGATCGGCGTGATCGAGGGAATGACTGCCGGTAGGCTCGTTGCCGTACGGAAGGGACAGGGCAGTACACAGGTGATGGTGGGAGGCGGCGCGGATTTCGGAGGGGACGCACACTACGTCTACCGGGTCCTCGAGCTGTCGAAAGGCAGCGCAAGGACGGTCTGGAGTTCAACTGATCTCCTGATCCCGCCATCTGAGGAACCAACAGTGTCCTGTGACGATGAACTGCGGTGGTGGGCGGCGGCGCGCGTTGTAGTCGAGTCAGGCCGTGAAGCCGGGCTGGACGTCATGGTGGGCGATCTCCCGAGCGCCCGGCCAAGGTACCAGGCGAGAATCCGGAAGGTCCAGGGAGAACCCCCCGGGCCGCCACTTGCGCTTCACGCTCGATTCGATGGCTCGCATGCCGTGCTGCCCCTTGACCGCAACTCCGTTGCGGCACTGTACGGCGGCCGCGTCTTTCTTCTTTCTGGCGAAGGCTCAAACGAACCAACAACGCTGCTCCCAGCAAGACGGACAGGACACCTGCTGACGTACCACACTCCCAGTGATAGCCTCTGGGTATCAGAGCTCGAGGGCGAGGCCATCTCGGTGTTTTTCCTTGCGAAGCATCGCCCAGCGCGCGATGGCAGGGTCACGCACGAAGCTGACGCCGTTGTCGGCTTACCGATCCTCGGCTTTCTTCCCGGTCCGATCCTCGGTGTCACAGACCAGGGCCTGGCGATTGCAGAGCGTGCGCCCACGGCGGGAAGAGCCGTGCTGCTTCAGGTGGCGGCAAGCGGCCAGGTCACGGTCGTGCGGAAGCTGCACCTACCGCCCTTCGCCCGCGCGTGGATTGGCCATGACGGGAGCCAGGCTGTCTTCGAGACGCCAGCGCGGACCTTTGGGATTACGGGGCTGGGCAGCCAACCGGACTGACTCGACGCGGACGCGGAGCACCCGGGTCCCGAGAGGTGCCAATGGGTGTCTGGCGAGATGATCGCACTGTCCTTCTGGCAGCCGCGCTCGACGCCGTTCTCGTCGTCAGGTCTGCGGCGGCCACGGCGAACACCGGGCGGGACGGCCTGCCGTTCCGTGTTGGCGCTCGATACCACCGAGCGGCCATTCCGGCTCGGATTGACCGATCCGTTGCCGACCCCCACCCGTGGCCCCGTGTGACGTGCCAGGGAGGATAGCCTCGCGGCACCGTCGGCAGCGCCTTGCGGCGGCAAGGTATGAAGGCCCCAGCCTTGCTGCCGTCACCGCATCTGCGGGCACGGGAGGCCGGGTGCGGCGGCGAGCAGCGTGCCGGCGAGCGGCAGCTCGGCGCAGGTCCGCAGGCGCAGCTTGGCGGCGAGAGCCCGGTCGGCGGCGATCAGCAGGTAGAGGTCGAAGCCGGCGCGCGGGTCCTCGCGGGTGACCGGCGCGAGGCCGGCGATGTCGCGGGTGACGCGGTAGAAATTGGCGGCGGGTTCGAGCTGCCACGAGGCACCGAGTCGCACCGATCCGGGTGGCGCGGTCGCCGCGCCGGAGGCGACGGCGCGCATCGCGTTGCGCATGTCGGCGTCGAGCGGCCAGAGGACGCTGCGCCGTAGGGTTGTGCCGGCGGCGAAGAGCGCGAGGGCGAGCGCCGTCGCGGCGGTCAGGCAGCGCTCGCCGAGGCGCGCCCGCGGCGCCCGCGCCGCAGCCTCCCACAGCGCGAGCAGCAGCAGCGTCGCGGTGGAGACGAGGACGACGGCGCCGCGCTCGATCGGGAAGCGGGCGCCGAGGAGCGCGTGCGCGGCCCACGCCAGCGTCGTCCAGACGGCGCAGACGGTGACGCCGAGGACCAGCGCCCGCCGGTGCTCGGCCGCCAGCGCACGCCGCGCGGCGGGCAGGGCGAGCGCGAGGGCGGCGGCGAAGATCACGGCGGCGACGAGCGCGGGCAGCAGGACGACGGCGGCCACGTGCCATGGCGCCGCCCACGGCGCCTTCGGGAGCATCGCGTCGATCAGGCTGGGGACCGTATCCGCCCAGATGCCGCGCTCGCCGCCCCAGTCGGCGAGCGGGCGGCGGATGCGCGCGAGCACCGCGGGGCGGTAGACCGTGGCCAGTACGAGCGCGCCAACCACGTAGGAGAGGAGCGTTTCCAGGACCGCTCGAACAGGGATGCCGTTGTGGTGCGGCCATCGCGCCCGCACCTCCGGCTCGGGCTCGGGGTCAGCAAGGTGCGGTCGAGGCGCCCGCATCACAGGCTTCGCGAGGGCCAGCAGCGCCGCGGCGGCGGCGATGCCGGCGAAGGCGTGCGCGAACGAAAGGTTGGCGAGCACCGCGGCCGTCGCGCACAGCGCGGCGAGGGCGTGACGCGCCGCGGGGCGTCGCGGGGTGGCGCCGAGCTCCATCGCCACGGCGGCGAGCGCGAGGCCGAGCGCGAGCGCGTAGCCGCGCGACAGCGTCAGCAGGTCGAGCACGAACGGATTGGCGGCAAGCAGCAGGAAGCCGACAGGACGGCGCCACCCGGAGATCACCAGCGAAGCGATGCGGCTCGCGGCCCAGAGAAAAAGCGCCATGCCGGCGAGCGCCGGGAGGCGCAGCACCAGCTCCGTCGGCGGCAGGAACGCCAGCAGCGCCTTGACGGCGGTCGTGTTGAGCAGGTGGCTGTTGGACGGCAGCGGTGCGGTGTGCGCCAGCACCGCCGCCCACGGTGCGCGGACGTGGAGCAGGTAGGTCAGCGCCTCGTCGTGCGTGATCGCCAGCGTCGCGGCGCGGGCGATGCCGTACAGCAGCAGCGCGACGGCGAGAAGGCGGGGGTCGAGGACCGCGTCGCGCAGCCGCCAGGTCCCCACCTCGGCCCCCGCGTCAGGTGTGGTGGTTCGAGAAGCTGGCGAGGGCGGACTTCTCGTCCTCGAACACCTCGAGCACCGGCAGGATCTGCGTGAGGTGCATGGTGTGCTTCACCTTGTCGCCGGGGCGCAGCACCTTGAGACGCGCATCGAAGCGGTTGGCGAGCTTCCAGGACGCGACCAGCTCGCCGATTCCGGAGCTGTCGAGGCGGTGGACGCGCGAGAGGTTGATGACGATCTTGCGCCACCCTTCGGCGAGCAGCTCGTCGACCG
Source organism: uncultured Thermoanaerobaculia bacterium (assembly GCA_964594125.1). Lineage (GTDB taxonomy): Bacteria > Acidobacteriota > Thermoanaerobaculia > Thermoanaerobaculales > Thermoanaerobaculaceae > CAVRZJ01. Next base: position 113,990 of record CAZQLL010000010.1, on the reverse strand, counting down.
ACGCGCGCAGCACCGCGTCGCCGTCGCCGAGCACGAGGTCTCCGTTGAGGTCGAGGACGATCACATCGTCGCGGTGGTGGACGTCAACGTGCATGACGCATTGTAAACCGTGGTTCGTGGTTCGTGGATCGAGGTCCGAAGAAATCAGCGGGAACCGTGCCGCTCCGGTCATGGTCGGCGTCGGGACGCGGGAACGGAAGGCTGCGCCGCGGGAGCGTCGCTCATCGGCAGCGTCGTCCGTCGGATGCCGTCGAAGGCGGCGAGAGCGCCGGCGACCGCGCCGGCGGTCGGGACGAGCCCGATTTCGCCGACGCCCTTGGCGCCGTAGCCGCCCACCGGGTCGGGGACCTCGACGAGGACCACGTCGATCGCGGGCGTGTCCTTCGCCCTGAGGATGCCGAGATCGCGCAGCAGCGTCGAGTCGGGCCGGCCGCCGCTGCAGTGCAGCTCCTCGGAGAGCGCGTAGCCGAGCCCCATGTGGATCGACCCCTCGATCTGCGTCACGCACTGCAGCGGGTTGACGGCGCGGCCGACGTCGTGCGCGGCGACGACGCGCTCGAGGCGGCCGTTCTCGTCGAGCAGCACCACCTGCGTGGCGTAGCCGAAGGTGACGTGCGTGATCGGGTTGTCGGTGACCGTGCCGGGCGCGACGGTGAAGTCGCAGACGTGCTCGCCGCGGTACTCGCGGCCGGCCAGCTCGGCGAGCGGCCGGCCCGCGAGGTCCGCGGCCAGGGCTCGCCCTGCCCGCTGCGCCGCCATCGTTGCCAGCACGGTGGCGCGCGACGCCGTCGTCATGCCGCACTCGACCGCCAGCTCGCTGCGTGTGGCGACGTCCATCAGCCCGGGGTCGAGGCCGGTCTCCTCGGCGACCGCCTGGCGCAGGATCGTGAACAGCCCCTGTCCCATCTCGGTGAAGCCGGTCACGACGGCGAGCGTGCCGTCCGCCCGCACGCGCAGCACGACGCGGCCGATGTCCTTCAGCCCGTTGCCGATGCCGGTGTTCTTGATGCCGCAGGCGATGCCGGCGCGCGGCGCGCCCTTGTAGGCGTCGCGCACCGCCTCGAGCGTCGCGCGGATACCGCACGACGCGGTCATGATCTGCCCGGTGGCGAAGCGGTCGCCGGGGGCGAGGATGTTGCGCTCGCGGATGTCATAGCCGTCGAGCCCGACGAGCTCGGCGAGGCGGTCGAGGCACCCCTCGATCGCGAACGCCGCCTGGTTGGCGCCGAACCCGCGCATCGCCCCGGAGGGCGGGTTGTTGGTGTAGACCGTGGTCGCCACCACGTCGACGCTCGGCACCCGGTACGGGCCGCACGAGTGGCCGGCGGCGCGCTCGAGCACCTTGGCGCCGACCGAGGCGTAGGCGCCGGTGTCGCCGACGATGCGGGCGCGCACCGCGGTCAGGCGCCCTTGAGCGTCGCAGCCGACGGTGTAGTCGAGGTCGAGCGGGTGGCGCTTGGGGTGCATCAGGATCGACTGCTCGCGCGTCAGCACCGTCCGCACGGGCCGGCCGGTGAGCGCGGCCGCCAGCGCCGTCTGTGCCTGGATCGAGAGGTCCTCCTTGCCGCCGAAGGCTCCGCCGGTGGCGACCAGCTCCACCTCCACCTCCGCGCGCGGCACCCCCAGAACCGCCGCGATCTGGACCTGGTCCTCGTGCACTCCCTGGCCCTGCGAGTAGACCTTCACGCATGCTGCGGGTGCAGATGTGGGGCGCGCGCTCCGCGCGCGCTGCCGGCGCGGAGCGCCGGCCCCAAACTCATCCTGCGACACGCCTGGAATCGCAAGGCACGCCTCGGGCTCGAGGAACGCGTGCTCGATGCGCTGTGTGTGGAAGCGTTCGCTCACGACGTGGGCGGCGGCGGCGAGCGCCGCGTCGACGTCGCCGCGCGCGAACGAGCACACCTCGAGGACGTTGCCGCGCTCGTGCAGCCGCGGCGCACCCGGCGCCAGCGCCTCCGCGGGCGAAGTGACTGGGGGCAGGACGTCGTACGAGACCGCCACCGCCGCGGCAGCGCGGCGGGCGTGGAACTGCGTGTCGGCGACCGCGAGGGCGAGCACGTCGCCGACGCAGCGCGTGGTCTCGCCGGTGGCGACGAACACCGGCCAGTCCTTGACGATCGTGCCGACGAAGCGCTCGCCCGGCACGTCGGTCGCGGTGAGCACCCGCAGCACGCCCGGCATCTCCAGCGCCGGCGCCGGGTCGATCAGGAGCACCCGCGCCCGCGGGTGCGCCGACAGCAGCACCGCCGCGTGGAGCATCCCGGGAACGCGCATGTCGGCGATGAACGGCTTCGCGCCCAGCGCGTACTCGACGCCGCGGTAGCGCGGCGCCGAGGCGCCGACCGCGCGCGCCGCCGGCGGCGCGCCCGCCGCGAACACCGGCGGCCGCCGCGGAGCGTCGCCGGGCGGCATCTCGCCGGTCTCCCAGCCGTCGGCGGCCGTCGCCACCGCGTCGACGATGCGGTTGTAGCCGGTGCACCGGCACAGGTGGCCCGACAGCGCGTTCACGACGGCGTCGCGATCGTGCCCCCTGCCGCGGTCGAGCACGCAGACGGCGCGCATCATGATCCCAGGGGTGCAGAACCCGCACTGCACCGCGCCCTCGCGCACGAACGCGGCGGCCAGCAGCCGCCGCTTCTCCTGCGGCACGCCCTCGAGCGTGCGGATCTCGTGGCCCTCGGCGTCCGCAGGGCTCTTCAGGCACGCCAGGGCCGGCCGGCCGTCGAACATCACCGTGCAGCAGCCGCAGGTCCCCTGCGGCGAGCACCCGTCCTTGGGGGAGGTGACGCCGCACTCCTCGCGCAGCACCTCGAGGAGGGTCATGCCCTCCTCCCAGGCGGCCGTCGTCGGCCTGCCGTTCAGCGTGAAGGAGATGGTCGGCATCCGGCACTCCCCGGCGCATCCGGCGGCAGGCGCTGCCCGGTGCGCCCACCGATTCTACCCCCCGCTCCCGCTCGGATAGATCTGCTACGATGCGACGATGTCGCAAGACGGGATCATCTGGCGGCCCCGGCCCGACGACCTCGCGAACTCGCGGGTGGCCATGCTGATGCGGCGCCACTCGATCGGCGACCCCGGCGAGCTGCGGCGGCGCGCGGCGCGCGACCCCGAGTGGTTCTACCCGGCGATCCTGAACGACCTGGGGATCGAGTGGTCGCGCCCGTACGCCACGCTCGCCGACCGCAGCCGCGGGTTGCCGTGGACCGAGTGGTTCCTCGGGGGACGGCTGAACATCGTCCACAACGTGCTCGACCGCCACCTGCCGGCCCGCGCCTCGCAGCTCGCGGTGGTCGCCGAGGACGAGAGCGGGACGATCGCGCGCCTCACGTACGGCGAGCTGCACGCCCGCGTGTCCCGCTTCGCCGGGGCGCTCGCGGGTCTCGGCGTCGGCGTCGGCGACGCCGTCGGCTTGTCCATGCCGATGTGCGCCGAGGTCGCCGTGGCGCTGCTCGCGTGCCTGAAGATCGGGGCGGTTCCGGTCCCCGTGTTCGCCGGGTTCGGCCCGGAGGCGCTGGCCGGGCGGCTGGAGGATGCGGGTGCCCGTGTGGTCCTGACCGCCGACGCGACGAAGCGTCGCGGCAAGCCGATCGGCCTGAAGGCCGCGGTCGACGCCGCGTGCGAGCTGGCGCCGGCGGTGCGCACGGTGGTCGTGCTGCGGCGGACCGCGGCGCCGCTCGCGTGGCGCGACGGGAGGGACGTCGAGTGGAGCGCCTTCGAGGCGGGCGGTCCCGAAGCCCACCCCACCGCGGCGCTCGACGCGAGCGCGCGCTCGCTGATCCTGTACACCTCGGGGACCACCGGCAAGCCCAAGGGAGCGGTCCACACGCACGCCGGCGTGCTCACGGTCACCGCCAAGGAGGTCGGCTACCACCTCGACGTGCGGGCCGGCGACGTGATGTTCTGGCTCACCGACATCGGCTGGATGATGGGGCCGTGGGAGATCCTCGGCACGCTCTTCCACGGGGGCACCGTGGTGCTGATGGAGGGCGCGCCCGATCACCCGTCCGCGGACCGGCTGTGGGCGATGGTCGAGCGCCACCGCGTCACCCACCTCGGGATGGCGCCGACTGCGGTGCGCGTGCTGGCGGCGCACGGCGTCGAGCCGCTGCGGTGCCGCGACCTGGCGAGCGTTCGCATGCTCGGCTCGACCGGCGAGCCGTGGGACGACGCGTCGTACCGCTGGTACTTCGAGCACGCCGGCGGCGGCCGCTGCCCGGTGATCAACATCTCCGGCGGCACCGAGCTGATGGGGTGCCTGCTGGCGCCGCTGCCGGTGGCGCCGCTCAAGCCCTGCTCGCTGCAGGGCCCGGCGCTGGGGATGGACGTCGACGTGCTCGACGAGCGGGGGCGCAGCGTGCGCGGCGAGGTGGGGTACCTGGTGTGCCGCAACGCGTCGCCGAACATGACGCGTGGCTTCCTGAACGATCCCGAGCGCTACCTCGAGACGTACTTCACGACGTTCGGCGAGTCGGTGTGGTGCCACGGCGACTGGGCGCGCGTCGACGAGGACGGGATGTGGTTCCTCACCGGCCGCTCCGACGACACCCTGAAGATCGCCGGCAAGCGCGTCGGTCCCGGCGAGGTCGAGTCGGTGGCGATCGAGCACCCGGCCGTGCGCGAGGCCGCCGCCATCGGTCTGCCCGACCCGCTCAGGGGCGAGCAGCTCGTGCTCGTCGCCGTGCCGCGCGCTGGCTTCGCGCCCGGCGACGCGCTCGGTGGCGAGGTGGCAGCGCACGTCGCGGCACGCCTCGGCTCCACGATGCGCCCGGCGCACGTGCTCTGGGTTGACGCGCTGCCGGTGACGCGGTCGGGGAAGATCCTGCGCGGCGTCATCGGCCGCGTCCTGCGCGGCGAGCCCGCCGGCGATCTCGCGAGCGCGGCCAACCCCGATGCGCTCGCCGGCCTGCCGCGCCTCGACCGCGCCTGACCGGCGCATTGTGCCGACCGACCACCGTCGGCCGCGGCGGGCGCATGATCCAAGAGCCGTCGTTGTTTGGGAGCGCGAATGTGGCGCGCGCTTGAGCGCGCCCTGGTGCAATCCTGCTGGTCCGGACCAGCCGGCGCGGAACGCCGGCCCCACACCCGCCCTGCAGGCAGCGCGGATCCCGGCCGCGGTTGCACGGCTGCGTGAAACTCGGCACAATGCACCCTGCCGGTCACGCCGGCACTTCTCTTCAGGAGGTCCCATGAAGGTCCACGAATACCAGGCGAAGGAGATCCTCGCGCGCTACGGCGTGGCGATCCCCCGCGGCAAGGTGATCACCGCGGCGGAGCAGGCGAGGGCGATCGCCGTCGAGCTCGGCGGCAAGGTCGTGGTCAAGGCGCAGGTGCACGCCGGCGGGCGCGGCAAGGCGGGCGGCGTCAAGCTCGCCAAGAGCCCCGACGAGGCGGTGCAGGTGGCGCAGCAGATCGTCGGCATGAAGCTGGTCTCGAAGCAGACCGGCCCCGAGGGCAGAATCGTCCGCAAGGTATTGGTCGAGGAGGCGGTCGACATCGCCCGCGAGCTCTACCTCGGCATCGTCCTCGACCGCGCGGTCGGGCTGCCGGTGCTGATGGCCTCGAAGTTCGGCGGCATGGAGATCGAGGAGGTCGCCGCCGAGCACCCCGACGCCATCCTCAAGGAGCACTTCGACCCGGTGGCCGGGCTGCAGCCGTTCCAGGCGCGCAAGCTCGGCTTCGCGCTCGAGCTTTCCGGCGAGACCTTCAAGCAGTTCACCAGGCTCGTGACGGCGCTCGCACGCGCCTACAACGAGACCGACGCCTCGCTCGCCGAGATCAACCCGCTGCTGATCACCGGCTCGGGTCACGTGATGGCGCTCGACGCCAAGATGACGTTCGACGACAACGCGCTCGGTCGCCACCCGGAGATCGCGGCGATGCGCGACCTCGACGAGGAGGACAAGTTCGAGGTCGAGGCGTCGAAGTTCGACCTCAACTACATCAAGCTCGACGGCTCGATCGGGTGCATGGTCAACGGGGCCGGCCTCGCGATGGCGACGATGGACATCATCAAGCATGCGGGGGGCGCGCCCGCCAACTTCCTCGACGTCGGCGGCGGCGCCAGCGAGGAGCGCGTCTCGAACGCCTTCCGCATCCTGCTCTCGGACCCCGAGGTGAAGGCGGTGCTGATCAACATCTTCGGCGGCATCGTGCGGTGCGACATGCTGGCCGCCGGGGTGGTTGCGGCGGCGCGCAAGCTCGACGTGACGCTGCCGATCGTCGTCCGGCTCGAGGGCACCAACGCCGAGGAGGGCCGCCGCATCCTCGGCGAGTCCGGCCTCACGCTGCAGCCCGCTGCGACGATGGCCGAGGCCGCGACCAAGGTCGTCGCGGCGGTAAGGTAGGGGGTGGGGCATGGCAATCTGGCTTGACGAGAAGACCAAGGTCGTAGTTCAGGGCCTCACCGGCAAGGAAGGGCAGTTCCACGCGGCCAGGTGCCGCGAGTACGGCACCCAGATCGTCGCCGGGATGACCCCAGGCAAGGGCGGCGCGAGCGTCGACGGCGTGCCGGTGTTCAACACCGTCGCAGAAGCGAAGCGCGCCACCGGCTGCACGGCGTCGCTGATCTTCGTGCCGCCGATGATGGCGGCCGACGCCATCCTCGAGGCGGCGGACGCCGGCATCGAGCTGATCGTCTGCATCACCGAGGGGATCCCGGCGCGCGACGAGGTGCTGGTCAAGCGGGCGCTGGCGGGCCGTAAGGTGCGCCTGATCGGGCCGAACTGCCCGGGGATCATCTCGCCCGGCAAGGCGAAGCTCGGCATCATGCCGGCGCATATCCACAAGCCGGGTCCGGTCGGCGTCGTGTCGCGCTCCGGCACGCTCACCTACGAGGCGGTCGGCCAGCTCACCCACCTCGGCCTCGGGCAGTCGAGCTGCGTCGGCATCGGCGGAGACCCGGTGCCCGGCACCTCGTTCGTCGACGTGCTGCAGGCGTTCAACGCGGATCCGCAGACCGAGGCTGTCGTGATGATCGGCGAGATCGGAGGCAGTGCGGAGGAGGAGGCGGCCGCCTACGTCAAGGCGCACATGACCAAGCCCGTTGCCGCCTTCATCGCCGGCCAGACCGCGCCGCCGGGCCGCCGCATGGGCCACGCAGGCGCGATCATCTCCGGCGGCAAGGGCACCGCGAAGGAGAAGATGGAAGCGCTCACCGCGGCGGGGATCCACGTCGCCGTGACGCCCGCGGACATCGGCATCACGATGGCGAGGGCGATGGGGAAGGCGTGAGAAGACGTGGCCCGTGGCCCGTGGCCCGTGGCGCTATGGGCGCCACGGCCGGTGGGAGTCAAGGGTGATACTGCGGGTGCCGCGGCCGAGAGGGCCCCGCTTCGCCGCGGGCAGCGCGGCGGGCAGTGAAGGGAGAGAAGCGACCATGAAGCAGAGGACGTTCACGATTCTCAAGCCGGACACCGTCGCGCGCCGCAACTGCGGCGCGATCATCTCGAGGCTGGAGCAGGAAGGGTTCGAGATCCTCGCGGCGAAGCGGGTCAGGCTGACCGAGGACCAGGCGAAGGCGTTCTACGCCGTCCACAAGGAGCGGCCGTTCTATCGCGCGCTGGTGGAGTTCATGACCTCCGGGCCGGTGTGGGTGATGGCGCTCGAGCGCGACAACGCGGTGGAGTACCTGCGCAAGGTGATGGGCGCCACCGACTCGACCAAGGCCGAGAAGGGGACGATCCGCGCGCAGTTCGGCACCAACATCGAGCGCAACGCGATCCACGGCTCCGACTCGCCGGAGAACGCCGCGGTCGAGATCGCCTTCTTCTTTCCCGGCGCGGACCTGGTCTAGCCGGAGCACTGCCGTCGCACCCCGTTCCACCGACAGGGGCCTGCAGCTCGTGCGGGAGCTTGGAGCGGTCGCCGACCGGCGCGACCCTCGCGGGCGTGATGGCGCCAATGCGCCGTTGCCGGCGCACAGACGGTCTCGCGCGCCTGTCTTCAATCGTGACGAGCGAGCGCTTGGGCATTCCGGGTCTCCCCCGGCCGGGGTATGTTGGACGCCATGAAGACGCGCTGTCCGTGGCCGGGGGACGACCCGCTGATGCTGGCGTACCACGACGAGGAGTGGGGGACGCCGGTGTGGGACGATCGTGTCCACTTCGAGTTCCTCGTGCTCGAGAGCTCGCAGGCAGGGCTGTCGTGGCGGACGGTCCTGCACAAGCGCGAGGGGTACCGGCGGGCGTTCGCCGGCTTCGACGCCGCGGCGGTCGCCCGGTTCGACGACGCGAAGGTCGAGGAGCTCGTCCGCGACCCCGCGATCATCCGCAACCGCGCGAAGATCAACGCGGCGGTGAAGAACGCCCGCGCGTTTCTCGACGTGCAGCGGGAGTTCGGCTCGTTCTCCGCCTTCTTCTGGAGCTTCGTCGGCGGTGCGCCGATCGTCAACGCGTGGACCGAGCTCGCGCAGCTCCCGGCGGTGACGGCGGCGGCCGAGGCGGCGAGCGGGGCGATGAAGCAGCGCGGCTTCTCCTTCGTCGGGCCGACGGTGGTGTACGCCCACATGCAGGCGTGCGGGCTGGTCAACGATCACCTGGTGAGCTGCTTCCGGTACCGCGAGGTGCAGCGCGCCGTCCGCTGACAGGCGGGACGGCTGTGCGGCGCGTCAGCGCGGCAGCGTGCCCGCGCGGTAGGGGACGAACCCGGGCTGCCACTGCGCGCGGCGGATCGTCGCCTCGATCTCGTCGTCGGAGAGCAGGCGGCCGAGCCCGGAGTCGCGCGCTTCGATCGCGACGGCTTTGGCGACTACCGCCGCGACGTCGCGGATGCGCTTCATCGGCGGCAGCAACAGGCCCGCCTCCTCCTGCGGCAGCGTCACGAGACCGGAGAGCGCCTGCGCCGCGGCGACGAACATGCGGTCGGTGACCTTGGCAGCCTTGGCCGTCAGTGCGCCGAGGCCCACGCCGGGGAACATGTAGAGGTTGTTGCACTGCGAGGTGGGGATCCTGCGTCCCTCGTACTCGACCGGCGGGAACGGGCTGCCGGTGGCCACCAGGGCCCGGCCGCCGGTGCCGCGCAGGGCCTCTTCGGGGGTGCACTCCGAGCGCGAGGTCGGGTTGGAGAGCGCCAGGATCACCGGGCGTTCGGCGTTGCGCCCCATCTCGGCGAGCACCTCGGCGTCGAACAGGCCGCGCACCGCGGTGAAGCCGACCAGGACGCCCGGGCGCGCGTTGCGGAGCACGTCCTTCAGTGTGATGCGCGACGGCTCGGCGAGCGTCCAGCCGGCGATCGCGTCGCGCGGCTGCGCGAAGGGGATCTGCTCATCGGCGAGCGCGGCGTCGCCCTCGACCAGCAGCCCCTGCTGATCGACCGCGTAGATGCGCCGGCGCGCCTCGGCGGGGGCGAGGCCGGCATCGACCAGCACCGCCGCGATGTTCATGGCGGTTCCCACGCCCGCCTGGCCGAAGCCGACGATGACGAAGCGCTGCCCGGCCAGCGGCACCTTCTGGATCCGCGACGCGGTGAGCAGTGTGGAGACGGCGACCGCCCCAGTGCCCTGGATGTCGTCGTCGAACGACAGCACCCGCTCGCGGTAGCGCGCGAGCAGGCGGAACGCGTTGTGCTTGGCGAAGTCCTCCCACTGGATCAGGGTGTTGGGGAAGGTGCGCTGGACGCCGAGGACGAAGCGCTCGATGAAGTCGTCGTACCGCTGGCCGGTGAGGCGGGGGTGGCGGTAGCCGAGGTAGAGCGGGTCGTTCAGCAGACGCTCGTTGTTGGTGCCGACGTCGAGGCACACCGGCAGGCAGCACGCCGGGTGGATGCCTCCGGCCGCGACGTACAGGCTGACCTTGCCGACCGGGATCCCCATCCCGTCGGCGCCGAGGTCGCCGAGTCCGAGGATGCGCTCGCCGTCGGTGGCGACGATGAGCTGCACGTGGGGGATCGGCGCGTTCCTGAGGATCTGGTCGATGGCGCCGATGTTCTCCGGATGGATGTAGACGCCGCGGGCGCGCCGCATGATGCGCGACAGCGACAGGCATGCCTGGCCGACGGTCGGTGTATAGACGATCGGCAGCATCTCCGTGAGGTGCTCGGCGAGCAGCCGGTAGAACAGCGTCTCGTTGCGGTTGAGCAGCCCGAGCAGGTAGAGGTAGCGCTCGAGGTCGTCGGGCTTGCGCTGGTAGCTCTCGTAGGCGCGCGCCACCTGCTCCTCGATCGACGACACCCCGTGCGGCAGCAGACCGGTCAGCTCGAGCGCCGCCCGCTCCTCGATCGTGAAGTTGGACCCCTTGTTGAGCAGCGGGTCGGTGATCACCTGCTGCCCGCGCAGGTACACCTCGTAGTAGTGCTCGCCGGTGAGCGGGTCGATCTTGAAGTCGAACGTCTTCACGGGTCACCCCTTCACGTTCCTGTCGCCACGCTTCGATTCTAGCGTGTCACGGGCCGCGCGCGGCGGCATCGTCCGCCGACAGACGGACTCCCGCCCGCGCTCGACGACCCAGGTTCTTCTGTACCATGCAGGCGTGGCGAACGAGCCCCCGAAGACCGAGTTCTTCACGCGGCTGCTGCCGGACTATCTGGCGGCGCTGACGGTGGAGCGCGGGCTTTCCGGGCACACGCTCGCCGCGTACCGCTCCGACCTGAGGCAGTTCGGCGCGTGGCTGGCGCGCGAAGACCTCAGGACGGCGCGCTGCGAGCGCTCGGATCTGCGGCGCTACCTGTCCGGGCTGCGGGGGATGGGGCTTTCGGCGCGCTCGGCGGCGCGGGCGCTGGCGGCGCTGCGCGGGTTCTTCCGCTATCTGCTGGAGCGCGGCGAAACCACGGTCGATCCCACGCTCGATCTCGAGCCGCCGAAGCTCCTGCGGGCGCTGCCGCACTTCCTCTCGGCCGCGGAGGTCGAGGCGCTGCTCGCGGCGCCCGACGTCGCGGCGCCGCTCGGGGTGCGCGACCGCGCGATGCTGGAGACGATCTACGCCACCGGGCTGCGCGTCTCCGAGCTGATCTCGCTCAAGACCACCGGCCTGCACCTCGACCCCGGGTTCGTCCGCGTGTGGGGGAAGGGGAGCAAGGAGCGAATCGTGCCGATCGGCAGCGATGCCCGCCGGTGGCTGGCCCGCTACCTCGACGAGGTGCGCCCGAAGCTGGCGACGAAACGCGCCGAGGAGCTGTTCCTGACGGTGCGCGGAGAGGGGATGACGCGCCAGCGCTTCTGGCTGATGATCAAGCGCTACGGCCGGCAGGCGGAGATCTCGGCGCCGCTGTCGCCGCACACTCTGCGGCACTCCTTCGCCACCCACCTGCTCGAGCACGGCGCCGACCTGCGGGCGGTGCAGGCGATGCTCGGGCACGCCGACATATCGACCACCGAGATCTACACCCACATCACCCGCGAGCGCCTGCGGCAGCTCTACGACAGCAAGCACCCACGGGCATGAGTACGGAAGGGGACAGGGGACGGGGGACGGGGGACCGGAGGCGAGCCCGGGACCGGGCGGTGGCATGGGTCGCCGGGCTGGCTGCAGGGCTTGGGTGCCTGTCGGCGGTCGCGGCGGAGGCCCAGTACCTGGCGGTGTTCAGCGACGGCAGGGTGCTGAAGGTAGCATCCGCGGTCCTGGTGGGGACCGAGCAGATCCGGCTCGGTCTCGCGGGCGGAGGCGTCGTGCAGGTCCCTCTGACCCGTCTCCAGAACGTGATCGAGGACGTCGTGGAGCCGGTGATGGAGCCGGTGCCCGAGCCGCCGTGCCCGCACGGATGGGCCGAGCAGCCCCTGCCCGAGGCGACGCCATACCGCCGCGAGATCGCGGCGGCGGCTCGCGCCGCCGGGCTGCACCCGTGGCTGGTCGCGGCGGTCGTCGAGGCGGAGTCTCGGTACGATCGCTGGGCGGTGTCGCGCGCCGGCGCCCGCGGCCTGATGCAGCTCATGCCGGCGGTATGGACCGACGCGGGAATCCGCGACCCCCACAGCCCGAAGGCGAACCTCCACGTCGGCTGCGCCCACCTGAAGGCGCTGCTGGAGCGCTTCGGCGACCTGCCGCTGGCGCTCGCCGCCTACAACGCCGGCGCCGTCGTCGTGGAGCGCCACCAGGGCATGCCCCCGTACCGCGAGACCCGCGCCTTCGTCCGCCGCGTCCTCTCCCGTTTCTGCCCGTCCGCCGCCTAGCCGCTTCGGTATTCGGCCTTGTTCTCGATATGCGGGGTTGCGGTCGGCGGCCGCAACCCCGCACAACGATTGTGAAAGTTCGTATAATGTCCGCGCCGCGCGCTGCTGCGGGAAGAGGCGAACCGGTGCCGCGGGTTGAGTCCGATGGGAGGTGGCTCGACGCATGCAGCCTGATCGTGAACGTCCGACCCTGCCGGTCGTCTCGAGCGGCGCCGCCGCTCGCCAGCCCGACGGCAGCCAGATCTTTCTCACCACCAAGCTCGAGACCCTGATCGACGCCGCCCGCAAGAACAGCCTTTGGCCGTTCCCCTTCGGCACGGCGTGCTGCGCCATCGAGTTCATGTCGGTGATGATGTCGCACTACGACCTGTCGCGCTTCGGCGCCGAGGTGGTGCGCTTCTCGCCGCGCCAGTCCGACCTGCTGCTCGTCGCCGGCACCGTGACCGACAAGATGGCGCCGGTGCTGGTTCGCATCTACCAGCAGATGCCGGAGCCGAAGTACGTCATCTCGATGGGCGCCTGCGCCTGCACCGGCGGGTTCTACCGCGCCTACCACGTCGTCCAGGGGATCGACGAGTTCATCCCCGTAGACGTGTACGTGCCCGGGTGCCCGCCGACGCCGGAAGCGCTGCTGCAGGGCGTCGTGCGGCTGCAGGAGATGATCTCCAGGGGCGAGACGCGCTACCAGCGCGAGGCGGCTCGGATCGCGGCTGCCGCGGGGGGGAAGGGCAAGTGAGCACACGCGAAGCCCGCAGCAAGGCCATACTCGAGCGGTTCCCCGCAGGCAGCGGCGTCGAGGAGGTGGCCGCAGGGGACCTCCAGACGTTCAGGGTCGACCCGAAGGCGCTGGCGGAGCTGGCGCGTTTTCTCAAGGACGACCCGGTGCTCGACTGCGCCCTGCTCTCGGACGTGTGCGGCGTCGATCGTCCGGGCCGCGCCGAGCGCTTCGAGGCGGTCTACCACCTGTACTCGGTGGCGCACGGCCACCGCATCCGCCTCAAGGTGCCGGTGCCGGAGCCGGACATGACGGTGCCTTCGGTGTACGGGGTGTGGAAGGCGGCCGACTGGTTCGAGCGCGAGGCGTTCGACATGTTCGGGATCCGCTTCGCGGGACACCCGAACCTCAAGCGCATCCTCTGCCACAACGCATTCCAGGGTCACGCGCTGCGCAAGGACTACGACCCGGGCCAGCGCTGGCTGCTGCGCGAGGGCGAGCAGGACGTGCCGGTGTGGGCGCGCGAGGTGCAGGAGGACGAGGACCACTTCGAGACGCAGGTCCTCAACCTCGGGCCGTCGCACCCGTCGACGCACGGCACGTTGCGGATCGTCGCCCGCCTCGACGGCGAGCTCATCACCCAGGCCGAGGTGGAGATCGGCTACCTGCACCGCTGCTTTGAGAAGATGGCCGAGCAGCACACCTGGAATCAGGTCATCCCGTACACCGACCGCCTCAACTACTGCTCGGCGATGATGAACGGCGTCGGCTACGTCCTCGCGGTCGAGAAGCTGCTCGGCGTCGAGGCGCCGCCGCGCGCCCAGACGGTGCGGATCATCCTCTCCGAGCTGTCGCGCATCATGGACCACCTGGTGTGCATCGGCGCCAACCTCAACGACCTCGGCGCGATGACGCCGTTCCTTTACATGTACGAGGCGCGCGAGGAGATCTACTCGGTGCTCGAGGCGTGCTGCGGCGGCCGACTGACGGTGTCGTACGTGCGCGTCGGCGGGCTCGCCAACGACGTCCCGCCGGGGTTCGCGGATGCCGTCAGATACCTGCTCGGGAAGATCCCGACGGTGGTCGCTGAGATGGAGAAGCTGATCACCGAGAACCGCATCTTCCGCGACCGCACCGAGGGGATCGGCAGGCTGTCGGCCGCGGAGGCGCTCGACTGGGGGTGGACGGGCCCCTGCCTGCGCGCCTCCGGCGTGGCGTACGACATCCGCAAGGCCCACCCGTACCTCGGCTACGACGCCTACGACTTCAAGGTGCCGATCGCGACCACGGGCGACACCTACGCCCGGTACCTCGTCCGCGTCGAGGAGGTGAAGCAGTCCCTGCGCATCGTCGAGCAGGCGCTCGGACGCCTTGAGCCCGGACCGGTGATCACCGCGGACCACAGGGTGGCGCTGCCGCCGAAGGAGAAGGTCTACACCGAAATGGAGTCCCTGATCTGGCACTTCAAGCTGATCATGGACGGCATGCGGGTGCCTGCCGGGGAGACCTACGGCTACACGGAGGGCGCCAACGGCGAGCTCGGGTTCTACATCATCTCCGACGGCAGCGGCAAGCCGTACCGCATCAAGGTGCGGCCGCCGTGCTTCGCGGTCTTCCAGGCGTACCCGCACATGCTCAAGGGGCATATGATCCCCGACGCCGTGGCGATCCTGGGCAGCCTCAACATCATCGCCGGGGAGCTCGACCGATGAAGCGCACCGACGTCGTCGTCTGCGATCCCAGGCCGCTCGGCTTCCTGCAGCGGTTCTACCTGATCGAGGTCGTCAAGGGTCTCGCCCTGACGCTGCGCCACTTCCTCGGCAACGTGTTCGCTCGCAAGTACACCGTGACCGTGGAGTGGCCGGAGGTCAAGCGGGAGTACTCCGATCGCATGCGCGGGCGGCATGTGATCCTCACCCACGAGGACGGTTCGCCGCGCTGCGTCGCCTGCTACATGTGCGAGACCGCGTGCCCGGCCGACTGCATCCACATCGAGGCGGAGGAGGACCCGACAGCGACCGTCGAGTGGGAGAAGAAGCCGAAGGTCTTCACCATCGACCTGCTGCGCTGCGTCTTCTGCGGATTCTGCGTCGACGCCTGTCCCAAGGAGGCGATCATCATGACGCGCCACCACGAGATGGCGTTCGCCGACCGTCGGGAAGCGGTGGTCGGCCTCGACACGCTGCTCGTGACGGGCCCGGTCGAGAAGATCGACCTCGGCTACCGGCCGTACTACGGCAAGACCTCGCCGCCGATCCGGCTGCCGATCCCGGTGGCCAGGGAAGCCGGGAGCTGACCGCCGCGAGCTGATCGGCTGGCAGCGCTCGGAGCGTGTGAAGAGACGCCTTCACGAGCCATGCCAGCTCTTGCAGGGGCAGGTTTCTGCCTTCCCCTCGCCTGCAACGATCGAGTCGCAGGCTTCACACCCCGCCCGCCTCCGGGCCTGCGGCAGGGCGGCGAGCGCTTGTGCTTCCTTCATGAGCCATCACGACTCGACGCCCGCGCCGCGCGACGACAAAAGAGAGGCGGCGCCGCGAGGCGCCGCCGTGTGCTTTCGCTGGCGTCGGAGATGGACTAGACCTTGCGGACGTTGGAGGCCTGCAGGCCCTTGGGGCCCTGGGTGACGTCGAACTGCACGGTGTCACCCTCCTTGAGGGACCGGTATCCGTCGCCGACGATCGCGGAGAAGTGGCAGAACACGTCCTGGCCGCCCTCCTGCGTGATGAACCCGTAGCCCTTGGCGTCGTTGAACCACTTCACCTTACCCTGCGGCATGTGCTTCTCCTTAGCTTCCCTGCGCGCTCAGACGGCGCGGACGTTGGCGGCCTGCAGGCCCTTGGGGCCGCGGACGACATCGAACTCGACGCGGGCGCCCTCCTTGAGGGTGCGGAAGCCGTCGCCGGAGATGGCGGAGTAGTGGACGAACACGTCCTCGCCGCCCTCCTGGGTGATGAAACCGAAGCCCTTGGTATCGTTGAACCACTTCACGGTGCCGTTTGCCATACTGCTTTCTCCCTACTTCCTGACGGTGCTAGTACCGCCGACGTCTCGCCGGGTGCGTCCCGACACATACAGAAAAGCCGCGAGGTCGCTGGTCCTCGCGGCGGGGTCCACTTGCGAAGCGAAAACCGAACAGCCCGAAAGCCAACACGTGCGGATGCTTGCACAGGTCGTGCCGAGTGTCAAGCCCCTTCTCGATCCCATCGTCGATCGCGGCGAGGACGCTGCGGCCGGCGGGGGCCTTCCTACTCGTCGTCGACGTCTTCTTCGGCTGCACGGCCGCTGGCGGCGATGATCTTCTCCTGCACCTGGCGCGGCACCTCGTCGTAGTGGCTGTACTCCATGTGGAAGTCGCCCCTGCCGCCGGTGATGGCGCGCAGCGTCTGCGAGTAGGTGAGCATCTCGGCGAGCGGCACCTGCGCCTTGACCACGGTCTGGCCGTCGCCGGGCTCCATCCCCTGGACGCGCCCGCGCCGCGCGTTGAGATCCCCCATGATGTCCCCGAGCGACTCGTCGGGAGCGGTGATCTCGACGTTCATCACCGGCTCGAGGATCGTCGGCCCGCACTGCTTGACCGCCTCGCGGAACGCCTTGCGGCCGCAGATCTGGAACGCCATGTCCGACGAGTCCACCGGGTGGTACTTGCCGTCGAGCAGCGTGACGCGGAAGTCGACCACGGGGTTCCCGGAGAGCGGGCCGGCGGCGCAGGCGCTCTGGATCCCCTTGTCGACGGACGGGCGGAAGTTCTGCGGTACCGAGCCGCCGAAGATCTTGTCGACGTACTCGTACCCGGTGCCGCGCGGCAACGGCTCCATGCGAATCTTGGCTTCGGCGAACTGGCCGTGGCCGCCGGTCTGCTTCTTGTGGCGCGAGGTGAGCTCGTACGCCTTGGTGATCGTCTCACGGTACGGCACCTTGGGCGGGTGCAACGTGACGTCCACCTTGTAGCGCTTGCGCAGGCGGGCGACCGCAATCTCGACGTGGAGCTGGCCGGCCCCGGCGACGAGCTGCTCCTTGGTCTGGGGGTCGCGGCCGACGTGGAGCGTCGGGTCCTCGTCCTGCAGCTTGGCCAGCGCCCCGGCGATCTTGTCCTCGTCGCCCTTCGACTTCGGCGAGATGGCGAACGAGATCGCCGCCTCGGGGATCGGCACCGCCGGGATGTAGCGGGCGCCGTCCTTGACGGTAAGGGTGTCGCCGGTGCGGGTCTCCTTGAGCTTGGCCACGGCGCCGATGTCGCCGGCGACCAGCCTGTCGACCGGGGTGAGATCCTTGCCCTGCATCCAGTTGACGGCGCCAAGCCGTTCGGCGACGTCGCGCGGACGGTTGTACAGCGTGCTGTCGGGCTGGACGGCGCCGGAGAACACGCGCAGCAGCGTGATCCGACCGGCAAACGGATCCGAGATCGTCTTGAAGACATACGCCAGCGCCGCGTCGTCGGCCGCCGGCGCGACCTGGATGCCGTCGCCGCCGACGGTGCGTGCGGCGACCGGCCGGGCGAGGGGGCTGGGAACCAGCGTCACGAGCGCGTCGAGCAGCGGCTGCACCGCCTGGTTGCGGCCCGCCGAGGCGAAGTAGACCGGGAAGATCTTGCGCCTGGCCACCGCCAGGGTCAGCCCGGTGATCACGTCCTCGGTGGACAGCGTGCCCTCGCTGAAGAACTTCTCCAACAGCGCCTCATCCTGCTCCGCGACCATCTCGATGAGCGCGTTGCGCGCCGCCTCGGCCTCCTCCTTCACTTCCGCCGGGACCCTCGCCGGCTGCGCCGCGCCGCTCTCGTCGGCGGAAAACGTCCAGGCGGTCATCGTCACGAGGTCGACCACGCCGGAGAAGGCGTGCTCCTCGCCGATCGGAAGCTGCACGGGCACCACCTCCCGGCCGAATCGCTTCTGGAGCTGCTGGAGCGTGCGCGGGGCGGAGGCCCGCTCGCGGTCCATGATGTTGACGCAGACCAGCACGGGCCTGTCCATCGCCGCGCAGACCTTCCACATCTTCTCGGTCTGTACCTCGGGACCAGCCACGGCGGAGACCAGCAGCAGAGCCGCCTCGGACACCTTCAGCCCCTGCACCGCCTCGGTGGTGAAGATCGAGTAGCCGGGCGTGTCGATCAGGTTGAGCTTGTGTTCCCTGTGCTGCGCATGGGCCACCGCCGTGGCGATGGTCAGCTTGCGATCGATCGACTCGTCGTCGAAGTCGGTGACCGCGGTCCCCTTGTCGACCCTGCCGAGGCGGTTGACCGCCTTGGTGTCGAAGAGCATCGCCGAGATCAGCGAGGTCTTGCCAGTGGACGAGTGACCGACCACCGCCACGTTTCGGATCTTGTCGCTGGAGAACAACTTGGCTGTCATCAACGCGCGACCTCCAGTCGCCCAGAGTCCGGGGAGTATAGCATCTACGAAGTCGACAGCCGATGGGCGGATCAGCCGAGGCGCAGCTCGCTGCCGGTGAGCCGGTGGAGCGCCTCGAGGTAACGCGCGAGCGTGCCTTCGACGACCCCCTCGGGGAGGGTCGGGGCCGGCGGCCGCTTGTTCCATCCCGAGCCTTCGAGCCAGTCGCGGACGAACTGCTTGTCGAACGACGGCGGGTTGGCGCCGGGCCGGTATTCGGCGGCGGGCCAGAAGCGCGACGAGTCGGGGGTGAGCGCCTCGTCCGCCCAGACCAGCGTGCCCGCCTCGTCAAGGCCGAACTCGAACTTGGTGTCGGCGATGATGATCCCGCGCGACTCGGCGAGCGCCGCCGCGCGGCGGTAGAGGGCAAGGGAGAGTGAGCGCAGGCGCTCGGCCACCGCCCCCCCGACGAGCTCGGCGGCCTCGTCGAACGAGATGTTCTCGTCGTGCCCGACCTCGGCCTTGGTCGACGGCGTGAAGATCGGTTCGGGCAGGCGGTCCGCGAGACGCAGGCCGGCCGGCAGGGGAATGCCGCAGACGGTGCCCGACGCCTGGTACTCCTTCCAGCCGCTGCCGACCAGGTACCCGCGCACCACGCACTCGATCGGCACGATTCTCACAGGGCGCACCAGGCACGCTCGCCGGGCGAGCTCGGCGCACCCGGAGAACGGCTCGGGGAGGCGGGCCAGGTCGGTTGCAAGCAGGTGGCAGGGCGCGACGTCGGCGAGCCGCTCAAACCAGAAGTTCGAGAGCTGCGTGAGCACGACGCCCTTGCCGGGGATGCCGGGCGAGAGGACGACGTCGAACGCGCTGATGCGGTCGCTGGCCACGATCACGAGGTCGCCGGCGGCGGTGCGGTAGAGGTCGCGCACCTTGCCGCGGCGCAGCGCGAGCGCCTCGATCTGCGGCGGGCTGCTGTACGGCGGCGGCATGCGCATCGCGGGTCGCGCTGCGGGTCCTGTCGGCCCCCTACGCGGAGGCCGGCGCCTGCAGGAGCTGCGACGCCTGCGCCATCAGTCGGGACTTGGCCCGCGACGCGGTGTTGGCGTGAAACACGCCCTTGCGGACGCCGACATCGATCGCCGAAACGGTGCGCGGCAGCATCGCCTTGACGGCGGCGGCGTCGCTGGCGGCGATCGCGGTGCGCAGCGCCCGCATGGCGTTGCGCACGCGGGTACGGACGGCGCGGTTGCGGAGGCGGCGCACCTCGCTCTGGCGGCGCCGCTTGAGACCTGACTTGATTCGCTTTGCCATCACGACTCCTTGAGGAAGCTGAAGGTTGAGAGTTGGGAGTTTCGAGTCAAGAGTTCGAACCGGAGGTCTATGGTCGGAGGTTGACGGTCCGAGGTCGAGAGCAGGGAGGTGAGGAGCGAGAGCGCCATCTGTGGGTTCCCCTTCGACCCTCGACCCTCGGCTCTAGACCGCACTATTTCACCTTCACGCCGAGGGCGCCGAGCTTCGCGCGGGCCAGCTCGGCCTCCTTGCTGCCGGGGTGCTCGTAGAGCACGTACTGCAGGTTGATCACGGCCTGTGAGCGATCGCCCGCCTCGAGATGGGCGAGCCCCTTCTTCAACAGCGCCGCGGCGGCCTTGTCCGAGGCCTTGTAGGCGTTCAGCAGGTCGGTGAACGCCTTGATCGCCTCGGGGAACTCCCGCTTGGAGTAGTGGCACTCGCCGATCCAGTACAGCGCGTTGTCGGCCAGGTCGGTGTCCGGATAGCGCTTCTGGTACTCGCCGAACCCCTGCAGCGCGAGGTCGAAGTTGCCGCGCAGGTAGTCCTCGTAGGCGCTGGAGTAGAGCTGGGCCGGCTCCGAGGGCTGGCCCGGCGCCGCCAGCGCCGCGCCGGAGAGCGCTCCCGCAGCGGCGCCCGCGGCGGCGGCCGGCAGGCCGGCGCGTTCGCGCGCCGCGGCGAGCTCGTTGGAGAGGGCCTCGAGCCGCTGGTTGGTGGCGTCGAGGTTCGCCTGCAGGCGTTCCATCTGGTCGCGCACCTGCTGCAGCTCGGCGACGATGTCGGCGTTCGACTTGAGCATCTGCGCGTTCTGCTCGCCGAGCTTCTGGCTCACCGCCTGCAGGTCCTGCTTGTCGCTGGAGCGCTCGCCGAGCTTGTCGACCTGGCGGGCGACGTCGGTGATCTCGCGGTGCAGCAGCTCGATGTCGCCCGTCGAGACGCACCCGGTCAGAGCGAGCGCGATGGCGGCGAGGGCTGTCGGACGCATGCTCCCCACCTCCTCAACGGCCCGTCACGACGAAGTGCGCCCGCCGGTTCTGCGACCACGCCGCTTCGCCGCTGCCGGTCGCGAACGGCTTTTCCTCGCCGTAGGAGATCGTCGCGATGCGGTCGGCGGCGACTCCCAGCGAGACGATGTAGTCCTTCGCGGCGTTGGCGCGCCGCCAGCCGAGCGCGAGGTTGTACTCCGCGGTGTTGCGCTCGTCGCAGTGCCCCTCGATGAGCACCTGCACGGAGGGGTGCTGCCGCAGCCAGGCGGCGTTGGCCGCGAGCGCGGTGCGCGTCTCCTCGCGGAGGTCGGCCTTGTCCGTGTCGAAGAAGGCGTCCGTCAGGTATCCGGCGCGGTTGATCGCTTCCACGTCGGCGGGAAGCTCGCCGGAGGTCACACCGCTCTCGGGCATACCGGCGGCCGCGATCGGCGGTTCGGAGAGGACGTTGACCGTCCCCTCGGCGGTGGCGGTGTCGGCAGGGGCCGCCGGCGCGGTGGCCGCGGCCTCCTCCTGCGGCGGCTCCGGTGCGATCACGGGTTTGGGCCGCGAGCACGAAGCGAGCAGGGCGGTCGCGAGGACCGGGGCGAGCAGGCAGACACCGTGGCGGCTCCTCATCGCACACCTCCAAGTCGGGAACTATACACTGATGGGCACTTCCCCGACAAGAACGACACGACGCCGGTGACCGGCGTCACCACTGCCACGCCGCGGACCACGAACCACCTTCCTATTGCACCTGCGCCACCCACGACGGCTGGACGTTGTTGCCGTCGCGGGTGAGCTGCCTCGGAGCGCCCGCGGCGTCGGTCATGAAGATCTGCTTGGAGCCGGTGCGATTGGAGACGAACGCCAGCATCGTCCCGTCGGGCGACCAGCACGGCGACTCGTTGCTGCCGGGTCCGGCGATCACCTCGCGCGTCCCGGTGCGCAGGTCGAGCGTCGCGATCTGGAACCGGTTGTCGACCCAGGTCGTGTAGGCGATGCGGACCCCGTCGGGCGCCCACGACGCCTCGTCGGCGAAGGCGTCGCCGAGCGTCAGGCGCCGCATGTTGGTGCCTTCGGCGTCCATGACGTAGAGCTGCGGCGAGCCGGCCGCGGTGGACGTGAAGACGATCTGGCGTCCGTTGGGCGACCACGCCGGCTGTGTCTCGATGGCGCGCGAGGAGGTGAGCCGCTGCGGCTCTCCGCCGGCGAGCGCGGCGACGTAGATGTCCGTGTTGCCGTCCGCGCCGGCGGCGAACGCGACGCGCGTGCCGTCGGGCGAGAAGCTCGGCGACGTGTTGACGCCCGGCATCGTCGAGAGCGGGCGGAGGAACCCCTGGGTGGGCTTGAGCAGGAAGAGCTGCGGCTGGCCGCGCATGAAGCTGGTGAACGCCAGCCACTGCCCGTCGGCCGACCACGCCGGCGACATCGCGATCGACCGGTGCGTGGTGAGCTGCTGCGCCTCGCTGCCGTCCCAGCGCATCACCCACAGCTCCTTGCTGCCGGTGCGGTCGGAGATGAAGGCGAGCCGCGACAGGAACGGTCCGGGCTTGCCGGTGAAGACGCGGAGCAGCTCGTTGGCGAGGGTGTGCGCCATCGTCGCGGCGAGCGGGACGGCGGCCTGCAGCCGGCGGGCGTACGCCACCTCGCCCGAGGCGAGATCCCACAGGCGGGCCTCGACCGTGAGCTGGCTGCCGGCGGAGGCCAGCGTGCCCTCGAGGAGGAACTGGGCGCCGCCGGCGCGGTACTGGGCGCGCTGCTGCAACGGGTCGGCGGCGACGGCGAGCACGGACCGCACGACCTCGTCGGGGAGCAGGCCGAGGACCGCGGTGGACTCGAGGTCGCGGCGGAGGGCGCCGGAGAACGACGCGGCGGCGCCGGTGTCGGCTCCGGGGCGCTGGGCGATGTCGGGGAGTGCGACGACTACCCGCTGCAGCCCGGGGCTGGTGACCTTGAGGTAGACCTCTTCCTGCGCGAGCGCCGGGGCGGCGGCGCAGACAGAGCAGAAAGCTGCGGCGAGCATGCGGTTCATCGCTGGACTCCCTTCCCGGAGGGAAGACCGGG
The DNA here is from genome assembly GCA_964594125.1 of uncultured Thermoanaerobaculia bacterium. Taxonomy (GTDB): domain Bacteria; phylum Acidobacteriota; class Thermoanaerobaculia; order Thermoanaerobaculales; family Thermoanaerobaculaceae; genus CAVRZJ01. Next base: position 91,529 of record CAZQLL010000010.1, on the reverse strand, counting down.
GCCGGTCATGCTACCGCGGCCCGAACTCGAGGTGAACGGTGAGCGTCTGGCCGGCGAACCCCTGCGGCAGGGGAGGGAACGGCGCCGCGGCGTAGACGGCGCGAAGAGCCGCCCGATCGAACGCCGGGGTGCCGCTCGGCTCCTCGATCCCGGCCTCGAGCAGCCGGCCGCCGCGATCGACGCGGCAGCGCACGCGGCAGCGCGCTTCCGGCGGTGCCGGCGGCCGGAACCAGTTGCCCTCGATCGCCGAGAGGAGGCGGTCCAGGTAGTAGCCGAAGGGGAACGGCTCGCCGCCGCCGCCCGCGGCGCCGTTGCCCGGGCCGGCGCCGAGGGCGATCCCTCCGCCCGCCGTCCGCTGCCCCGTTTGCGCCGCTCCGCCGCCCGCGTCCGCAGCGGCCGCCGCCGGCAGAGGCGCAGGGGGCGGCGCCGCAGGAACCGGCGCCGGCGGCGCCACCTCCTTCCTGGCGGCCGCGGTGGCGGACCGCCTCGGCGGCATGGCCGCGGACGGCGCGGGCTTCCTCGCCGCCGGTGCGGGCTGGGCCGCTGCGGGCTCGGCTGCACGGGGCGCCGCCGCCGGGCGCGCGGGGGCGGCGGCGGAGGGAGCGACCATGCGCACCTGCACCGACGGGAGCTGCAGCGCGCGCCGCCGGTGCGTCGGCGCGACGACGACGAGAACGGCGATGGCCACGTGCAGCACGACGGCGGTCGCGAGCGCCGAGCGCCACGGCCACTGCTCGCCGGCGCGGGCCGCGAGCGCCTCGCCGACCTCGTCCCTCACCGCGGCTCCGGCGGCGCGGTGACCATCCCGATCTCCTCGACCCCCATCCGGTTGAGCTCGGCGAGCACCTGCACCATGAACCCGTAGGGGACCTCGCGGTCGCCCTTGAGGTAGACCGGCCGCGGGCCGCCGGCGAGCAGGGGCCCGAGGACGGCCGGCAGCCCCGCGGCGCCTACCGCCCGCTCGCCGACGAGGATCGCGCGCTGGCGGGTGACGGTGACGATCACCGGCTCGCGCGGCGTCGGCCTGAGCTGGCTCGCCGCCTCGCGCGGCAGCTCCACCTGCAGCCCCTGCACGAGCATCGGGGCGGTGACGATGAAGATGATCAGGAGCACGAGCATCACGTCGACCAGCGGGGTGATGTTGATCTCCGCCAGCGAGTCGAGGTCGTTCGAGGTCCTGAAGGCCATGGCTAGGTAAACGTCCGCTCGGTGAGGTTGAGGAACTCGAGGAGGAAGTCCTCCATGAGCCCGCGCTGCTCGCGCAGCGCGCCGAGGAACGCGTTGTAGGCGATCACAGCCGGGATCGCGGCGGCCAGGCCGGCGGCCGTGTTGACGAGCGCCTCGGCGATCCCCGGCGCGACGGTGAGGATCGAGGTGGAGCCACTGGCGGCGATGGCGCGGAAGGTGTTCATGATCCCCCAGACGGTGCCGAACAGGCCGATGAACGGGGTGGCCGACGCCGTCGTCGCGAGGAACGGCAGGAAGCGTTGCAGCCGCGCGCCCTCGACGCCGATCGCCCGCTGCAGCGCGCGCTCGATGCCGGCGAGGCTCTTGATCTGGCCCGGCGCCCCGCCGGACTGCTGCAGCACGCGGACCTGCGCCTCGAGCTCGAGGTAGCCGGCGCGGAACATCCCGGCCAGCGGCGCCTGCGGCGCCCGCGCGGCGGCGGCCTGCACGTCGGCCAGTCTGGCGGCCCGCCTGAACTCCGCCTGGAAACGGGCGTTGGCCGCGCGGCAGCGGCGAAGCTGGCGCACCTTGAGGACCATCAGCGTCCACGAGGCGACGGAGAAGGCGCCGAGGATCGCGAGGACGCTCTTGGCGACCCACCCGGTGCTGGCGAACGCACTCCAGATCTCACCCATGGAGCGCGATTCTACCGCCTGCGGCCTAGCGCCGGCCGTCTGCCCTGCGCGCCGCGCGGCGGGGCGGGTGGGCGACGAGCGTGCCCGCGAGCAGGTCGTGCAGCGCCCGGCCGTCCTTGCGGAACGCGACGGTGAGGAAGCCGAGGCCGAGCGTCGCCGCGGTGACGAGGACGGCGCCGAGGCGCAGGCACGCCCGCGAGTGCCCGATCGGGATGCGCAGCCGCCAGTCGTACAGGCGCAGGCCGAGCGCCCGCATCCCCGCAGAGCCGCCCCGCCGTGCCCAGGCGTCGATGACGTAGACGTAGGCGAACAGCAGCCAGAGCACGCCGCACACGCCGGCGAAGAACGCCCTGGTGGGCAAACGCCCCATCAACGTGGCCGGGACGAGCTGCCGCGACTCGCCGAACACCACGATCAGCAGCGGCAGGAAGGGGAGCAGCGAGCCGACTGCAAGGAGAACGGCATCGATCAGCAGCGCGGCGAGGCGGTAGGGCAGCGACGCCGGGCGGCCGAGCACGAGCCCGTGCGTGTGCTCGGTCCGCACCGGCGGCGGCGCGGGATGCCCGGCGGGCGTCGCCGGCGCCGCGCCCGCCTCGATCACGCCCTTGACCGACCCGAAGCGGACGGTGTCGCCGGCGCCGACGGTGCGCGGCGAGAGGATGCGCTCGCCGTTCACCCAGGTTCCGTTCGACGAGCCGAGGTCCTCGACGACGAGTGCGCCGCTGCGCCACACCAAGGCGGCGTGGAGGCGCGAGACGGTGTCGTCGCGCAGGCGGACGTCGCACGAGCGGCTGCGCCCGACAACCAGCCGCTGGGTGGCGAGCGAGACCACCTCGGAACCGAGGGCGAGGCGCAGCGTGCGCCCGTCAGAAGGGGGAGATGCCGCCACGTTCGTTGTGCACCAGCCAGAGGCCGGAGTAGGCGCGCAGCAGCCGGAACCGCGACCTGTAGAGGGGTTGCAGGAACTCGGTGTCGCCGCGGTAGAGGGCGTCGTCGATGAACCACTGGAAGCGCCGCTCCATCTCGCCCGCCCGCAGCAGGGACTGGCTGCCGCGCTCGAGCACCTCGGCGAGCCGCTCGGAGCCCCGCTTCTGCAGCCGTTCGATCTCGCGCGCCTCCTCGTCCATTCGCACCCGCAGCGCCGCCCCATTCACCCACAGGCGGTCCCGCTCCCCGGCGAGCGTGCCGGCGGCGCTGCCGCCGCCGGCGATGCGCTGCGCCGCAGCCACCTCCCACGGCTCCAGACGCAGGGTGGCAAGCTCCTTGGCGCGGGCGATCTCCTCCGGGGGGCGGTCGCGCCCGACGAGCTCGAGCACGAAGACGATCTTGCTCAGGTACTCCTGGAGCAGCGGGTCAGCCGGCATGAGGCCGACGACGTCGGCGGCCGGGCCGTCGGGCGCCGCCTCGGCTGCCGGCGCCGCGTCGCCGATCTCGACGATCGCGGTCGCCTCGTCGCTGGCGGGCGACGGCGGGCGGGCGACGGCGACGGCGGCGTCGAACTGCTCGAGGATGCGGTCGAGCGTGCGGCGCAGCGCGAGGGCGTCCTCGCGGCGCAGGTTCTCCTCCTGGCGCCGCTCGTCGAACTTCCGGCGAGCGGCCACGAACATCTCGAGCGCCTCGCGGAGCTCGGGCGTCACCATCTCCGGGTGGTTGGCGAGCTGCCTGCGCAGCTCGTTGACGCGGTTGGTGTCGTCGAGCAGGTGCGGCTCCTCGTCCTCCCAGAGCTCCTTGAACCTGTTCTTCGCCGCGATCGTGGTCTCGAGCAGCGCGGGGAGCAGGCGTGGGTGGAGGAGCTTTTCGCCGAGGCGCCGCTTGAGCGTCCGGAAGCGGTCGAGGGCGCCGCCGCCCGCCAGCTCGGAGAACGTGCGCGCCGACACGAGCTCGGCCTTGAGGTCGGCGAGCGCGTTGAGGAGGATCGTCAGCTCGTTGTCCGGCATCGCCGCAGGCTGCCGCTGCTGCAGCAGCGGCTGGACGATGCGCTCGATCTCGTGGCGCTCGCGCACCAGGCTGCGGCCGTCGGGGCGCGGGATCTCGGCGAGGCGCGTGACCAGGATGTCGATCTTGTCGAGCGTGTCCTCGCTGAGCTCGCTGGCGTCGAGGTAGAACTTGATGATGGCGAGCAGGATCTTCTCGTCCTGGTTGCGCAGCGCGTCGAAGAACCGGCGCAGCAGCGACGGCGGGATCTCGCGGTCCACCGCGGCGAAGGAGCGCGCCAGTTCGTCGAGCTTGATCGAGAGCTGCTCGATCAGCTTGCCGATGCGCGCCGCCTGGGCGCTGGGGAGGTCGTTGCCGAGCTCGCGGAGCTGGGCGAAAAGCGCCTGGAAGTCGACCTCGACCGGGCACGGCGCGCCGCGGAGGTGCTTGAACACACCCTGCAGGAACTGGTAGAAGGTCCACTGCGACCGGCAGCGGTCGCTGAGCCGCACGTACCGCTGATTCAGCTCGTGCAGGGTGGCAGTGCTCATCGCGCGAATCCGGGCCCAGTCTATACCAGACCCGGACCCGCGCGGTCAAACGGAGGCGAGCGATGCTGCGAGAGAAGGTGCTATCCGCGGACCGCATCGAACAGGTTGTATCGGCGCTGGCGGCCGAGGTCAACGCCGACCTGGAAGGCCGCGACCCGGTTTTCGTGGGCGTGCTCAAGGGGGCGGTCTACTTCTTCACGGCGCTCACGCAGCGGCTGCGGCGCTCCGTGGTGGTCGACTTCATCCAGGTGTCGTCGTACGGCGCCACCACCGAGAGCTCGGGCACGGTGTCGCTGATCAAGGACATCACAGTGGACATCGCCGGCAAGGACGTCTACGTCGTCGAGGACATCGTCGACACCGGCCTGACGCTGGCGGATATCGTGGCGCTGCTGCGGGCCCGCCACCCGCGCTCCGTGCAGATCGTGGCGTTCCTCTCCAAGCCGGCGCGGCGCCGCGTCCCGGTCGTCATCGACTTCGTCGGCCTCGAGATCGAGGACCGCTTCGTGGTCGGGTTCGGTCTTGACTTTGCGGAGCGCTTCCGTAACCTTCCGGAGATTTGGGAGTACGCGCCGGGCGGGGAGGACGAATGAACGACGTGCCGATGCCGGTCCACACGGACGCCGCGCCCAGAGCGATCGGGCCCTACAGCCAGGCCGTCGTCGCCGGCAACCTGGTGTTCGTTTCCGGACAGATCCCGCTCGATCCGGCGACGGGACAGCTCGTGGGAGGGGAGTTCGAGGCCGAGGTCGACCGCGTGCTGGCGAACGTCGATGCGGTCCTCGCCGCCGCCGGCTGCGACCGCACGCGCGTCGTCAAGGCGACGCTGTTCGTCACCGACATGGCTCTGTTCGGAACGCTCAACGAGCGCTACGCCCGATACTTCGGCGACCACCGGCCGGCGCGCGCGGTCGTCGGGGTGGCGGCGCTGCCGCGCGGCGCGCGCGTCGAGATGGAAGCGGTGGCGCTCTTGTGATCGAGCAGCTCCGCGACGCCCGGGTGCTGGTGCGCGGCGCCGGCGAGCTCGGCAGCGCGGTGGCCGTGCACCTGGCGCGCCAGGGGATCGGAAGGGTGCTCCTGGTCGAGCGCGCGTTCCCCAAGGCGGTGCGGCGCAACGTGTGTTTCTCCGAGGCGGTGTTCGAGCGCGCAAAGACGGTGGACGGCGTGACCGCCCGCTTCGTCATGATGCTCTCCGACATCGACCGTCTGCACCAGCTCGGCGATCTGGCGATCACGACGCAGCCGTTGCCGGAGGTGGCGGCGGCGTGGCCCCCGGACGTGCACGTGGAGGCCACGATGCTGCGCGCCAACCGGGACCTGACCGCCGACGCGGCGCCGCTGGTGATCGCGCTCGGCCCCGGCTACCGGGCGGGCCCCGACTGCCACGCGGTGGTCGAGACCGTGCGGGGGCCGCAGCTCGGCCGCGTGCTCACCACCGGGGAGTCGCTCGAGCCGGCGCCGCCGGCCGAGATCCTCGGGTTCGCCGCCGAGCGTGTGATCAAGGCGCAGCGGCCCGGGATCTTCCGCACCGGCCACCAGATCGGCGACCGCGTCGAGCAGGGCGAGAAGGTCGGCGTGCTGGTCCTCCTGTTCGTGCGCGAGGACCTCTTCCGCGGGGTCCCCGTCGACTCCGAGTACCCGGTGGTGGCGCGCATCGGCGGCGTCATCCGCGGGCTGCTGCGCGACGGCGTTCCGGTGGACGCGGGAGACCGTCTGGGCGACGTCGACCCCCGCGGCATGACCGACGACCTCGCCCACGTCTCCGACAAGGCGCAGCGCGTCGCCGAGGGCGTGCTCGAGGCGATGGTGCTGAACGCCGACCGTCTCCGCCAGCACGCGCCGGCGGCGCTGCGCGGCGCCGGCGAGCGCCCCGGGCCGCCGCTGTACCGATGAGAGACGGCCCGGCCGCCCTGGCGGTCGCCGGAGCGCTTTCCTGAGCGGCACAGCGGCGCTCCGCGAGGCGCTGGCGGGGCGGGGCATCGTCCTCGCGCTCGGCGGCGGCGGCACGCGCGGGCTCGCGCACCTCGGCGTTCTCGCCGAGCTCGATGCGGCCGGCGTGGCGGTGCGCGGCATCGCGGGCACCAGCTCCGGCGCGATGCTCGGAGCGATGTGGCTGGCGCTGGGGAGCGCGGCGGCGGTCGAGCGCGTGCGCGCCTTCGTGCGATCCGGGCTGGCGCGCCGTATGCTCGACCTCGGCTCCGACAACCGCGGCGTCGGCCTCGCCGGCCTCGTCCACCGCGTGCGCTACGCCGCCGCCATGGCGCGGGCGCTGGCGACGCACCACGTGCTGACCCAGGAGGCGCTACTGCGGCGCGTGGCGTTCCTCGTTCCCGAGGGGCGTGTGGAGGGGCTGCGGGCGCCGCTGGTCGTGGTCGCCACCGACAACGCCACCGGCGACGAGGTGCGCATCGACCGCGGCCCGCTGCGCTTGGCGATCGCGGCGAGCTCCGCGATGCCAGGTCTGGTCGCCCCTATCGCCGTGGACGGGAGGCGCCTGCAAGACGGAGGTGCGGTCGCCGAGATCCCGGTTGCGGCCGCCCGGACCATCGGCTCGCCGGTGGTCGCCGTCGAGGTGTCGGAGGCGATGCCGGTGGGCCGGCCCGACAGCGACCGGCTGCCGCGCGCCATGTTCCGTGCCGCCGCGATGGGGTGGCGGGCGCTCAGGATCCGCCTGCTCGCCGAGGCGGACGCCGTGATCGCGCCGCGGGTCAACCACTTCCACTGGGCCGACTACCATGCGCTTGACGAGGCCGTGGCGGCCGGCAGAGCCGCCGCAAGGGACTTCCTGAGGGCAGTCGAGGGTTGAGCGTCAGGAGTCGAGAGTGGGAGAGGGCGGGCCAGCGCGCCCGCTCCGACGATCTGAACGCCCCCTTCTACGACATTCGACTCCCGCCTCTCGACTCTCGACTCTGGGCTGTCACCCTCCGAGTCTCGATTCTCGACGTCTTACCTGGGCGCTTCGGTGCCTGGCACGGAGAACGAGGGCATCACGCCGCCGAGGACGCGCACGGTGTCGCGGGCGATCACTCGCTCCTCGTTAGTGGGGATGATCGCGATCGCGGCGCGCGAGCCGGGCCGCGAGATGATGACCTCCTCACCGCGGGGGGCCGCCGCGTTCGCCGCCTCGTCGAGCTCCAAGCCGAGGAAGCCGAGGCCGCGCGTCGCCTCCAGGCGGACCTCGGGGGAGTTCTCGCCGATGCCGCCCGTGAAGGCGACGGCGTCGAGGCCGCCCATCGCGGCCGCGTAGGCGCCGATGTACTTGCGGATGCGGTAGCAGAAGATGTCGAACGCGAGCTGCGCGCGGCGGTTGCCGGCCTTGCAGGCGGCCAGCAGCTCGCGCATGTCGGAGGAGGCTCCCGATACGCCGTACAGCCCCGAGTGCTTGTTGAGCATGGCGTTGAGCTGCGCCAGCGTCAGCTCCTCCATCGCCATCACCCACGGCAGCACGGCCGGGTCGATGTCGCCGCAGCGGGTGCCCATCAGCAGCCCCTCGAGCGGCGTGAACCCCATCGTCGTGTCGACGGAGTGGCTGCGGTCGACGGCCGCCATCGAGCACCCGTTGCCGAGGTGGCAGGTGACGATCTTGACGGCATCGAGCGGCCTGCCGAGCTGACGGGCGGTGTGGATGGCGACGAAGCGGTGCGAGGTGCCGTGGAAGCCGTACCGCCGGATGCCGTGCCTGGTGTAGAGCTCGTAAGGCAGCCCGTAGACGTAGGCGCGCGGCGGCATCGACTGGTGGAACGCCGTATCGAACACCGCGACGTGCGGCACGTCCGGCAGCAGTGTCCGCGCTGCGCGCAGCCCGCGCAGGTTGTGCGGGTTGTGCAGCGGGGCGAGGACCACGCACTCCTCGATCATCGCCTCCACCTCGGGCGTGATCAGCACCGACGACGCGAACTTCTCGCCGCCGTGGACCACGCGGTGGCCGACGGCCTCGATCTCCCGGACGCCGGCGATGATCCCGTGCTCCGGGTGGGTGAGAGCGCGCAGCACGCGCTCGACCGCCGCGCGGTGCTCGAGAATCTCGTCGATCTCCTGATGGAGCTTGCGCCCCGGCGCCTCGAGGGTGAGGCGGGAGTCGGACATGCCGATGCGCTCCACGGAGCCGCGCGCGAGCGTGCGGTCGGCGTTCGCCGCGATCATCTCGAGCGACGTCTCGATGACCTGGAACTTCACTGAGGATGAGCCGCAGTTGAGGACGAGGATCTTCATGTCGGCGCTCCAGTGGCGGACCGACGCGCAGGCCGGTTACGGCAGGCGCGGGGTGTCGTCGGCGAGGCGGTCGAGGCGCTCGCGGTTCGTGTCGTAGGTGAAGAACCCCTTGCCGACGCGCGCGCCGAAGTGGCCAGCTCGCACCAGCTTGCGGAGCAGGGGGCAGGGCCGGAACCGCGGCTCGCCGGTCTCGCGGAAGATGTGCTCCATCCAGTTGAGGATCTTGTCGAGGCCGACGCGGTCGGCCCACTCGAGCGGGCCGGTGCGGAACTCGTAGCCGAGCTTCATCGCGAGGTCCACCTCGGCGGCGCTGGCCACGCCCTCCATCACGACGTGCATCGACTCGTTGATCAGCGGCAGCATGACGCGCGTGGTCACGAACCCCGGCGACTCGAACACCTCGATCGGCACCTTGCCGAGCACGCGGACGAACGCGCGGGCGCTGGCGAAGGCGGCGTCGCTGGTCACCTGTCCGCGCACCAGCTCGGCGACCGGCGTGGTGGTCGCCGGGTACAGGAAATGGATGCCCACCACGCGCTGGGGGTGGGCGATCGATTGCGCCAGCTCGGTGATCGACAGGCTCGAGGTGTTCACGATGATCGGCGTGTCCGGCGGGAGCACGGCGTCGAGCTCGGCAAGCAGCGCCCGCTTCGCGGCGAAGTCCTCCTGGATCGTCTCCACCACGATCTGGGCGTCCCGGATCGCCGCCAGGTCGGTGGTGAACGCGATGCGCGAGAGGGTCGCCTTCTTCTCCGACTGGGTCAGCGACCAGCGCTCGATCTGGTGGTCGAGCGACGCCTCGAGGATCCTGCGGACCTCGCCGGCGCGCTCCTCGCCGATCTCGCGGACGATCACCGAGAGGCCGCTCTGGGATACCTTGGTCACGATCGAGCGGCCCATCATGCCCGCCCCGATCACGGCGATGTGGTGCAGCTCCTGCTCCGTCATGGTTGTGAAATCTAGCGCAAGCGCGGGCATGTGTCAACCTCGTGCTAGCATTCCGCGCATGTGGGTTCGCTTTCTCGCACCGCTTCTCACGCTGGCGGCGGTCTTCGCCGCGGCGGCCCAGCCCCCGGCGGCGGCGCAGCGGCCGCCCTTTCCGGACGTCACGCTGATCGACGCGAAGGGGGGCGTGCAGACGCTCAAGTCTGTGCTCGGCCGCGCAACCGTCATCAACTTCTGGGCGACGTGGTGCGGTCCGTGCCGCATGGAGCTGCCCGAGCTGCAGGCGCTCTACGACGAGCTCGGCGGCAAGGGCGTGGTCGTGCTCGCGGTGAACGTCGACAGTCCGCGCGAGCACGTGGGCCCGTACATGAAGCGCCTCCGGCTGAGCCTGCCCGTCTACTTCCTCGACCCCGAGGCGGAGGGCGGACTGGGGATTCGCAGCTTGCCGACGACGGTGCTGCTGGATGCCGCCGGCGGTGTGGTGGAGTCGTGGGCCGGGTACTCTCCCGAGTCGATGCGCGAGCTGCGGGAGCTGGCCGAAGCGGTGGCGATGAAGCGGGGGGGCAAGGGAGGCGCGTGAGATGAGACGCACGCTCGTGGTTGCTTTCGCCGCCGTGCTCCTGGCGGCGGCCGCGCCGGCGGCGCTGGCACAGGGGAAGGCGCCCGCGTTCGAGCTCACCCCGACCGCCGGCTACTGGTATGGAGACACCCTCTCCAACGGGACGACCGGAATCTTCGACTTCGACGTGACGATCGACGACGCGCCGTCCTACGGGGTGCGCATGGGGTACCGCCTCACTCCGGCGGTCGCGCTCGAGCTCTTTTACGCGGAATCCACGGCCGACATGGTGACCGGCGAGGACGAGCTTTTCGGCGGCGAGCAGAGCATCGGCGAGATCGACATGACCGTGGCGGAGATCGGCGTCGAGGGGAGCTTCGGCACCTCGCGCGTCGTGCCGTTCATCGCGGGCGGGATCGGCGCGATGCGGCTCGATCCCAGGTTGTCGGGCGCGAGCGCCGACACCCGCTTCGCCGGCGACTTCGGCGGCGGCCTCAAGCTCTTCCTCGCGCCGCAGCTCGCGCTCCGCTTCGACGCGCGGCTGCACAGCGTGCTCGTGGGCGACAACGACGACCGCAACTGCGGCGACTGGGACGAATGGGAGGACTGGGACTGCCGGTACAACGACTGGCTGAACTTCGTCGAGGTGGCCGTCGGTCTGTCGATCGTCTTCTGATGCGATGAGTGGCGTGTCCAGGCGCTCCTCGCGGCGCAGGCGGCGGCGCCCCGGCGCCCCGGCGCTCGCCCTGGCGGCGGCGTTGCTCGGCGGCGGCGTCTCGGCGCAGGACTTCGCCGATCAGGCCGAGGTCGCCGAGGTGCTGGTCCCGATCACCGTGCGGGACGCCAGGGGGCGCCTGGTCGGCAACCTCGAGAAGGCGGCGTTCCGGCTCTTCGTCGACGGCATCGAGTTCCCTGTGCGCTCGTTCTGGCGCGAAGGGGGGCTGCCGCTCTCGCTGGCGTTCGTGCTCGACACCTCGGGCTCGATGGGGACCCGGCGGATGTCGCGGGCCCGCGAGGCGATCCTCGAACTCGCCGGCATGCTCGCCCCCGGCGACGAGGTGTGCCTGATCACGTTCGGCGCCGGCGAGGTGAAGCGCCGCCTGCCCTTCGGCACCGACCCGCGCCTGCTCCCCCGCATCCTCGATCCGCTCAGCGGGTTCGGCACCACGGCGCTGTACGACGTGCTCTCGGTGACGCCGAGGGCGATGGAGGGGGCGCGCAACGCGCGGCGGGCGATCCTGCTGTTCACCGACGGCGTCGACACCGCGTCCGAGCTGTCGGCGGACGCCGCCCTGAAGATCGTCGAGTCGCTCGCCGACCCGCTCTACGTGTTCGGCATCGAGCCGCCGCCGCCGCCGCCCGGCGCCGCGGAGACGTACGAGGCGCTGCTCGCCAGGATCGCGGCGGCGTCGGGCGGACGCTACCTGCCGATCGGCGACGCGGCGGGCCTGCATGCGGCGGCACTCGGGCTGAGGCGGGAGCTGACGCAGCGCTACATCATCGCGTTCCCGCCCTCGGGCGTCGGGACGGCCAAACAGCGCACCATCACCGTCAAGGTCGCCGGCCCGTATCAGGTGGTGGCGCGGCAGGGGTACCGCGGCACGCTGCCCTGACGGTGCGCGCCCGCACGCCCTGCGGCCAGGGGGTTGACCTCCCAGGCGGAGATTGTGCTATAAAGGACGAGTGCCGTCGTACGCACATCACGCCAACCGCAACCGCGCGCAGGGAGGAGGTCCGGTGATGAGAAAGTCGACGTGGGGTTACCTGGCTCTGGTGCTGGTGCTCGCCATCGGTGTGACCGGGTGTGCAACCAAGACCTTTGTCCAGGAGGAGGTCGCCAAGGCGACGCAGGCTGCCGACACCAAGATCGGCGAGGTGCAGAAGCAGGTCGAGGCCACCCAGATGGACGTGGCCAACCTCAAGAAGTCCGACGCCGCCCAGAACGAGCAGATCGGCAAGCTCTCCGACACCGCCAAGGAAGCGCTGGCGCGTGCCAACGAGGCCGGCAAGCTCGCGAAGGGCAAGTTCATGTATGAGGTCACGCTGACCGACGAGGCGGTGAAGTTCGGGTTCAACCAGACAGAGCTGTCGCCCGAGGCCAAGGCGGCGCTGGACGCCTTCGCGGCGCGCGTGAAGTCGGAGAACAAGAACCTCTACGTCGAGGTCCAGGGTCACACCGACAGCGTCGGTTCCGAGGGCGTCAACCTCAAGCTCGGCCAGTCCCGCGCCGAGTCCGTGATGCGCTACCTGAACATGCAGCACGGCCTGCCGCTGCACCGCATGAACGTGATCTCCTACGGCGAGTACAAGCCGATCGCCGACAACAAGACGGCCGCCGGGCGCGCGCAGAATCGCCGCGTCACCCTCGTCGTCCTCGAGTAGCGTCCCCGCCCGATTGCAGCATCGCGCGCCCCGGCCCTTCGCCGGGGCGCTGCGTTGGCGGCGCAGTGACGCACGGCGGGCGTTGACACTCTCCCGCGTCCGTGTTACTCAGGCCACGCCATGGTCACCGGCGCCTCATCGGGCGCGGTCTCTCTGCCGGCGTTCCAGCTCCCGGAGGGGATCGCGGGCATGGTCGAGATGCACGGGCGCGGGAAGGCCCTCGTCACCCAGGGCGGCGCGCACCGCACGCTCGTCTTCGCGGCGGGACGCATCAGGCAGGTGGCCTCGGGGCTCGAGTCCGAGCGTCTGGGCGCGTGGCTGGTGGCGCGCGGCGTCGTCGACCGCCGGACGATCGAGAGCGCCTCTGCGAACGGCGGCGAGGACGAGCGGCTGGGGAACGCCCTCATCCGCCTGCGGGCGATCTCGGAGGCCGACCTGGCCAACGAGCTGCGAGTGCGGGCCGCCGCGATCGCCGCGCGCATGCTCTTCGAGGCGGGCGCGGTCGAGATCGAGAGCGGGGATGCGATCCCCGAGGGACCCGGGAGCATCGACCTGGCGCCGCTCGACCTGTTCGTCGCCGGCGCCCGTCGCGCCGCCGACGCCGGCAAGCTGGAGGCGGCGCTCGGCGGTGACGCGCGCTGGGTCGCGGCGACCGTCCTGTCGCCGCGCGCCGCACGCATCGAGCTGGGAGGCCTGGAGAAGTTCGTCGTGACGCAGTTGCATGCGCCGAGGTCGCTGGCGGAGCTGCGCAAGGCGGCGCCCGACCAGCGCGTCGAGCTTCTCCGTGCCCTCGCCGTGCTCGTCATCGCCGGCATCGCGGCTCCGGCCCCGGCCGCCGGGCCGGGGCTCGCGGGCGCCGGAGACCGCGAGCGCGCGGGCGTGCGGCACCCCGTCCTGCCGGCGGCGAGCCCGCGAATCAGGGAACGGCTCGCCGCGGTCGACCCGCCGCCTGCCGCACCGCCGCTCCAACCAGCGGCGGCGCCGCCGCCGGCGCCCCTGACCGACGAGCAGCTCGGCGCCGCGGCGGCCGGCCGCCGCGAGGCGTTCGAGCTGCTGCGCGCGGGCGGCGACCCGCGCGCAGCCTACCGGCTGCTCACCCGCGCCGTCGACGTCGCTCCCGATCCCGAGGCGCTGCTCGCGATGGCCAGGATCGAGCTCGCCAACCCGCTGTGGCGACAGCGGGCCCTCGATCACCTCAAGAGCGCCCTCGGTCGCAACCCGAGGCTGACGGCGGCGTGGCTCGAGCTGGCCAACTACTGGAGCCTGCGCGGCGAGCCGGAGAAGCAGCGCCGGTGCCTGCAATCGGTGCTCAAGTACGACCCCGGCAACGCGGAGGTGAGGGACGCGCTGGCGCTCGTACGCGGCGGCGGCGCCTGACGCCGCTCACTGGCCTTGCGCCGCGGCACCGGCTATGATCGCTGCGGACGTCCTGGGAGGCCGGGCATGAAGAGGCACCTCGCGCTGGTTTTCTTCGCGCTTGCCGCGACCGCGGCGAGCGGGTCGGTTCTCGTGCTCAAGGGCGGCAAGCGCGTCGAGGGCGTGGAGCTCGCGAAGGCAGGGAACTATTTCATCGTCAGCTATCCGGGCGGCAGGTCGGAGTCGTACCCGACAGCCGCCGTGGACCTGGCGGCGACGCGAGCGGCCAACGAGGCGGCGCCGGCCGCGACGCCGGCGCCGCCTTCGGGACCCCACAGCCCGTTCTACGGGGCGCAGGCGCCCGCCGGCAAGCCGGTCCTGGTGGTCACCGACAACGACGTACAGCACGTCGAGCCTCCCGACGAGACGGCCGCGCCGGGGCAGGAGAAGGGCAAGGCGCAGTCCCCTGGCGAAGGCCAGGTGGTGCTCGTCGACTACGGCAAGCAGCAGGTCGAGGACGGGCTCTGGGAGATCACCGCGACCGTCATCAACTCGGGGGCATCGCCCGTAACCGGCGTCTCGGCCGACGTGCGCCTGCTCGACGCCGACGGCAAGGTCATCGGCGCCGGCACGGCGGCGATGGAGGGCACGCTCGCGCCCACCCAGCAGGGCGCCGTGACCGCGCGCGTGGCCGCCGCGAGCGAGCCGATCCAGATCGGCTTCTCGTTCCGCTGGCAGGCGATCACGCCGCAGCCGCCCGCGGCCGCGGGCGGCGCCGGCGCAGCAGCCGCCGCGCCGGCGGCTGCCGAGAAGCCTGCCGCTGCGTCCGCGCAGGCCACGCCGCCGCCGCGCCCCGGGTACACCGTGCCCCCGGGCTCATCGCCGAATGCGCTGCCCAGCGAGCCGATGGCGGTGCCCGGCAACCTGCTGCAACCGCCGACCGCCCTGCAGGCGCCGCGCGGCGAAGCGCCGAAGCAACCATAGCCGCCTCCGCGCCGCAGGCGCCGGTTCACGCCCCTGCGGCCAGCGGGCGGGATCGACCTGCGGCGCGAGCGCGCGCGCCGCGTCGGCGTCCGCGCTGAGGGCGTCCACGGACACTGACAACGCGGCGCCGGCGGACCGGCCGCCGGCGCCGCGGATCGCACCGGATGCCGCGCGCCTACTGCAGCTCCATCCACCACGAGATGTTGCCCGACATGCCGCCCTGCGGAATCCGGAGGTTGGGGACCTCCTGCAGGAAGGCGCGGCCGTCCTCGCCGACGTACGAGCGGCTGACCACCACGCGATCGCCGGCGACCGCGAGGCCGGACGCCGCACCGGCGCCGGCCAGGTAGACGTTGGCGGGGGGGATCGTGATCGAGGTGAGCGCCGCCGGGTTGAAGTCGACCTTGATGATGTACGAGTTGCCGACGCACACGCCGGCGTCGGGGTCGTAGACGAGGAACAGCGCGAAGGGGTTCGACGTCGAGCCCGGCTTGGCCACGAACACCAGCGGCGGCGAGGTGACCTGCGTCTTCGCGCCCAGGGTGCCGGACTGGCCGCTCGGCTTGGGGATGGTGCGGATCGCGGTGTACTGCGAGGTGAGCGCGCCGCTCTGCCGGTTCTTCACCGCCAGGTAGAGGCGCGGCTCGAAGGTGGAGTATCGGCCGGTCACGTTCGGGCTCTTCTCGTAGAACGAGCCGCTGGCGAACGCGTAGATCTGGTGCGTCGGCGAGGAGCTCGCCGGGTAGGCGGCGGCCGCCGGCGGGTAGTAGAGCGGCTGGTTGCTGCCGAGGTTGAGCAGGCGCGACGCGTTCCAAGTGTTCGGCTGGAAGGTCCAGAGCTGCCCGTGGAGGTCCACCTGGATCCCCTCGTCAACGCGGTTGTCGGGCTGGAAGAACGAGGCGGCGCGCTGCCACAGCACGCTGTCGGCGAACGACTGGTTGCGCACGTACGCGCCGCTCGACTGGTTGCTCAGCGTCTGGGTGGCGACGCGGCTGCCGTCGACCGGGTCGAGTCGGTACACCACGGGCGGAGTGGTCGTGGCGAGCGCCGTGTCGAAGCCGGCGCCGACGAGGAGCTGCCACGTGTCGGCTGACGAGGCGCCGATCGCCGGGACGCTCCACGTCTGTCCGAGGCGGTCGTAGTCCCCGCGGTTCTTGCTCCAGATCACCCGGACAGGGTCGGGATTACCCGTGGGGTCGGCGCCGTACCCGTAGTTCGGATCGGTCCGCTCGTACTCGCCGGTCGTGCCGCCGTCGCCGTCGTAGTCGCGCCCCGGGAAGGGGTGGGTGACGTCGATCGCGGCGATCCCCGTGCCGCCCGGTCCCTGGCTCATGAAGAGCACGGTCTTGTAGGTGTTCTCCGCCTCGAACCAGATGTCGCCGAACCGCGGCGAGTTGGCGGCGCCGTAGACGTGGTTGTCCGGCAGCTTGGGCTGGCCGGTAACGAACTCGTTGGGCTTCTTGAGATAGTTCTCGTAGAGGCCGGCCTGCTTCGCGAGCATCTCCGGCGGCAGGAGGGCGACGAGCTCGGCGCCGTCGATGGCGTCGAAGGCGTGGATGAAGCCGTCCGATGCGCCGGCCCACACCACGGGGTGGCGCTCCTGGTAGGTGTTCTCGAAATCGGTGTGGCTCTCGGTGGTGCCCTGCTTCCACACCTGCGCCGGCCCGACGACCGCCTGCGTCGAGTTCATCACCGCGCCGAGCTTCCACGCACGGGGGGCGCCCGACCCGTTGTTGCCCAGCATGAAGTCGGCCACCTGAGCGGTGATGCCGCAGCCGCCGCACAGGGCGTCGAGGCGCTGCGCGCCGGCGTCGGTGGCTTCGATCGGCACCATGGCGGAGTCGTTGGCCGGATCCCAGGTGTAGAGCTTGCGCGCGAGGCCGTTGTTCGGCGCCTTGCGCGACCCGTCGGGGTTGAGCGCGCCGATGCTCAGGATCTCGCCCGCGTCCCAAAGGCAGTTGCTCCTCCTGCCGGAGTCGGGGTCCTTCCAGCCGCACGGCCGCGTGCAGTCCCACTTCGACGTGTCGCTGCAGTCGGCGAGCACGTCGTAGGCGTAGAGGTGGCCCTGCCACTTCGGATAGGCGGCGCTGGCCACGAAACCCACGAGCCCCTCGCTGGTGAGGGGGGACGAGGTCACCGAGGGCGCGGAGGTGGTGTAGTCGCCCTGGCCGACGGCCGCGATGATCGCGGTGAACGCCGCCTCCAGCGCGTCGGAGGTCTTCGGGAAGTAGGCGTAATTGCCGTGCGGCGGCTGGTGGCTGGGGCACGTCGGAGCGTTGTAGTTGCCGGGGTTCCCCTCCGGGAGGTAGGGGTCGGCGGCGGTGTCGAAGCCGGCGTCGCCCTCCGGGGCGCTGGCGTCGGTGCGGCCGCGGTAGGCGGTGTAGTTGAGCTCGCACGGGCCCACCGCATCGGAGACGCCGATCACCCACGTGCGGGTCTTGACGCGCCGTCCGCCGACCGTCATCCACCACAGCGCGTCGGCCTTCTCGGCGAGGAAGGCGTCGACCTGCGAGAGCTGCAGCGTCTTGGTGGTCGGGTACGGGCTGGGGCAGGTGTAGCCGGAGTAGCCGCCGTCGGGGCAGCCCGGGCCTCCGCTCGCGGCGGTGCAGGTGAGGCACGGCTCGGCCCAGTTGCCGCCGCCGTCGGGGTTGCAGGTGTTCGAGAGCCCGTCGGTCACGAGAATCGTGGCGTAGACGCGGCCGCAGTCGAGCTTGGGATCGGCGGTGATCGACCACGTCCGGGTGTCGTAGTAGGTGGGGAACGTCGACGAGCTGATGCCGTTGTTGTAGTTGGTGAGCGAGCCGCCGCCGGCCACCCGGCTCATGATCGTGCCGGCGAACGCGAGAGCCGCCTTCGATGGCGTGCCGCCGCTGGCGAACAGCCCCTGGTAGGGAACACCGTCGATCGTGGTGGCGCCTGCTGAGTTGGCGCGCATGCAGACCTGCAGGCCGCGCACGTCGCCGAGATCGCGCGAGTCCGGAGGGATCACGAGCGTCGCCGCAGTGCAGCTCGACGCGGCGCCGGAGAAGATCTCCAGCCCCCAGTTCACCTTGTCCTTCGTCTTGCCGATCAGGTTGGCCGCCGGGCGGTACTCGCAGCCGCAGCCGATCGTCGGCGGCTGTGCCGTGAGTCCGGCGGTGCTGAACGGGTTCCCGGGATCGCTCTGCCTGCTTCCGTAGGCGATCGTCCAGGCGAACTTGTACTCCCAGTAGGTATTGCTCGTGTTGTTGAGCGTCTGCGTCGGGCCGGTGATGGTGCCGCCGGTCCACGAGAGGGAAGGCCACTGCCGGTCGGAGTCGCTGCAGGTTCCGCCCGGCGGAGACCACGGCGTGATGATGTTCATCGAGTCGCCGAGGGCGTTCTTGACCGTCGCCATGCGGCTCGGGTGAGTCTGGCGGACGGTCAGGGTGGCGGTGTAGGAGCGGCATTTGCTGTTGTAGCAGTCGGAGCTCGTTCTTGCCCACGTCGCGGTCAGCCACGAGCCGGTCTGGTCGGTGCCGACGCCGTGGCTGCTGACCTCGTCCCATGACATCGAGCCGGAAACGTCGAACACCAGCAGGATGTTCGGCCGCACGAACTGCGTCGAGATCTGGCGCATCGGATCGTACCCCTCGTTGGCGGGGTCGATCGTCTGTGCGGCGGCGGGCAGCGCGAGGAAAGCGCCGGCGATGGCCAGGGCGGCCGCGCGGAGGGGACGGAAAAAGGTGTCTCGGTTCATGAGTGCCTCCTGGCTCGCAGCGGTGGCGGGCAGAGATCGAGCGTTCATCTGTCTACCCCCCGTACAGGGCCGAGCCGGTGCCGCCCTGGTTGGTCTGCTTCTGCGCCGACGGCGACTGCGTGACGCCCGAGTAGTTGAACTCCTCCTCGAGGATCTTGACGGCCAGCGGCACGCCGTCCTGCGCGATCCAGCCGACCGAGATGAGGCGCAGCCTCGGGTCGGAGTTGACGGTGGGGCTGGTGTCCTCCGGGTTGTTGCGGACGTACAGGCTGTAGAACGACTGCCGTCCGCGCGTCGTCGGCGTGACGCCGGCGGTCGGAGCGATGAGCGGCTGGTTGGCGAGCTCGGTGCCGCCGCCGGGCGCGGTCGTCAGGTAGGTGCCGAGCTTGGTCAGCGAGTAGTCGGTGCGGCTCGACGGCCGTACCGGCACCTTGGGCTGCACCGCGACCGTCTCGGTTGAGGTCGCGTAGGTGATCATCGCCGTCAGGTTGGTGTTGTTGTAGGGGATGTTGTTGAGCACCTGCTCGCCACGCCGCAGCCCCGCCTCGGCGACGTAGAGCGCCGCGCGCTGCAGGTCCATGCGGCTGGAGGTCGTGTCCTCCTGCGTCATCATCATGGAGGCGGTGAGCCCGAGGACGGTCAGCAGGAGCAGGATCAGCACCACCGTGATGATGGCGATACCGCGTTGGCCGTGCGCTTTCCTCATGCGAGCCCCCTCACCGTCCGACCCAGCGGTTGCGGATCATCGATGTCGCCGAGAGCTGGTAGCGGAAGAACTGGTCCCTGGTCGCCGCCGCGTCGCGGTCCTCGGCTGCGGGGCGCGGCCAGCGGTTGTCGACCTCGCCGGGGATCGCCTCCGCAGAACGGGCGGTGAACGTCACCCGCATTCCGGTGACGTTGACCGCATCGTAGGCGTCCGCCGGCGAGCCCTGCGTCGGCACCGCGCCGGTCCTCGGGATCCGGTTGGCGGCGCTGTTGTTGCGTGTCTCTCCGTTGTTGAAGATCCATGCCACCTGGAAGTCCTCGACGTTTGGCAGGAGGCGCTGGAAGGCGTTGCCGGGGTTGTCGGTGTTCGGGTTGAAGACGCCGAGCTTCTGCTCCAGCCAGCGGTTGCGCACGCGCAGCGATATGAAGCGCGGCCCCAGGTGCATGGTGATCGGCTGCGAAAGGTTGGGCTGTCCGCCCGGAGGGTTGATCTGGTCGGACCGGCCCGGGTTGGCGACGACCGCCATGCACCCCTGGTTGGCCGCGCACCCCTCGTTCACGTCGGGGAGCTGGTTCTTCGCCTCGCAGACGTCGGCGTTGGTGCCTTCCTTGTAGTCGGTGATCTGGTACGTCCCGGCGACGCCGTTGGCGTCGACGATGACGATCGGGTCGCTGATGTCCTGACCGCCGTCGGGGTCCGGGTGCGCGCCGGTGAGCTCCTTGAACATCGCCAGGTTGAGCGCCGAGTCGGGGCACCCCTGGTTGAACTCCCAGTACGCGGTCGACGAGGTCTGGTTGCCGTTCCACGTGATCAGCGGCACGAAGTTGGCACGGTCGGCGTGGGCGACGGTGATGATGTCCGTTCCCTCGTCTCCGAGGCCGTCCGAGGCCTGCGACGCGGTGAGGTTGTTGTAGCTGGCCTGGAACAACTGGTTGCTCCCGTTCGCGTACCAGACCATGACCGCGAGCGGGTTGCGGGCGCCGAGCACGGTGTTGAGGTCGGTGGCGGTGCGCACGAGGTAGTTGACGTAGTCGACCGCGCCGCGGGCGATCTGGCGCGGCTCGGTCTGCAGGCGCTGGCGGTCGGCGGCGCGGCGGGTCGCGAACAGGAGCTGCGCGGAGAGCGTCAGCACGACGACCAGCGCCGCCACCGTGACCAGCAGCTCGGTCAGCGTGAAACCGCGCTCACTTCGGGATCTGGGCCACATATCGCACCACCTTGGCGCCGATGCCCGCGCCGATGTATGTCAGTCCCGACGCCTTCGGCCGCGCCGTCACCGTCACGGTCCAGAAGCTGGCGTTGTCGGCGACGTCGTAGGACAGCGTGTACCGCTGCTGGTCGTCGATGACGTTGGCGCCCGCCCTGCCCCAGAAGGCATGGGTCGGGCTGGTGGGGAGGTCGACCGTGGAGCCCGCCTGGCCGGCGAGGTTGACGCCGTAGCCGGAGAGGTCCGGCGGCGAGTCCTGGCGCTTGAGCGCCTCGACCCAGCGGATCGTCTCGACGACGCGCTCGCACTTGTAGACGAGGTCGGTGCGCGCCAGCGAGCCGAGGTTGACCGCGACCGAGGCCGTGTACAGCTCCAAGATCGCGATCGTCAGGACAGAGAACAGCGCCAGCGCGACGAGCACCTCGATGAGCGTGAGCCCGCGCTGGCGCCGGGGCGATCTCCTTCTCATGCCGTCCACCTCCCTCCGCCTAGAACGTCCGCTTCGAGACGTTGACCGTCCACAGCGGGTAGAGCTGAATGTCGTACCGCAGCCGGGGGGTCACCGAGCCGTACCCGGCCATCCCCACCATTCCCTTGTGCGTGAACGAGAGCGTCTGCGCGCCGGTGACCTGAGTCCCGGACGAGCTGAGCGTCCGCCCCTGCGTGTCGCAGACGAAGAGGGCGCCCGGAGTCGGGGTGGGCCAGGCTCCGGGCGCGGTTCCGCCGGGATTCACCGCGAACCTCACATAGTCCGGGATCGTCAGCGTGCGCAGCGGCGCACCCGCAGCCGGCGTGAGCTGCAGCGTGGGCTTGCCGCCGACGACCTGGTAGCGCACGGTGATGGGCGTGCTCTCCTTCACCATCAGCGATTTCGCCGATTCCAGGAACGTCCGCAGCTCGCTCGCCGAGCCCTCGAGGTTGGACTTGCTGAGGTAGTTGGTGATCTGGACGCCGGCGATCAGCGCCATCAGACCGAGGATGGCGACGACGACCAGACCCTCGACCAGGGTGAACCCACGTTCGCGCATTCGGTCGATCACGGACCCGCCTCCCGGTGCCGCACGGCCTGTACCAAAGCAATTACCGTGCCAGACACCGCAATTAATTGTCGCACAAATGGATGGTTGTTCCACCGGCGCCCGGCCGCAGCCGTTGGCCTGCGGCTACGGCCGGGAGTGCGACATCCGGGAACACCGCAATGCGTCCGGACGTAATCACGCCCGGGGATCAGATCGCCGCCTCCCGCCACGCCTCCCAGCCGCGCCGCCACTCGAGGACGCGGATGACGCCGGAGGATCCGTTGATCCTGACCGCGAGCATGCGCTCCCTGCCGTCGTTGAAGTAGACGGTGCACGGCGTGGCGTGGCCGAGGCGCGAGAAGCTGATGATGTTGGAGTTGCCCGTGCGCATGCCGTCCTGCCGGAGGAGCCCCGGGCCGCCGGGATCCGGGACCCGCCACCCCGGCGGCACGCCGACCAGGACGTCGTAGCTCAGGAACTCCAGCCACGTCTTCGGGCCGAGCGGGAGGTCGATCCCGGCGGTGAAGTCGCGGCGCGACACGCCGTCGCCGTCGCGGTCGGCGACCATCGTATAGTACCACTTGCCGTGCTGTTGCGCGAACACCAGACCGACGTTGCGGCACGAGGTGAGCGCCGCGACGCGGCAGGCGAGGGTGTCGGCGGCGATCTGGCGGGCGAGCCGGAGGTGGTCCGACCGCCTGCGGAGGTACAGCAGGTCGGGCAGCGTCATCGCCGCGATCAGCGCGACGAGCGCGAGCGCGACCATCGCTTCGAGGAGGGTGAATCCGGGGGGGAGGTGGTTCCTGGTCCGTGGTTCGTGCTTCGAAGGGGGGCGTGGGCGACGCGGCCGCGTCGGTTGCATACCCGCGATGCGTGCTGCCCGTCTGCCGTGGGTCGCCTCGATGGCGCTCGCGTGTGGCATGGTCGAATCCTCCCGCGGGCGGCCCTGTTTCGGGGCGACCCGCGGGAAGCGGCGGATGCGTGCGCCGCGCCACCTCTCCTTCAGGGAGGAAGAGGTTGCAGACGTTGAATTTGGAGACAGGAGCCGGAGTCGTCCGGGGCTGGACTGTCAAGTCCTTCTCACTGTGAGGCCGACCGGCGGTGTAAAGGTTTTGCTACACGTGCCCGGTCCGCTCGCAGGGGAGACGGAGGCTCATTGACCGCGGCCCGTGCTCCCCGGCGTGCGACCCGCGACCCGCGAGCCACGGCCTCTCTACGCGTCGACCCTCGCCCGCTTCGCATCCACCAGCATGTAGACGGCGAGGCCGATGTACAGCACCAGCGCCAGCAGCTCGGCGCGGCTGCCCTCGGCGTTGCCGAGCAGGCCGACGCCGACACCGGCGCCGGTCCAGAAGTTGAGGATCTTGAGCACGGCGGCGATCACGCCCATGAGCGCGCCGCCGGCGATGAAGCCCGAGGCGATCAGCGTCCCGCGGGTGTTGCGGGCGTTGGCCAGCGGCTCGTCGCCCCTGGCCGATCTCGTCACCAGGTGCGCGACCAGGCCGCCGACGACGAGCGGCACGTTGAGCTCGAGCGGGATGTACATGCCGAGGGCGAACGCCAGCGCCGGCACCTGGATCATCTGCATCGAAATCGCGATGAGCGCGCCGACGCCGTACAGCAGCCACGGCACCGGCTCGTTCGACATCAGCGTCTTGATCACCGCGGCCATGGCGTTGGCCTGCGGCGCCGCAAACACCTTCTCGGCGGGGTGGTCGGGGGAGGGCACGAACCCGTACGCCTGGTCGAGCAGGAGGATGACGCCGCCGACCGCGGCCGCCGCGACGATCGTGCCGAGGAACTTGGCGCGCTGCTGCACCGCCGGCGTAGAGCCCAGCCAGTAGCCGATCTTGAGGTCGGTGATCAGCCCGCCTGCCATCGACAGCGCGGTGCAGACGACGCCGCCGATCAGCAGCGCCGCGAGCATGCCGCTCGGTCCGGAGAGCCCGGCCTGGACCATGAACACCGAGGTGAGGATGAGCGTCATCAGCGTCATCCCCGACACCGGGTTGGTGCCGACGGTGGCGATGGCGCGCGCCGCGACCGTGGTGAACAGGAACGAGATGACGACGACGACGCCGAGGGCGATCAGCGACAGGGTGGTGGCGCGCGCCTCGCCGGCCAGCACGCCGAAGCGGAAGAACGCCCAGGTGCCGAGCGCGACGACGACCAGCCCGCCCGCGACCAGACCCATCGGCAGGTCGCGGTCGGTGCGCTCGGCGGCAGCCGCGGCGGTCGTGCCCCTGCGGACGAGCAGCTCCTTGAACGCCATCCCGAATGCCTTCACGATGACGCGCCAGCTCCGCAGGATACCCATGATCCCGGCCGCGGCGATGGCGCCGATACCGATGTGACGTACGTAGTTGCGGAAGATCTGCTCGGCCGTCATGGCGCCGATAAGGTCGCCGCCGGCGGTCACCGGCGGAACCGTCATCGAGAGGTGCGCGCCGAAGTGGCCGATTACCGGGACGAGCAGGAACCACGACAGGAACGACCCGGCGCAGATGATCGCCGAGTACTTCAGGCCGATGATGTACCCGAGGCCGAGGATCGACGCCAGCACGTCGAGGCGGAAGACGATCTTGGCCTTCTCGGCGAGGCCGGAGAGGAAGGGTACGGAGCGCGACGTGAACACCTCCGCGAACCCTTCGAGGTGGATGATAATGAAATCGAACAAGCCGCCGATCGCGGCGGCGACCGCGAGCACCTTGGCCTGCCTGCCGCCGGCCTCGCCGGCGACCAGCACCTCGGTCGTCGCGGTGGCCTCGGGGAACGGGAACTCGCCGTGCATCTCCTTGACGAAGTAGCGGCGCAGCGGCACCAGGAACAGGATCCCGAGCGTGCCGCCGAGCAGCGCCACCAGGAAGAGCTTGACGAGGTTGACGTCGAGCCCGAGGATGAACAGCGCCGGCAGGGTGAAGATCGACCCGGCGACGACCAGCCCGGACGCGGCGCCGACCGACTGCACGATCACGTTCTCCAGCAGCGTCGACCGCCGCGGCAGCACGACGCCGATGCCGACGCCGATGATCGCGATCGGGATCGCCGCCTCGAACACCTGCCCGGCCTTCAGGCCGAGGAACGCCGCCGCGGCGGAGAACAGGGCGGCCATGACGAGCCCGAGTCCGAGCGAGCGCCCGGTGAACTCCGGCATGCTGGCGCCCGCGGGCACCACCGGCGAGTAGGTCTCTCCTGGCTTGAGCGGGCGGTAGGCGTTGTCCGGCAGGGTCCGCTTGGTGGGCTCCATTGCGCTCTCCTCCTGCGACTCGCGGGAGCTTACGGACGGGCGGCGGGGAAAGCAAGACCGTCGCAATCGTGTGAAAACGGGTTCATACTTCGCGCGGAGGTCGGTCCCGATGGCGACGCCGAAGCGGATCCTGATTGCCAAGCCCGGGCTCGACGGGCACGACCGCGGCGCCAAGGTCGTCGCGCGGGCACTGCGCGACGCCGGCTTCGAGGTGATCTACACGGGGCTGCGCCAGTCGCCGCAGCAGATCGCGCTCGCGGCGGTGCAGGAGGACGTGGACGCGGTCGGGCTGTCCAGTCTCTCGGGCGCGCACCGCGAGCTGTTCCCGGCGGTGGTGGAAGCGCTGCGCGCCGCGGGGGCGGGCGACATCGCGGTGTTCGGCGGCGGCGTCATTCCGCAGGAGGACGTGGCGGCGCTCGCCGCCGCCGGCGTCGAGCGGGTGTTCCCGCCGGGTACCGACACCGGGGAGATCGTCGCGTTCCTGCGCCGCAGGCTCGCCGTCGAGGGCTAGCGCCCCGCAGCAAGCCGGCGCAGCAGGCGGTCCCGCAGGAGCTCGCCGAGTGCGAGGTAGGTTGCGATCCCGTCGGGCGCGAGGTCGTCGTCGTGCACGCCGGCGCTCACCGTGACGACGGCGTCGAGGGCCCGCGCGAGCGCCTCGGCCAGCGGGCGCGCCAGCGCCTCCTCGCGGTGCGGCGGGATGCTCAGCACCGAGGACGTGACCCGCACGCGCTCGGGGCGCGCCGCGGCGCGGTGCGGCTGGGCGACGACCACGCAGCCGACGTGCGGGCGCTCGCCGCCGCCCACGACCACCGCGAGGTCCGCGCCGGCCCGCGTCGCGACCGCCCACAGGCGGCGCGTGCCCCGTGAGGCGGACACCCTGAACGTGGAGAGTGCGCGCACGCCGCCATGATAACGGCCGCGCCCCGGCGCGACGTCCGGGCTACGGGGCCCGGAGCGGCCGATTCGCGCGCTCATCCTCCACGACCGCGATCGCGGAGCGGCCAACGAGCTGCCCCTCGCCTGTCCACACCTCGAGGACGTAGCGGCCGGGACCGAAGCCGCCCTTGCCCGAGCGCATCACGTCCCATACGCGGAACCCGCGCGAGTGGGCCACCAGGTTCACCGTCCGGGAGGTGCGCAGGACCTCGCCGTCGCGCACGAAGCGCAGGGTGATCGCGGCGGGCAGCCGGCTGGGAGCGAACACGGTGGCGACGGCGTACAGGCGCCCCTCGGCGAGCGCCGAGCGCGACACCGTGTCGGTGTACTCCTGCACCGCGCGGATGGTGCGCGGGTCGAGCGCGGCCGCGAAGCGGACGCGCGAGAGACGCAGCGGCACCGGCGGGATCGCCGGCCGCAGCATCCGCACGGCGCCCAGCGCCAGCAGCATCGCCAGCGCCAGCCGCGCCAGCGTCGCGCGCCGCCGCAGCTCGCGCCAGGGGTGCGCCATCGGGACCGCGGCGAGCAGCGACGCGGCCGCCGCGATGTAGGCGCCGAAGTGGACGGGGACCGCGAGGACCAGCGGTACGAAGAACTGCAGCGCCGAGAACGTCACGATCCCGAAGAACGCGAGCGCGAAGGCGCGGCTGGACCGCAGCAGGCGGTCGAAAGGGATGTCGAAGCAGGAGAACACCGCGAGGGCCGCCAGCGCCACCACGTAGGCGCTGTTCCACGACGGGAACGTCGTCGAGTAGAAGTAGAAGGGGAGCAGGAAGAACAGCGTCGACTGGTACATGATGCGGGTGAGGTAGGAGACGAATCCGCTGGCCAGCCTGCCGGCGCGCGAAGCCGTCGCGACGCGAGCGAAGCGCGAGAAGAACAGCGTCGACGCCCAGGTGAGGCCGAGGAACGCGACGACCCACGGGAGGTAGCCGTAGCGGTTGTGGGCGAGCACCAGGACCATGGCGCCGCTGAGCAGCGCCCAGATCGAGTGAGCGGTCCAGAAGGCGCGCGCGTAGCGGTGGTGCAGCGCGGCGGCGCGCTCCTGCAGTCGCTCCCACCGCCCGTCGGCGGGCGCCGCGACCGGTTCCGTACGCTCCATCCATGCGATTGTAGTCGCGCATGCGGGTTCACGGCCCCACGGAGGATGAGATTGAAGTCGGGGGCGAACAGGAGGCCGATCCCGCATGGAGTCGAGAGCCCGAACTGCAGGAGGAGGCCTGGCTCACCCGCATTCCTGGAGCGGCGGCCGCCGCATCGCGGGTGCGGCCGCAGGCGCGGACCTGCGCGGATATACTCCGCGCGATGAGCGGGACCGACGGCCTGACGACATGGATCGAGGTGTCGCGCGCCGCGCTGGAGAGCAACCTGGCGCTGTTCCGCAGCGTCCTCAAGCCGGAGACGGCGCTGCTCGCCGTGGTCAAGGCCAACGCCTACGGCCACGGGCTCGACGAGGTCGTGGCCGTCTGCCGCAGCGCCGGCGTGGCGTGGTTCGGCGTCCACGCGGCGGACGAGGTGGCGGCGCTGCGCCGTTGCGGGCACACGGGCAGGGTTCTGGCGATGGGGTACCTGACGCCGGCGCAGATCGCCGCGGTCGTCGACCCCGATGTCCACGTGCTGCTGTCGTCGGCCGAGGTGCTCGACGCGCTGGCGGCGCACGGGCGCCGGCTCGGCGTGCGGCTGCCCGTCCACGTGAAAGTGGACAGCGGCACGCACCGCCAGGGCCTCGCGCCGGCCGATGCGCTCGCGCTGATGGAGCGGGCGCGTGACGCGGGCCTCGAGGTGGCTGGCGTGGCGACGCACTTCGCCAACATCGAGGACACCAACGACCGGGTGTACCCGGCCGGCCAGCTCCGCTGCTTCTCCGAGACGCTCGCGGCGGCACGGCAACGGTTCGGCGAGATCCGCTGGGTGCACGCGGCGAACTCGGCGGCGGCGCTGCTGTTCCGCGAGACCGAGCTCACGCTGGTGCGCGCCGGCATCTCGCTGTACGGTCACTACTCGTCGAGCGAGACCAGGCTGTCGTGGCGCACCGCGCACGGCGACGGCGCGCCCGGCCTGACGCCGGCGCTGGCGTGGCGGGCGCGGGTCGGCCAGGTGAAGGCGGTGCCGGAGGGAGCCGCGGTCGGGTACGGGTTGACGTACCGCACCACGCGCCCGTCGCTGCTGGCGGTGCTGCCGGTCGGCTACTCCGACGGCTACCCGCGGGCACTGTCCAACCGCGCGCGCGTCCTGGTGCGCGGCCGGCGGGCGCCGGTGGCGGGCCGGGTGGCGATGAACCTCACCACGATCGACGTGACCGACGTGCCCGGAGTGCGCGAGGGCGACGTCGCCACGCTGATCGGCGCCGACGGCGGCGAGCGCGTGACCGCCGAGGAGCTCGCCGAGCTCGCCGGCACGATCAATTACGAAATCCTGGCGCGGCTCTCGCCGCGGACGCCGCGGGTCCTCGTGTGAGCGTGGTCGAGATCGCCACGGCCGGCGGGCCGGTGCGCTACCTGCTCGCGGACGACGGGCTGGAGAACGCCGGGCGCCTGCTGGCGCCGTACCTCGCCGGGCGCGCCTTCGTCGTCACCGACGAGAACGTGGCGCGCCTGCACGCCGCCGGCGTCGCCGATCGGCTCGCGGCGCCGCTGCTGGCGATCCCGGCCGGCGAGGAGCACAAGACGCTCGCGGTCGCCGAGCGGGTCGTCCGCTGGCTGCTGGAGCGCGGCGCCGAGCGCCGCGACACCGTCGTCGCGGTCGGCGGCGGCGTCGTCACGGACCTCGCCGGCTTCGCCGCGTCGGTAACGCTGCGCGGGCTGCGCTGGGTCGCCGTGCCCACGACGCTGCTCGGCATGGTGGACGCGGCGGTGGGGGGCAAGACCGGCGTCGACCTCGACCTCGGCAAGAACCTCGTCGGCACCTTCTGGCAGCCGGCGGCCGTGCTCGCCGATCCGCAGGCGCTCGCCACCCTCGAGCGCCGGCAGCTTCGCGCCGGGCTCGCGGAGGTGGTCAAGGCGGCGATGATCATGCCCGGGCGCCTGGAAGCGGCGCTCGACCGGTGGGCGGCCGGGATCGCCTCCGGCAAGCTGGCCGGGGCGGCCGAGCTGGTGGAGGCGGCGGTGCGCATCAAGGCGGAGATCGTCGCCGCCGACGAGCGCGAGGCGGGCGGGCGGGCCGCGCTCAACCTCGGCCATACGGTCGGCCACGCACTCGAGGCCGCCGGCGGCTTCGGCCGCTTCCTGCACGGCGAGGCGGTGGCGTGGGGCCTGGTCGTCGAGACGCTGGTGGCGCGGCGGCGCGCGTCGTTCCCGGCGGAGGCGTGGCGGCCGTGGATGGCGCGTCTGGCCGACGTCTGCCTGCCGCCCCCCGCCGCCGACGTCGAGTGGGAGCAACTGCGTCCGTTCGTCGCAAGGGACAAGAAGGGGGCCGGCGGCGCCGTCGGCTGGGTGCTGCCTCGAGCCGGCGGGGTCGACCTCGGCGTCTCCGTTTCCGACGAAGAGGCCCGCGCCGCGTGGGAGGCCGCGCGCGGCTGCCGGTCGGCGGACGATCTGCTGGCCGTCGGATGCTAGACTCCGCCGGGGCCAGCCTTGGAGGGCCGAGTGACTCGTTCGGAGAGCCTGCCGACACGTTTCGATCCTGCATCGTTCGAGAGCGCCTGGTACGCCAGGTGGGAGGCCTCCGGCGCGTTCACGCCCGACCCGGACGGAGGCAAGCCGCCGTTCGTCATCCTCATCCCGCCGCCGAACGTCACCGGCAAGCTGCATATCGGCCACGCGCTGCAGTTCACGCTTCAGGACGTGATCATCCGGTGGCGGCGCATGCAGGGGTACAACGCCCTCTGGCTGCCGGGCACCGACCATGCCGGGATCGCGACGCAGGTGATGGTCGAGCGCGAGCTCGCGAAGGAGGGGACCTCGCGCGCCGCGCTCGGCCGCGAGCGCTTCCTCGAGCGGATGTGGCAGTGGAAGGCGCACTACAAGGGGAACATCTCGGCGCAGGCGAAGGCGCTCGGGGCTTCCTGCGACTGGACGCGCGAGCGGTTCACGCTCGACGACATGCTGTCGCGCGCCGTGCGCCACGCGTTCGTCTCGCTGTACCGCGAAGGCCTGATCTACCGCGCCCACCGCCTGATCAACTGGTGCCCGCGCTGCCTGACGGCGCTCTCCGACCTCGAGGTCGTGCACAAGGAGGTCGACGGCGGGATGTGGGACTTCGCCTACCCGATCGAGGGGGGAGGCGAGATCGTCGTCTCGACCACCCGTCCCGAAACGATGCTCGGCGACACCGCGATCGCCGTGCACCCCGACGATGAACGCTACCGGGCGCTGATCGGGCGCCGCGTGGTCCACCCGTTCGTCGGCCGGTCGCTGCCGATCGTCGGCGACGCGCTCCTCGTCGATCCGGCGTTCGGCACCGGCGCCGTGAAGGTGACGCCAGCCCACGATCCCGACGACTTCGCCACCGGCGAGCGCCACGGCCTCGAGCGCATCAACATCCTCACCGAGACCGGCACCGTCAACGAGGCCGGCGGGGCGTTCGCAGGGATGGACCGTTTCGCGGCGCGCAAGGCGGTGCTCGCGGCGCTCGCCGAGAGAGGGCTGCGGCGCGGCGACAAGCCGCACCGCCATTCCGTCGGCCACTGCCAGCGCTGCGACACCGTGGTGGAGCCGTACCTGTCGCGCCAGTGGTTCGTGAAGGCGAAGCCGCTCGCCGAGCCGGCGCTCGCGGCGGTGCGCTCAGGCGAGGTCCGGCTGATCCCCGACTTCTGGATGGCGACGTACGAGAACTGGCTGGAGAACATCCTCGACTGGTGCATCTCCCGCCAGCTCTGGTGGGGCCACCGCATCCCGGCGTACTACTGCGAGCACGGGCACACGACGGTCGCCGAGCACGACGTCGCCGCCTGCTCCGAGTGCGGCGCGCCGGTGCGCCAGGACGAGGACGTGCTCGACACCTGGTTCTCCTCGGGGCTGTGGCCGATCTCGACGATGGGGTGGCCGGACGACAGCGCCGACATGCGGATGTTCTATCCGACCAGCGTGCTCATCACCGGGTTCGACATCCTGTTCTTCTGGGTAGCCCGCATGATCATGATGAGCAAGCATTTCACAGGGAAGGCCCCGTTCGCGCAGGTGCACCTCACGGGGCTCGTGCGCGACGCCGCGCGGCAGAAGATGTCGAAGACCAAGGGCAACGTGGTCGACCCCCTCGACCTCGTCGCCGCCTACGGCACCGACGCCGTGCGCTTCACGCTCGCCGCACTGGCGTCGCCGGGCCGCGACCTGCCGCTGTCCCCGGAGCGCATGGAGGGGTACCGGGCATTCGCGACGAAGCTGTGGAACGCGGCGCGCTTCGTCCAGTTGAACCTCGCGGGCGACGAGCGCCCGCTCGCGGAGATCGACCCCGGGCGCCTCGCCGCGCCGGAACGCTGGATCCTGCACGAGCTCGAGCAGACGGTTGCCGCCGTCAACCGCGCCTGGGAAGGGTTCCGCTTCGACGAGGGGTGCAGGGCGCTGTACCAGTTCATCTGGGGCGACTTTTGCGACTGGTACCTGGAGATGGCCAAGCCCGTGCTGCTGGAAGGCGGGAGCGCCGGGCCCGGCGCGCGGGGCGCGGAGGGCGCGGCGGCGGCGAGACGCCCGGAGGACGTGCGGGCGGTGGCAAGGGGGGCGCTGCTGCAGGCGCTGCGGCTGCTCCACCCGGTGATGCCTTTCATCACCGAGGAGATCGCGTCGCACCTCGGGGAGAGCGAGCAGCTCATCACGGCGGCGTACCCGGCCGCCGACGGCCGCTGGGAGGCGCCGGAGGCCGCAGCGGCGCTGGCCGCGTTCCGGGCCGTCGTCCAGGAAACCCGTTCCTACCGACATTTCGTCGGTCTGCCGCCCGGCCAGCCGCTCGCCCTGTACCTGCTGCGGCTGGAGCCCGGGATGCGCGCGGCGCTCGCCGCGCTCGAGCGCGAGCTGGTCAGGCTCGCCGGTCTCGACGCGCTGGTGCTCGACGGCCGGGAGGCACCCGCCGGCGCGGTCCGCGACGTGGTGGCGGGGATCGACGTGGCGATCGTCCTGCCGGCCGGCGCGCTCGGCGGGAGCGAGCAGGCGCGTCTCGCCGCCGACCTCGCGGCGGCGCGCGCGGAGGCCGAGAAGGCGCGCGCGCGCCTCGCCGACCCTTCGTTCGTCGAGCGGGCGCCCGCGGAGGTGGTGGCCGGGGCCCGCCAGCGGCTGCAGGAGCTCGAGCGCAAGGCGACGCTGCTGGCCGAGACGCTGGAGCCGGGCAGATGACCGCGTTGCTGCGCCAGCCGGTGCCGTGCAACGTCGTGTGGCTCGGCCAGGTGGACTCGACCAATCTGGTGGTAGCGAGGCTGGTGGAGGCGTGGGCCGACGAGGAGGACGATCGCCTGGGCGACACGATGGTCGTCGCCTCGTCGCAGACGGCGGGCAGGGGACGCAGCGGCCACACCTGGGAGTCTCCGGAAGGCGGCGTCTACGCAACGTGGCTGGGGTGGATCCAGACTGCGGATCTCGCCTGGCTGCCGATCGCCGCCGGCGTCTGCCTCGCCGAGGCCGTGGAGGCGACGGTGGACGGCCTCGCGGCGCGCCTGAAGTGGCCGAACGACGTCCTCGTCGGGGGTGCCAAGCTCGGCGGCGTGCTCTGCCAGTCGCGTACGCGCGGCGCGGCGGCGTGGGTGGCGGTGGGGTTCGGCGTCAACGTCGAGGCCGCGCCCGCCCTCGGCGCCGGCGCCGCGCCGGCGACGTGCCTGCGCCGGAACGGGTTCGCTGGCCCGGTGGGCGAGGCGATCGGCTCCGTCGTGGCTGTGTTCGCGGGCGGGATACGGACGACGCTAGGGCGGCGCGGCGAGCTCGTGGCGGAGTGGCTGCGGCGCTCGGTGCACCGGCCCGGCGACCGGCTCCGGCTGCGCACCGGCGCAGGGGTGCTGGAGGGCGCGTACGTCGGCATGGGCGCGGACGGCCGCCTCGAGCTCGCGGTCGGGGGCGCGCTCAGCCGCGTCGCTGCCGGCGAGCTGATCGACGCGTTGCCGGAGCGCGCGGCCGCGGGCGTGTGAGGGGGCGCTTCACGGGCGCCGGGGAGTGAGACGATGCTGCTTGCACTCGACGTCGGCAACACCCACACCACGATCGGCGTCTTCCGCGGTCCGCAGATCCTCAGGCGCTTCCGCCTGACGACCGCGCGCGAGCGGACGGTCGACGAGATCGGGCTGCTGCTGCGCCAGCTCTGCCAGTGGTCGCAGATCTCCCCGGACGACATCCGCGGCGTGATCGTCGGGTCGGTGGTGCCGCCGCTCGACGGGGCGCTGCGCGCGGCGATCGCGACGTACCTGCACGCCGAGCCGCTGTTCGTGGCGCCGGGGATCCGCTCCGGCATGCCGCTGCGCGTCGAGACGCCGCAGGACCTGGGCGCCGACCGCCTGTGCAACGCCGTTGCGGCGTACGCCGAGCACGGCGGCCCGTGCGTGGTCGTCGACTTCGGCACCGCCACCACCTGGGAGGTCGTGTCGAAGAAGGGGGAGTTCCTCGGCGGCGTGATCGCGCCGGGGCTCGAGATCGCCGCCGAGGCGCTGTTCTCGCGCGCCGCCAAGCTGCCGCGCGTCGAGCTGGCGCCGCCCGAGCGGGTGATCGGCAAGGCCACCGTCGACTCGATGCAGGCCGGGCTGATGTTCGGCTACGTCGGGCTGGTGGAGGGCGTCACGAAGCGGATCCTCGACGAGCTCGGCAGCGGCCCGGTGGTGGCGACCGGCGGGCTCGCCGCGGTGATCGCGCGCCACACCGCGCTGTTCGCAGCGGTCGACGACGACCTCACGCTCAAGGGCCTGCGGCTGCTGTGGGAGCGCAACCGGCCGGACCGCTGATGCTCGACGACGAGGTGGCTTA
Source organism: uncultured Thermoanaerobaculia bacterium (assembly GCA_964594125.1). GTDB lineage: Bacteria > Acidobacteriota > Thermoanaerobaculia > Thermoanaerobaculales > Thermoanaerobaculaceae > CAVRZJ01. The sequence continues at coordinate 58,060 of CAZQLL010000010.1, read as the reverse complement.
CTACAGGGCGGTGGAGGACCACTTCGCGCGCCTGCGCGGTACCCCGTTCCTGTTCACGCCGAAGGACTTCGGTCTGCTCCGCCGGTGGTGGCAGGAGGGCGTGCCGCTGGCCGCCGTGATGGCCGGCGTGGGGGAGGCGATGGCGAGGCGGGCGGAGCGCGGCGAAGACCCGGTGTCGTCGCTGGCGTACTGCCGCCACGCGGTCGCGCGCCACGCCAGGCGGTTGCTCGCCGCGGCCGTCGGCGGCGCTGCCGCCGGCGGCGCCGTCGACGCGGGGGCTCGCCTCGCAACGTACGCCGAGGCGGTGCGCCGGGCGGCGGCGCGCCAACCGGCGGGCGAGGCGGCGGCGGCGCTCGCAGCGCTCGCCGACGCCGTGCTGACGTTGCCGGCCGACGCGCCGCCGGCAGCGCTCGATGCCACGGCAGCGAGCCTCGAGCGCGCGGCGCTCGCCGCCGCGATGCGGGCGCTGCCGCCCGGACCCCGCGAGGCGCTCGCCGCCGAGATCCGCTCGCGCGAGCTCGCCGCCGCCGAGGGCGGCGAGCTTCCGGCTACGGCGCGGCAGGCGATCCTGCTGCAGGCCGCGCGCGAGGCACTCGCGCTGCCGCGCCTCGACCTGGTGGGCGATGCGCCTCAAGATTGAGTCGTTCGCCGGCGGCGGGCGGGGCGTGGCGCGCGCCGGCGGCCGCGTCTGGTTCGTCGCCGGGGCGCTCCCCGGCGAGGAGGTCGACGCCGAGCTCGAGAGCGAGCGCGCCGGGGTGATCGAGGCGCGCACGCGGGCGGTGGTGCGGCCGGCGCCGATGCGCGAGAAGGACCCTTGCCCGGTCGCCGGCGCCTGCGGCGGCTGCGACCTCGCGCACGTGCGCAGGGAGCGGGCCGCCGAAGCGCTGCGCGCCATCCTCGCCGGCGCGCTGCGGCACGCCCCGTGCGAGCTGGGCGAGGCGGCGGCGCGGGCGCCCGTGGTGCTCTCGCCGCTGCAATGGCGGCTGCGCGCGCGCCTGCACTGGGACCCGGCTGGCGGCGCCCTCGGCTTCTTCGCGCCCCGCTCATGCCAGGTCGTGGACATCGCGCCGTGCCGGGTGGTGACCCCGCGCCTGCTCGCGGCGCTCCCGGAGCTGCGCGGCGCGCTCGAGCGCCGACGTGCGCCGGCGGGCGAGGTCGACTGGCTCGAGGACCTCGACGGCCGCCGCGCGGTCGCCGGGTGGCGGGGCGGCGGCGCGGCGCCGCGCGGCCCGGTCGCAGGGATCGCCGGCTGGCACCCGCTGTCGGAGGAGGGGGCGCTGCGCCGCGGGGGTTGGGGGAAGCAGGGGGTGGTGATGCAGCTCCCGGTCCCGCTGCGCGTGCCGCTGGGAGCGTTCTTCCAGGGCAACCGCCACCTCGTGCCGCGGCTCTTCGCCCGGGTTTCGGAGATTGCGCGCCTGCTGCGTCCCGCCGCGGCGGTCGACCTCTACGGCGGCGTCGGGCTGCTCGCTGCGGCGGCGCGCGCCGGCGGCGTCGGGCGGCTGGCGGTCGTCGAGTCGCATCGCGGCGCGGCGCGCGCCGCCGCGGAGAACCTCCCGGGCGCCGCGGTCCATGCGGTCGCGGCCGAGGCGTTCCTCGCGTCGCCGCCGCCCGGCGAGACGACGCTCGCGATCGTCGACCCGCCGCGCGCCGGCATGTCGGCGGTGGCGCGCCGGCGCCTGGTGCAGTGGCGGCCGGGCGCGATCCTCTGGCTTTCGTGCGATCCCCCCACCTTCGGGCGCGACGCTGCCGAGCTGCTCGCCGCGCGCTATCGGCTCGAGCTGCTCGAGGTATGGGACCTGTTCGCCGGCTCCCACCATGCCGAGACCCTCGCCCTCTTCCGCCGCGCCCGGAGCTGACCGAGAGGGGTGGCCGCTGACCGCGCTCTCGGCGGCGGCGCTCGCCGCCGTCTTCCTGGCGAATCTCGCGCCGCCGGCGCGCGCGTGGTGGCCGGCGCTGCTCGCCGCCGCCGCGGCGGCCGTCGTCTGCGGCCTGCGGCGCTGGCCGGCGGACCGCTTCTGGTGGGTGCTCGCCGGCGCCGCGCTCGGCGGGGCGGCGGGCGCCGTGGCCCCGCATTCGCCGGCCGGCGGCGCCGCCGTCGTGCTTCCCGTCCGGGCGGACGTCACGGTGCGCGACGGGTGGCAGTCCGGCGAAGCGGGATGGACCGCCCGCGTCGGCGTACGGCGCGTGGAGCGATCGGGGGAAGCGGTCGCCTGCGCCCGCGAGGTGCGGATGACGCTGCCCGCCGGCATCGCCGCGGGATCGCTGCCTCCGCCGGGCACGCGCTGGGACGTCGCCGGAGAGCTGGCATGGCGGCGCGGCCGCCCGCTGCAGCGCCCGCAGCTCAGGGTGAAGTCCGAGAGGCTGCTGCGGCCGGCGGGCGAGGGTCGGGCCGTCGACCGCCTGCGCGCGGCGGCGATGAGCGCGCTGCTGCGCGCCGCGGGCGCCGACCTCGGCGCGGTGCGGGCCGCGGGGCTCGCGGCGGCGCTGGCGCTCGGGCGCACCGACGCGGTCCCGGCCGGCGAGGTCGAGGCGATGCGGCGCGGCGGCCTGGCGCACCTGCTCGCGGTCTCCGGCCTCAACGTCGGGCTGGTCGGGGCGTCGGTGTGGGGCGTGCTGGCGGCGGCCGGCGTCCGACCGTCGCGGCGGCGGTGGGCGGCCGCCGGCAGCATGCTGGCGTTCGCGGCGCTCGCCGGGTGGGGCGCCCCGGTGCGGCGGGCGGCGTTCGCCGGCGCGGGCTACCTGGCGGCGCGCCAGCTCGGCCGGCCGCTGCTGTCGCTCCCGGTGGTGTGGGCCGTGATCGCCGGCATCGCGTTGCTTGAGCCGGACGCGATCCTGCAGCCCGGGTTCCAGCTCTCGGCGCTGGTGACGCTCGCGCTCGTCCGCTGGGCGGCGCCGCTGGCGGCGCGGCTGCGGGCGCTGCCGCGCCCGGCGGCCGCCGCGGCGGCGGCGGCGGTGGTCGGCCAGGCGGCGTCCGCGCCGCTGGTGGGGCAGCACTTCGGCATCCTCACATGGTGGGGAGTGGCGGCGAACCTCGCGGCGGCGCCGTTGGCGTTCGCGCTGACCGTGACGAGCCTCCTCGCGGTCGTCGCCGCGGCGCTCGTCCCGGCCGCCGGTACCGTCCTGCTGGCCGTGCTGCTGCCGTTCCAGGCGGCGCTCGATGCGATCGCCGGGCTCGCTGCCGGCGCCGTGAGCGAGGTGCCGCCGGTGCCGGTGGCGGTGGCCGCGGCGATCGCCGTCCTCGCGGCCGTGGGGCTCGGCCGCACGCGGGCCGCGGCGCCGGCGGCGCTGGGCGCGGCGGCGCTGTGGGCCGCGTGGGCCATGGCCCCGTGGCCCCGCCCACCGGGCGGAGGCGAGGCGAGGATGCTGCCGGTGGCGGAGGGGCTCGCACTGCTCCTGCGCGGTCCCGGCGGCGCGGTGCTGGTCGATGCCGGACGGAGCCCGAGCGCCGCGGCGCGGGCGCTGGCCGCGCTGCGCGTGCGGCGCCTCGAGGCGCTGGTCCTGACGCACGCGGACGCCGACCACACCGGCGGCGCGGCGCGCGTCGTCGGACGGCTGCGGGTCGGCTCGCTGGTGTTCCCGGCGGCCGTCGCGGCCGACCCGCAGGTGGTGGCGTTGCGCCGGCTCGCGCGCGCCCGCGGGTGCAGCGAGCTGCCGGTGGCGGCCGGCCAGCGGGTCACGCTGGCGGGCGCGCCGTGGGACGTGATGTGGCCGCCGCCGGTGCGGGGGCCGAGCGACAACGACACGAGCCTCGTCGCCCGCGTACATCTGGCCGGGGTGCGGGTGCTGATCACCGGGGACATCGAGGCGGCAGGGGAGCGGGCGCTGCTGGCGTCGCGGCGCGAGCTCCGTGCGGAGGTGCTGCAGCTCCCGCACCACGGGTCGGCGACGTCGTCGTCGCCGCCGTTCCTGCGCGCTGTCGGCGCCCGGCTGGCGCTGGCGGCGAGCGGCGTCTCGCCCCGCTACCCGTACCCGGCGGGCGAGACGCTGCGCCGGGTGCGCACCGCCGGCGCCGTTGTGCTGACGCAGCGCTTCGGCGCAACCGGCGCGCGGTGGGCGCCGGGCGAGGCGCGGGGTCTGGTCGACGGCCGCGTCGCGGTCCGCCTCGCGGCACGCGGGAGGGCGCCGTGATCGACGTCGTGGTCGTGGCCGGCCCGACCGCCGCGGGCAAGACGGAGCTCGGCGTGGCGCTCGCCGAGCGGCTCGGCGGCGAGGTGGTGTCGGCCGACGCCTTCGCCGTCTACCGCGGCCTCGACATCGGCACGGCGAAGCCGTCCGCCGCGGCGCGCCGCCGCGTTCCGCACCACCTGATCGACGTCGCCGACCCGCGCGAGCGCTACTCCGCGGGCATGTTCGCGCGCGATGCCGGCGCGGCGATCGCCGCGATCGCCGCGCGCGGCCGGCTTCCGGTCGTGGTCGGCGGCACGCTGTTCTACGTGCGGGCGCTGCTGGAGGGGCTGTTCGCCGAGCCGGAACGGCCGCCGGAGCTGCGCGAGCTGCTGCAGCGGCACTGGCGCGAGCGGCCGCTGCGCGTTCGGCGCTGGCTGGAGCTCCACGACCCCGCGGCGGCGGCGCGGATCGCGCCGGCGGACCGGCAGCGGACGCTGCGCGCCCTCGAGGTCGCGCTCGTCGCTGGACGGGCGATGACGGAGCTGTGGAGCGCGGCGGCGCCGGCCGAGCGCCGGTACCGTGCCCTCCTGCTCGGCGTCTCGGTTCCGCGCGACGAGCTTCGTGCTAGGATCGGCGAGCGCGTGACGCAGATGTTCGCGGCGGGGCTGCTCGAGGAGGTGCGCGGTCTGCTCGCCTCGGGAGTGCCGGCGGAAGCGCACGCGATGAAGGCGATCGGCTACCGAGAGTGCTGCGACGTGCTGGCCGGCAGGTCGGGGCTCGAGGAGGCCATGTCGGTGACTGTCACCGCGACCGGCCGGCTGGCGAAGCGGCAGATGACGTGGCTGCGCGGCGAGCGCCGGGTGGTGTGGGTGCACGGAGCGGGCGAGGCGGCCTTGGCGCAGGCGGTGGCGGAAGCGGAGGCGCACCATGGATCAGGCTCAGGACCGACCGAAGGGTAACGTCAACGTGCAGGACGGGTTCTTCTACGCCCTGCGGCGGGAGGGAAGGCCGATCCACGCCTACCTGCTGACGGGAAAGCGGGTGACCGGAGTGCTCCGCCGGTTCGACCGCTACGCTCTCGTCGTGGAGAGCCACGGCCTCGAGCACCTGATCTACAAGCACGCCGTGGCCTCGGTGTGCCTGGCGCGAATGGAAGGCGAGCTTGTCCAGAAGGGCACGGAGTAGCCGCTTCGCCGCCGCGCTGCTGCTGCTCGGGGCGGCGTGCCGCACCGCCGCGCCGCCTTCTCCCGCCGCCGTCCCCGATCCGCTGGCGCCCCCGCTCGCCGGACCGCCGCTGACCGCCGCGCAGCAGAAGGCGGTGCGGGCGGCCGCGGGAGACGCCGCGCGCGGCGACGTCGACCGCGCCCGGCGGCTGGCCGCGAAGCTGCCGGCGGGCCACCCGGCGGGCGCCCTCGTGGTGCTCGAGGCGCGGTGGGTGCGCGGCGAAGATGTCGCCGGGGACGCGCTGGCGCTCGCCGCCTCCGCGGACGGCTACGGCCCGGCGTGGGAGCTGGCGGCGGCGGCGCTCGAGAAGGCCGGCCGCGACGAGGAGGCGCTGGCCGCCGGGCGCCGGCTCGCCGCCCTGCGCGGCGACGACGCCAGCGGCCGCCTCGCGGCGCGCCTCGAGGCGGCGGTGGCGGAGCGGGGTGCCGGGGAGGCCGCCGGCCTGCTCGGCCGCGGCGACGCCGCCGCGGCGTTCGCCCGGGCGCTCAGGACCCTCGAGCTCGTCCCGGCGGCCGACGAGGTGCGCGTCGTGGCGGCGCGCGCGGCGCTCGCTTCCGGCCAGACCCAGCGGGCGGTGGAGCTGCTGCCGGCGCTCCCCGACACGCCGGCCGGTCTCGAGGTAAAGGGCCGCGTCGCCGAGGCGCTCGGCCAGTGGGACCTCGCCGAGCAGCTCTACGAGCGCCTGCCAGAGACGTTCCCGGGGCGCTGCGAGCTGCTCGCGGGGGCGCGCGAGCAGGCCCGCCTGGCGCTCGCCCCGCCGTACGTCGCGCGCGCGCTGGCGGCGCCGGCCGTGACGCGGGGAGGGTTGGCGGCGATCCTCGCGTGGGTGGTGCCCGAGCTGGCGGAGAAGGCGAGCGGACCGGTACCCGTCTTCGAGGACGTCGTCGGCCTGCCGGAGGGGCGCGACATCGTGGTCGCCGTGCGCGCCGGCGTCCTCTCCGGCGACAGCATCGCCCGGCGGTTCGGGCCGCGTCGCGCCGTGACCGAGCGGGAGCTGCTGGCGTGCCTGGGCCGCCTCGCCGCCGTCGCCGCCGCCGCACCGCCGGTGTGGTGCGGCCCCGAGGCGCCGGCCGGCGATTGCCTGGCGCGACCTGCTACGCTCGACGGCAGGACCGCGGCGGCACTCGTCCGCGCCGTCGCGGGATCGGAGGTGAGGCCATGTATCCCCCGGTGAAGGAGCTGCTCGCCAGGTCGCCGCTGTTCGCCGACCTCGCCGCCCACGAGATGGACGCGCTCGCCCGCGTCGCCGAGGCGCGCGAGTTCCAGCGCGACCAGACGATCTTCGCCGTGAACGAGGCGCCGGACGGGCTCTACGTCGTGGCCGCCGGCCGCGTCAAGGTCTGCCTCTCGTCCGCCGAAGGGAAGGAGCTGATCCTCGCCACCCTCGGGCCCGGGCAGTTCTTCGGCGAGATGGCGCTGCTCGACGACGAGCCGCGCTCCGCGACCGTCGTGGCCCAGCTCGCGACCACCGCGTATCGCATTCGCCGCGACGACTTCCAGCGGCTCCTCGAGTCGCACCCGTCGATCGCGCGCAAGCTCCTGTGCGAGCTCTCCCTGCGGCTGCGCCGTGCGAACGCCCAGATGGAGTCGCTGGCGACCCTCGACGTCGTGGGACGGATGGCGCGCCACTTCATCGACCTCGCCCGCCAGCACGGCCAGGTGCTCGGCAACGGGTGGGTCGCCGTCCGCCGGCCGACGCACCAGGACATCGCGAGCTCGATCGGCACCTCGCGCGAGACCGTGACCCGCCTGATGGCCGACCTCGAGCAGCGCGGCCTCGTGGTCAACGAGGGCCGCATGAGCTACCTGCGGGAGGAAGCGCTCAGGGAGGAGAAGGAGTGACGGGCGGCCGCCCGGCGGCCGGGCGGGAACGCGGCGAAGGGCCGGCGCGGCTGCGCGACCTCTCCGGGCAGGTGGCCCACAGGGCCGCCGCCGAGGTGCGCGCCGCGCTGCGTCCGTTCACCATCCCCAACGGGATCACGCTGGCGCGCATCGCTCTCACGCCGTTCTTCGTGCTCGCCGCCGTCTCCGGCGAGCACCTCGTGGCGCTCGGGCTGTTCGCCGTCGCCGGGCTCTCGGACGCCGTCGACGGCCTGCTCGCCAGGGCGCTGCGGATGCGCTCGTTGTTCGGCGCGTACCTCGACCCCATCGCCGACAAGGTGCTGCTGGTGAGTGCGTTCGTCGCGCTCACGGCGCCGGAGCCGGGGGCGGTGCGGATCCCACTGTGGCTGACCGTTATGGCGCTCTCGCGCGACATCCTGATCGTCGTCGTGGCGCTGCTCCTCTACCTCGGCGCCGGCATCCGGCGGTTCATGCCCTCGCTGTGGGGCAAGGCGACGACGCTGTGCCAGGTGGTCACCCTTGGCGCGGTCCTGATGGACAACGCGTTCGACATCGTGCCGCCGGTGGCGCTGCTGGCGATGTACTACCTGTCGCTGGCGCTGATCGTCATCTCCGGGCTCGACTACGTGCGGCGCGCCGCCGCCCAGGTCGAGGCGGCGCACCACGAGAATGGCGGCTAGGGGCGGCGCGTTACGATGGAGCGGGGGGCGGCGATGGGCACCATGGCACAGGCGGCGGGCGAGCCCGCAGGGGACCGCGCGGCGCTCGCCGCCGAGATCGTCAGGCTGAAGCGCGAACGCGGCGCCTTGCTGCTGGCGCACTACTACCAGGACGAGGAGATCCAGGATCTCGCCGACTTCGTGGGCGACTCGCTGGAGCTCGCGCGCGCGGCCCAGCGCGCCAGGGCGCGGACGATCGTCTTCTGCGGCGTGAAGTTCATGGCTGAGGTCGCGAAGATCCTCAACCCCGACGCCGAGGTCCTGATCCCGGATCTCGAGGCCGGCTGCTCGCTCGAGGAGTCCTGCCCTCCCGAGGCGTTCAGGCGGTGGCGCGAGGAGCACCCGGGCCACATCGCCGTGACGTACATCAACTGCTCGGCCGCCGTGAAGGCGCTCTCCGACGTCATCGTGACCTCCTCGTCGGCGGAGACGATCATCGGCAAGCTGCCGCCGGGACAGCCGATCCTGTTCGCCCCGGACCGCCACCTCGGCGCGTACCTGATGCGGCGCACCGGACGGGAGATGGTGCTGTGGCAGGGGACCTGCGTCGTGCACGAGCAGTTCTCCCACCGCGGGCTGGTCGAGCTCAAGGTGGAGCACCCCGACGCCCGCGTGGCGGCGCACCCGGAATGCCCGGCGCCGATCCTCGCGCTGGCCGATCACGTGGGCTCGACATCGTCGATCCTCCGCTTCGTGCAGAACGACCCGGCGGCGACGTTCATCGTCGTCACCGAGCCGGGAATCATCCACCAGATGGAGCGCCTCGCGCCGGGCAAGACCTTCCTTCCGGTGCCCGGCGGCAGCGGTGAGTGCGCCTGCAACGTCTGCCCCTACATGCGGCGGAATACGCTGGCCAACCTCCTCGCGTGCCTGCGCGACGGTGTGCCGCGCCTCGAGCTCCCGGAGTCGCTGCGGCTGGCGGCGCTGCGCCCGCTCGATCGCATGCTGGAGCTCGCCGCGGCGCCGGCGCCGACCGGGGACTGATCCTGTGAGCCCGATGGCCTGCGCCCGGCGCGCCGATTCTCGGTCATGTGACCGCGCGCACAGCCGGGGGCGCCTCGTGGCGGGACCATGAGGGTGCAACCGATCGGACCGCCGGCGAGGATCGGCCCGTGTGCACATGCCGTCGGCAGCAGGCGAAGCTGGACATGGACGGGCCGCGATGGTATGGTGACAAACGAGATGCTCGGTGGAGTCCGTACAGGTACGTGGAGGGCCACATGAGAGTCCGGCGCTTCGTGAGCGGCACGCTGTTCGTCCTGGGCGTCTACTTCTTCGGGATGTTCCTCACCGCAGCGGACGGCGGGCCGGCGCTGGCCGACCACCTGCTGTACGTCCTGTTCGGCGCCAACAGCCGGGCGGACATCGACTGCACCGGCGGCGCGGGGCCTTTGCCCTGCGGCCCGGAGGTGCTCAAGACCCCCAACGGCGGCATCGAGATCGTCGACCTCTCCACGACGCCGCCGACGCTGAAGAAGTCGATCGACCTCGGCGCCTCCAACCCGACGTCGTTCGCGGTGTCGCCCAACGGCAAGCGCATCTACTTCGTCGACGCGCTCAACGCCAACGTCTACTTCGTCGACGCCGCCACCGGCGCCTTCCTCAACACCACGCCGGTGCACGAGATCCCGGTCGACTGCGTCCTCAGCCCGGACGGCGGCCACCTGTACGTGACGACCAGGGAGCCGTCCGTCGTGACGATCGAGACGACGTACGGAACGGTGGTCGGCAAGGTGGCGCCGGGACAGCCGTACGCGGAGCAGTTCGGCGGCATCGCCTTCAACCCAGGCCCGGACAACAAGAATCAGCTCGCGGTGGCGGCCACCAGCAGCGCTCCCGCGTACTACCTGTTCGGGGCCTCCAAGGGCAGCGTCACCCTCGGTCCGCGCATCGAGGTCTCGGGCTACTGCACCGACCCGTTCTGCGGGCGCGCCGACGACATCGTCTACGGCGGCGCCAACCGCCTGCTACTGGTGAACATCCTCTGCTCCCAGCTCTACTCGTTCGCGCTCCCCGCAGGCACGCAGATCTCGGGCGGCGCCTTCGGCAAGGACGCGTGCCTGCCGCTCAACCCGCACAACAGCCTGCTCTACAGCCCGCTTGCCGACAAGGCGTACCTCGTCTACCGCAAGTTCTCGCTCGGCCTCGCCCCGGGGATGGGCGTGATCGACCCGGTCACGTTCGCCTCGTTCATGATCTCGGGCGTGCCGGGCATCCCCGAGGCGGCGGCGTTCGCGCCCGGAAGCCGGTACCTGTACATCGTCAGCCAGCAGACGTTCTCGTCGCCGTTCCAGCTCTCGGTCTACGATGCGCTCACCGGGACGCTCGATACGCCGGCGTACACCTTCGCCACGTTCACGTTCCACCGCACGGCCATCGATGCGAAGGTTCTGCAGGCGAGCAAGGTGTTCTCGGTGATGGCGGGCGGGCTGCCCTTCACCGGCTCGCGCGGCGTCGCGGGGTCGCTGCTGCAGGTCGGGCTGCTGCTGTTCGGCGTCGCCCTCCTGCGTCTCGGCCGCCGCCGCTGACTACGGCCCGCGCCGCTGCGGCCGGACGCCGAGCCCGGCGAGGAGCTCGTGCGGCAGCAGCGCCGCAGCGCGGGCGAGCAGCGACGCGGCAAGGTCCGGCGATCCCGCTTCCGCCGCGGCGCCGGCGGCCAGGTGGGCGATCACGCCGTTGCGCGGCGCCAGAGCGCCGGCGCGGGCGAGAAGCGGGAAACCGGCGCCGGCGTCGACGCGCGCGATCGCGCTCCCGGCGTACGCGAGCACGGCGGGGTCGTCGGCCCCGGCCGCAACCAGATCGCTGAACAGCCGGGCCGCGCCGGCGACGTCCTCGCGCTCCCCGGCGAGCTGCGCCCTCTCGAACGGCGTCAGCGCGTACCCCAGCCGGTCGGCCGCCGGCAGGCGGTACACGCGGTAGCGCTCGCGGCCGATGACGACGTCCACCACCGCGTGAAGCGGCGTGCCGGCCGCCTGCATCTGGCGCTCGACGAGCGACAGCTCCGGCACCCACAGCGTCGCGAGGTGGGTGGCGGGGGCCGCCGCGAGGGCGGCCGGCCGCAGCGAGAAGTCGAAGGCGACCCGGTACGCCGGTGAGACCGCGAGGTAGTGCGCGGCGTACCCCTGCACGCGCGCGCCGGGGCCGACGCACGCCGCGAACGTGCGGCGGGCGGCGAGGTCGTCGCGGGTGACCGGCCGGAGATGGGCGAGGAAACCGCGCGCGTCGGTGACGAGGACGAACGCCACCAGCGCCGCCGCCCAGCGACTGGACGCCGGCAGGCACGGCGACCGCTCGAGGGCGGCGCTCTGCGTCAGCGCCACGAACGTCGCGAGCGCGGCGGCGACCGCGAGACGCACCGGCGTCTCCCAGCGCGGCGCGTGCAGCGCCGAGCCCGCCCACGCGAGCAGCCCCGCGAGGCCGAGCCACCAGATCACCGCGAGCACGGCGGCGCGCGCGGCGCCGCGCAGGCGCAGCGGCGACAGCCGCTCCTCCCAGAGGACGCGGGCGCCGTACGCGGCGAGCACGAACGCCGGCGGGAACAGCCCGAGCGCGTACCGCGTCGGACGGTAGGAGAGCGCCGCAAGGGCGGTGCAGCCCGTCGCCAGCCAGAGCACCAGCACGCGCCGGAGGAGGTGCGCCCTGTCGCTGCGCTCGCCCTCGCCCGCGAGCGCCACGGCGATCACCCCCACCGCCGCGAGCGCGGCGAGCGCCGGCACGCGGCCGATCACGGCGAGCGTGGACGGGAGGTCCCCGAGCGCTGCGACCCAGCCCGACGGGAACGGCAGGTCGGGGAGCGTGAAGCGGGCGGCCAGCTTGTGTGCGCCTGCACGGGCGAGGTCGGGGGCGAGGAGCCAGGCGAGCCCGGCCGCGGCGGCGCCGGCAGCCGCGGCGGCGGCTGCCGCCGCCGCGCGGGCGCGCCGCGTCCGCGCGTGCGCCAGCACGTGCCCGGCCAGCAGCGCGGGTGCGCCGAGCAGGACGGTCTCCTTGCCGGCAAGCGCCGCCGCGGTGACCGCCAGCCACGCCGGCACGAACCACGCGGCGCGGTGCAGGCCGCGCGCCCATGCCAGGACCGCGAGCAGGAAGGCCAGGTTGACGGTGGAGTACACCAGCGGCTCGCGGTCGTGGAGGAGCGAGATCCAGCTCGTGGCGGCGAAAAGCCCCGCCAGCCAGGATGCAGCGCCGAGGCCGCAGGCGCGGCCGAGCAGCACGACCGCCGCGGCCGTCGCGGCGCCGGCGGCGATCGACGGCGCGGCGAGGGCGCGCTCGCCGGTGCCCGTGAGCGCGAAGACGGTGCGGCAGTACCAGGTGTAGAGCGGACGGTCGAATGCCGCGGGCACATCGGCCGACGGCTGGCCGCGCGCGCGGTCGACGGCCGCTCGGGTGTACCAGTAGGCGTCCAGGCGCGGGGCGCGGCCGAGCATCTCCCGCGCGGCGGCGTCGAGGTCGGCGCCCGGCGCCGCCAGGAGGCGCAGGCCGGCCGCGCCCGCCGCGAGGACGAGGAGAGCGAGTGCGGTCGCCAGCCGGCGGGCGGATGGGCGCGTCATCGCCAGCGCTCAAAGTCCTCGATCTCGAAGGCGATCTCCTGGACCGACGCCAGGCCGCGGTCGGGAGGCACGCCGCCGTTGTCGCCGCACGGCAGCAGCAGGCCGGCGGGGAGCGGGCCCGCCCGGTCGCGGCCGGGATCGGCGAGGTAGGCCCAGCCGCAGCGCGCCGACGCGGCCCAGGCGCCGGCGTCGACTCCGGCGGGCACGACGGCCAGCGCGGCGCTCCCGCTGTAGGGGTTGGCCGGGATCGCGTCGAGCAGGCCTGGGAACGGTCCGCTCACCGCCGGCATGCCGGCGGCGTCGCGGGGCAACGTGAGCTGCCGCGCCAGCAGGACGGGGTCGGCCGGCCCTTCGGCGCCCGGGGCCCGGCCGGGCAGCGCGCCGTGCTGCGCCTCGTACGCCGCCACGGCGTGCCGGAGCGTGCGCAACGCCGAGAAGCACGCGCCGTGCAGGGCGGCGGGGCCGGCGCGGCCGCTGCCTGCGGAGGCGGCAGCCCAGACGGCGAGTCCGACCGCGGCGGCGACCGGCAGGCGGGACAGCACGATGCGCCCGCGACCGGCGGTCCCGAGCTTCTCGATCGCTGCCTCGCGGGTGTCGCGCGCCGCCATCATCAACCCCAACTATAGCTGCCGCCGCAGCCGCGGCGCGCTCGGCCTCACCAGTCGAGATCGCGCTCGTAGCCCAGGTCGATGAGGAGCCGGCCCGCCACCTCCTTGAACGCCTCCTTGTGACGCGGGGTGAAGTGGTTGGCCCAGTCACCGATCCGGCCCTTGCGGAACGTCGGGCTCGACGGGGCGAACACGCGCTGCGCCACCGCCGGGGCGCACAGCCGCGCAGGCAAGGGGAAACCGAGGTGGCGCAGGAGGCGGCCGACCTCGGTGCGCTGGACCGCCGCGCTGCCGCCGCCCCGGGGACCGACGAGACGTTCGAAGGTGGTGTGAAAGACTCCCGGCCTGCCGATCCAGGGCGTGAAGTAGCCGAAGAACGTCGCGACATCGGCGAGGTGACCGTGCGGTCCGGGCCCGAACCCGCGGATCGCCGCCATGATGGCGTCGCCGAGGTCGGGCACCTGATCGCGGAAGAAGGGATGCAGCGGGTGGTCGTGATGGCTGCGGTAGTGGAAGACGTGCGAGACCACCTGGTCGCGCGGGTCGCGCGTGACGAACACGACGCGCGCGCCGAGCTCGCGGGCGATCCGCCAGTAGACCTCCCTGCCGTGCACGTGGCCGCCCACGGCGGCGCCGCGCGCCGCCAGCAGGGCGGCGCGCAGCTCCGCGGCGGTCTCGGGAGTGTCCTCGATGAGCTCGCGCACGAGCGGCAGCCCGACGACATGGAGGAGCTGCATGGCCAGGTGGGTTCCGCACTTCGGTACGGAGGTCAGCAGCACGCGCCGCCCGACCGCGCGCCACGCCGTCCGCAGGAGGCCGCGGGGGACGGCGCGCACGCGGCGCAGGCGGGCGCGGAGGCCGAGGTGCGGGGCGATCATCGTGCCGACTTGATCCTACGCTGCCGCCCGCCGCGCTGCAACGGCGCTGCCGCGGCGCCCGACCCCGGCCGCGGCGGGCGTGCCGGCGTCTATACTCACACCGTGAACGCCATCATCGCGGAGGTCAGGCGGCGCGGCAGCGTCCCTTTCGCCGAGTTCATGCGCCTCGCGCTGTACCACCCGCAGCGCGGCTACTACACCCGCCGGCGCCGCCGCTCCGCCGGGACCGCGGGCCGGCACGGCGACTTCCTCACCGCGCCCACGGCCTCGCCGTTGTTCGGCAGAACAGTCGGCGCGCTCCTCGCCGACATCGCGGCGGCGCTCGGCGAGCCGCTGAGCGTCGTCGAGCTCGGCGCGGGCGAGGGGATCGGCCTGGCGGCGGTCCTCGCGGCCCTGGGGTGGCCGGCTCGTACCGCGGTGAAGCGAGTGGTCGCCGTGGAGGCCGGCGCGTGGGCGAAGGAGCGGCTGGCCGTCCGCTGCCCGGGCGTCGAGACCGCCGGCGCGCTGGCCGAGCGCCCGCGCCCGAGCGGTCCGGTGGTGCTCCTGGCGTCGGAGCTGTACGACGCGATGCCGGCGCACCGCGTCACCATGACGGTCAGCCGGGGCCGGCGGACGCTGCTCGAGCACTACGTCGAGGCGGGTGCGGGCGGGCGCCTGCGGCTGGCGCTGCACGAGCCCTCGACGCCGGCGCTCGCGGCGTACCTCGCGGACGCCAACGTGGCGCTCGAGGACGGGCAGACCGTGGAGGTGCGCCCCGGGCTGAGATCGGCGCACGCGGAGGCGCTGGCGTGGTGCGGGCACGACGGGGTGGCGCTGATCGTCGACTACGGGCACCCCGCCCGCAAGCTGTTCGACCCGCGCGGCCGCCGCGGCGGGTCGCTGGCCGGGTACCGCGGGCACGCCCTGGTGCGCAACGTGCTGGCGCGTCCCGGGGAGGTGGACATCACCGCCCACGTGTGCTTCGACGACCTCGAGCGGGCAGCCGCCGACGTCGGGTGGGAGCGCGGCGAGCTGCGGCCGCTCGGGAGCTTCCTGGCGCTGCACGGGGCGCTGCGCTGGCTGCCGCCGGCGGCGGCCGCCGGCGACCGGTTGACGCCGGCCGACTGGGCGGAACTGGCGTCGGCCAAGCGCCTGCTGGTTCCCGATGGCATGGGCTCGGACCTCAAGGTGCTCGCCCAGGGGCGCGGGCGGAGCTGGCTCGCCTACCGCAAGCTCGCAACGCCGCCGCCGCTCGAAGCGTAGAATCCGCCCGTGAGACACCCACTCGTGCTCCGAGCCGTCCTCGCGTCCACCGTGGCGCTGGTTGCGGCCGGTGCGTCCGGCAGGCAACCGAAGGTCCCCGAGCCGTGGCGGACCTGGCTCGAGGAGGAGGTGTACCCGATCATCACGCCGGAGCAGCGCAAGGCGTTCCTCGCGCTCGAGACGGACGAGCAGCGGCGCGAGTTCTCCGAGCAACTCTGGCAGCTCTGGGGCACCGAGAGCGGCATGGGTACGGCGTTTCGCCGCGAGTACGAGGAGCGCCTGGCGCTCTGCCGCGACGAGTTCGGCAACACCCTCGAGGACCGGGCGCGCGTGCTGTTGCTGCAGGGCCACCCCGACGCGGTGAAGAAGGTGTCTTGCGAGGGCGTGTTCAACCCGCTCGAGTTCTGGCTGTGGCAGCGCATCGAAGGGATCGGCCAATCGGTGGTGATCGTCTTCTACCAGCCGTGGGGGCTGGGGAAGCCGAAGCTCTGGGACCCGCTGGCGGAGAACCGGTCGGTGCTCTACAGCACCGAGGGGAACATGGCCAGGAGCGCCTCCGGCGGCACCTACGGCCGGGGATACCGGCTGGAGAGCCGGTGCGGCGACGGCGACGAGCTCCTGCGCCTGATCGCGTCGGCCGAAGTGTGGCTGAAGGACTTCAGGCTGGTGGCGGCCCTCCAGCACCGCCAGGCCGTCGAGACCGCGGGCTCAGAGGCGGGATCGGCGCGCTTCCTGAAGTTCTCGACGCTGGTGCCGCAGGGCGCCCAGCCGCTGCCGTTCGAGGTCACGCAGTCGCTGGGCGGTCGGCGCGGCGGCAAGGTCATGGTGGTCTTCGCCCTGGCCGTGCCCGGCGGCGGCCTGGCGGCGGTCAAGATCGGCGACATGCAGGTCGTACAGATCGACGTGGTCGGCGAGATCTCGCGCGGCGGCGAGATGTACGACCGCTTCAAGTACGCGTTCACCTTCCAGGCCGACTCGGCGAGCCTGCCGGCGGTCGTCGAGCGGGAGGTCCGGCCGGGCCGCTACCGCCTCCGCCTCAAGGTCCAGGACGCGAACTCGCTGCGGGCCAGCGTCGAGGAGATCGAGTTCGAGGTCCAGGCGCCCGAGGTCGCGGCGCTCCCGGACGACGCGGCCGCGGCCGCGGTGGTCGACGCCGCGGCTCGGCCGCCGACCGACGACGCGACCCTGTCGCTGCTCGGGCCGGAGGGGGAGTCCCTGTCCGGCGTGCAGCGGTTTTCCGCGCTGGCGAGCAGCAGGGTGGCGCGGGTCGAGTTTCTTCTCGACGGGCGGCCGGTGCTGACGAAGAACCGCCCGCCGTTCGACGTCGACCTCGACCTCGGGCCGTTGCCGCGTCTCGCCAGCGTCGTGGCGGTCGCGTACGGCGCCGGGGGGGAGGAGCTCGAGCGGCGGCAGCTCGATCTCAACGTCGGCCGGGAGCGCTTCCACGTCCGCCTGCAGCCCCCCGGGAAGGACGACGTCCGCGGCGCCTCGGTGCGCGCCGCGGCCGCCGTCAACACGCCGACCGACCGGACGCTGGAGCGGGTCGAGATCTACTGGAACGAGCTGCTTGCGGCCACCCTGTACCAGGCGCCGTTCGAGGCCTGGGTGCCGATGGAAAGCGCGAACGCCGTCGGCTACCTGCGCGCGCTCGCCGTGCTTGACGACGGCAGCCAGGCCGAGGACATCCAGTTCGTCAACGCGCCGCAGTTCGTCTCCGGCGTGGTGGTGTCGTCGGTGCACCTGCCGGTCACGGTGCTTGACGCCGCCAAACGGCCGGTCGAGGGGCTGCAGCAGGCAGACTTCGAGGTGCTCGAGGACGGCGTCGCGCAGACCATCACGCACTTCAGCGTGCAGCGCGAGCTGCCGGTCCGGCTGGGCGTCGTCGTCGACACCTCGGGGTCGATGGAGAAGACGCTGCCCGAGGTGCAGCGGGTGGTGCTCGGCTTCCTACGCGACCTCCTGCGGCCGGTGGACCGCGCCTTCATCATCGCGTTCTCCGACCGCCCGTCGCTCATCCAGGGGTTCACCAGCGACTTCGGCGCCCTCGAACGCGCCCTCATCGCCCTCCGCGCCGACCGCGCCACCGCCCTGTACGACGCGGCGATCTACGGGTTGTTCCAGTTCTCCGGCGTCCGCGGGCGCAAGGCCATGGTCGTGCTCACCGACGGCGAGGACAACGCCTCGAAGAACACCTACGAGCGCGTTTTCGACTACGCGCAGCGCTCCGGAGTGATCATCTACACGATCGGCATCGACCTGCCGCTGAGCAAGGTCAAGCCGCGCTCGCAGACCGGACGGCTGGCGCGGGCGACCGGCGGCGAGGCGTTCTTCCTCGGCCGCAACGAGTCGCTCGCACCCATCTACGAGCAGATCAACCGCGAGCTGCGGACGCAGTACCAGCTCGTCTACACGTCGAACGCGCCGGCGACGGGCGAGGTGTTCCGCAAGGTCACGATCAAGGTGAAGCGGCCGGGGGTGGAGGTGCGTACCATCGCCGGCTACTACCCGGGTGGCTGACGCGGCCCGACCGCGGGCCGCCGCTCTGGCGGGGTGAAGGCGACGGCCGGACCGCCCTCGTAATCGCTCGGCGCGCGTCCCGCAGGAGCCGTGCGTCAGGGGCGCGGCGGCGCCGGCGCCGGGCGCTCGACGAGCGACCGCAGCACGGCGCACCACCAGGGGTCGAAGGCGCTGCCGGCGCGCTGCTGCAGCCAGGCCAGCGCCGACTCGCGGGTGGTCAGTCCGCGGGCGCCGCGGGCGCTGTGGAGGACGACGTAGGCGTCGGCCAGCGAGACCACCCGGGCCGCGGGGTGGGGCCGGCGCGGGTGCGCCAGGCGCGGGTAGCCGCTGCCGTTGTACCCGAGGTGATGCTCGAACGCCACGACGAGCGCCAGCGGCGGCGCCTGCTCGGCGCGGAGCAGCGCCGCGAGACCGGCGGCAGGGTGGTCGAGGATCAGCTCCAGCTCGGTCTCGCTCGCCGAGTCCGCCTCGCGCTGCAGCAGCTCGTCGGGCAGCTCGAGCTTGCCGATGTCGTGCACCAGCGCCGCGATCCCCAGCTCGACGTTCATCGCCCTGCCGACCCCGGCCACGAGGGCGAGGGCCTGGGAGAGGACGCAGACGTTGTGGGCGTGCACCGCCTGCCACCGCGAGTGCCCCTCCCACGGCGCGAACAGGCGCAGCGGATCCGGCTGGGTGGCGAGCGCTGCGAGCGTCGAGCCGGCGACCGTCTCGAGCGCTGCGACGGCCAGGCCGCGCCCGCCGCGGTACCCGTCGAGCGTCTCCTGGACCAGCGCGACGCGGTCGCGCACCGAGGACAGGCGGCCGCGCCCCTTGCCGGCTTCGCGGTCGTCGGGGCCGCCGAGGTCGCGCTCGGCCAGCTCCACCTTGCCGACCTGCACATGCTGGCGCGAGCGGACGGGCAGGTCGTCGGTCGACGCGAGCTCGATGAGGAAGTCGCGCAGCTCCTCCGCGGTCACGCCGGCCTTGAACGTCACGTGCTCGACGCCGCGCCGCCGGAAGCGGCGGATCACCGCGGGCGCCTGCCGCGAGGTGCGGGTAAAGGGGCGCCCCTGGACGAACAGCTCGTCGCCGAGCAGCACGGCGGTGAGCTCCGGCTCGCCGCGGTGCAGCGTCGCCAGGTGGCGCTCGAGCTCGCGGACCGCCTCGACGGCGCGCGGGTGGGCCGGGCCGTACAGCGCCACCGTCGTGGCGCCCGCCGCGAGCTCGGTGATCGCCTCGTTGACGACCACCTCCCACTCGGTGCGGGGTATCACTCGCCCTCCTCCGGCGCCCGCGCGGGGCGCTCGAGCGCCGCGCGCACGGCGGCGGCGAGGTCGGCGTCGCGGTCCCCGGTCAGCGCCATGGCGACGCGCCGCGCCTCGCCGCTGTCGAGCATGGCGATCGACACCGCGGCCTCGCGCCGGAGGTGGGCGAGCGCGGGGGAGGACCGCCACTGCCTGAGCTCGACGACCTGCCGGAGCGCGCCGAGCGCCGCCGCATCGCGCAGCCGGCCGAGCGCGCAGATGAGCTCCACGAGCACCCCATCGTCGCGCTGCCGCCGTGCCAGCCGCTCCTGCAGCAGCTCGGCCAGCGCCCGCACCACCGCCGGGTGGCGGATGCGCGATGCAACGCCGACGACGGCGAGCAGGCGCTCGTCGTCGCGGCCGCCGAGCTCGGCCTGCAGGATGCGCAGCCACTCGGGGTCCTGGAAGGCGACCAGCGCCTTGAGCGACTCGGCGACGACCTGGGGGCGGGCGCCCGCCAGGCGCGCCTTGAGCGTCGGCAGCATCGCCCGGCAGCCGAGCCGGCGGAGGATGAAGATCGCGTTGCGCACCACGTACCAGCGCGGGTCCTCGAGGCAGGGGAGCAGGTGTGCGACGGCGGCGTCGCCCTGCCTCGCGACGGCCTCGATGAGCCGCTTGCGGACGGCGAGGTTCTGCTCCTCCGCGAGCGCCTCGATGATCTCCGGGAGCGCCCCTTCTCCAAGCGCGGCGAGAAGCGCCACGATCGCGGCCCCGGCGTGGCGTTCGCCGGCCCGCAGGGCGCGGATGGCCGCCGCCGCGCCCTCGCGCACCGCGGTGTCGCGCGCCTGCGCCGAAGGCGCCGCGAGGACGAGCGCCGCGAGCCGCTGCGCCGCGCCGATATCGCCGACCTCTATCGCGGCGACGAGCTCGCCGGCGAGGCGGCGCGCGGCCAGATCGCCGACCGGCTCGCGCGGCCACAACGAGACGGTCTCGCCGAGCACGCGCAGGAGATGGGCGTGCAGCTCGCTCTCGCCGAGGGCCGCGAGGAGCGCTGCGGCCCCCTCGTCTCCGACGCCTGCGCCGGCGAGCACCGCACGGGCCGCCTCTTCGTCGCCGGGAGGCGCTGCGTCCGGCGACGCGAGCGGGAGCTGCGGCAGCACGGCGCGGGCGCGGCGGACGACGTCGGCGGGCAGCTCGACCGGTTGATCGTCGGCCGGGGCGGCCAGCCGATAGACGGCGCGCTGGACGACCGCCGGGATGTCGATCAGGTTGGCCAGCATGTGCTCGACCGCGTCGAGCAGCACCTCCGCGCGCACCAGCGCCTCGTCGCCGGCAGCCGGCAGCGCGGGCGGCGCCAGGTGGCGAGTCGCGGCGACGACGGCGAGCGCCCGGCGCTCGGCGTCGAGCAGCGACAGCAGCTCGGCGAGGAACGCCCGCGCCTCGCGCCAGAGCGCGGGGCGCGCGTCCTCCGCGCCCGCGCGCACCACCTCGGCCACCTGCGCGAACAGGTGGTCGAGGAGCGTCACCTGGTCCGACGACCCGGCCAGCAGGTCGGCGACGGCGCCGGGATGGAGCTGGCCGGCGTCGATCACGCCACCGAAGAGGAAGCTGCCGCGCGCCTGCAGCCGTCTGGCCAGCTCGCTCCACGCGAAGCGGGTGGTGTCGCGTCCCGAGACCTCCGCCTCGTCGACGAGCTGCACGCTCGAGAGGTCGAGCGGCACCAGCTCGACCCCCGGCAGGTCGTCGCGGCTCGCGAGGAGGGCCTCGCGCTCGCCCTCGCCGGGAGGCTCGCGGAGCACTGCGAGGCGCGCGGCGAGCGCGGCGAGCCCCGCGGGCGCCTGCGGGAAGGTCAGGCGCACGGCGGCCAGCCCGAGCTGGAAGAGCAGCGACACCATACGGCTGCACGGGTACGCGGGGTTGACCGCCAGCTCCTCGCCGTTCCACACCACCCGCCCGGTCGAGAACGCGAGCGAGACGCCGGCCGGCGCGGCGAGGGCGGCGGCGGACGCGGTCAGGCGCTCGCGCGCCGGCGCCAGCGCGGGGTGGCCCTCCGGGTAGAGGCGGAGCAGGCGGCGCAGCGTCTCCACGTCGTTCAGGAGCTGGATCACCGGGTGCTGCCGGTCCGCGCCGCTCATCCTTCGCCTGCAGGCTCCTCGAGCAGCAGTCTAACCAGATCCGCGACGCGCGGCACGGTGACGAGCGACACCGGCGGGGCGGGGAGGCCGGCCGCGCCCTCGGCGAGGGCGCAGCGGGCGAACCCCAGCGCCGCGGCCTCGCGCAGCCGCTCCTCGGTGCGGCCGACGCCGCGCACCTCGCCGAGCAGCCCGATCTCGCCGAGCAGCACGAGGTCGGCGGGGAGGGCGACGTCGTGCGCCGCCGAGACGATCGCCGCCGCCACCGCGAGGTCGAGCGCCGGCTCGTCGACCGCGACGCCGCCCACGATGTTCACGAAAACGTCACGGTCGGCGAGCCGGAGGCCGGCGCGCCGCTCGAGCACGGCGATCAGCAGCGCGAGGCGGCCGGGATCGACGCCCTGGGCGATGCGCCGCGGGTTGACCAGGGTCGAGCGCGAGACCAGGGCCTGCACCTCGACGAGCAGCGGCGTGGTCCCCTCGATCACCGCCGCCACCGCCGAGCCCGGGGCGCCGAGCCGGCGGTCGGAGAGCAGCGCCGCCGAGGGGTTGGCGACCTCCTGCAGGCCGGTGTCGCTCATGCGGAACAGCGCCAGCTCCATCGCGGGGCCGAAGCGGTTCTTGGTGGCCCGCACGCCGCGGTAGGGGAGCGCCGCCGCGCCGGAGAACTCGAGCAGGACGTCGACCAGGTGCTCGAGCGACTTCGGACCGGCGATCGTCCCGTCCTTGGTCACGTGCCCGACCAGCACCACCGTCGGGCCGTCGCGCTTGGCGAGGGCGACGAGCTGCGCCGCGACCTCGCGCACCTGGGTGACGCTGCCGGCCACGGCCGGCACGCGGTCCGAGACCATCGTCTGCACGGAGTCGGCGATCACCAGGCGGGGCCGCAGGCGGCGGGCGGCGGCGACCGCCGACTCGACCTCGGGCTCGGCGAGCAGCACGATGCCGTCGTGCAGGCAGCCGAGGCGGGCGGCGCGCAGCGCCACCTGGCGGTTCGACTCCTCCGCGGACACGTAGAGCACCGGATCCGTCGCCGCGCACAGTGCGGCGACCTGCAGCAACAGCGTCGACTTGCCGACACCCGGCTCGCCGGCCAGCAGCACCACCGAGCCGGCGACCAGGCCGCCGCCGAGCACGCGGTCGAGTCCCGGCATGCCGCTCGGCCAGCGCGGCGGCTCGTGCAGCTCGGCCGCGGTGATCGGCGTCGGCGCCGCGGCGTCGGCGCGCGCCGCGAGCGGCCGGCGGTCGGGCACCGCCTCGAGCGTGTTCCAGCCGCCGCACGCCGGGCAGCGGCCCATCCACTTGCCGGACGGCTGGCCGCAGGCGGTGCACTCGAAGGCGGCGGCGTCGCGGGCCACGCTCAGCGCCCCAGGGCGCCCGCCGTGCCCATGAGGTATTTCACGTCCTCGTCGCCCCACGTCACGCCGGCGCCGAACAGCACGCTGGAGCGCTCCGACCACCCGGGGTCGTCCCAGCCGGCGAACGCGAACACGTTCTTCGTCGCGAAGTAGCGGCCTTCGAGGCGGAAGTGGGGCGGGTTGCTGTCGCGGTTGAAGTCGTAGACCTCCAGCGACAGGCGCAGGCGCTCCTTCAGGAGGCTCTTGTCGATGCCGACGCCGCCCGTGGACTCGAAGACGCCCGCCCGCACGGTGAACCCCTTCGGCAGGAAGTAGCCGATCTGGGCGTTGACCGTCGCCGAGTCGGTGACCCGCTCCTCCTCGGTGATCGTCGTCTCCTGATGGCCGTCGGGGAAGATCACCGTCGTCTTCTCCGTGGTGGTCTTCAGCCGCCCGAACGGCGAGTCGACGAACTCGAGGCGGAAGAAGCGCTGCGGGTGGGTCTGGAGGTCGAACCCCATCGCCGATCGCGAGTTGTTGTTCTCCTCCAGGCCGGGGAGCATCTCCGAGCGGAGGTTGAGGGAGAGCTGCCAGCGCTCGGCGCGCCCGATGGTGTTCTTCAGGCTGGCGACCCCGGCCTCGACCGACTTGAGCGTCGCGTTGAGGTTGGTCACCGTCTCCTCGTCGTTGACCAGCTTGCCGATCGACCCCTCGCCGCGCGCGATCTTGCCGGTGATCTGGTTGAGGTTGTCGGCGGAGACGCGCAGCCGGCCTGAGAGGTCCTTGATGTTCTCCAGCGACTCGGTGAGGTTGCCGCGGTTCTCGGCGACCACGGAGTCGACGCGGTCGGCGAGCGCATTCATCTTCTCCGCGAGCTTCGGCAGCTCGGTCTTGAGCGTCTCGGAGAACGCGCGGAAGTTGGCGATCGTGGCGTCGACGTCGGTGCGGTTGGCGGCGACCAGCGCGCGGGTGTCGGCGGTGAGCGTCCGGATGTTCTCGAGGATCTCTTCGAGCCGGCGCTGCCCCTCGTCGCCCCCGAGCGCGCGCCGCAGCGAGGCGGTCACGGCCTGGATGTCGCTGCCGACGTCGTTGGCGGTCCGGAGCACCTGGTCGAAGGCGAGCGGGCTCGTGCCGCTCAGCACCGTCCCCGGGGGGAGCGCCGGGCCGTCGAGCGGACCGGGGTAGAGCTCGACGTACTTGTCGCCCAGCATGCCGAGGCTGGTCACCTCGGCGCGGGCGCCGTGATGGAGCCCTACCTCGGGGTCGAGGGCGAGCGTGACGAGGGCACGGTCGCCGTCGAGGGCGATCTTCTCGACGATGCCGACGCGGACGCCGGCGATGCGCACCGGGCTCTTCTCGTCAAGGCCGGCGACCGAGGGGAACACGGCCTGCACGCGCCGGCGCCCTCCCTTGCTGCCGACCGGGATCTCCTCGATCTTGACGATGAACACGCCGAGCACGGCGAGGGCCAGCATCATGAACAGACCGACGCGGGCGGTTGGGCTCACGGCTCCTCCTCGAGCGGTTCGCCAGCGAGGAAGCTCTGTACGTACGGGTCGGGGCTGGCGCGGAACTCGGCAGGCGTGCCGGCTGCGACGATGCGGCCGTCGCGCAGCATCGCGATGCGGTCGGCGATGCGGAACGCCGACTTCATGTCGTGCGTGATGGTCACCATCGTCACCGGCAGGCGCTCCTTCAAATCGATGATCACACGGTCGATGACCGCTGAGGTGATCGGGTCGAGGCCGGTGTTGGGCTCGTCGAACAGCAGGATCTCGGGCTCGTGCGCGATCGCGCGGGCGAACCCGACGCGGCGGCGCATGCCTCCGGAGAGCTCGCTGGGCGCCTTGGCCCCCACCCCATCGAGACGGACGAGGGCGAGGCACTCCCGCACGCGCTCGGCGATCCGCCGCTCGTCATGCCGGAAGTGGCGGCGCAGCGGGAACGCGATGTTCTCGAAGACGCTCATCGAGTCGAACAGCGCCCCCTCCTGGAAGGACATCCCGAACTTGCGCCGGATCGCCAGCGCCTGCGCGTGATCGGCGCGGGCGAGGTCCTCGCCGTCGACCACGATGTGCCCGCGCTCCGGCTGGATGAGGCCGATCAGGTGCTTGAGCAGCACGCTCTTCCCGGCGCCGGAGCCGCCGACGATGACGAGCGACTCGCCGGCTTCCACCTCGAGCCCGACGCCGCGCAGCACCTCCCTGCCGGAGAACGATTTCCACAGGTCGATGACGGCGATCTTCGGAGGCTGGGAGGCCGCCCGCAAGGCGCCGTCTGAGTGCGTGGTGGGGGCGGAGCTGGCCATCGTCGCGCGTCAGAACAGGATCTTGGTGAGGAAGAAGTCGGAGAGCAGGATCACCAGCGAGCTCATCACCACCGCCTGGGTGGTCGCGCGCCCGACGCCCTCCGCCCCGCCGGTCGTGAAGAACCCCTTGGCGCAGCCGGTCACCGACAGGATGAGGCCGAACACGGCCGCCTTGATGAGGCCGGAGAAGACGTCGTTGAGGTCGAGGAACTGGAAGGTCTTCTCCCAGTAGACCACCGGGTTGGCGCCCATCAGGCCGACCGCCACAAGGTAGCCGCCGAAGATCCCGATGCCGCCTGCGCACGCGACCAGCGGCGGGAGCATCAGCGTCGTCGCCGCCACCCGCGGCACCACCAGGTACTGGATCGGCTCGGTCGCCATCGCGTAGAGCGCGTCGATCTGCTCGGTCACCCGCATGGTGCCGAGCTCGGCGGCCAGCGACGAGCCGATGCGCCCGGCGATCATCAGCGCCGACAGCACCGGCGCGAGCTCGCGGGTGAGCGACAGCGAGACCACCGAGGCTACGAAGCTCTCCGCGTGGAAACGTTCGAAGCCGCGGTAGGTCTGCAGCGCCATCACCATCCCCGTGAACATCGCCGTCAGCCCCACCACCGGCAGCGAGTCGACGCCGACGCGCACCATCTGCCGCACCCACTCGCGCAGGTCGAACGGGCGGCGCACCGACCAGTACAGCGTGTAGTGCAGGACGTAGAAGAACCTGCCGACCTCCTCGAGCTGGCGGAGGCTCGCGGCCCCGACCAGCTTGAGCGACCGCTGCCAGCGGCGCCCGGGGATCGCCGCGGCGCTCATCGCTGCGCCAGCTCCGGGTTCTCGAAGCGGGTGTACTCGTCCTGGTAGAGCAGCTTGAACAGGTCGGTGGGGCCGTTGCGCTGCTTCGCGATGATCACCTCGGCGAGACCCTGATCCTCCTCCTCCTCGCCGCCGTCGCCGGGGCCGCGCAGCGCCGGGTTCCTGCGGCTGATGAACACCACCACGTCGGCGTCCTGCTCGATCGAGCCGGACTCGCGCAGGTCGGAGAGCTGCGGGCGCGAGTCGGCGCCGCGGCGCTCGGGGCTGCGCGAGAGCTGGGAGACGGCGATCAGCGGCACGTTGAGCTGCTTGGCCACCGCCTTCAGACCGCGCGAGATCGCCGACACCTCCTGGGTGCGGTTCTCGAAGCGGGCGCCCGACGACATGAGCTGCAGGTAGTCGACGATCACCAGGTCAAGGCCGTGCTCCATCGCCAACCGCCGCGCCTTGCCGCGCAGCTCGAGCACCGACAGCCCGGCGGTGTCGTCGATCCACAGCGGCGCATCGGCGAGGTGGTCGGATGCCTCGACGAGGCGCTGCCAGTCCGAGGCCTCGCCGCGGCCGCCGCGCTCGGCGCTGCGCGACAGCAGTCCGCGCGCCAGCCGGCGCAGGTTGATGCGCGCCTCGGCGGCGAGCAGGCGGCGGACCAGCGACACGGCCGACATTTCGAGCGAGAAGATCGCGACGTTGAGCTTGTGGCGGACCGCGCAGTTGGCGGCGATGTTGAGCGCCATCGCCGTCTTGCCGACGCCGGGGCGGGCAGCGAGCACGATCAGGTCCTGCTTCTGCAGCCCCGACGTGAGCTCGTCGAAGCGGTAGAAACCGGTCTCGACACCGGTGAACGGCGCCGCCGACTTCGACACCCGCTGGATATGCTCGACCTCCTCGCGGGCGAGCTCGCCGACCTTTCTCAGGGTGCCGCGCATCGCCCGCTCGGCGATCTGCAGGATCTGCGCCTCGGCGGCGTCCAGCACCTCGAGGGCGTCGCCCTCCTCGCGGGCGCTCGACGCCATGAGCTGCTGCGAGATGCGCAGGAGCTGGCGCTTCACCGAGCGCTCGCGGACGATGCGCGCGTAGTGCTCGACGTTGGAGGGGTCGGGAAGCTCGTCGGCCAGCCCTGCGACGTAGCTCACGCCGCCGGCGGCGTCGAGCGCGCCGTCGCGCTGCAGGCGGTCGGTGACCGTGAGCAGGTCGATGTCGCTGCCCGCCGAGGCGAGCTCGGCGAACGCCGTGAACACGACGCGGTTGGCGTCCGAGAAGAAATCGGATGCGTCGACGATCTCGACGATGCGGTAGAAGCAGTTGGCATCCTGGAGGATGGCGCCGAGCACGGCGCGCTCGGCGGCGGGGCTCGCCGGCATGTGCAGCCCGGTGGCGGCCGGTGCGGCCGCCGCGGGCGGCTGCGCCGGGGCGGCGCCCCGCCGCTGTCGCTCTCCCGTCCTCGCCGGCGCGCTCATGGCGGCGATGCTAGCACGGAGCCCGGTTCCGGCCGCGCCGCCGGCGGCCATTGTGGCGGGGTCGCTCCGGG
The DNA here is from genome assembly GCA_964594125.1 of uncultured Thermoanaerobaculia bacterium. Taxonomy (GTDB): domain Bacteria; phylum Acidobacteriota; class Thermoanaerobaculia; order Thermoanaerobaculales; family Thermoanaerobaculaceae; genus CAVRZJ01. Next base: position 31,041 of record CAZQLL010000010.1, on the reverse strand, counting down.
GTCAGCCCCGGCGGCGTGCATCCGCAGTCATGCCGGCTGTGACGGGGATTACTGCCCACGCGGCCGAATCTAGTAGAATCACAGGAGCATCAGCGGTACGAGCTCGCGTTCGCACCTGCCGGCGGGGAGCGTCTCCGTGGATCGTCGCCCGCGCGAAGCTGGCGCACGGGGCAGCTCGACGAGAGCGGAAAGGGGGGAGAGATGTCCTGCGATCGACCAGTGGCTTCCAGGTGTTCGATCATGGTCGCGTTCCTCGCGGCGGTGGCTCAGGCGAGCTTCGCGGCGGCGCCGGAAGGCCAGCGCCGCATGGAGGTGTTCGACGAGCACTTCTCCGTGGCCGTGCCGCAGGGCTGGTCGGTTGCGCCGCGATTCGCGAGCAACACGATCGACCTCGTGGCGCTGCCTCAGGAACGGCTGCACGAGTACCGGGTGCCGCAGGGCGACGCGCTCGGCGTCATCAGCACCTGGACGCCGCGGGTGACGGTCTCGCAGGAGACCCTGGCCGACCATGCCCGCGCGGTCTCCCGGCTCGCGGAGATCGCCTCGGAGGTCGCCACCGCGCCGACGTTCACCACGATCGCCGGGTGGCCGGCGCTGGAGCGCACCCACCTGGGGTTCCTCCCGCGGCGGGGCCGTCCGGTCCCCGGCCAGCCGGATGCGGGGCGGGCGCTCGTGACCACGACTGCGATCGCGGCCGGCAACGTGGTGATCCGCTACGAAGGGCTCTTCCCACCGGCGTCGCCGCCCGAGGTGCTGGAGCAGGCGGCGGCGATCGGGCGTGGCACGGCGGTGGTCTCGCCCGGCGATCCGGCGCGGGCGGAGCAGGAGGTGGAGACGCTGCGGGCCGCTCCGCGCCGCGACTTCTCCCTCTTCAAGGCGACGCCGGCGCCGCCGGGCGCCGCGAGCGCCGCCGCGCCGCGCGTCCATACCCTCGCGGCCGGCGCCGCGCTGCGCGTGATGGGCGGCACGGGAGAGATCGAGATCACCGCGTCGGACGACGGCCAGGACGTGGTCGTGGCGCGGCAGAACGCCACGCGGACCTCGAACGACGGCGGCCAGACGTTCCCCTTCAGCTCGGGGATGCCGTTCGCCAACTTCGGCGATCCCTCGCTGGCCGTGGGTGAGAGCGGCACGTTCTACTATGCGGGGATTTCCGCCAACACGCCGTGCGGCGGCACGCCGTTGTACGGGTGCTCGACCGGCGTCGCGCGGTCGACGAACCGGGGCCAGACGTTTACCGTGTTCTCGCACGCCGTGACGTGCCCGCAGCCGCCCGACGCGAACGCCTGCTTTCCCGATCAGGAGCACATCGCGGCCGATCGGGTGAACCCCGGGGGCAGCGGCGATCAGGTGTACTCCGTGTGGCGCAACTTCACCGTCGGCGAGCTCCCCACCATCGTCTGCTCGCAGGACGGTGGGGTGAACTGGACGGCGCCGCTGACCGTCGAGAACCCCGGCGACGTGCCCAGGATCGCCGTCGGCCCCGACGGCTTTGTCTACGTCGTCTACGGACAGAATCTGAACATCCGCGTCAACAAGTTCAGCTCGTGCGCCAACGGGCTCGTACAGCAGGCTTTCTTCCCGGTGACGGCGACCGCATACACGCCGGTTGTCTGCCCAGTGGAGGGCCTCGACCGCTGCAACGACGGCAACGTGCTGGCCTCGCCCATGCTGGCGGTCGACGAGAACAACGCGTCGCGGGTGTTCCTCGTCTATGCGAGCGGCAACGGCTCGGGAGAGGACATCCTGCTGCGGCGTTCCACCGACGGCGGCCTCACGTGGAGCGCGCCGGTGACCGTCAACGGCGGCGCTGCCGCCGCGCGCCGCTTCATGCCGTGGGTGAGCGTCAACGGCGGCGTCGTGCACATCACCTGGTACGACCGCCGCGCTGCGCTCGTCGCGGGGACCAGCGATCAGACCGACTTCTATCGCAACTCGGTCGACGCGTCCACGCTGGCGGTCGGTGTCGAGACGGCGCTCCAGATCAACCAGGATCCGCAGTGCGACTCCGGCTGGCCGTGCGGCACGCGGGCGGTGGCCGATGCCGAGCAGTGCGCGAACCAGCCGCAGCTCGCCGGCTTCTGCAAGGACGGCTCCGGCGTCATCGATCCATTCGACCAGCGCTGCGACTTCTCCGACGGCGACTGCAACCCCGGCTACACCTGTCAGACCGACGGCGGCTGTCCGAAGTACGGCGACTACAACGGCAACGCCACGGCGGGCGGGTGGGCCTTCTCGGGGTGGACCTCGGCCGTCGCGCCGCCGGGCCTGGCCGAGAACGGCGGCCTCGAGATCTACTTCGAGGCGTACCAGACGGGTCCCGATCCGGACATCACCATCGGCAAGGTGGACACCGTCGATCCGGTGAACGCCGGGCAGGCGGTGGGGTACGTCGTGACGGTGACCAACAACGACGATACGCTGGCGGTCGGCATCACGGTCACCGACACGCTCACCAGCCCGTTCCAGGCGGTCTCCGCCCCCGGATGGAGCTGCGTGACGCCGGCCGTCGGCTCCCCCGGCCTTCTGACCTGCTCCCTCGCGAGCCTGCCAGGCGGCGACTCGGCGCAGTTCACGGTGTCGGTCACCGCCCCGAACATCATCGGGACGATCACGAACTCGGCCACGGTCACCGGAGACAACGACGCAAACGCTCTCAACAACGCGTCGCCGATCGTCTCGACCGCGGTCCGTTCGCCGGCCGACGTCCATGCGACAAAGTCGCTCTCCTCGCCGTGGGGGCTCGGCAACCTCTACCCGGGGGCGCCGCTGACCTACACCATCGTGCTTACGAACGCCTCGCAGTGGGACCAGTTCGACAACGCCGGCGACGAGTTCACCGACGTCATTCCTCCGCAGCTCACGATCACGGGCTCGTCGGCGACCGCCGGCACGATCTCCACGGTGGGGAACACGGTGTCGTGGAACGGCGTGGTGCCGGGCAACGGCGCCGTGACGCTGCTCGTCGACTGCCAGATCAACTTCGGCACCGACGGCCTGACCGTGTCGAACCAGGGCACGGTGCACTGCGACGCCGACGGCCAGGGCACGAACGAGTCGAACCGCCCGACCGACGATCCGGCGGTGGGCGGCGCCAGCGACCCGACCGCGTTCCAGGTCAAGGTGCCGATCCCGACCCTCGGCCTGGCCGGGCTCGCGGCGTTCCTCGCGCTCGTCGCGGTCGCGGGGCTGTGGATCCTGCGCCGGACCTCGGCGGCGTAGCCCGCGCTCGCGCGAGGCGTCACGCCGTGGCAAGGACGACGGCGTTCTTGCCGCCGCGCTTCCCGGCGTAGAGCGCCTCGTCGGCGGCGCGCACGGCCCCAGCCAGCCGGTCGGGCGCGGCGCAGGCGCTGACGCCGAGGGTGACGGTGCACGCCGCCTCGCCGCCCGCGTGCGCCACCCGCAGGGCCGCGACACCGGCCCGCAGCTTTTCGGCGACGGCCGCCGCGCCCTCGATCGAGGTTTCCGGCAGGGCGAGCAGGAACTCCTCGCCGCCCCAGCGGGCGACAGTGTCCTGCGCGCGCACCGTCGAGCGAAGGAGTGCGGCCACCTCGCGCAGCACTGCGTCGCCGGCGGCGTGCCCGAGGCGGTCGTTGACCAGCTTGAAATCGTCGATATCGGCCATCACGATGCCGAACGGGCGGCCGCTGCGGGCGCTGCGAGCGGCCTCTTCCTCGATGCGGGCGAGCGCCGCGCGGCGGTTGAGGAGGCCGGTGAGCGGGTCGTGGCTGGCGAGCTCGGAGGCGCGCGCATAGGCGCTGGCCAGCTCGGCGTTGAGCCGCGCCTTCTCGCGGTTACGCTGGAAGAGGATGGCGGCGATCCCGGCCGCTGCCACCAGAGCAAGCGCGATCAGGCCGATCCACAGGCGCTGCCGCTTCACCTCGAGCTCTTGGATCTCGCGCTCCTTGCGCAGCAGGTCGAGCGAGCGCTGCTGCTTCTCGGCGTCGATGCGCGACTGCAGCGTGGTGATCCTCTCGAGGTTCTCCCGGGAGAAGAGCTGCTCCTTGAGCTGGTTGAACGAGGCTTGAAACGTGTACGCGCGCCGAAAGTCGCCGCGCGCCTCGTAAAGGGCGGCGAGCGCTTCGGCCGCGTCCTTCTGCAGGCCGGTCTCGCCGACCGCGCGCGCCAGATCGAACGACTTGAGGAGGTAGCCCTCCGCCGTGGCGTCGTCGCCGGTCGTGCGGTAGAGCTTGCCGATGTTCAGATACGAGACCACGAGGCGCGGGCGCGCGTCCATCGCCTCGAACAGGCGCAGCGACTCGAGGTAGAAGCGCAGCGCCTCCCCGGCGTGCCCCTTCTCGCGCAGCACGTCGCCGATGTTGTTCAGGCAGACCGAGATGTAGTCCTTGCTCGCCAGCTCCCTGGCCACGGCGAGGGCGCGATTGAGCTTGGCAAGCGCGGCGTCCCATTCGGCGAGCGCGGCGTGGATCTCGCCGAGGTTCACCAGGCAGCCCGCCATGAGCTGCTTGTGGCCCGTGCGCTCGGCGATCGCCAGGGCGCGTTCGAAGTGCTCGCGCGCCCTGCCGCGATCCCCGAGCTTGTTGTAGACGTTCCCGATCGCGTTGAGCGCGATCCCCTGGCCGGCGGCGTTGCCTGAAGCCTCGTACAGGCGCAGGGCGCTGGTCATGTGATCGAGGGCCTGGTCGTAGCGGCCCTTGGCGTAGTAGATGAGCGACAGGTTGTTGTACGTCCCGGCCAGCTTCTCGTCGTTGCGGGCGGCCTCGAGGTGCGCTATCGCTCGGGTGAAGTAGGGAAGCGCCGCATCGGGGTCCCCGCGTTTGAGCGCGACTGCGGCGATGCCGTTGAGACTGCCTCCGATCACGACGTCCTCGCCCAGCTTCTCGGCCTCTGCGAGCCCCTGGCGATAGTCGCTCTCGGCGGCGTCGAGGTCGCCGAGCTGGAAGCGGCCCGTGGCGCGCAGCAGCACGGCGCGGGCGGCGTGCCGCTCCAGACCGAGAGCGTTCGCCTCATCGAGCGCCGCCTGGGCGGCCGCGACGACCCGGTCAGGAGCGCGATACGCGTGCGCCTCGGCGAGCTCGAGGAGGAGCTCGACCCGTGCCTCGCCGGTGGCTCCCGCAAGCCGGGACTCGATCTCCGTCTGGCTCTCGGCGGCAGCGCCCCGGGGGCGGCATGCGGCGAAGAGGACCAGGATCGCCAGGGCCAGCCGCCGTGGGAACGCTGCCGCCGATGGGTGGGGCGGGGCGAAGGCCACGATCGCACCATACCACGAGGCGGCTGCGCGGGCGGAGGTAGAATCCGCCTCGTACGGAACCGTGGGAGAGCGCACCTACCTCGACTGGAACGCCGGGGCGCCGCTGCTCCCCGAGGCGGCCGCGGCCGTCGTGGCGCTGCTCGGCGGGCCCGTGGGCAACCCGGCGAGCGCGCACGCGGAGGGCAGACGGGCGCGCGACGTGGTCGAGGATGCGCGTCTCGAGGTCGCGGCGCTGCTGGGCGTCCCGCAGGACGCGATCGTGTTCACCTCGGGTGGCAGCGAGGCCAACGCGGCGGCGGTCCACGGCCTCCTCGCCGGGGCGCCTGCAGGCGGCGCGCTCCTGCTGCCGAGGAGCGAGCACCCCTCGTTGCTCGCGGCGGCGTCCCAGGCGGAGCGCCGCGGCGCCTCCGTGCGCTTCGTGGCAGTGCGCAGCGACGGCGTGGTCGATCTCGACCACCTCGCCTCGCTGCTGGCGGCCGGACGCGCCACGGCCGTCTGCCTGCAGCTCGCCAACTCCGAAACCGGGGTGCTCCAGCCGGTCCGCGAGGCCGCCGCGCTCGCCCGCGCCCGCGGCGCTGCAGTCGTGTGCGACGCCGTGCAGGCGGCCGGCAGGGTCGCGCTCGACGTCGGTGCGCTCGGCGCCGATGTCGTGACGCTGTCGGCGCACAAGCTCGGCGGCCTCGCCGGCACGGGGGCGCTGGTCTCGACGCGGGCGCTGGAGCCGCTCGTGCCGGGGACGCAGGAGCGCCATCGCCGCGGCGGCAGTGAGAACGTGGTCGGAATCGCCGCTTTCGCGGCAGCCGTGCGCGTCGCCAGGCGCGAGCAGGGGCGTTGGGCTGGGACCGCGGCGTTGCGCGATGCGCTCGAACGCGCCGTCCTGGCGCAGGTGCCGGGAACGACGGTGTACGGCGCCGGCGCGGCGCGTCTGCCCAACACCTCGTGTATCGGACTGCCGGCGCCGCTGGACGGCGGCGTCATGGTGGCGGCTCTCGATCTCCGGGGTTTTGCGGTATCCTCGGGGACAGCGTGCAGCTCCGGCGCCGGGCGCGGCAGCGCAACGGTCGCGGCGATGGGGTTCGGCGGCGAGGCGGCGAGGCGCTCGCTGCGCGTCTCGCTCGGCCCGGAGACCACAGAGGCGGACGTGCTGGGGTTCGTCGACGCGCTGGCGGAGGCGGCTGCGGCGTGGAGAAGGGGGTAGGAGGTGATCGTCTCGTGTCCCACCTGCGGAGCTCGCTACCAGTATGAGGAGTCCCGCTTCGGGGACAGCGCGAGCAAACGCCTGAAGTGCTCCCGGTGCGGCGGCGTGTTCGAGGTGCTGCGGCCGCCGGCGGTCGAGGCGACCGCGCAGCAGCCCGCCGCCGGCGAGCGCAGGCCCGAGGACACCACCAGGGAGCTGAAGGTCGGGCGGGCCCAGCTCGAGGAATCCTCGCTGCCCGAGCTCGCGCCGCTGCCCCCGAGCAAGCGGTACTCGCTCGCGGTGATTCTCGGCGCCAACGCCGGCCAGATCTTCCCCGTCACCCGCCCGCGGGTCGTCCTCGGCCGCGGCGTGAACTGCGATATCCAGCTGCAGGACAGCGAGGTCTCCCGCCGGCATGCGATGCTCGAGATCAAGGGCGACACGGCGACGATCACCGATTTGGGGTCGACCAACGGCACGTTCGTCGACGGCATCAGAGTGAGCACCCGTCCAATCGAGGCGCACCAGGAGTTCTGCCTCGGCACCACGACCTTGATGTTCATCGTCACCGAGATGAGCGACAGCAGTTGAGGCCGGCGTCGCCCGCGTGAGGATCCTCGTCGCGCTCTCGGGCGGCGTCGACTCCGCCGTGGCCGCCGCGCTGCTCTCCCGGCAGGGTCACGACGTTGTGGCGGTGACGCTGCAGCTCGCCGATCTCTCGCACCGCGGCCTCGGGGTGTCGCGCTGCTGCTCGCCGGCCGATGTCGAGAGCGCGCGCGAGGTCGCCCGCCGGCTGCAGGTGCCGCACTACGTGCTCGACTTCGAGGCGGCGTTCGGCGAGCAGGTGCTCTCGCCGTTCGTCGCGTCCTACCTCGGCGGCGAGACGCCGCTACCCTGCGCGCGCTGCAACTCGCGGGTGAAGTTCGGGCGCCTACTGGAGATCGCGCCTATGCTCGGCGCCGACGCGCTGGCATCGGGGCATTACGCGCGCGTCGAGCGCGCGGCGGACGGGCGGCCGCACCTCCGCCGCGCCGCAGACCGCGACAAGGACCAGTCGTACTTCCTGTTCGAGCTCACGGAGACGCAGCTCGCTCGTCTGGTGCTGCCGCTGGCCGACTTCGACAAGACCGAGGTGCGCCGGCTGGCCGCCGAGCTCGGCCTGCCCAACGCCGGCCGCCCGGAGAGCCAGGAGGTGTGCTTCGTGCCGGCCGGGGGATCGTACGTCGACGTGCTGGAGCGGCTCGCCGGCGACCGCCTGCCGGGCGCCGGGGAGGTCGTCGACGCGGCGGGCGCCGTGCTCGGGAGACACGCGGGGTTCCACCGCTTCACGGTCGGGCAGCGGCGGGGGATCGCCGTCCCGGGTGCCCGCCGGCTCTACGTCACCGCGATCGACCCGGCGCGCAACCGCGTTGCGGTGGGAGGAGCGGAGGAGACGCTCAAGACGGAGCTGCGCCTGCGCGGCGTGAACTGGCTGGGCGAGCCGGGCGCGCGGAGCTTCGCCGCCGCCGTGCAGGTGCGCTCGCGGCACCTTGCGGCGGCGGCCGCCGTCACGCTCGGCGAGGACGGCGGCGCGACCGTGTCGTTCCGGGCGCCCGTGGCGTCGCCGGCGCCCGGCCAGGCGGCGGTGTTCTACGACGGCGACCGCGTGCTCGGCGGCGGCTGGATCGCCGCCACCTCCTGACCGGCCTACATCGTGGGGGCGCCCGGCGCCGCCGGCGCCGGCCCGTGCGGGATCTCGCCGAAGGTGCGCTCGTAGATCGCGATGTTCTCGCCGAGCGCGCGCAGGAGCTGCTTGGCGTGCACCGGCGTCATCACCACGCGTGAGACCACCTGGACGTCCTCGCGGCCCGGCACGATGCGGCCGAAGTCGATGATGAACTCCGCGAAGTTGTGGACGATCGACGCGAAGTTGGCGTAGGTGCCGAGCGCCAACTGGTCGCCGACGACGATCTTGATCTTGCCTTCGCTCATGAAACCTCCGCCGGCATTGTAGGCTTTCGGGGAGAGGGGTGAGCCCGCGCTGATCTACTCCATGGGGAGGTCGTGGCGCGCGCGCAGTTCCGCGAGAGCGGCAGCGCCCCGGCGGCCGGGAATGACCGCATCCGCGGTGGGCCTAGGCGCCGGCTTCCCTCCGGCGGTTCAGGAGAGGTCGCGAGACCTCCCCTCCAACGGATCGGCAGCGCGGGCTGGCGCGTGGGTCGGTTGCGGGCGCCAGCCCGCGCCGAGAGAGGCAGGCGGGGGAGGGAGAGCGTCGCCTAGAGGAGCCCGAGCTCCGCCGCCCAGCGGGTGCGGTAGAGCGGGAGCCCGTCCGGGGGCGGCGGAGGCGGCGGCTCGGGTGCATGCCGCACCGAGGCATCCGGAGACACGACCGTCTCGAGGCCGAGGCGCGCCGCTCCGACCGCCAGCCGCCACGGGTCGGGAGCATCGGGCGCGGCATCCCAGGCCGCCACGAGCTGGTCGCGCCATGCGGCCCATCCGCACTGGCCGGGCAGCGCCCGCGGACCGGGGACCCGCGCCAGGTTGAGGTAGCCGGGGTCGTCGGCCGCAAGGCCCGACCAGGGGTCGAACGCGCCCGCAGGGGTCTCGACCGCCCAGCCGCTGAACGCCACCCTGCCGCGCGCGACGCGGCGGGCCGCCGCGACGGCCGTATCCGGGACCTGGAGCAGCGCGAGCAGCTCCTCCAAGGCGCCGGGGGGCCATCCTCCCTGCGGCGGAGCGGCGACGACGTCGGCGTCGGCCCGCCGCGCCGCCTCCACGGCGCCGGCGAGCGCGCCGCCCGCGATCGCCCCGACGCGCAGGGCGGCGTCGGCGGCGCGCCGCAGGCGGAACATGCTCGCGGGAGCGAGCATCACGGCGGCCGCGACGGCGCCGCCGCGGGACCAGCCGCGAGCGTGCTCGGCGAGCGCCGCCACGGCGCGCGCGTGCGCCAGCGGCTTGTCCTGCGCCAGGCGCGCCATCGAGCCCGCCACGGCGCGCCAGTGGTAGAGCACGCCGGGGACGTGCACGAAGCGGGCGCCCGCGGCGAGCGCCCGCAGCGCCAGGTCGTAGTCCTGCGCCCCCTCGAGGCCGGCGCGGTGGCCTCCGAGCCGCGCGAGCAGCGCGCGGCGCACGATGCGCAGGTGGGCGACATAGTTGAAGGCGAGCAGGAGGTGGCGCGACCACCCCGGCTTGAGGCACGGCTCGGCGTGCCGGCCGCGTCCGTCGAGCTTGTCCTCGTCCGAGAACAGCCAGTCGGCGTCCGGGCGGCGCGCGAGCGTCCGCGCGGCCACCTCGAGGGCGCGCGGATGGAGGACGTCATCGTGGTCGAGGAACGCGACGAACTCGCCGCGCGCCGCCGGCAGCGCGGCGTCGCTCGCGGCCGCGATGCCGCCGTTGGCGGTGCGCCGCACGACGGTCACCCGCGCGTCGTCGCGCGCCGCCGTGGCCAGCACCCGGCCCACGTGGGGGTCGGGCGAGGCGTCGTCGACGAGGACGAGGTGCCAGCCCGGGTGGGTCTGCGCCATCACGGAGGCAATGGCGGCGCGCAGGTGCTCCTCGGCGACCCGATACACCGGGACGGCGACCGTGAACAGGACATCCGCCGGCGGTGCGTCCGGGACGGCGAGCAGGCCACCGGCCGCGAGCCGCTCCCGGTACGCCGGAGCGCCGCCTCGCCGCCGCCAGGCGCGGACGAGCTTGGCGGCAAGGCGGCGGACGCTGCCGCGATGGCCCGCGCCTCTGCGCGCCGCGGTCAGCGCCTCGCCGATCACCCGCCCGCCCTGCGGCCGGCGGCGGAGAACCCCTGCGCGCGGCCGCGGAAGTACGACGTGAGGAGCACGAGGTCGAGAATGCGGCGGGGCAGCGCGACACCGAGCCGGTCCAGCAGCGAAAGCGCCGGCACGAGCGCGCGCACCGGCAGGTCGGCGAGGGGGAACCACCACGCCGGAGCGGCCGGCGGCATGGCGTCGTCGGCGGCCAGCTCGGGGTGGAGGGCGAGGAGGACATCGAGGGTGCGCCCGACGTGCTCCTGGCGGCGGCAGAAGGACGCCATCGTCATCGGGTGGGCGTGCCGCGCCGCCGCCGCAGGGTGGTAGACGATGCGGAGCCCGCGCATTGAGAGGCGGTAGCCGAGCTCGACGTCCTCCCAGTCGACGAAGGTGAACGCCGGGTGGAACGGGTCGTCCCCGAGGATCCGGCGAGGCAGCGACACGTTCGAGGTGTACAGGCACGTGAAGTACAGATCTTCGCCGGGGGTGAAGCGCCCGTAGGAGAACTGCTGCCCCTCGCGGTTGACGAGCTCGAGCAGCGGCGTCACCTTCACCCGCTCGCGGTGCCAGTCGGTGAAGCCGACCACGGCGATCTCCGCGCCGGCGGCGTTGTGCGCGGCCAAGTGCTCGCCGACCAGGTCGGGCCCTGCGACGATGTCGTCGCCGATGAACAGCACGAGGTCGCCGGCCGCGTGCCGCAGGCCGAGGTTGCGGGCCCGCCCCGGCTTGAGGTTAGCCTGCCGGAGCGGTACGAGGCGGAGCCGCTCCGCGTTCTCCCGCGCCCACTCGCCCAGCCGCTCCCAGGTGCCGTCTGTCGATCCGTCGTCGACGACGATCACCTCGAAGTCGCGGCAGCGCTGGTCGGCGAGAGCGGCGAGCGACTCCCGCAGCAGCGGCCAGCGGTTGAACGTCGGGACGATCACCGACACCGACGCATACGCCGGCGGCGCCGGCGGCTCGTCGGGGGAGAACCGCACCGCGCGCACGGCGCAGCCCGGCGGCGACGCGATGGCAACCGCGAGGCGGCCGGCCGCGTCCGCGGCCGCCGGCAGCACGAGCTCCTGCCACGTCCCCGGGGAAAGCGACGCGCGCACCGCGGCGGCGTTGCAGGTCACCGCGACCTCGGCCGGCGCCGTGCCGGGGAGCGCCGCCGTCACCGACAGGGTGCCGCGCGCGGCCGGCGCGACCTGCAGCGTGCAGCGCGCGTGTCCGCAGGTGCGCCGCAGCCAGCCCCCGCCGGCGCGCTCGCGCGCCAGCCAGCCGGGGCCGAGGCGCCCGAGCGCGGCGTGGCAGCCGGGCCGCATCTCGCCGGACCGGATGAGTGCCAGCGCGTCGCCGCCGGCGCCGGGGCGCGGGCGCTCCGGGCTCGCCGGCACCTCGTCGCCCGGTTCGAGGAGCCCGCGCGCCGCGAGCTCGCGATCGGAGAGCACCCGCGCGCGCTGCACCCGCCGGCGCTCGCGCAGCGTTCCCGGAAGATGCAGGAGGTTCCACGCGACCGCGCCCGCCGCGTGAGCGGCCGCGGCGTGGCGCGCCCACAGCCGCACGAGGCCGCGCAGCGCCGGTGCGAGCTCGCGGGCGCCGCGGTTCTTGAGGACCGAGCGCAGCACGTGGCGAGCGCCGGCGCGGTCCTTGAAGCGGTCGCCGCGGGCCGCGCGGGCGGTGCCGCCGTGGGCGTGGCGCACCAGCGAGTCGCGGCAGACCACCACGCGGCGCCCGGCGATCCACAGGCGCCAGCCGAGGTCGACGTCCTCGTGGTACATGAAGAACGCCGGGTCGAACCCGCCCATCGCGAGGAACTCCTCGCGCCGCATCAGCATCGCCGCGGCGGTGGGAAAAAGCACCTCGCGCACCTCCGGCTCGGGGCCGAGCGGCGACGGCGCGGCCGGGTGCAGGTAGTCGCGGTCGAAGCCGTAGCCGAGGCGCGTCATCCCGCCGCCGCGCGCGTTGACGAGGTCGGGGCGGTCGAGCAGCAGCAGCGTCGAGCAGGCGGCGCCGATCGACGGGTCGCCCGTGAGGGTGCGGACCAGCTCGGCGAGCCAGCCGGGGTCGACGACGGTGTCGCTGTTGAGCAGCGCCAGCAGCGGCGCCCGCGCCGCCTCGGCGCCGCGCCGGTTGGCGGCGCCGAACCCGATGTTGCGCGGCAGCGCGATGACGCGAACGTCGGGGAAGGCCTCGCGAGCCCAGGCGGCGCTCCCGTCGCGCGATGCGTTGTCGACCAGGATCGTCTCGAAGGCGACGCCGGAGGTCAGCGCCAGCGCCGGCAGGCAGCGCTCGAGGTGCGCCCGCCCCTGGTAGGAGACCACGACCACCGAGACGGCGGGGGTCCCGCCGTCCCCGGCGGCGCCGGCGGGACTCCTTTCGGGGCGCGCGCTCACGCTGCGCATCATACGACGGACCGGCAGCTTGGCCGGCGCGGCGGCGGCGGTTGACCGCCGCGCGGCGGGCACGTATCCTCCTCCGGCCGCGGCTTGCGCGCCGCTTCACAAGCGTCCGCGGCGATCGGGAGGGTGGGATGAACGGAGTCTTCCGCGTACCGCAGCCGGTCAACGAGCCGGTCCGCGCCTACGGGCCGGGCTCGCCGGAAAAGAAGGCGATCAAAGCGAAACTCGCCGAGATGAAGGCGCAGGAGATCGAGATCCCGCTGATCATCGGCGGCGAGGAGGTGCGCACCGGACGGATGGGCGTCTGCCTGATCCCGCACGACCACGGACACGTACTCGCCCGCTACCACAAGGCCGGCAAGGCCGAGGTCGAGCGCGCGATCGCGGCCGCCCGCGATGCCCACGGCACCTGGTCGCGGATGCCGTGGTACGACCGCGCCGCCATCATGCTCAAGGCAGCGGACCTGCTCGCCGGACCGTGGCGCGACACGCTCAACGCCGCGACGATGCTCGGCCAGTCGAAGACGATCTTCCAGGCCGAGATCGACTCCGCGTGCGAGGTGATCGACTTCTGGCGCTTCAACCCGTACTTCGCGCAGTGCATCTACGAGAACCAGCCGATCTCGTCGCCGGGGATGTGGAACCGCGCCGAGTACCGCGCCCTCGAGGGGTTCGTGTTCGCCGTGACGCCGTTCAACTTCACCTCGATCGGCGCCAACCTGCCGACCTCGCCGGCGTTGATGGGCAACACGGTGCTGTGGAAGCCGGCCTCGACCGGCGTCTACCCGGCGTACTTCAACATGAAGCTCCTGATGGCGGCGGGCCTGCCGCCGGGCGTGATCAACCTCGTCGTCGGCTCGGGCGGCGAGGTGGGCGACCCGGTGCTGGCCTCGCCCGAGTTCGCCGGCATCCACTTCACCGGCTCCACCTCGGTGTTCCACGCGATGTGGAAGACGATCGGCGCCAACATCGCCACCTACAAGGGGTACCCGCGCATCGTCGGCGAGACCGGTGGCAAGGACTTCGTGTTCGTGCACGCCTCGGCGCAGGTCGACGCGGTGGCCACCGCGCTGGTCCGCGGCGCCTTCGAGTACCAGGGACAGAAGTGCTCGGCCGCCTCGCGCGCCTACATCCCTCGCTCACTCTGGCCGCGGGTGAAGGACGCGATGCTGGCGCAGCTCGCGGAAGTGAAGATGGGCGACGTGGAGGATTTCACCAACTTCATGGGCGCGGTGATCGACCGCGGGGCCTTCGGCTCCATCAAGGAGTACATCGATTACGCGAAGGCGTCGAGCGAGGCGGAGATCCTCTGGGGCGGCGGCTGCGACGACCGCGTCGGCTACTTCATCGAGCCGACCGTCGTGCTGACCACGAACCCGCACTTCAGGCTGATGCGGGAGGAGATCTTCGGACCGGTGCTGACGCTGTTCGTCTACGACGACGCCGCGCTCGACGAGGCGCTCGCGCTGTGCGACGGCGGCTCGCCGTACGGCCTCACCGGCGCCGTCTTCGCCCAGGACCGCGCCGCAGTCCTGAAGATCGCCGACGCGCTGCGCGACACCGCCGGCAACTTCTACATCAACGACAAGCCGACCGGCGCCGTGGTGGGGCAGCAGCCGTTCGGCGGCGCCCGCGCCTCGGGCACCAACGACAAGGCGGGCTCGCTGTGGAACCTGATGCGCTGGACCTCGGTGCGCGCGATCAAGGAGACGTTCGTGCCGCCGACCCACTTCGCCTACCCTTTCATGGGCGAGAGGTAGCACGCTCGCACGCGATGCCGGCGGAGGGCGGGGGCGACCCCGCCCTCGCCGTTCGTGCCCGCCGATTCGCCGCTCGACCGCGGGAAGGCGACACCATACGCCGTGGCGAACGCCGGCCGGCTGGTCGCCTGCCCGTCGGAGGCGGCTACATCCCCGGCGCCGGAGGTCGCACGGCCGCCTCGGCCCGACCGGACCAGAACGCGCACAGCAGCAGGTTGCGGTAGACCGCCGGGGGCAGGCGGATGCCGCGCGCGTCGACGCGCTCGAGCAGCGCCGCGAGCGCTGGCGCCGCGCGGCGCAGCACGCCGAACCACGGGCGTGGCGCGAGCGGCGGCATCGCGGGGTGGTCGGCGAGCTCGGGGTGGAGGCCGAGAATCACGCCGATCGTGCGGCCGATGTGCTCCTGGCGGCGGTAGAACTGGCGCACCCCGAGCGGGTGGAAGTGCGCCGCGCGCGCCGCGGCGTGGTAGATGAGGCGGAGACCGCGCAGGCTCAGCCGGTACCCGAGCTCGAGGTCCTCCCAGTCGACGAAGGTGAACGCCGCGTGGAACGGCTCCTCGCCGAGCACGCGGCGCGGCAGCGAGATGTTGGACGTGTAGAACCCGGTGAAGGGGATGTCGCCGCCGTCGCGGAAGTGGGCGTAGGCGAACTGCGGCCCGTCCACGTTGACGAACTCCAGGAACGGCGTCACCCGCATGCGGGTGCGGTCCCAGTCGGTGAAGCCGAGCACGCCGATCGGCCCGCCGACCCCGCGGTGCTTCGCGAGGTGCTGCTCGAGCAGGTCGGGCGCCGCGATGATGTCGTCGCCGAGGAACAGCACGAGGTCGCCGGCCGCCTCCCGCAGGCCGCGGTTGCGGGCGCGTCCGGGCTTGAGGTTGGGCTGGCGAACCGCCTTGAGCGCGATCTCCGGGTGCGCGTGCCGCCAGGCGGCGAGCGCCTCCCAGGTGCCGTCGGTCGATCCGTCGTCCACCACCACCACCTCGAACTCGCGCAGCGTCTGGCGCGCCAGCGCCGCGAGCGCCTCGGCGAGGATCGGCCAGCGGTTGTGCGTTGGGATGATCACCGAGAACGATTCCGGCAGGGCGCGCGCCGGCGGGCGGTCGGGGAGGAAGCGGAGCTCGCGGACGGCGCACCCCGCACGCCGCGGGGAGCGCGGCGGCGGACCGCCGGGCGCAGGCTCCGCGCGCACGGTCACGTGCAGCAGCCCGCCGCCGTCGGCGCTCGCCGCCGTTTCCAGCCGCCGCCAGCCGCCGTGCTCGACATGGCCCGTCGTCTCCGCGCTGTTGCACGCGAGCGTCACGACTGCCGCATCGCAACCGGCGGGCAGGCGCACGGTCGCGCTGACGCGGCCGGCGGCGCCCGGCTCGACCTTCAGCGCGGCGTGCGCCGCGCCGCGCGTCCACCGCACCGACTCGCCGTCGAGGCGCGCGACCGGGAGCCACCCCTCGCCGAGCCGCCCGAGCGCCGAGTCGGCGCCCGGGAGCAGCACCTCGGAGTCGACCCACGCGGCGGCGTCGAGCGCCTCCGGGCGGCCGCGGCGCCCGGGCGGGCCCGGCGGGTCGTGGAGCTCGAGCAGCACGCAGTTGGCGAACAGCGCCTCGTGCGCGGCTCGGCGCCGTCGCTGCACCCAGGCGCGCCGGCGCAGCGTGCCGGGGAGGCGCAGCAGGTTCCATGCCGCCGCGGCGACGAGCGGGCCCAGCGCCCGCGACGCCGCGCGCGAGCGCGCGGTCTGGTGCAGCGCGTGCAGCAAGAAGCGCGGCGGGTAGTGGGTGATCAGCATCCGCAGCGTCTGCCGCAGCAGCGCCGCGTCGGCCCACCCGTGCGGCCGCGGCCCGGCGTCGAGCTGGCTGCCGTCGACGTACACGGTCGCGTCCCGGCAGACGACGACCCGGCGCCCGAGCAGCCACAGCCGCCACCCCAGGTCGACGTCGGCGTTGCCGGCGGCGAACGCGGGGTCGAACCCGCGGCTCGCCTCCCAGTCGGCGCGCGAGATGACCATCGCGGCGGCCGGCGCGAACGACACCTCCTGCGTTGCAGGGTCGCCGGGGGTCGGCGCGGTCGCGGCGCCTTCGCCTTCGTCGAAGCCGATGCCGAGCCAGGTGATCCGCCCGCCCGCCGCGCAGACGCCGCCGTCGCCGCCGTGCCACAGGAGCGTCGGGCAGGCGGCGGCCACCGCCGCGTCGGCGGCGAGCGCCGCCAGCAGCGGCCCCTGCCACCCCGGCACGACCGCGGCGTGGCTCGCCAGCAGCGCGACGTGGCTGCCGGTGGCCTCGGCGAACGCCGCGCGCACGGCGGCGGTCGTGCCCGTGCCGGGCGACAGGCGGAGGATGCGCGTCCGCGCGTGCAGCGAGCCGGCCCAGGCGGAGTCGTCGCGGCCGAGCGCGGCGTCGGCGACCAGCACCTCGTGCACCGGCGCGGGGTCCGCGGCGAGCGACCGGAGACACCGCCCGAGGGCGGGGCGGCCGTTGCTGCCGGCGACCACCACGGAGAGCGCGATGGCGGGGCTCACCGGCTGATGACGGGCGGCGGCGCCGGCCGCCCGCGCGGCGCGCCCGCGACCCGCAGGTAGACGTTCTCCACCATGGCCGCCTCCTCCTCGATGCGCGGCGGCAGCGTGATGCCGTCGCGCAGACGGTCGACGACGGCCGGCTCGGCGGCGACGCGGGCGATCAACTCGCGCAGGCGCTCCGGCTGCTCGGCGGGGAAGAGCAGCCCGTTCTCGCCGTCGCGCAGGTGCTCGTGCGCGGCGCCCACCATGTCCGAGGCGATCACCGGCACGCCGTAGGCGAGCGCCTCCACGAGCACGAGCCCGTAGCTGTCCAGCGTGGTCGAGGGCACCAGCATGACGTCGATGTCCGCCATCACCTCGGGAAGCTGCTCGTGCTCGTAGCGGCCCATCACCTTCACCCGCGGATCGGCCGCCACCAGCGCCTCGAGCTCGGGGCGGAACAGCTCGTCGCCGGCGACGGTGCCATGCAGCCGCAGCTCGAGATGATCGCCCGGAACCGCCGCGAACGAGCGCAGCAACAGGTCGATCCCTTTGAACTTCTTGAGCACGCCGATGTAGCCGAAGCGGACCGCGCCCGCGGGCCGCGGCGGACGCGGCAGCGGCCGGACGAAGCGGTAGTCGACGCCGTGCGGGACGCAGGTGATCGGGTTCGTCCACCCGAAGCGGGCGAACACGCCGACGACGAAGCGCGACGGGGCGATCAGCGCGTCAGCCGCGCCGAACAACCGCCTCGCTTCGCCGTAGCGGCCCAGCACGGCGTCGTGTACGCCGCACTCCCGGATGCACTTGCGCCCCTGCTCCGGGGAGCTGCAGCTCGAGAAGTCGACCTTGAAGAGCCTTCCCCGCGGGCACGCCAGCCAGAAGTCGGTCAGCGTCAGGACCACGGGGACGCCGCGCTCGCGCGCGGCGAACGCGCAGGCCCCGAGGCGCATCGTGTGGGCGAAGTGGAGCACGTCGGGAGCCAGCTCGTCGATGATCTCGCCAGCCGCCGCGGCGATGTCACCGTCCGCGATGGTGAAGTTGATGTCCGGGGGCACGCGACGGTGGCGCACCGACCTCACCTCGAGGCCGCGGAACGAGTACGAGCGGAAGAGCAGGGGGCCGCGGGTCGCCGGGAAGCTATCGTCGGGCTCGTCGAGACCGTACGTGAGCACGCTCACCTCGTGGCCCGCGCGCTGCATCTGGTGGCCGAGGTTGAGGACGTAGCGCTCGGCGCCGCCGTAGTAGTGCGGGAAGAAGTCGTGGATGACGTAGAGGACCCTCATACGCCCCGTCCGACTGCGGTGGACAGCGCCGCGAGGGCGGCGCCGCCCGGGTGCCTCCGGCCGTCGACGATCGCGAGGTCGGCGAGGCAGTGGCCGATGGTGTCGCCGCACAGCTTGAGCAGCGCGGTGCGCACCTCGCCGGCCGTCTCCGCGGAAGCCGGGCGGGCGGCGACGAACGCCTCGAGAGACCGCAGGGCGTCGAGGAACGCCGCGCGCATCAGCGCCGCGGTGGCGGGCGCCGGCGCCGTGTTTGCGCCGGTCGCCGCGGCAAGCGCCGCGAGCACGGCGTCCAGGCTCGCGTCGGCAGCGGCCCGCGCCGGCGCCGCGTCGTGTGCGACCGTGTCCCGGGCCCGTGCCAGCGCCGCGGCCGGCGGCGCCGCTCCGAGCCGCTCGACCGCAGCGAGGGCGTCGCTCACCCTCCCGTACAGCCAGCGCGCCGCCGCGACGCCGGCGGCCGCCGGGGCTCCGCCCTCGTCCGGCCAGGCTCGGCTCGGGTAGCCGAGGAGGTCGACCAGCGCCACCCACTCGACGAAGCTGCGCCGCAGGTGATAGGCGGGCGGGCGCGAGTGCGAGTGCACGGCGGCGACAGACGACAGGAAGCCGATGCGGTGACCGCCGGCGAGCAGCCGCAGGCCGAGGTCGAGGTCCTCGGCAATGGCGCGCGGGCGGAAGCGCAGCATCTCGAAGACGTCGCGGCGCACGCAGGCGAACACGTTGTCGAGCTGCGCGGCGCGGTGCCGTTCGGCCGGGCCGAGCGCCTCCAGCTCGCCGGGCTCGACGCCGACGACGGTATCCGCACGGTAGCCGAGCACGCGCTCGCGGTAGCACCAGAGCTGCCAGCAGGTGAACAGGTCGGCGTCGCTGCGCGGCACCTGGCGGCCGGACGCCGCCGCCATCCGAGGGTCGGAGCGCAGCGCGCGTGCGAACCCGGCGAGCGCGTCCGTCCCTACCGGGATCGCGTCCTGCGACATGAACACCAGCAGCTCGCCGGTGGCGAGCCGGGCGCCGGCGTTGCGCGCCACGCCGTGGTTGAACTCGCCGCCGGGGTAGGGGATCACGGTGGCGCCGAAGCGCCGGCACAGCTCCACCGTGCCGTCGGTCGACCCCGAGTCGACGGCGATGATCTCGACCGGGGGGATGCCGTGCTGCCCGCGCAGGCGCTCGAAGACGACGCGCAGCTCGGGTCCTGCGTCGAGCGTCGGGATCACGACCGAGATGCGCGCGTCGAGCGCCGCTGCGGCCTCCGCTGGGCCGGCCGGGGCCAGGAAGCGCTCGCGCACGACCCGCCGCACGGGCGGCTGCGGCGGCGGCGCCGCGCCGGCGCCCGCGTCCCCAGGGGCCGGCCGGGCATCGCCGGGGCGCACCAGCCGGTTGTAGAGCGCCCGCCGCCGCGATCCCGCCGGCAGCAGACGCTCCTTGACCCCGCCGCGGTAGAAGGTGACGAGCTTCCATGCGCGGCTGTCGACGATCGACTGCAGGGTGCGGGCAGCCTCGCCGAGGCGGGCGCGGAGCTGCGCGGTCTCGGCCTCCGCCTGCGCCCGCCCGCGCGCCTCGGCATCGGCCCGCCGCTCGGCCGCGGCGGCGCGGTCGGCGAGCCGCGCCACCTCGGCCTCGAGCGCGCGCCGCCGCTCGTCGGCGGCCCTCGCATCACCCTGGCGCGTCCGGTAGTAGGCGAGAATCGTCTCCGGACGCACACGGTCGAGGTTTTTCGCCAGCACCTGCAGGTACTCGGCGCCGCCGTCGATGGCGCCCGAGAACGCGACCTGGCTGCTGGCGCTCCACTGGACGTAGCGGGCGGTGACCTCGGGGACGTGGTGGAACGCGAAGCGGCGCGCCACCTGCAGGTAGAGGTCCCAGTCCTCGAAGAGCTCCAGACGCTCGTCGAAGCCGGTCGTGCTCGCGAGCGCCTCGCGGGTGAAGAGCACGCAGATCAGCGGGATGTAGTTCTCGAGCAGCAGCACTTCGGCGGAGAAGTCGCGCGAGAGGAAGAACCGGCCCGCGCTCGCCTCGCTCACGATCTCGCCGTCGGGGCCGAGCTCACGCCGCACCATCTCGCAGTCGCTGTAGACGGCGCCGACGCCGCTGCGGCCCGCGTGTGGAACCAGGGCGGCGACGTGGCCGGGGAGGAGCTCGTCGTCGTCGTCGAGAAAACCGACGAGGTCGCCGTCGGCGGCCTGGAGCCCGACGTTCGCGGCGTGCGCCCGCCCGCCGGAGTGCGGGAGCTCGATGAGCGCGAGGCGGACGCCGGCAAGCGCCGCAACGAGGCGCTCGCGGTCGAGAGCGACGCCGCCGTCGTTGACGACCACCACGTCGATCGGGCGGTACGTCTGGGCGGCGACGGAGGCGAGCGCGCGCTCGACGAGGCGCGGCCGGTCCTTGGTCCTGACCACGATCGAAACGGAGGGGCTCATGCTGGGCATCGCACCGCCGGGGCAGCCGACGCCCCGGCCGCCGGCCACCTTATCCGCGGCCCGCCGCACGGTCAAGGCCCGCCGCGCCGTCGCTGCGCGGCCGCGGGCATCGCCGGCCGCCGCCGTCACCGGCCGGCGAGGGCGCGCACCGTGTTGGCCGCGAGGCGGAGCGTACGGAACGCCTCCGCCGCCGCCAGTCCGCGCTCCTTGCCGGCCGCCGCGGCGATGCGTGCGAACGCCGCGCGCGCCGGCTCGGGTGCAAACTGCGAGTCGTGCTCGCAGATCAGCGAGATCTTCTCCTCGAACACCGGGGTGATATCCACCCAGGTGTCGGGCTCGTCGGTCGGCGTCAGCCACACCTCTTCGACGACGTGCGGCGCCAGCCCCTCCGCCAGCAGCTCGGGAAAGATGCCGGGCTTCTTGACCGCCGGGTACACGGCCTCGACCAGCGCCTGCCCGGCGGCGCGGTGATCCGGGTGGTTGATGTAGAGGCCGTGGCGGAACCATACCGTGGGGTCGTTGGCGACGACGCGGTCGGGCCGCACCCTGCGCATCACCCGGACCAGGTCGCGCCGCAGGCCGAGCGTCGGCTGCAGCGCCCCGTCCTCGTAGCCGAGGTAGACGACCTCCGCGCCGAGGCGGGCGGCGGCTCGCGCTTGCTCCGCGCGCCGGCGGGCGACCACCGCGGCGGGTGTGTCGGCTGCGTCGGCGGTGCCCTTGTCGCCGTCGGTGATGATGCACAGCGTCAGGCGCCACCCCTCGGCGGCCCAGCGCAGGAGGCTGCCGCCGGCCGCCGTCTCGGCGTCGTCGGGGTGGGCGAACACGGTGAGAACGCTCTTTGGCATGGCCTATACTAAACCGCCGCCCGAGGGCGGCCGCGCCGCTCCCGCCGCGGGGCTGGAACGGGCGAGCCGAAGGCCGGGGGAATGGCAATGGCGAGACCGACTGTACTGGTCGTCGATCCCGATGCGGGGCGCCGCAAGGAGATCACCCGCAGCCTGACCGAGCTCGGCTACGAGGTGGTCGCCGCCGAGAAGGCCGCCGAGGGGATGCGGTTCGCCATCGGACTGACCCCCGGCGTGATCGTCGCGGCCGCCCCGCTCGACGGCTTCGGCGACTGCGCGGTGCTCAAGTACGTGGCGCCGGAGGAGGGCGCGCCGCCGCCGCGGCTGGTGCTCCTGCGGACCGCCGACGATGCCGCCGCCGAGACGCCGGAGGGTGTCATCGTCGTCGAGACGGACGGCCTCACGAACGCGGCCGTCGTGCGCAAGGTGTGGGCGGTCCTCGTCGGGCGTGAGCTCGGCCTGGAGCCCGACGCGCGCCTCGAATCGCTCGTCGGCGACCTCCAGCTCGTACCCTTCTACGAGCTCATGCCGCAGCTCCAGACCGCCGTGTTCACCGGCCGCGTCGTGCTCGACGAGGGCGAGATCGCGATGGAGGCGGGCGAGCTGGTAGCGGCCCGCGCCGGGACCGCCCGCGGCGTCAAGGCGTTCGCCCGCCTCGGGAGGGTCGCGACGGGAGCGGTGCGGCTGCTGCCGGGACCGCCCGGGGCCGAGCGCGAGATCACCCGCGACGTGCTCTCGCTGATGGCGCTCGCGATGGAGGACCAGCACCGCTTCAGCGAGGCGTCGGCGCTCCTGCCGGACTGGGAGAGCCGGGCGAAGCTGGAGATGGGGCCGGCGTTCTTCGCGACGCAGTTCTCGCCGGCGCAGCAGGCGCTGCTGCAGGCGTGCCAGACGGGCGCCACGCTGCGGGCGCTGGTCGAGGCGGCGCCGCAGCCCGACGGCGAGGTGCTCGCAGAGCTGGTTCGGCTGCAGGAGATGGGCTTCCTGACGTTTTCCGAGCCCGAGATCCGGGTGCGGGTGGTGACGGACTCCACCGCAGACCTCCCGGCGGAGACGGCGCGCGTCCACGGCATCGAGGTGGTGCCCCTGTCGGTGATCTTCGGGAACGACATCTACAAGGACGGCCCCGACCTCTCGCCCGGGGCGTTCTATCGGCTCCTCGAGTCGCGCAAGGACGTGCACCCGCGCACCAATCCGCCGACCAAGGGCGAGTTCCTCACCGAGTACCGGCGCATCGCCGGGCGGCAGGACGTCGTTTCCATCCACATCTCGGAGAAGATGTCGCAGACCGTGGTGCATGCGCGCGCCGCCTCGGCCGAGCTGGATCACACGGTCGCACTGCGAGGCGACGGCTCGCGTCCGTCGATCGCGGTCGTCGATGCAAAGCAGGTGAGCGCCGGGCTCGGCCTGCTCGTCGTGCTCGCCGGCCGCATGGCGCGCCGCAACCTGCCGGCCGCCGAGATCCGGCGCCGCGTCGAGGAGATCGTCCCGCGGCTGCACCTGCTGTTCGTCGTCGACACCCTCGAGTACCTGGCGCGCGGCGGCCGCATCGGCAAGGCGCGGGCGCTGCTCGGCGGCCTGCTCGGGATCAAGCCGATCCTCGGCCTGGTCAACGGCGAGGTAGCGCCGGTCGACAAGGTGCGCGGCGGCAAGGCCGCCCACCCGCGCGTCGTCGAGCTCCTGCGCGAGCGCGTCGACCCCGCGCGCCCGGTGCTGGCCAGCGTCGGCCACGCGGCCGCCCCGATCTGGGCCGACCGGCTGCGCACCCTGCTGCAGCAGAGCTTCATCATCGGCGAACTCTTTGCGTGCGAGATCGGCCCGGTGGTCGGCGCCCATGTCGGCCCGGGGTGCGTCGGGGCGGTGATGTTCCAGCCGACCGACGAGGAGCTGCCGCTGATCGCGCCGCTCGCCTAGCTCATCCTGCGTGGCCGGGTCATCGCCTCGACGGAGAGGAGCTCGTCGAGCTGCTCCGCCGCCATGTCGCCGGCGGCCAGGATGATCTCGCGCACGCTGCGGCCGCTGGCGAGCGCCTCCTTGGCGATCGCCGAGGCGCGCTCGTAGCCCAGGGCGGGCACCACCGCCGTCACGATGCCGATGCTCCCCTCGACGAGCGAGCGGCAGCGCTCGCGGTTGGCGGTCAGCCCGCGCAGGCAGCGGTCCTCCAGGACGTGGATCGCGGCCGTGAGGATCTCGATCGACTGGAACATGTTGAAGGCGATCACAGGCTCCATGACGTTGAGCTGGAGCTGGCCGGCCTCGGCGGCCATGGTGATCGTCAGGTCGTTGCCGATCACCTGGAACGCCACCTGGTTGACGACCTCGGGGATCACCGGGTTGACCTTGCCGGGCATGATGCTGGAGCCGGGCTGCATCGGCGGCAGGTTGATCTCGGCGAGCCCGCAGCGCGGCCCCGACGACAGGAGTCGCAGGTCGTTGCACATCTTCGAGAGCTTGACGGCCACCCGTTTGAGAACGCCGGAGAAGAGGATGAACGCCCCCATGTCCGGCGTCGCCTCGACCAGGTTCTCGGCGAGGACGACGTCGAGACCGGTGATCCGACGGAGCGCCTCGATGGCGAGCGTCGCATAGCGCGGATCCGCGTTGATCCCCGTGCCGATCGCGGTGCCGCCGAGGTTCACCTCGAGGAAGAAGCGCGCGGACTCGTTCACGCGGGCGATGTCCTCGCCCGTCGTCACCGCCCATGCCGCGAGCTCCTGGCCGAGCGTCATCGGCACCGCGTCCTGGAGCTGGGTGCGGCCCATCTTGACGACGTCGTGCATCTCGACGCTCCTGGCCACCAGCGTCGAGCGCAGCGTGGCGAGCGCGGCCAGCAGGCGCCGCACCGAGACGAACGTCGCGAGCCGAATCGCCGTCGGGTAGACGTCGTTGGTCGACTGCGAGAGGTTCACGTGGTTGTTGGGGTGGCAGTGCTCGTACTCGCCGCGCGCGCGGCCGAGCAGCTCGAGGGCCCGGTTGGCGATCACCTCGTTGGCGTTCATGTTCGTCGACGTGCCGGCGCCGCCCTGGATCATGTCGACGACGAAATGCCCGTGCCAGTTTCCGTCGATGATCTCCTGGCACGCGCGCTCGATGGCGTCGGCGAGCGCTGCGGGCAGCAGGCCGAGCGTGCGGTTCGCGCGCGCCGCCGCCTGCTTGACCATGGCGAGGTGGCGGACCAGCTCCGGGTAGTGCGAGAGACGCACGCCCGTGATCGGGAAGTTCTCCACGCCGCGCAGCGTCTGCACGCCGTAGAGGGCGTCGCTGGGAACCTCTCGCTCGCCGAGCAGGTCGTGCTCGCGGCGGGTGGCGCCGGAAGCGTAGGCCTTCTCCAGACCGACGTCGCTCGCGCTGGTGTAGATCAGGCGCTGGTTCATCGTGCGCGCGACGCGCGTGAGCACCTCGACGGCGGCGGCGCCGTTCTCCGCCAGGCGCGCCAGCACCTCGCCGCGGTCGAGCTCGAACACCACGAGGTCGCCGTCCGCCCGCGCCGACGCGGAGTGCGAGGACCCGTGAAGCAGCGCGCCCTCGCCCAGCACCGCGCCAGCGCCGAGCACGGCGAGCGGCTCGCGGCGCCCGTCGTGCTCGCGCACGACCGCCACGCTACCCGCCGCGATCAGATAGAGGGACGTACGGGGCTCACCCTGCGCGAACAGCAGCTCGCCGCGCCGCAGCGTGCGGCGCCTGGCGAGCGGCGCCAGCAGGTCGACGGCGACCGCGGAGATCCCGGCGAGGGATCCGGCGCTGGCGAGAAGGGTGCGGATTTCGTCCACTCGTGCCTCCCCGGCTGCGCCGCTGCCGCGGCGCCGCCGCCGCGCCGGCGCGTCGCCCGGTCCCTCGGGCGCCTCCCGGCGGGGTTCTGGCATCATACGCGCGGCAGGGGACGCCCGGGGCGGCCCTGGCGGGAGGAGGTGCAGGGTGGCGGGAGTGGTGGACAACGCCGTCGTGACGCTGCGGGAGGAGGTCGCCCCCGGGCTGATGATCCTGCGTGTCGCGCCCGTCGGCTGGGAGCTGCCGGCCTTCAAGCCCGGCCAGTTCGCGGTGCTCGGCCTCCCGGCCGAAGCGCCGCGCCACCCCCTTGCGGACCCGGAGGACCCGCCGGCGAAACCTGGGTCGATGGTCCGCCGCGCCTACTCGATCGCCTCCTCGTCGCGGCAGGGCGAGTACCTCGAGTTCTTCCTCAACCTCGTGCGCTCCGGATCACTGACGCCGCGCCTGTTCGGCCTCGCGGCCGGAGCGGGCATCTGGCTGGGGCCCAGGATCAGCGGCCTGTTCACCTTCGACGCCTTGCCGCAGGGGGCCAACGTCGTGATGGTGGCCACCGGGACCGGCTTGGCGCCGTACATGAGCATGCTGCGCACGTTCCTCGGCGAGCGGCCGGGGCGCCTGGCAGTGATCCACGGCGCCCGCCACTCGTGGGACCTGGCCTACCGTTCGGAGCTGATCGCGATGCAACGGGCGCACCCGGACCTGGCGTACCTGGCGACGGTGAGCCGCCCCGACGAGGAGCCGGTGCCGTGGGGCGGCGAGGTCGGGCGGGTACAGGACGTGTGGGCGGGCGGGCGTCTCGCGGCGGCGTGGGGCCTGGCGCCGTCGCCGGCGCACACCCACGTCATGCTGTGCGGCAACCCGACGATGATCGAGGAGATGGTCGCGCTGCTGGCGGCGCAGGGGTACCGCGAGCACACCCGGGATGTCCCGGGCCAGGTCCACGTCGAGCGCTACTGGTAGGAGGGGCGGTGGCGACGACAGCGACGCGGACGTGCCCTCGTGCTCTCGCGGCGGCGGTGTCCGCGGGGCGCGCCGCCGCCGCCGCGCTGTGCCTGGTGGCGGCCGCCTGCGCCACCGCGCCGCCGGCCGCGGCGCCGCCGCCGTCGCCCGAGGCGGCTCCGGCGGCTCGCGAGGCCGTCCCGCCGTCCCCGCCGCCGCCGGTGTACCTTCGCGTCACCGGCAGCCGGCTGAACGTGCGGGAGAGCCCGAGCACGCAGGCGAGGACCATCGCCAGGGTGGCGCGCGGCACCCGTCTGGCGCGGCTCTCCGAACAGGGCGAGTGGGTCGAGGTCGCGCTGGCCGACGGCGCCCGGGGCTGGGTGCACGGCGGCTACGTCAGCCCCGAGCCCGAGTGCCCGCCGGACAGCCGCGAGCCGTCGCTTCTCTCCGACCCCGTCGTCGGCTTCGTCGCGGGGGCGCGCCGGGGCACGATCGTCATGGAGGCGACGGTCTCGAAGAGCGGCGAGGTGGTCGCCGTCGAGACGAAGGAAAACACCACCGGCAGTGCCGAGCAGGAGGCGGTGGCTGCCGAGGAGCTCAAGCGGCTGCGCTTCGCTCCCTTCATCCGCAACTGCCGACCGGTGTCGTTCATCTACGTCTACACGCGCCGCTTCTGACCCGCTGCCCCGGCGTCGCGTCCGGGAACCTCGTCGTTCATCGCGACGGACGCGACACGCGGGCAGGGGTCCGCGGGTGAGGCGGCGCGCCGCCTTCCGGGGCGGGGCACGCGGGGAGGCACGCCGCATGCGCGGCCGCAGGCCGCACCTGCAGGCAGCGTCGCCTTCCCCGCGAAGCGTCCCGGCCCGCACCGTCTGGGCGGCGCATCTGCGGGACGGCAACGCAGGACCTGCGCGTCGCGCGCAGATCCTCTCGGGACGGGCGCATCAGGCGGTGGCGGCCTGCTGCCGGCGCTTCGCCACCTCCGCGTGGACCGCCGCCATGTCGAGCCCCTGCACCTGCTCGACGAGCGAGTCGAGCGCCTCGGCCGGCAGCATGCCGGGTTGCGAGTAGAGCAGGACTCCGTCGCGGAACACCGCCACGGTCGGGATCGAGCGGATGCCGAACGCCGCGGCGAGCTCCTGCTCGGCCTCGGTGTCGCAGGAGGCGAACGCGACGCCCGGGTGGCGGGCCGCAGCGGCCTCGAAGATCGGCTTGAACGTCCTGCACGGGCCGCACCAGCTCGCCCAGAAGTCGATGATGACGATGTCGTTGTCCTTGAGTGTCTGCTCGAAGTTGCTCGCGGTGAGTGCCAGTGTGGCCATCGGATCCTCCATGTCGTGACTGCGATCGGAACAATTACCGAATCGCCAGATAGTAATATATACCCTCGGCGCCCGCCTGGCAAGCCCTACGCCGCGCCGCCGCACCGCGACGTGCCGGTGCTATGCTGGTGCATACCGCTGGAGGCGCCATGGCTCGCCACTCGGCAACGGTCAGCTTCACGTCCCCGCTGGGCGTCCTCGAGATCGAGGCAGGGGAGACCGCGGTGACGCGAGTCCGCATCGGCGGTCGTGGCCGACCGCGCGAGGTCGGAGAGGGAGCCGCGCTCGCTCTGGCGCTGCGGGCGGCGCAGGAGATCTCCGCGTACCTGGCAGGGCGGCTGCGCCGGTTCACGGTGCCGGTCGCCCTCGCCGGCACGCCGTTCCAGAAGGCCGTGTGGGCCGAGCTGAGCGCGATACCGTTCGGAGCGCGGCGCACCTACGGGGAGCTGGCGGCCGCGCTCGGCCGGCCGCGCGGCGCCCGCGCCGTCGGCGCCGCGTGCGGCGCCAACCCGGTTCCGATCCTTGTGCCGTGCCACCGCGTCGTGAACGCCGACGGCTCGCTCGGGGGATTCGGCGCCGGCCAGAACGTGAAGACCAGGCTGCTCGAGCTCGAACGCGAGGCCGCGGGATCGGCGCAGGCGGGGTGACGGCCGGGCCCGCCGATCGCGAGGGAGGTGACTGGGTGCGTGCATACCTCGTCTTCACGGGTTCCGGACCGATCCTCATCCTCACGACGTTCCCCGCGGTCACCGCGCCGGGGCTGGTGGCGAAGCTGAGCCACAAGGGAATCTCCAAGTTCATCGCCTACGAGGTGCCGCTGGAGCGCGCCCGCGCCCTGTACGGCGTACCGTTCGCGGTCGTGGCGGCCGACCTCGCCGGCGTCGAGGACGTCCGAGTGCTCGACTTCAACGGCCATCACATCTTCGCGAACTTCCGGCTGAGCGAGCTCGGCGAGCCGATCCGCCACGGCGACTGACGAGCAGGTCCCGCGGCCGCGTTTCTTCCGCTGCGGGTCTCACCCAGCGCGCCGCCGCGCGGCAGGCGCCGCGGCTGCGAGCGTGAGCGTCGCGCCGTCGCGGGCGACGGCTACGCCGACCCGCTCGAGGAGGTCGGTCACCGGCCCGAGCGGCAGACCGACCACGGCCTGCGGGTTCCCCTCGACGCGGACGACGAGCGCCCCTCCGGCCCCCTGGAGCGCATAGGCGCCGGCCTTGTCGTCGCCCTCGCCGGTGGCCGCATACCACTCGCGCAGCGCCGGCGACAGCTCGCGAAAGACCACGGTGGCAGCCTCGACGGCGGTCGCGCAGCGGCCGCGGAAGAGTGCGCACATCCCCGTCAGCACCACGTGCGCACGGCCGGAAAGGCGCGCCAGCATGGCCAGCGATTCGGCCCGGTCGCGCGGCTTGCCGAGGACGGAATCGCCGAGCACGACGATGGTGTCGGCGGCGAGCACGGGCGCGCCGGCGTGGCGGACGGCGACAGCTTCCGCCTTCTCGCGGGCGACCCGCAGTACGTGGATGGCGGGCGGCTCGCCGTCGCGCCGGCGTTCGTCGATCTCCGCCGAGTCGCACGCCAGCGGCACCCCGAGGAGGCCGGCGAGCTCGCGGCGGCGCGGCGACGCGGAGGCGAGGACGAGCGTCAGCGGGGTGCTCATCCGGGCGGCGGCGGGCCAGGCAGGCGCACCGTGACGACGGAGCTCTCGCAGTCGAGCACCTCGACCTCGCGTCCGATCGGGATCTCGCTGCCGTCAACGGTGCGGGCGGCGAGCACCAGCCTCCGCGGTCCCTCGTCGATCTCGATCTGACCGTAGCCGCGGGCGGCGATCGCGCGCACCACGCGGGCGCGCGACGGCGGGCGGGGGGGGCACGGCGGGCGCAGCGCAACGATGACGGCGAGCGCCGCCACGAGCGCGGCGAGCACCGCGATGACGGCGCGCGCCGTTGCGTCGCCGCGCGGCCCCACCAGGCCGGCGAGGCCGAACGCCGCCACCACGATGCTGGTGCGCTGCATCGCGAGGTTGCGCATCGCCGAGTGGTGCTCGGGAGCGGGCACCGTCACCTGATGGCGCACCTGCCCGACGGCGAAACGCCGCAGCAGGCCGGAGGTGGCGGCCATGATCACGCCGAGAAGCAGGATCGCGAGAAAGACGAACGACCAGGTCACGCTGGACAGTCTACCCGACTGCGTCTCCGGCGCGGGGGATCGGCGACGGGACGCCGGCGTGGTCGACGTTGACGTACGTGATCACCGCCTCGGTGACACGCCGCGCCGGGCTCGTCCGGGTCGGCGGCTCAGCCTCCACCTCGACCCTGACGGCGATCGACGTGCGGCCGATCCGCACCAGCTCGCCGTAGAAGGAAACCAGGTCTCCCACGTATACCGGAGCGTGGAACACGACCTTGTCCATTGCCACCGTCACCACCCGGCGCGCGCCGTGGCGGAACGCCTCGATGGCGCCGGCCTGGTCGATGTGCGACAGGATCACCCCGCCGAAGATCGTCCCGTGCGGGTTGGTGTCCCGCGGCAGCAGGGAGACCCGCACGGCTGGATCGCGGGGGCACGGCGGCACGCTCACGGCGCTACTGTAGCAAAAGCCCCGGCATGCGACGGCGTGGCTCCCGGCGGCGGCCCCGGTGTGCTAGTGTTTCACGTGCTGCCTTGCTCCATGCGGAAGCCGTCGCGGTGCGCGCAGATTCTCGGGAGCGGCAGCGCCCCGGGGGACCCGGGAGGGTCCCGGTGCGCAAGGGGTGAAGGCGCCGAGCTGACTTCGGCGCCCAAGGTGAGGTCGCGAGACCTCGCCTCCAACGCAGTCCGTGCGGGCTCACGCCCGTGGCGCGCCTGAGCCCGCGCTGAGAGGAGGACGGCGATGATGAAGCGCACGGTCATGGCGGGGCTCGCACTCGCCGCTCTCGCCTACCCTGCGGAGGCCGCGGCGGCCGATCCGGTGGCCGACATGCTGCGTCTCCAGGCCGGCATCGAGAGGCGCCTGCTCGCCGCCGACTACGCTTCTCTCGAGCGGGTCGCATCGCAGACGCGGGCCGCCGCCGACCGCATGCTGCGCCTCGCCGACGACCTCGTCCGCGCCGAGAAGGAGGGCGAGACGACGGAGAGCTTCGCCGCCCGCTCCGCCGACCTGCGGCGCGCCGAGGCCGAGGTCGAGGAGCTGACCGCGGCCGCGCGTCAGATCCGCGCCACCATCGCGGCCCGCCGCAGCCTGCTGCAGCAGGTCGACGCCGAGCTCAAGCAGCTCGA
The DNA here is from genome assembly GCA_964594125.1 of uncultured Thermoanaerobaculia bacterium. Taxonomy (GTDB): domain Bacteria; phylum Acidobacteriota; class Thermoanaerobaculia; order Thermoanaerobaculales; family Thermoanaerobaculaceae; genus CAVRZJ01. The sequence goes on along the minus strand of CAZQLL010000010.1, from coordinate 454 downwards.
CGACGCGGCGACCGCGGGCCGGGACGACCTGTCCGGCAAATGGAATGTGGTGATCGAGCCGGGAGGGCTCAGGGGAACGTTCGACCTGCTGCTCGACGGCACCCTGGTGAGCGGCGTGTACCAGCTCTCCGGCGGGTGGAAAGGGTCGCTGCGCGGCACGCTCGTCGGCGGCAACGTGCGCCTGGAAAGAATCGACGCGCAGCTCGGGTTTGCTGCGGTATACACCGCCCGGCTCGTGTCCAGAGGCGGAGAGAAGCGGCTGGAGGGCACCTGGGATGCGACCAACCTGACCGCCGGCATGCCGGTCTCGGGGACGTGGGTCGGGCGCCGGGAGGCGGCGCGGTGACGGAAGCGATCTCCAGCCCGCGAACGGCGTCGCGGCGGGTGCGGCTGCTGGGCAGCGGCAGCGACGCCGGCGCGGTGGGGTGAAGGCGCCGAGTTCACCTCGGCGCTC
>CAZQLL010000009.1:0-127440 GCA_964594125.1 uncultured Thermoanaerobaculia bacterium | reverse complement strand
GAAGGCGCCGAGTTCACCTCGGCGCCGAGGGGAGGTCGCGAGACCTCCCCTCCAACAGATAGTCAGCGCGGGCTCACGCCCGCGTGCGGGCGTGAGCCCGCGCTGGGAGAAAGCGAGCGAGGATGCTGAAGAATCCACTCATTACGGCGGTGGTCGGCCTGCTCCTGGGGTTCTTTGTCGGCTTCCTGGTGGGCCAGGGGCAGCCCGCGGCACCGGCAGCGCCGGCTGCCGGTGACCCGCACGCGGGAGTTCCCGGCGCGCCGCCGCTTTCGGGAGCACAGGAAGCGCCCGTTCCCGGCGGGAGGACCACGGCAACCGCGAGCCCCCAGCTCATGGAGCAGGCGCGCGAGCTCGACCGCCTCCTGGCCGAGGATCCTGCGAGCTACACGCACCTCGTGCAGGCAGGGAACCTGCAGTACGACATGCAGAACTACCCAAAGGCCGCGGACTTCTACGAGCGGGCGCGCGCCATCAGGGACGACTCCGCCGACGTCATGACCGATCTCGGCGTCTGCTACCGCGAGATGAAGAACCCGCAGAAGGCGATCGAGCTGTTCGACAAGGCGGCGGATGCCGACCCGGCGCACTGGCAGTCGCGCTACAACGCGGTCGTGGTGCGGTTGTTCGACATGGGCGACCCGGCCGGCGCGCGCGCCGAACTCGAAAAGCTCGTCGGTCTTCGCAGGAGCAGGCCCGATCTCGGCATCCCGGACCTTTCCGGCCTCGACCAGGAGATTGCGAAGCGCATTCCGTGAGGCTCGTCGCACTGGTCGTCGCGCTCTATGCCGTGTGGCGGGTTGCCGTCGTGCTCGGGAAGCGCCGCGAGAAGGCGCGGCGCACCGCCTTCCCGATCCGCGGCCCGCTCGACCCCGTGCGCTGCCGGCGTTGCGGCCGGATCGCGGAGAGCGCCGAGATGACCTCCCGCGGGCTCGGCCCGTGGCGCGTCTGGGAGTGCCGCGAGGGGTGCCTCGGTGACACGATCGGGGAGCATGGGCACGCTGTTTGAGGACCCGCCCGCCGCGCCGCGGCCGGGTACCCCGCTCGCCGAGCGCATGCGGCCGCGCACGCTTGCCGAGATCGTCGGCCAGGACCCGCTCGTGGGCCCCGCGGGGGTGCTCCGGCGGCTCGCGGAGCGCGGCGAGCTGACATCGGTCGTGCTGTGGGGCCCGCCGGGCAGCGGCAAGACCACGATCGCCCGCGTCCTCGCAAGCTGCGCGACCGCCGAGTTCGTCGCATTCTCGGCGGTGCTGTCCGGCGTGAAGGAGGCGCGCGCGGTGATGGATTCGGCACGCGCGCTGCGCGCCGCCACCGGGCGCCGCACGATCCTGTTCGTCGACGAGGTCCACCGCTTCAACCGCGCCCAACAGGACGCCTTCCTGCCGTACGTCGAGAGCGGCGACATCGTGCTCATCGGGGCGACCACGGAGAACCCCTCGTTCGAGCTCAACGCGGCGCTGCTGTCGCGCGTCACCGTCTACGTGCTGCAACCGCTCGCCGACGACGCCGTCCGCGCGCTGCTGCTGCGCGCGCTGGCCGACGCCGAGCGCGGGCTCGGCGCCCTGCGGGTGACCGCCGACGACGCGGCGCTCGCCGAGCTGGTGCTGCTCGCCGGCGGCGATGCGCGCGCTGCACTGAGCCTGCTCGAGCTCGCCGCCGAGGCGGTCGGCGCGGGCGGAACGCTCGGCGCGGCCGCCGTGCGCGCCGTGGCGCAGCGCCGGCTCGCCCGCTACGACAAGCAGGGGGAGGAGCACTACAACCTGATCTCGGCGCTGCACAAGTCGCTGCGCAACTCCGACGTCGACGCCGGCCTCTACTGGCTCGCCCGCATGCTCGAGGGCGGGGCGGACCCGCGTTTCATCGCGCGCCGGCTGCTCCGCGTCGCTTCCGAGGACGTCGGCGTCGCCGACCCGCGTGCGCTCGAGCAGGCGGCCGCCGCCGCCCGCGCGGTCGAGCACATGGGGATGCCGGAGTGCGCACTGGCGCTCGCCCAGGCGGCGGTCTACCTGGCGCTGGCGCCGAAGTCGGACGCGCTCTACGCGGCGTGGGGACGGGCGCAGGAGGCGGTGCGCTCGCGCCCGGCGTATCCGGTACCGCTGCACCTGCGCAATGCGCCGACGAAGCTGATGCGCGAGCTCGGTTGCGGCGAGGGGTACCGCCATGCCCACGACGAGCGCGAGAAGGTAGCGGCGATGGACTGCCTGCCGGAGGAGCTCGCGTCGCTGCACTTCTTCCGACCGGGGGAGGAGGGCTGGGAGAAAAGGATCGGCGAGCGCCTGCGCGAGATCGCGCAACGGCGCCGCCGCGCCGGCGCCCCCCGCGAGCCGCGCTCCTGACCGTGCCCTCGCCCCTCGCCGCGCGCCCTCGAGCCACGCTCCACGAGCCGCGAACCACCGTTCTTGCTAGCATCGCGCCGTGGCACACACCGGCTACTTCCTGGCAGGAGTCGGCATCGGCGCGCTGCTGCGCGTCTGGCAGCGCACGCTCAGGCGCGAGGTACGCAACGCCGCGGCGCGCGACCGGCGCTGTGTCGTCGCGGTGTGGCACGGCCGCTTCGTCGGGGTTCTGATGGAGAACTTCGGCTCCGGGCTGGTGACGATGGCGAGCCTCTCCGGAGACGGCGCACTGGCCGCCGGCGCGGTCCGCATGGTCGGACTGCGCGTCGCCCGCGGCTCGAGCTCGCGCGGCGGCCGCGAGGCGCTGGCGGCGATGAGCGCCGCGCTCGACGCCGGCGCGCCGGCGGCGGGGCTCACGGTCGACGGACCGAAGGGGCCGTGGCGGCGCGTCAAGCCCGGGGCCGTCGCGCTCGCGATCCGGCACTCGCTGCCGCTGATTCCGGCATCGTTCTCGGCGCGGAGGGTGATCGAGCTGCGTTCGTGGGACCGGATGGTGCTGCCGCGCCCGTTCTCGCGCTCGGTCGTGGTCTACGGCGAGCCGTGGACGCCGGAGCGCCTGGGCGCCGACCCCGAAGGCGCGCTCGCCGGGATCGGCGACGAGCTCGACCGGCTCGGCTGCGAGCTCGACCGGGAGGTGGCCGGGAGGGAGTTGTGGCCGGAGCGCGCCGCGCTGCCGCCCGCCGGCTAGGCGCCGCCGTGGCGGCGCTGCTCGGCCGTCGCGGCCCGGGGCGCCGGCCGGCGCCGGCGTTCCGCCGCGAGATGCTGGCGGGGATCGTGCGCCTGCACGCCACGCTCGCTGTGGCGGCGGGCGGGTGGCCTGGCGTCGCGCGCGCTCTCGCCGGCGGCGTCGCCGAGGCGACGGTGGGGAGCACCCTCGGAGAGGCGGCGCTGGTCGCCGGCGAGCCTCCCATCGTGGCGGCGTTCGCCGGCCGACGGGATGTCGTGGCGCCCAGGGTTTTCGCGGCGCTGACAGCCGGCGAGGCCCACCGCCGGCCGGTGCTCTGGCTGCGCCTGGCGCCGGGCGCCTACCTCGCCGAGGCGCTCGATCCGGAGGTCCCCTTCGCTGCCGGCCCCGCGGAGGTGGCGGCCATGGTGCGCGGCGGCCGCGCCACCGCGGCGCTGCTCGCCGCGGCGGCGCCGCACGGCGGCGACGTGGCGCTCCGCCTCGAGCTGTACGCGCCGCCCGCAGCGGCGCGCGAGCTCCTGCGCCTCGCGCGGCGTCACCTCCCGCCGATGCGGCCCCTGGCCAGCCAGAGGTAGGCGGCGGCCCCGGCGCCGAGCGCCGCGGTGAACAAGGCACTCCACAGGTGGGTGGCGAAGCCGGCGGCGAGCGCCTCGCCGGCGGGGACGCCGAGCGCCGACAGCGCCGCCGTCCAGCCCGCCTCGAGCGTGCCGAAGTTGCCGAGGGCGTTGATCGGCAGCGCGGCGCCCACCGAGGCGCCTATGACGCCGAGCAGCACCGCCGAGGCGGGCCACTCCAGCCCCATGCCGCGGACGAGCGCGACCGTGAGCCACCACACACCGGCCCAGATGGCGACCGACAGGGCGAGCGCAGCGCCGGCGCGGCGCGGCGAGCGGGCGGCGGCGCTCAGCTCGCGGCGCACCTGCAGGAGCTGGCGCAGCGCGGAGCGGCGGATGCCGCCGCGGCGCCGCCACCGGCGGGCGAACCGCCGGACCGCCCGCAGCCCGAGAGCGACGGCGGCGGCCGCGGCCAGCGGGACGGCGGCCAGCGGCAGCACCGCCCAGCCGTAGCGCCCGCCGAGGGCGGCCGCGGCCATCACGACCCAGACGAGCAGCCCCGCGGCGTCGAGAAGGCGCAGCGAGACGAGGAACGACAGGCCGCGCAGCGTGCCCGGCACCCCCGCGCCCCGCAGCAGCGGGATGAGGACGAGCTCGCCGGCGCGCAGCGGCAGCAGCGCGACGGCGGCGCTCGTCACGCCCTGCACCGCGACGGCACGCCCGATCCCCAGACGGGCGCCGGCAACCACCGCGAGGCGGGCGCCCCGCAGTGCGAGCACGAGCACGGAGAGGAGCAGGGCGAGCGCCACCGGCAGCGGCCGCGAGCGCGCCAGCAGCGCCGCGATCGCGGCGGGGCGCGCGGCGGCGACGAGCGCAGCGGCGAGCGCGACGCCGATCGCCCCGAGCACCCACGTCGCGAAGCGCGTCACCTGGTCTTGCCGGCGCGCTGGCGCGCGCGGATGTCGTCGAGCAGGCGCCGGTTGACGGCGGTGAGGTCGGCGAGGATGCCGAGCACCGCGAACTGCACGCCGGTGATCCCGAGCACCGCGCCGGCGATCAATGACTGCGTGTGGCCCGTCGGCGTCGGTCCGGTGAAGTAGAAGTACAGGAAGCGCGCGAACAGCGCCGCGGCCGGCAGCAGGCAGAGGGCGGAGAGGATCAGCAGCGTACGCAGCGGGCGATAGATGAACACCAGCCGGGAAAGCGTGCCGAGTTGCTGCGCGATGTAGCCGAGGTTGGAGCCGAACAGGCGCGACGGACGCGTCGGCGGCCGCGCCTCGACGGGGATCGAACGCACGATCATCCCCGCCTGGCCGGCCTGGATGAGCGTCTCGAGGGTGTAGGAAAAGCGCGTGAAGCAGCTCAGGTGTGAGGCGGCAACGCGGGAGAAGGCGCGGAAGCCGGTCGTGGCATCGGCCGCCGGCACCCCCGAGAGGAGGCGCACGACGCGCGCTCCGACCCGCTGCAGCAAGCGTTTGACGGGCGAGAAATGACCCAGCGTCGCGACGCCGCGGTCGCCGAGGACGATGTCGGCCTCGCCGGCGACGATCGGGGCGACCAGCTCGGGAATGTGGCGCGGGTGGTACTGCCCGTCCGCGTCCGTGTTGACGATCACGTCGGCGCCGCGTTCGAGCGCCGCCTCGATGCCGGCGGTGAAGCCGCGCGCCAGTCCCATGTGCGCCGGGAGCCGCACGACGTGCGCCCCGGCCTCGCGGGCGACGCGGACGGTGCCGTCGGTCGATCCGTCGTCGATCACCACGATCTCGACCTCGTCGAACCCGTCGACCCGGCGCGGCAGCTCCGCCAGCGACCGCGGCAGCATTTCCTCCTCGTTCCACGCCGGGACCTGGATCACCAGCTTCATCGTGCTCTCCTCGGCAACGCCAGCAACGCCACGATCATAGCCGCCGCGGCGGCGGCGAGCCACACCGTGGCGGGCAGGACGGCGGCGAGGACGACGACCGACCGTCCGGCCGGGACCGGGACCGCCGTCCACACTGCGCCCGCCTTCTCGGTGCGCACCGCGCCGCCGTCGACGGCGGCGCGCCACAGCGCCGGGCGATGCTTCACCTGCACCACCAGCGTGCCGGGCCTCTCCGCCTCGACCTCGACTGTCACGCGGCCGGGGGCGAGCTCGCGCAGCGCCGCGCGCCCCGCGGCGCCCGTGAGACCGGCGAACGGCCGCGCTCGCGACCACTCCCAGACCCGCACCCCGGCGCCGTGGCTGGCCAGGCGGAGGCCGGACGCGTCGAGGGCTACGGGGAGCGTGGCGGGAGCCTGGCCGTCGGCCATCACCCCGAGCACCACGTTGCCGCGCGGCGCCGCCGGCGGAACGGCGAACCAGCGCCAGTCCGCGCTCTCTTCGGCGAGGGCCGCGTCCTCCTCGAGCGCCACCGTGGCGCTGCCGTCCTGGAGGAACACGGCTCCGGGCGCGGCGCTGGCCGGCGGCAATCCGATCCTGCCGGTCGCGGCCGGCAGCGGCAGCACGTACCGGGCGGTGGAGGAGCCGTCCCCGGAGGTGCGGCGCGCCTCGGCCACGCTCACCTCCGCGTACACGATGCCCGAGACCAGGCGCAGCGCCGCGGGCTCCAGCACCCAGCGCGCCCCCAGCGCCGCCACCGCCGGATCGAGCGCCTGCACCGCCCCCGCGGTAGCCGAGCGGAGAGCCGCCACGTATGTCGGCTCGCGCTCGAACCAGGCGGCGCGGATATCGGCCAGACCGTACGCGGCAGCGACGTCCGGGGGAAGCGTGGAGGCGAGCGTGACGATCCGCGCGCCGTCGGCGGCAAGCGCCTGCGGCAAGGCGGCCGCCTGCGGCAGCTCGCGCTCGCTCGCGAACGGCAGCCCGTGCAGCGCGACCGGGGCGAGCTCGCACGCCACCACGGCGCACAGCGCCGCTCCCAGCGCACGCCCTGCGGGGGCCGGCAGGCGCCGGCACAGCGCGTCGGCGCCGAGGCCGGCGAGCAGCGCCGCCGCCAGTGCCGCCGCCGCCGCGGGGCGGTGCGAGAGGCCGGCGGCGGCGAGCCACGGCGACGGGGCCGCCGCGACGGCGAGCGCCCCGGCGGCGACTGCGGCCCACAGCCGCCGGTGCCGGCCGCCGCGCCCGGCGAGGCCGGCGACGGCGAGCAGCAGCGTGGCCGCCCCGAGGAACGAGGCGTCGGCCGGGGTCGCCGGTGCCGCGCCGCCGCGCAGCGGCGCCGGCGCGGCGTCGGGACGGGGGCGCACGGCGAGGTCGCGGAGCGCGATCGGCGGCGTCGGTGCGGCCTCGCCGGGCGCCGCCCCGCGTTCGCCGCCGGCGCGCGCCAGCCACGCGGCCGGCAGCGTGGCCAGCACGGCGAGCACGACGGCCGCGGCAAGTGCAGCGGCTCGCATGCGGCGGCGGTGCACGCCCCCGCGCGCGAGCTCGACCACCGCCCCCACGGCGAGGAACGCGAGCGCCGGGGGACCGCAGGCGACGAGCAGAGCGGCTGCGGCCGCCCATGCCGCCGCATGGCGCCGCCAGCTCGGCGACGGCGACAGCGCCGGCAGCAGGGCCACCGGCCCGAGCGCCACCGCCGACCCCTGCCAGTCGAGCCAGTGCGTGGCGACCGGCCCGGCAAGCGAGTAGGCGAGCGCGGCGACCGCCGCGCCCCACGGCGATGCGCCCAGCCAGCGGGCGGCGGTCCAGGTGGCCGCGAACGAGGCGGCGAGTGCGAGCGCGAGCAGCGCGCTCCACGCCCACCCAGAGCGGGCGAGCAGCGCGGCGGCCACCGGCAGCGGCGCGCCGCCCTCCCGCGGCGACGATAGCCAGCCGGCCCGGCCGCCGCCGATCCAGGGGTTCCACAGGGCGGCGCCGAGGCCCTCGCGTGCGATCACCGCGAGCCGCGGGCCGAGCTGCGTCGCCGCCGCCAGCTCGCGCGGGCGCGGCTCCGGATTCGGCCCCCACGCCTGGCGCCACGGCGCCACGCCCCTCAGGCTCGCCTCGGGCGCGAGGCGACGGTCGAGCATCAGCGCCGGGTAGAACACCCCCGCGAGCAGCAGTAGCAGCACCCCCAGGGCGACGTTGCTCGGCGCGGACCGCACCGCGGCATTGTAGGGCCTCGCGGCGCTACACTACGACGGTGAGGAGAGAACGGCACACCGGCTCCGCCGCGACCGTCAGCGTACCGCTGGAGCGGATTGCCCACGGTCGTTCCGGCGACAAGGGCGATGCCTCCAACGTTGGCCTGATCGCGCGCAGCGACGCGGCGTACGCCTGGATGCGCGAGCACCTCACCGCGGCGTGGGTCAAGGCTGTCGCGGGAAAGCTGGTGCGCGGCGAGGTCACGCGCTACGAGGTCGGGAACCTGCGGGCGCTCAACTTCATCCTCCGCGACTCGTTGGGCGGCGGCGGCTCCGCCAGCCTGCTCACCGATGCGCAGGGAAAGACCCACGCGCAGGCGCTGCTGCGGGCCGTCGTCGAGGTCCCCGCGGCGGTCCTCGCCGCGACACAGGAGTGAGCGTGCCGGTTGGGTGCGCATTCGGGTTGACAGCCCGGGAAGTCGCCGCCATACTCTCGCGGCCTGGAGTGCCCAGGTAGCTCAGCTGGTAGAGCACGGCACTGAAAATGCCGGTGTCGGCGGTTCAACTCCGTCCCTGGGCACCAACTTTTACACCCGCGACCGCCCGTACGCCTGCAATCGATGCGCGGCCCCGTCACCCCTTGACGACGCCGAGGGGGCGGAGGCGGGCGACGGGGCGGGCGATGCCGGCGAGGCGCAGCGCTTCGACGACCTGGCCGGCGTCCTTGTACGCTTCGGACATCTCCTCGGCGAGCGTCTTGCGCGAGCGCGAGGCGACCACGATGCCGCGCCGCCCGAGCTCCGCGGCGATGTCGCGGCCGCCGCCGGCGCGGCGCGCGGCGGTGCGGGACATCGCTCGGCCGGCGCCGTGGGCGGCCGAGCCGAACGTCTCGCGCATCGCCTTGTCGGTGCCGACGAGGACGAACGAGGGGCGCCCCATGTCGCCGGGGATGAGCACCGGCTGCCCGACGTCCCGGTAGGCCGCCGGCAGCTCGCAGTGGCCGGCGGCGAAGGCGCGGGTGGCCCCCTTGCGGTGCACCAGCACGCGGCGGCGGCGGCCGCCGACCTCGTGCTCCTCGAGCTTGGCGATGTTGTGCGCCACGTCGTACACGAGGCGGAAGCCGAGCGTGCGCCGGTCGCCGCCGAGCACGCGCGCGAACGAGCGCTCGATCAGCGCCATCATCACCTGCCGATTGGCCCACGCGAAGTTGGCGGCGGCGCGCATCGCCGCGAGGTAGCGGGCGCCCTCGAGGGAGGCGATCGGCACCGCCACGAGCTGCGGGTCGGGCAGCTCGATGCGGTGTCTGCCGCCAGCGTGCCGCATCGACTCCAGGGCGTCGTCGCACACCTGGTAGCCGAGACCGCGCGAGCCGGAGTGGAGCAGCACCGTCACATGGCCCTCGACCAGCCCGAAGGCGGCGGCGGCCTCGGCGTCGAGCACCTCGTCGACCACCTGCACCTCGGCGAAATGGTTGCCGGAGCCGAGGGTGCCGAGCTGCGGCGCGCCGCGCTCGCGGGCGCGACGGGAGAGCGCCGCCGGGTCGGCGCCCGCGAGGCAGCCGCCGGCCTCGGTGCACGCGAGGTCCTCCGCGGCGCCCCAGCCGCGGTCGACGGCCCAGGCGGCGCCGCGCACGAGCACCGCGTCGAGCTCGTCGTCCGACAGCGCGGCGATCGCGCCCTCGCTGCCGACGCCCGCCGGCACGTCGCGCTGCATCTGCTGGACGAGGCGGACGAGGCGCTCGCCGAGGTCGGCCGCGCGCACGTCGGTGCACGCCAGCCGCACGCCGCAGTTGATGTCGTAGCCGACGCCGCCGGGGGAGACGACCCCGTCGCCCGCGTCGAACGCCGCCACGCCCCCGATCGGGAACCCGTACCCCTCGTGCATGTCCGGCATCGCCAACGACGCCGTGACGATCCCCGGCAGGTGCGCGACGTTGCACGCCTGGCGCAGCGACTGGTCGTTGCGGATGCCGGCGAGCAGCGCGTCGCTCGCGTAGACGCGCGCGGGAACACGCATGCCGCCGCTGGGGGCGATCTCCCAGACGCCCGCGCCGCGCTTCTCGAGGTTCCCTGCCACGGACTCAATATAGCTCCCCGGCGGCGCACTGGGGCCACGCGGCCACGGAGGGCGCCGTGGAGGCATCGGGCCCGGGAGGAATCGAGCGGCAAGAGGCATGGAGGCTTCGAGCACACGGAGGCTGCGGAGCCTCGCGGTCACCGTGACGCCCGCTTCACTCCGGCCGGGGAAAGGACGTGGGAAAGCCGGCGCCCTCGGCGGCCCGAACTCCGCCTGGCGGGACCTGCGCGCGGGCGAGGGCGCCCGCGCTCCCGACCTTGTCGGAGGGGAGGTCTCGCGACCTCCCTCGGCGCTTCAGCGCAGGCAGGTCTGCCCGCGGCCGCCGTCGACCGGCAGGGTGGCGCCGGTGATCCAGGCGGAGCGCGGGGAAGCGAGGAAGACGATCGCGTCGGCGACCTCCTCGGCGGTGCCGACGCGTCCGAGGGGGTGGGTGGCCTTGGAGTGCTCGAGGAAGGCGGCGTACGCCTCCTCGTTCATGTAGCCGCGGCGGTGCAGCTCGGTGACGACCACGCCGGGATTGACCGCGTTGACGCGGACGCCCTTCGGCCCGAGCTCAAGCGCGGCGCAGCGCGTGAGCTGGTCGACCGCCGCCTTCGAGACGGCGTACGCGATGATCCCTGGGAAAGCGCGCGCGCCCGCCACGGACGAGACGTTGACAACGCAGCCGGCCGCGGCCTCGAGGTGGGGCAGCGCCTCGCGCATGAGGTCGACGACGGCGTGCAGGTTGATCTCCAGCATCTCGTCCCACGCCCGGCGGTCGGTGGTCGCGAGCGGCCCGGCCGCAATCGCGCCGGCAGCGTTGACGAGGATGTCGAGCCGGCCCCAGCGCGCGACGCACGCCGCCACCACCCGCGGCCGGGCGGCGGCGTCGCGCAGGTCGGCAGGGTGCGCCGCCGCCGCGCCGCCGATCTCGGCGGCGAGCACCGCGAGGCGGCCCGCGTCGCGCGAGACGAGGAAGCAGCGTGCCCCGAGCCGGCCGAGCTCGCGCGCGGTGGCCCTGCCGATGCCGCTCGACGCCCCGGTGACCAGTGCGACCTTGCCCTCGAGCTCGAGATCACGTCCCATCGCCCCTCCCTGCGGCCGCGCCGCGGCCATCGATCGGCGCCAGCTCGGCCGTGCCGGCCGCCCACTCGGCGACCACCTGCTCCCAGCGCCCGCGGGCGGCGAGCAGCGTCTCGACGAGCTCCCGCACGGCGCCGTTGCCGGAGCGCGCTGCGCATACCAGGTGGCAGCGCGCGCGCACCTCGGGCGCCGCGTCGGCGGGGCAGGCGGCCAGCCCGGCGGCCGCCAGCGCCGGGAGATCGGGGAGGTCGTCGCCCATGAAGGCGATCGCGTCGAGCGGCACGCCGAGCCGGTCGGCGAGGAGGGCTAGGTCTCCGGCCTTCTGCCGGCTGCCCTGGATCACCAGCCCCTCCGCTATGCCGAGATCGCGCACGCGGGCGCGCAGCGGCGCCGACACCCGTCCGGTGAGCACCGCCACCTGGATCCCCTCGCGCTGCGCCGTCTTGATCGCGAAGCCGTCGCGCGCGGAGAAGCGCTTGAGGCTTTCGCCGCGGGCGCTGTAGTAGAGGCTGGCATCGGTGAGGACGCCGTCGACGTCGAGCACCACGGCGCGGATGCGCCGGCTGCGTTCGCTGAGCTGCTCACTCGCCAGGGCCACTGGCTGCCTCCCGGCGCCATCGTACCGCGTTCCCGTGCGGAGAGCGTCCGACCGTCCGGCGGACATGCCCGCGAGGAACGGATCCCGACCCCCGCCAACCAACTCGCCTTCACGCTTTGCCTTTCTTTACGACGCGCGCGCGCGCCCCACCGTAGAATGCGGATGTGGACGCCATCGTCGAGGCGAAGAACCTGCGGGTCGCGTTCCCCGATCCCGTGTACGGGGAGCGGCCGGTCGTCGACGGCGTCTCCTTCGCCCTCCCGCGCGGTGGCACGCTCGCTCTCGTCGGCGAGTCGGGGAGCGGCAAGACACTGTCGGCCCTCGCCCTGCTGCGCCTGCTGCCGCCGGCTGCGAGGCTGACCGCCGAGCGGCTGACGGTCGACGGCGTCGACGTCGCCGGAGCATCGGAGGGCGCGATGGCGCGCCTTCGCGGCGGCGTTGCGGGCCTCGCGCTGCAGGAGCCCGCAAGCGCCCTCAACCCGGTGCGGACCGTCGGCGCCCAGATCGGCGAGGCTGCCCGCCTGCACCTCGGCGCGAACGGCGCCGAGGCGCGCGCGATCGCCCTCGAGCTGCTCGCGGAGGTCGGGCTCGGCAGGGACCCGCGGCTGCTCGCGGCGTATCCCTTCCAGCTCTCCGGAGGCCAGCGGCAGCGGGTGCTGCTCGCCTGTGCGCTGTCCGGGCGGCCGCGGGTGCTGATCGCGGACGAGCCGACGTCGGCGCTCGACGCGGCGACGGCGCTGCGGATCACGGCGCTGCTCTCGCGCCTGCACGCGAGCCGTGGAGTGGCGCTCCTCCTGATCAGCCACGACCTCTCCCTGGTGGCCCGCGCGGTCGAGCGGGTGGCCGTGGTGTACGCCGGCGAAACCGTCGAGATCGCCGGCCGGGACGACCTTTTCGCGTGGCCGTCGCATCCCTACTCGACCGCTCTGGCGGAGCTGGTGCCGCGGCGGCGGCGGCGCTCGGGACCGCTGCCGGCGCTGCCCGGCCGGGCGGCGACGCCCGCGGCGCAGCCGGCTGGCTGCCGCTTCGCACCGCGCTGCCCGCATGCGTTCGGCCGCTGCCGCGAGGCGCGGCCGGCGCTGGTCCCGATCGACCACGGGCGTTTCGTGCGCTGCTTCCTCTACTCCTCGGCGGAGCACGGCGATGGCTGAGCGGGGCGCGTCCGAGGTGCTGGCGGGCATCGCCCTCGTGCGCACCCACGCTGCGCGTGGCGGGCTGCGCCGCCGCGGCCGTGTCGCCGGCGTGGCGGCGCTGCGCGGGGTGTCGCTGGCGCTGCACGCCGGCGAGATCCTCGGCGTGGTGGGGCACTCGGGGGCGGGGAAGAGCACGCTCGCCCGTGTCCTGACCCTGCTCGAGCCCCCCGACGCCGGGGAGGTGCGCTTCGGCGGCGAGCGGGTCGACACGTTGTCGGAGGGCGAGCGCCGCTGGTTCAGGCGGTCGGTGCAGATCGTCTTCCAGGACCCGGGGAGCACCCTCGACCCCCTCCAGCGGGTGCGTGCGGCGATCGCCGAGCCGCTCGACGTCCACGGGCTGCACCGCGGCGCCGGCCGCGAGGCGCGCATCGCCGAGCTGCTGGCGGCGGTCGGACTGGCGGGCGACGGCGGCCTTCTGGCCCGCTTCCCGCGCGAGCTGTCTGGCGGGGAGCGGCAGCGGGTGGCGATCGCGCGGGCGCTGGCATGCGAGCCGAGCGCGCTGGTGCTCGACGAACCGGTTTCGGCGCTCGACGTCTCGGTGCGCAATCAGGTGCTCAACGTCCTCGTCGACCTGCGGGAGCGGCTGGGGCTGGCGATCCTGCTGATCGCGCACGACCTCGCCCTGGTCGCCGAGGTCTGCGACAGGATGGCGGTGATGCTGGCTGGCAGGGTCATCGAGACCGGGCCGGCCGATCAAGTCTTCGCGCACCCGCTGCACCCGCACACACGCTTCCTCGTGCGGTGCGCGCTCGGCGAGGACCCGGGGGACGGCGGCGGGGCGAGCGGCAGCGGCGACCTCGCTGCGCCGACGGTGGCGTGCCCGCTGCTCGGAGCCTGCGCCGCGGCCGGACGGCCGTGCGCGGCGGCGCCCGGGCTCTTCGAGCACGATGACGGACGCCGGGTCGCGTGCTATTTTCCGTGCGGCCCTTGAAACCCGGCAGACGGGGATTTCGTATTGCCAGCTTGAAAAGGACGGAGGCCCACGTGGCGCGAAACAGGAAGTTCACGACGATCTGTGCGGTGGCGGTGATGGCGCTCGCGGGACTCGCCGCGGCCGAGGAGGGTCTCACGGTCGCCACGGCGCCCGGACAGCAGCAGCGCGGCGTCTCGTTCGGGGCGGCGGAGCTGCGCCTCACGCTGCAGGAGGCGGTGACGCTGGCGCTCGAGCACAACATCAACCTCGAGGTGTCGCGGCTGTCGCTCGCCCGCGCCAACGAGGGGATCTTCGCCGCCGCCGGGATCTTCGACCCGTACGTGAGCGCGGCCGGCGACACCTCGTACTCCAGCAGCCCGTCGACCAACCAGCTCCAGGGTGCGACGGTGTCGGAGTCGCGGCGGCGCACCTTCGACCTCTCTTTCGGCACGCTCCTGCCCACCGGCACGCAGGCGGCGCTGACGTGGACGAACGCGCGCTCCGAGACCAACTCGACGTTCTACTACCTGAACCCCAACTACAACTCGACCCTCGGTTTGACGATCACCCAGCCGCTGCTGCAGGGATTCGGCACCGATGTGAACCGCAACGGCATCGAGGTGGCGCGCAAGAGCGGCGAGATCTCGCGCCTGCAGTTCGAGGAGATCGTGATCGCGACCGTGCAGCAGGTCGAGAACGCCTACTGGGACCTCGTGTACGCGATCGAGAACCTCAAGGTGAAGGAGCAGTCGCTCGCCCTGGCGCGCGACCTGCTGGACCAGACGCGCACCCGCGTGCGGATCGGCACGTCGGCGCCGATCGACATCGTGCAGTCCGAAGCGACGGTCGCCGCGCGCGAGCAGGACATCATCGTGGCCGAGCACGCGGTGCTCGAGGCGCAGGACGTCCTCAAGGGCCTGATGGGGTTCGAGACACTGCAGGACTGGGCGTCGCGGATCGTCCCGGTGAACAGCCTCCAGGTGGATCGCACGCCGGTGGCGCTCGAGGAGGCGGTCGCGGCGGCGTTCGCGCGGCGGACCGAGCTCAAGCAGGACGAGATCCAGAGGCAGATCGCGAGGATGAACCTCGTGGTCGCCGAAAACAATGTGCGGCCGCAGCTCGACCTCGTCCTCGGCTACGGCCTGCAGGGCGTGGGCGGCACGCTCGAGTACACCGACCCGGTGACCGGGAACCCGGTCACGGTGCCCGGAGGCTGGGACGACGCGCTCGAGATGCTGCGCGACGCCGACTACGACCAGTGGACGGCGGCGGTCAACCTGCGCTACCCGCTGGGCAACACCCAGGCGAAGGCTCAGCGCGTCCAGGCGCGCTACTCGCTGCGTTCCGCCGAGCAGGTGGTGGCGGCGCAGCGCCAGACGGTGATCCAACAGGTCCGTCGCGCCGTGCGCGCCATCGAGTCGAGCGGCAAGTCGATCGACGCGGCGGTCAAGGCGCGCGAGCTCGCCGAGCGCAACCTCGACGCCGAGCAGAAGAAGTTCGCCAATGGCATGTCGACGAACTACCAGGTCCTCAAGATCCAGGAGGATCTGGCCATGGCGCAGGCGGCCGAGCTCAACGCCCGGGTCGTGTACCGCAGGTCGGTCGTCGGCT
Source organism: uncultured Thermoanaerobaculia bacterium (assembly GCA_964594125.1). Classification (GTDB taxonomy): domain Bacteria; phylum Acidobacteriota; class Thermoanaerobaculia; order Thermoanaerobaculales; family Thermoanaerobaculaceae; genus CAVRZJ01. The sequence goes on along the minus strand of CAZQLL010000009.1, from coordinate 112,314 downwards.
ACAACGTGGCGACCGGGACGCTGCTCGACGTCATGGGCGTGGCGCTGCGCGGCGAGGAGGCGAGGGAGGAGCCGCACACCCTGTGGAAGGACGTGAAGTGGCTGCAGTTCGGGCACTGGGCCGACGTCGACGAGAAGGAAGGCGCCGGAGACGGCGCGGAGGACCAAGCGGAGAAGGCGCCCGCGCCGGCGAAGGAGCAGGGACAGTGAGCGCCGACGACCCGACGACCCCGATCCCTCCCGCGCAGGAGGCGGGCGGCAGCGCCGCCGGCCGCCTGTTGCGCGTCTTCACCGAGCCCGCGGCGGTCTTTCAGGAGCTGGCGGCGGCGCCGGCATGGGTGCTGCCGTTCGTGCTGCTCGCCGTCCTCTCTCTCGCCGTCCAGCTCGTGATCTCGCCCCGGCTCGACCTCGAGGGGACGATCCGGCAGTCGCTCGCCGAGCGATCGCAGGCCGGCCAGCAGCTCTCCGACGAGCAGATCGACCGCATGGTCGAGATGGGCGGCAAGACCGCCGGCGTCATGAAGTGGCTCTCGCCGGTCACCGTCGCCGTCGTCTTCGTCATCGTCGCGGGGGCGTACTTCCTCGGCCTCAAGGCGGTGGGATCGCGCGTCGACTTCAGGTCGGTGCTCGCGACGGTGCTGCACGCCGCGGTGCCCGCGGTGGTGCTGTCGAGCGCCGTCACGATGCTGGTGGCGATGCAGCGGGCGACGTTCACCGCGCAGGAGCTCGAGGGGATGGTCAAGTCGAGCGTCGGGGCGTTCCTGCCCGACGGCACGCCGAAACCGCTGGTCGCCTTCGCCGGCGTCATCGACCTCTTCAACGTGTGGCAGTGGGTGCTGCTCGCCATCGGGCTGCCGATCGTGGCGAAGGTCAGCCGCGGCAAGGTGATCGGCATCCTCGCGGTGGTGTGGAGCGTGTGGGCGCTCGGCAAGGCGGGGATGGCGGCGCTGCAATGACCCGCCGTGGCCGGTACCTCGCGGGCGCCGCCGTCGTGGCGGCGGTCGGCGGGGTGGTGGTGGCGTCGCTGGGGACCGGCGGGCGCGGCAAGGGAGTCGCGGTCGAGGTCGAGAAGGCGGCGCGCCGCGAGGTGGTGGCCCGCGTGAAGGCGAGCGGCGAGATCAACCCCAGGCGCAAGGTCGAGATCCAGTCGAAGGTCATCGGCGAGATCATCGCGCTGCCGGCGCGCGAGGGCGACCGCGTCGCCGCCGGGCAGGTCGTGGTCGAGATCGAGAAGGCGGTCTACGAGGCCGCCCGCGACCAGGCGAAGGCGGCGCTCGACCAGGCGACGGTCACTCTCGAGCGGGCGCGCGCCGAGCTGGCCAACGCGGAGCTGTCGTTCGGCCGCGTGGCGCGCCTGTTCGGCGAGGGGATCGCAACGCAGGATGCACTCGACCAGGCCCGGCTGGCGCGCGACTCCGCGGAGATCGCCGTGCGCTCGCAGCAGGAGGCGATCCGGCAGGCGCGCTCCGCGTTCAGGCGGGCGGTCGAGGACCTCGAACGCACGACGATCCGGTCGCCCATGGACGGTGTCGTGACCGCCCTCAACGTCGAGCAGGGCGAGACCGCGGTGATGGGCACGATGAACTTCCAGGGCTCGGTGCTGATGGTGATCGGCGACCTCTCCGAGATGGTTGCGGAGGTCGAGGTGGCGGAGAGCGAGGTGGTGCAGCTCGCCCCCGGCCAGGCCGCCGCGGTCCACCTGGACGCGCTCGCGGCCACGCCGCTCGCCGGCCGAGTGGTGGAGATCGGCGCTTCCGGAGTGAAGAAGGGCGACGTCGTGAAGTTCCGGGTCAAGGTCGGCCTGGACACGCCCGACGCGCGGGTCAAGCCGGGGATGACCGCGCGCGTCGAGATCACCACGGACCGCGCCGCCGGCGTGATCGCTGTGCCGCAGCAGGCGGTGCAGCGTCGCTGGCTGGACGAACGCGGCCGCGAGGTGGAGCGCCGTGAGGGCGACCGTTCGCAGCGCGAGGTCACGGCGGTGTACCTGCGCGAGGGCGGCAAGGTGCGGCGCACCGAGGTGACGACCGGGGTGCACGACGAGCTCTGGGTGGAGGTGCGGTCGGGGCTGTCGGAGGGCGACGAGGTCGTCACGGGACCGTACCGGGTGCTCCGCGCACTGAAGGACTCTGACGCCGTGCGCATCGCGGAGAGGAAGAAGGACGCCGCGGCGGGCGGCAGGAGCGAGGAGAGAGGTAGTGCTGATCGAAATTCGTAACCTCGTCAAGGTGTACCAGATGGGCGACACCGCGGTGCGCGCGCTCGATGGCGTCGACCTCGATATCGAGCGCGGCGAGTACGTCGCCATCATGGGCCCGTCGGGCTCCGGCAAGTCGACGCTGATGAACCTCATCGGCTGCCTCGACACGCCGACGTCCGGCACCTACACGCTCAACGGCCAGAACGTCGGCGAGCTCGGCGACGACGAGCTGGCGCGCATCCGCAACAAGGAGGTCGGGTTCGTCTTCCAGACGTTCAACCTCCTCGCGCGCACCTCGGCGCTGGAGAACGTCGAGGTCCCCCTCGTCTATGCGGGCGTACCGCGGCAGGAGCGGCACCGCAAGGCGAGGGAGATGCTGGCTGCCGTGGGCCTGGCCGAGCGCATGCATCACCAGCCGAACGAGCTGTCGGGCGGCCAGCGCCAGCGCGTGGCGGTGGCGCGGGCGCTGATCAACGGCCCGTCGATCCTGCTCGCCGACGAGCCCACCGGCAACCTCGACTCGAAGACCGGCGCCGAGATCATGGAGCTGTTCGACACGCTCAACCGCTCCGGGAACACGATCGTCCTCGTCACCCACGAGGAGGACATCGCGGCGCACGCCCGGCGCGTCGTGCGGCTGCGCGACGGCAAGATCCTCGAGGACAGGCGCCGCGGGGAGTAGGCGTGCTGCTCGAGAACCTGCGCATGGCGCTGCGCTCGATCTGGGCCAACAAGATGCGGTCGATCCTCACCACGCTGGGGATCATCATCGGCGTGGCGGCCGTGATCGGCGTCGTGTCGATCGTACAGGGCCTCAACTTCTGGATCTCGGGGCAGCTCCAGGGCGTCGGCGCGACCTACATCCGCGTCGACTCGCGCCAGGACCCCACCGACCCCGACCTCGCCGGACGCGGCGTCACCCTCACCTACGAGGACGGGGTGGCGATCCTCGAGCAGGTCCCGGAGATCGTCGCGTTCACGCCGATCACCTTCCGCAGCGAGCGGGTGCGGCGCGGCGACAGGACCACGACGCCGTTCCTGCTCGGCGTCGGCAGCTCGTTCCAGGAGGTGTCCAACACCTGGGTGGAGCGCGGCCGCTTCTTCTCCGACCTCGACGAGCGCTCGCGGGCGCATGTCTGCGTCGTCGGCGAGAAGGTGGTCGAGGACCTGGGGCTGGGGAGCGAGCCGCTGGGCGCCAGCATCACGCTCGGCAACACGGTCTTCACCGTGATAGGCATCATGGAGAAGCTCGGGCAGATTCTCGGCGCCAACCGCGACAGCCTGGTCGTCATCCCGTTCATGACCGCGCGCGAGTTGTACGGGGAGACCGCGACGCAGCAGTTCCTCCGGCTCGACCTGAAAGCGCGCAGCGCCGAGGACGTCAACCGCGCCAAGGACCTGATCTCGGATCTGCTGCGCCGCCGCCACGGACTGCGGCCCGGCGCCAGCGACGACTTCCAGGTGACGCTGCAGGAGGAGCTCCTCGAGACCACCTCGTCGATCCTCGGTGCGGTGACCAAGGTGATCGGCGCCGTCGTCGGCATCGCCTTGCTGGTGGGCGGCATCGGCATCATGAACATCATGCTGGTGTCGGTCACCGAGCGCACCCGCGAGATCGGGGTGCGCAAGGCGGTCGGCGCCCGCCGCACCGACGTGCTGCTGCAGTTCCTCATCGAGGCGGTGACGCTCTCGCTGATCGGCGGCGCGATCGGCGTGCTCCTTGGGTGGGGGATCGGCGCCCTCGGCGCGAAGGCGATCCCCGGCTTCCCGTCGGCGCACGTTCCGGCGTGGGCGGTCCTGCTCGGCTTCGGGTTCTCCTCCGCCGTCGGCATCTTCTTCGGCATCTATCCGGCCGCCAAGGCCGCCGCGCTCGACCCGATCGACTCGCTGCGCTACGAGTAGAAAGCCAGGAGTTGAACGTTCGGAGCTGAGTGAGGAACGGGCGCGAACCCCTGCCGGCCCCGCTCCTCGCCCTCCGGCCGTTCCCTCCGGTCCCTGACTCGCGCCTCTCAACGCTCGACCTTCCTTCTGTGGCACACTCCCCCGGTGACTGAAGCGCGACCCGCCCGGATTGTCATCGTGGGCAGCGGTCTGGCCGGCCTCTCGGCGGCGCTCGCGGCGGCCGAGCGCGGCGCGCATGTGACCGTCGTGACCCCGGGCCGCGCGGGGTGCGACGGCGCCACCCACCGCGTCCACGCGCTCGCGCCGTGGATCCTGCTGACGGCGCCGTGGGTGGCGGGCGACAGCCCCGCGCGCTTCCTGGCGGACCTCCGCCGGCGCGGCGAGGGGCTGCAGCGCGATGCGCTCACCGAGGTGCTCGCCCATGGTGCGCACGCGGCGGCCGAGGAGCTGTGCGCGACGCTGGCGCTGCGCCGCCTCGACGGTGCGCCGGTGGCGCCGCCCGGCGAGACGCTGCCGCGCGGGCTGCGGTGCCTGCCGAGCCGGTCCGGTCCGCTGCTCGCGCCGCTGCTCGCGGCGTGCGATGGCCGGCGGGTCGAGATCCGCAGCCGGTCGCTGGCCATCGGGCTGCTGCTGGCTGAGCCGGATCGCGTCGCCGGCGTCGCGGTGTGGGATCGCGAGCGCAGGGCGCTCGCCAGGCTCGAGGCGGACGCCGTCGTGCTCGCCACCGGCGGCGTCGGGGCGGTGTTCCCACGCACCACGTCGCCGCGCTGGTGCCGCGGATCGGGGGTCGCGCTCGCCGCCGCCGCCGGCGCCCTGCTGCACCGGCCCGACCTCACGCAGGCGCTGCCGGTGACCGCCACGCCGCCGGCGTACTTCCCGACCACCGCGGCGCTGCTCGCCGGCCGCATCGTGATCGACGGCGCGGCGGCGGCGGCACACGTCGGGCTCGACGCCGCGACGCTCGCGATGGCGATGGCGCTGCGCGGCGGACGGCGTGTGACGCTCGACCCGGGGAGCGGCGGCGGCACGGCCCTGCTGCCGGAGCGGGTGCGCCACAGCGCCGCGTTTCGACGCGACGGCACGGTGCCGCTTGCCGTCGCCGTGCACCACGGGATCGGCGGCGTCGCGATCGACGCCTGGGGCCGGACCTCGCTGCCCGGGCTGTACGCCTGCGGCGAGGCGGCGGGCGGCGTTCAGGGACGCCGGCGGATGATGGGCACAGGGCTGCTGGAGGCGCGCATCTTCGGGCTGCGCGCCGGCGCCGCGGCGGCGGCGGACACCGCCATGCGGCGCCCTCCGGCGAGCGCCGGTGCGGCGGCCGTGGCGTTGCCGCCGCTGCCGGAACGGGGCGGCGAGCTCGAGGCGAGGATGGACCGCGTGCTCGCACCGCTGGTGTGCTGGCGCCCCGCCGACGACGTGCGGGGCGCCGAGGCGGAGCTCGCCGCCTGGCCGCTGCGTGCGAGCGCCGACGGCGCCGCGGAGGGCGACTTCCTGGCCGGGCTGCGGTACGCCGCGGCGCTGGCTATACTGCGCGCCGAGCTGGCCGGCGAGGGGCGCGGAGAGCGGGATCTCGCGGGCGGCGCCGGCGGAGGGGGACGATGAGCGAGCAGGGCGTCAGGATCGCGGTCACCGAGAGCGAGCGGCGGATCATCAGCGCGCTGCGCGATCTCCCCGAGTCGCCTCTCAAGACGCTGCTCGGCGAGGTGATGGCGGGCCTGGTCGACTTCGCGCGGGAGCCGCGCTGCGCCGAAATGCAGGCCGACGGCGTACCGTGCGCCGTGCCGGACGCCGACTGCGAGCAGTGCCGCAAGCTCAAGCAGGTCCTCGAGACGCTCAGAGATCAGTTCTCGGCTCGGTGATGCGGGCGCACAGGCGCCCGCATCACCGTCTCGATCACACCTCGAACCGGACGCCCTGCGCCAGCGGCAGCTCGCTCGAGTAGTTGACCGTGCAGGTCTGGCGGCGCATGTACTGCTTCCAAGCATCCGAGCCCGCCTCGCGGCCCCAACCGGTTTCCTTCTCGCCGCCGAACGCGCCGCCGATCTCCGCCCCCGAGGTGCCGATGTTGACGTTGGCGATGCCGCAGTCGGACCCCTCGGGGGAGAGGAACGTTTCCGCCGACTGGAGGTTGTTGGTGAAGATCGCGGACGACAGCCCCTGCTTGACCGAGTTCTGCAGCTCGATCGCTTCGTCGAGGCTGCCCACCGAGTAGACGTAGAGAATCGGCGCGAACGTCTCCTCCTCGGCGATCTTCACGCCCCGGTGCGCTTTGACGATCGTCGGCTGCACGAAGAAGCCGGGGCCGTCGATCCGCCGGCCGCCGTAGAGGATCTCGCCGCCCTCCTCGCGCGCCTTCTCGAGCGCCGCCATCATGTCCCTGACCGCGCCCTCGTCGACCAGCGGCCCCATCAGAACGCCGCGCTGCAGCGGGTCGCCGATGCGGACGTTGCCGTACGCCTTGACGAGCTTGCGGGTCACCAGGTCGACGACGCTCTCGTGCACGATCAGCCGGCGCAGGCTGGTGCATCGCTGGCCGGCGGTGCCGACGGCGGCGAACAGGGCAGCCCGCACCGCCATGTCGAGGTTGGCGTCGGGCATGACGATGATCGCGTTGTTGCCGCCCAGCTCGAGGATGCCGCGGCCGAAGCGGCCGGCGAGCGAACGGGCGACGCTGCGGCCCTGCTGGGTGGAGCCGGTGAACGAGACCAACGGCACGCGCCCGTCGTCGACCAGGCGCTGGCCGACCTCGCGCCCCGGGCCGATCACCAGGTTGAACACGCCCTCGATCTCGAACCGCGCCATGACGTGGTTGCAGATGTGCTGCACCGCGATGGCTGTGAGCGGGGTGGTGGAGGACGGCTTCCAGATGACGGTGTCGCCGCACACGGCCGCCAGCGCCGCGTTCCACGACCACACCGCCACGGGGAAGTTGAACGACGAGATGACGCCCACCGGCCCGAGCGGCAGCCACTGCTCGAACATGCGGTGGCGCGGGCGCTCGGAGTGCATCGAGAGTCCGTAGAGCATGCGCGACTGGCCGACCGCGAAGTCGCACATGTCGATCATCTCCTGCACCTCGCCGAGCCCTTCGGCGAGGATCTTGCCCATCTCGAGGGAGACCAGGCGGCCGAGCGCGTCCTTGTGGGCTCGCAGCGCATTGCCGAGCGCGTGCACCACCTCGCCGCGCTTCGGCGCCGGCCACGTGCGCCACCAGCGGAACGCTTCGGCGGCGGTTGCGGCAACCCGCTCGTAGGTGGCCGCGTCGGCCTGGCGCACCGCCGCGATCGGGTCGCCGCTGGCCGGGTTGAGGGAAACCAGCTCCTTCGCGCCGTCCGGCGCCAGCCAGCCCCTGGCGTAGGAGCCGGCGTTGCTCGCCTCGATAGTGAACGTCTTGAGGATCTCTTCGGTCGTCATGGCGGTATCGCTCCAGCCTCGCCGCGGCGTCGCCGTGCGAGCCGACATTGTAATGCACCCGCGATTGCGACAAAGTCCATGCAATCCTCTCCTTGCCGGTCGCAAGACCGCGTGCTAGGCTGCTTGTGACGAGGCGCACGAGCGCCGGGCCGGTCTCGCAACGCGGTGCGCCCCGGGGGGGCCAGAGGATGAGGATCCAGGTCACTGCGGAGGCGTGCTCCGGCTGCCGGCTGTGCCGGCAGGTGTGCGCGATCGACGGCTTCGGCGACACCAACCCGCGGCGCGCGCGCCTGCGCATCGAGGCGCACTTCCCGCGCCCGGGTACGTACCGGCCGGTGGTGTGCGACCAGTGCGGCGACTGCGCCGAGGCGTGCCCCACCGATGCGATCACGCGGAACGAGCGCGGCGCCTACGTCGTCGACCCGGATCTCTGCTCGCAATGCGGGGTCTGCGTCGACGCGTGCCCGACCGGCGTGATGATGACCGGCGACGACGGCACGCCGCTCAAGTGCGACTTCTGCTGGAGCTGCACCGAGGTGTGCAACACCGGCGCGCTGGTGCGGGTCGAGTAGGGGAGGCGGCCATGATCAACGGTTTCGGCGGCAACCAGCTCCGCATCAACCTCTCCACCGGCACGATCGCCCGCTCGCCGCTCGATCCCGCCTTCGCGCGCGCCTGGCTGGGCGGTCGCGGCTTCATCGCCAGGATCCTCTACGACGAGGTGCCGCGCGGCGCCGACCCGCTCGGTCCCGAGAACCGGCTGATCGTGACGCCGGGCGTGATGTCCGGCAACTTCGCGCCGACCGGGAGCAAGTGCTGCTTCGGTGCCGTCAGCCCGCTCTCGAACGGGCACGGAGATTCGACGGTCGGAGGCCACTTCGGGCCCGAGCTGAAGTTCGCCGGCCTCGACCTGCTCGTCTTCTCCGGCATCGCCCCACGGCCGACCTACCTGCTGATCGACGACGGCAGGGTCGAGCTGCGGGATGCCGCGAGCTACTGGGGCAAGGGCACGATGGAGACCGAGGAGGCGCTCAAGCACGACCTCGGCGAGGACTTCGAGATCGCCGCGATCGGGCCGGCCGGCGAGAACGGCGTCGCCTTCGCCTGCATCGGTCACGACTGGGGGCGCCAGGCCGGCCGCTGCGGCATCGGCGCCGTGATGGGCTCCAAGCGGCTCAAGGCGATCGCGGTGCGCGGAACCGGCAAGGTGCCGATCCACGACCTCAAGGCGCTGCGTGACTCGACACTGGCGATCATCAGGCGGACGGCGAAGCACCCGAACATGGCGCCGTGGCAGAAGTATGGCACCGCGATGTTCGTCGGCTGGTCCAACGAGCACGGCGTCTACCCGACCCACAACTTCCAGACCACCTACTTCGAGGACTACGCCGGCATCGACGGGCAGCCGCTGGTCGACCGCATCCTGGTCAGCAACAAGGCGTGCTTCGGGTGCTGGATGAACTGCGGCAAGTACTCCAAGGTAACGCTGCCCGGCAGGCCGACGGTGTTCGTCGAGGGGCCGGAGTACGAGACCGGCTCGCTGTGCGGCGGCAACTGCGGGTTTTCCACGATCGAGCAGGTGGCGTACGTCAACTGGCTGTGCGACCACGTCGGCGTCGACACGATGTCGGGCGGCGGCTTCGCCGCGTTCGCGATGGAGTGCTACGAGAAGGGGCTGCTCACGAAAGAGCAGCTCGAGGGCCACGAGCTGCGCTGGGGTTCGGTCGACGACTTCGAGCACTTCATCGACATGATCGTGCACCGCCGCGGCATCGGCGAGTGGTTCGCGCGCGGCGCCAGGTACGCGGCGGAGCGGATCGGCGGCGGCGCCGAGCGCCTGGCCGCGCAGGTGAAGGGGCAGAACATGAGCGGCTACGACGGGCGCGGCGCGCCGGCTATGCTGCTCTCCTACATGACCGCCGACATCGGCGCGCACCACAACCGGGCGTGGACGATCACCATGGACGAGGACCTCGGCAAGGAGGTCATCAGGGGCAAGGCCAAGGTGGTCGTCTACCTGCAGCACATCCGCCCGTTCTTCGACACCGTCTCGTGTTGCCGGCTGTTCTGGGGCGAGGTGGATGTCACCGCCGAGGAGCACATCGAGGCGATCAGGCACATGACCGGGTGGGACGACTTCACGCTCGAGGAGGCGATGCGGCTCTCCGACCGCATCTGGAACCTCAACCGCGCGCACTACCTCGAGCGCAACGGCGGTCCCGGGCGGTCGTTCGACTACCCGAACGCGCGCTTCTACGAGGAGGCGGTGCCGTCGGGGCCGGGCAAGGGCGCCAGGCTCACGAAGGAAGACCTCGACGTGATGCTCGACGAGTACTACCAGGCACGCGGCTGGGGGAAGGACGGCAACCCGTCGCGCGAGGTGCTGCTCGACCTCGGGCTCGCGGAGTGCGTCGCCAACCTGGAGCGGCGCGGCATGCTCGGCGAGCTGTTCGCGCCGCTCGCGCCGGTGCGCGGCGAGCGGTACAAACCCAAGGCGTTCTGATTCCGCCGGGTGCGGGCGCCGGGTGCCAGCGCACAACGGAATCAGGCGGCGGGAGCCCGAGGCCGAAGCTAGGCTAAGGAGCGGAGAAGGGGCTGCGGGTGACGATCTACCTCAAGGTCGGCGGGATGTTGAAGGAGCGGCTGCATACCGACGTCGACGAGTGGACGCGGAGGGTGGAGACCGAGCCCGGGTCGACGCTGCGGCAGGTGATCGAGGGACTGGGCCTGAAGGCGGTGCACGTGGCGATGGCGTTCTCGGGCGACCGTCTCGTCCCGCTGTCCTACGTGCCGCACGACGGCGAGGTGATCACGCTGCGCCCGCCGGTGCAGGGGGGATGAGGACGGGGAACGGGGAACGGGGAACGGGGAACGCGAGGCGCAGAACAACCGCGCCGCCGGAGCGCTACGCGCGGCAGGCGGGCGTGCCGGGGATCGGCGAGGCGGGGCAGGCGCGCCTCGCAACGGCGAGGGTGCTCGTGCTCGGCGCCGGCGGGCTCGGGTGCCCGGTGCTGACGTACCTCGGCGCGGCGGGCGCTGGCACGCTCGTGGTCGTCGACCGCGACGTGGTCGAGCCGTCGAATCTCAACCGGCAGTGCCTGTTCGCGGAGAGCGACCTCGGCGCGCCCAAGACCGCCGCGGCGGTGCGACGGCTCGCGGCGCTCAACTCCCTGGTGCGCTGCGAGCCGGTGCAGGCGACGCTCACGGAAGACCTCGCGGACCGACTGCTCGTCGGCGCGGAGCTGGCGATCGACTGCGCCGACAACTGGGAGGCGCGCTCGACCCTTGCGGCAGCGGCATGGCGGGCGGGCGTGCCGCTCCTGCACGGCGCGGTAGCCGCCTGGGAGGGCACCGTGGCGTGGTTCGCCCCCGGCGCCTCGCCGTGCTTCCGGTGCGTCTACCCGGCGCCGCTGCGCGCGGCGGCGCCGCCGGTGCTCGGCGCCGTTGCCGGCGTCGTCGGGTCACTGATGGCATGCGAGGCGATCCGGGCGCTGTGCGGCGCCGGAACGCGCCGGACCCGCGAGATGCTGCTGCTCGACCTCGAGCGCGGGACCACCGATCGAGTGCTCACCGCACCGGTTCCGGGGTGCCCGTTGTGCGGCGGAGAAGGCTGATCAAGCGCCTCCGGAAGAAGCAGGCCGAAACCGCCGGCGCCATCGCCCTGCAGGCGCGAGGCCCTGCGCCTCCTCGCGCCGCGAGGTCCCCCCGCCTCCCCGGCTCTACGGCGCCGCCAGCACGTCGAGGTCCCCCGGCGCCAGCACCAGAGCCGCGCGCAGCGACTGCGCCTTCTCGCGCGGCATCGCCGCGAACGTGCCGACGGCGGCGGCGAGGAGCGTGCCGCCGGCGAGACGCGCCTCTCCCGCGGCGCGCACGTACGGGCCGCGGGCCTCGACCACCGCGCCGCCGACTGCGATGGCGACGCCGAGCGGCGCGGCGCGCTTGTACTTCAGCGTCAGCTCGCCGGTCACGAAGTAGGTGCCGCGACCGACGGCGCACGCCCACGCCAGGCACTCGTCGAGCAGCGACGCGACGATGCCGCCATGCACCGCATCCGCGTACCCCGAGTGGTTGCCGCCGGCGGTGAAGGTCCCGACGACCCGCCGCGCGTCCTCGTCGTAGAACCAGCGGACCGCGAGCGCGGCGGGGTTGACCCGAGGGTCGCCGCACACCGGGCAGTGCGGGTTGGCGGGAAACGGCCGCAGCACCCCGCGATGGTAGCAGCGCCACGCTGTAGAATGCCGCACTGGGGATCGCTCGTGCACCCACTGCTGGCTCCAGGCTCCTGGCTCCTCGAGGGCGACTACTACCCCAGCGGCAGACCGCCGCAGCGCCTGATCGGGGTGACCGAGGTGCATCCGTCCGAGAGCTTCCCGGAGACGCTCGAGGTGCAGGGCGAGGTGCGCGATGCCGGGAGCCCCACGGCCCGCCCGGTGCACTCCACGTACCATCTCGATGTTTCGGGACCGGCCTCGGTGCGCTTCCGCATGGACTCGCTGCCGCTCGGCACGGTGCTGACCGGCGAGGGGTACTTCAACGACCACGTCCTGGTGATCCGCTACGCCTCGCCCGACCGCCGTATCCAGGGCGTGGAGAGCTTCGCGAGCGTCGGCCCCGAGGAGATGCGCGCCGCCGGCGTCCTGCTCGCCGACGGGGCGCCGGTGACCTGCTGGATCGCCCGCCTCGAGCACGTCTCGGAGTCGCGGAAGTATCTATAAATCTTTAATTTGCTCTCTTCGAATCGGGTGCGACGGCCGCCGGCCGCCGCAGGCGGATTGGACTAGAATGCACCGGTCATGCCGGAACCGTTCGTCCATCTGCACCTACACTCGCACTACTCGCTGCTCGACTCGCTGATCCGTGCCGACGAGCTCCTGCGCCAGGTAGCCGCCCTCGAGATGCCCGCCGTGGCCCTCACCGACCACGGCAACCTTTTCGGAACGCATGAGTTCTACAGCGCGGCCCGCAAGGCCGGGGTGCGCGGCATCCTCGGGTGCGAGGTGTACGTTGCGACCGGCAGGAGAACCGAGAAGACGCCCGGCGCGGGGGGGCGCAAACCGTACAACCACCTGGTGCTGCTCGCGGAGAACGAGGGCGGCTGGCAGAACCTGACGCGGCTGGTCACGGCGGCGTACCTGGAGGGGTTCTACCACCGCCCGCGCATCGACAAGGAGCTGCTCGCCGCGCACGCGGACGGGTTGATCGGGCTGTCCGCCTGCGTCTCGGGCGAGGTGGCGGCGCGGCTGCTCGCGGGCGACGCGGCGGCCGCCGGGCGGGCGGCCTCGGAATACCGCGAGATCCTCGGCGCCGACAGCTTCTTCCTCGAGGTGCAGGACCACGGCTTCGCCGAGGAGCGGACGGTGCGCGAGGGCGTGCTGGCGCTTTCCGCGAAGCTGGGGATTCCGGCGGTGGCCACCAACGACTGCCACTTCCACCGCCGCGACGACGTCGAGGCGCACCGCGTGCTGATCGGCATCGGGCAGAACAAGAAGCTCGCGGAGATGGCGCGCGATTACGCCTACAACGACGAGTTCTACGTCAAGTCGGCGGCGGAGATGGCGCGCCTGTTCGGCGACAGGCCCGACCTGCTGGCGCGCACCGCGGAGATCGCCGGGCGGTGCCACGTCCACTTTCCGGAGCAGTCGTTCCATCTGCCGCACTACCCGGTGCCCGAAGGCAAGCTGCCGGAGACGTATCTCGAGGAGGTGGCGAGGCAGGGGCTCGAGGCGCGGCTGGCCGACGGGATGCCGCGGCGCCACACCGCGGCGGAGTACTGGGCGCGCCTGGAGACCGAGCTCCGGATCATCCGCTCGATGGGGTTCCAGGGGTACTTCCTGGTGGTGTGGGACTTCATCCGGTTCGCGCGCGAGCACGGGATCCCGGTCGGCCCGGGGCGGGGGAGTGCGGCCGGGTCATTGGTGGCGTACGCGCTGCGCATCACCGGAATCGACCCGCTGGCCTACGACCTGCTCTTCGAGCGTTTCCTCAACCCCGACCGCATCTCGATGCCCGACATCGACATCGACTTCTGCCAGCGGCGCCGGGACGAGGTCATTGCGCATGTCCGCCGGGTCTACGGCGAGGAAAACGTCAGCCAGATCGCCACCTTCAACCTCTTGCAGGCGCGCTCGGCGATCCGCGACGTCGGCCGCGTGATGGGGCTGTCGTTCAGCGAAACCGACCGCATCGCCAAGCTCGTCCCCGACGGGATCGGCGTGACGCTCGAGAGCGCCCTGAAGGACTCGCCGCGGCTGGCCGAGGCGGTACGGCAGGACAACGAGGTGGCGCGGGTGGTCGAGATAGGCCGCCGCATCGAGGGGCTCGCCCGCCACTGCGGCGTGCACGCCGCCGGCGTCGTCATCGCGCCGCGCCCGGTGCGCGAGATCGTGCCGCTGTACCGCACGTCGCGCGACGAGGTGGTGACCCAGTTCGACAAGGACGTCATCGAGAAGCTCGGTCTCCTCAAGATGGACTTCCTCGGGCTGCGCACGCTCACGGTGATCGACGACTGCATGCGCAGCATCGCGGCCGCCGGGCTCGCGGCGCCGGACTTCGAGCGCATGCCGTTCGACGACCCGGCGGTGTACGCGCTGTTCTGCGCCGGGGACACCGACGGCATCTTCCAGTTCGAGTCGAGCGGCATGCGCGACCTGCTGCGCACCGTGCAGCCGCACCGCTTCGAGGAGCTCGTCGCGTTGAACGCGCTGTACCGACCGGGGCCGATGCAGTGGACCGCCGACTACGCGGACCGCAAGCACGGCCGCGCGCCGATCGCGTACGCGTTCCCCGAGCTCGAGGAGATCCTGGCCGAGACGTACGGCGTGATCGTCTACCAGGAGCAGGTGATGCGCATCGCGGTGCGGATCGCCGGCTTCTCGATGGGGCGCGCCGACACGCTGCGCAAGGCGATGGGCAAGAAGATCAAGGAGCTCATCGACGAGCAGGGCGAGCACTTCGTCTCGGGGGGCGTGGCGCGCGGCTACCCGAAGGCGAAGGTCGAGGCGCTGTGGCGGCAGATCGTACCGTTCGCCCAGTACGGCTTCAACAAGTCGCACTCGGTCGCCTACGCCCACCTCGCATACCAGACCGCCTACCTCAAGGCGCACTACCCGCTCCACTTCTGGGCGGCGATGCTGTCCTCGGAGACCGCCAACACCGAGAAGCTGGCGGCGTACGTGACGATCCTGCGCGCCGCGGGGCTCGCGATCCTCGGTCCCGACATCAACGCCTCCGGGCTTGCGTTCGGCGTGGAGAACGATGCCATCCGGGTCGGCCTGGCCGCGGTCAAGGGGGTGGGGGAGGGCGCGGCCGAGGCGATTCTGCAGGCGCGGGCGAAGGTCGGGAGATTCACGTCGCTGTCCCAGATGATCCGCTCTGTGAGCGAGCGGTCGATGAACCGCAAGGTGGTCGAGTGCCTGGTCCGGGCCGGCGCCTTCGACGCCATCCATCCCGACCGCGGCACGCTCATCGCCGGCCTCGAGCCGCTGTTCGAGCAGGCCACGCGGGAGCGCCAGGCGCTCGAATCGGGCCAGCGCTTCCTGTTCGCGCTCGACCCCGAGGAGCCGGCGGCGCCCCCCGCTCCCACCGCGGCGAGGGCGGTGAGCGAGGAGCTCCTGGCTGGCGAGCGCGAGACGCTCGGCTTCTACCTCTCCGGCCATCCGCTCGACCGTTGGGCACGCGTCCTGCGCGAGCTGCGCGCCACCCCGGTCGCGGAGCTCGGCGAGCTGTACGCCGGCGGCGCCACCACGGCCACGGTGGCCGGGCTGGTCACCGGCGTCAGGGTCCGGGCGACGAAGGAAGGGCGCAACCAGGGGAAACGGATGGCCTCGCTCACCATCGAGGACCAGACCGGCAGCGTCCGGGCGGTAGCGTTCTCGGACGTCTACGAGCGCTGCGACCGCCTGCTCGTGGACGGCGCGGCGGTGCTCGTGACCGCGAGCCTGCGCGCCGCCGACGGCGAGCACGTCGAGCTTCGCGTCGAGCAGGTGGCGCGCCTCGAGGGGATCGAAGGGCGGCGGGCGAGCGCCTTGCGGATCGAGCTCGACCTCGTCACGCACGGCGACCAGGACACCATCGATCGCGTCCACGACGCGCTGCTGTGCCACGGCGGCAAGCTCGGCGTGCGCCTGCGGCTGCGCGGTCCCGACTGGACCGCCGATCTCGTGCCGAACCGCGTCGACGGCATCGACCCCGAGACCGCAATTCCGGCGCTCAACGCGATCCTCGGCCCCGGGCACACGGAGTACGTCTACAACGGCAACGGCGCCTAGGCCGCGAGCTCGCGGCGAAGTTGCACCAAGATTCACAATCGACTAAAGTTCCTGGCCCCTGCGGCACTCCCGCGGGACGATGGAGGACAGGATGGGTACCACCAGGGCAACCGGCGCCGAGCTGATCGCACTCGAGGAGCGCCACGGCGCACACAACTACCACCCGCTCGACGTCGTGATCAGCCGCGCCGAAGGCGTGTGGGTGTGGGACGTCGACGGGAACCGCTATCTCGACTTCCTGGCCGCCTACTCGGCGGTCAACCAGGGCCACTGCCATCCGCGGATCGTCGCGGCGCTGAAGTCCCAGGCGGACCGCGTCACGCTCACGTCGCGCGCGTTCCGCAACGACCAGCTCGGCCCGTTCTGCGCCGAGATCACCGCTCTCACCGGCTTCTCCCGCGTGCTGCCGATGAACACGGGCGCCGAGGCGGTCGAAACCGCTCTGAAGGCGGCTCGCAAGTGGGGGTACAAGGTCAAGGGTGTGGCGCCGGAGAAGGCGGAGATCCTGGTCTTCGACGGCAACTTCCACGGCCGCACCACGACGATCGTCGGCTTTTCCACCGAGGAGCAGTACCGCGACGGCTTCGGGCCGTTCACGCCGGGTTTCAAGGTCCTGCCGTACGGTGACGCCCGCGCCGTCGCGGAGGCGATCACCCCCGACACCGTGGCGATCCTGATCGAGCCGATCCAGGGGGAGGGCGGCATCATCGTGCCGCCGGCCGGGTACCTCAAGCGCCTGCGCGAGGTCGCCAGCGCACACCGGGTGCTGCTGATCGTCGACGAGATCCAGTCGGGGCTCGGCCGCACCGGCGCGCTGTTCGCCTACCAGCACGAGGGGATCCGTCCCGACGTGGTGATCATCGGCAAGGCGCTCGGCGGAGGGTGCCTGCCGATCTCGGCGATCCTGGCCGACGACGAGGTGATGGGGGTGTTCCACCCCGGCGACCACGGCTCCACCTTCGGCGGCAACCCGCTCGCCTGCGCGGTCGCCCGCGAGGCACTCAAGGTGCTGGTCGAGGAGGGGATGATCGCCAACTCCGCGACGCTGGGCGACTACTTCATCGATCGCCTGCGGGCACTCGCCTCGCCGCACATCAAGGAGGTGCGGGGCAAGGGGCTGTGGATCGGGATGGAGCTGTTCCCCGAGGCCGGCGGCGCCCGCCGCTTCTGCGAGGCGCTGCAGCGCCAGGGCCTGCTGTGCAAGGAGACGCACGTCAACACGATCCGCTTCGCCCCGCCGCTCGTCATCACGAAGGGCGAGATCGACTGGGCGATGGAGCGCATCGCAGCGGTGCTGAAGTAGGAGCGACCAACGGGCTCCGGCGTCTGGGCGCCGCAGCGGGCGCGCGCGGAGGAGAAGCAGCCTCCTGGCGAGGTGCTGGCGGGTAGCGGCAGCACGGGGCACTCTGCTTGCGGCCGAGAAGTCCCTCCGGCGCCCGGCGCCTCCAGCCCGGCGCCCACCTGTCAGGTCCTCAAGGTGGTGTGGCGGTTCATGGCGAGCAGCCCGAAGAACACCGGCGGCGACCAGGCGCCGAGGGCAGGCGAGAGCAGGCCGACCTCGCCGAGCTTGGTCGTCACGGCCATGATCGCGAAGTAGGCGATCCCCAGGCCGAGCGCGACGGCCACGCCCATGACGGTTCCGCGCCGCCGCGCCCGGAAGGCGAACGGCAGCGCCAGCCAGGCCAGCACCACCAGGCTCGCCGGGTACGCCAGCTTCTGGTGGAGCTGAACGTCCAGGCGGTCGACGCGGTAGCCGGCGGCCTTGAGCGAGGCGATGTAGTCCCGCAGCTCCGCGTAGCTCATCTGGGATGGCTTGCGGTACTCGCGGCCGAAGTACGTCGGGTCGGCGGCGATCGGCAGATCCCTGATCCCCCCATGGGGCGGCACGTAGTCGGGGTTCCCGCCGGCGATGAAGGTCCTCTTCCAGGCGCCCTCGGCGCGCCACACGCCCGCCTCGAACGTGGCCTGGTTGGCCATATAGCGCTCGCGTAGGTTCAGACGCTCGTCGAAGACGTACAGGGACGGCCTCACCAGCGTGGCGGTGTCGGGGTCGAACTGCAGGAAATTGACGAGGGTGCGTCCATCGGGCAAGAAGAGCCAGAGGCGGTCGGTCGCACGGTACGAGCGGGCGACGTTGCGTCCCTTGATCACGTCCTCCAGGCGCTGCGCCTCGCGGTTCGTGCGGTGGACGACGGACTCGTCGAGCAGGAAGAGCCCGAGCGCGATCGCGCCGCCGAGGGCGAACAGCGGCGCCGCCACCCGCGTCAGCGAGACCCCGGCCGCCTTGAGCGCCGTCGACTCGTTGTGGCGCTCGATCAGCGCTGCCGTGCCCAGGAACGCGATGACGAACGTCAGCGGCAGAATGTCGTGGAGGATCTGCGGCAGCGAGTAGGCGTAGTAGCTCGCGACGACGACGAACGGCACGCGGTGCTTCTGGATCTCGTCGACGTTCTCGGACATGTTGACCGCGATGTAGATCGCGCTGATCGACACGACGACCAGCAGAAAGAACGAGATGCACTGGGCCACCAGGTGGCGGTCGATGATGCCGAGGAACGTCGGCACGACGAAGCGCCGGCGGCCGGCGGCCGGCCGGAGGGCGGGAGCGGCCGCCGCGGGCGCGACGCCGCGGCCGTTCCCGGCCTTGCCGTTGCGGCGCTGCCATGGCAGCCGGGGCAGACTCAGCAGATAGCCCACCGAGACGGGGCTGGTCTGATACCCCGAGGACGTGCGGCGGAGCAGGGGAACGGCGATGCCCGCGAGCAGGGCGTTCGGCAGCCAGACGCCGATCGCGGGCGGCCACCCGGCGGCCCGCGCGAGCTGCTCGCCGTTGGTCAGCAGGACGTAGTAGACGACGATCATGCCGACCGACGCGGTGAACGCGAAGCCGCGGCCGCCGCGGCGATTGCGGGCGCCGAGCGGAAACCCCGCAAGCGCGAAGACGACGCACGCCAGCGGAATGGCAAGGCGGTTGGCGAGCTCGACGGCGGCGCTCTCGCGGTCCCCGGGGGGGGCCGCGGCGTCGCGCGCCCGGCGCAGCAGCTCGGCGCTCGCAGTCTCGCGCACGCCGAACGTCAGCCTGGCGGTGCCCGCCGAGGGCGCCTGCAGGAGCATCCGCAGCTCCTGGTTGAAATTCTGCTGGTACGCCGCGGGGTCCCCGGGCTTCAGGGTGTGCGTCGTCGCGTCCTGCAGCGTCAGCCACGTGGCGCCGTCGCGCTCGTCGACCAGCAGCTCGCCGGAGTCGGCGACGACCAGCCGCTCCTCGGTGCCCTTGGACTGGTCGAAGAGCAGGACGCCGCGCCACGCCGCCGTGTCGCGTTCGATGCGGTCGACGAACAGTACCTGGCCCCTGAACTCCTCGACGAACACGCGCGGCTGGACTGCAGCCCTCGCCGCCGAGAACGCCACCTTGATCTTGAGCTCCTGCAACCCGCGGTTGGATCGCGGCAGCACCTGCCACGTGAGGAACAGGTCCAGCGCGCAGAACACCGCCGCAAGCCACGCCAGCGGCCGCAGGGCACGGCTGATCGGGACACCGCCGGCCTGCAGTGCGATGAACTCCGAGTCCGACGCCCACCGCGATGCCGTGAGGAGGACGGCGAACAGGACGCCCATGGGGATCGTCAGAGCGAGAACGTGCGGCAGGCTGAGCAGGAGGACCTTGAGCACGAGGTCGCTCGAGAAACGGCGCGACACGAGCAGATCGGCCAGGGCGAAGAAGGAGCGGACGATGAGAAGGAACGTCGTGGCCCCGGTGGCCACCAGGATGCCCGGGATCGCCTCGCGCACGAGCGCGCGACCGATGGTTCCGCGGGAAAGCAGAGCTCTCACCGGCGCGATGGTACGGCAGCCGCACAGGGTTGCCAAGCCGCCCGCCACGGGCGAGACCCCGTCGCCGCCACACGCGCTTGGGCGCGCCATTGCGTCCACAGGGATTTCCGCAACCGGAGGGGTTTCCGCAGACGGCGCCCGCGTTCGTGATGTCCGATAAGATATATTATGTCAATTACATTCCCACCATTACGAGCTCGCCCCCCGCCACCTTCCCCCGACCACCCTCCCTTCATGCAAGAAGGAAGAGACGGTGAAAGCGCCCGATTCACACTCCGGCGCCGAGGGGAGGTCGGCGAGAGGGCTCGCCCCGAGAGATAGGAGCTTGCAGCGCACCGCGCAGGGGCGCTACGCGCCGTGGTCGTCGCCGGCAGCGGAGGCGCCTGGGGCGCCTTCGAGCGCTCCGTCGGCGCTGCCGAGGAACGAGGCGTCCAGGCTCCCGGACTTCACCTGCTCCAGAAGGGCTTCAAGCGTGGCGATGATCTGCTCGCGGCTGACGTTTGGGCGGCGGATCGAGAGAGAAAGGTACACGGGAGCGTCGGGGGCAGCGCGGAAGCGCAGGCGCCGCGGTCGAAAGGATCCGTCCGGTGGCGCTTCCCCTGCCCCGTCCTCCGCACCGTCCCCGCCACCTTCCGCCGGGGCGCTCGCCGTACCGCTGCGCACCGAGCGCGAGAGGTGCCGGGCGCTCTCGCGATCGAGGCCCTTCTCGGCAATGTCGCCAACAAGACGCTCCATTTCCGCGATCGTAGGCGCCCTGGCGATGAGGAGCAGCAGGCTCTTGGCGGTGATGTCGGCATGCCGACACAGGTCGCGAATGGCGGGCGGGATGTCGAGGAGGCGAAGCGCCTCGGTGACGCTGCTGCGCGCCTTGCCCACGGCATCGGCCACGTCCTCGTGGGCGTACCCGTACTTCTCGACGAGCGTGCGGTAGCCCTCAGCCTCCTCGAAGGGCGTGAGGTCCTTGCGCTGGAGGTTCTCGATGAGGGCGAGCTCCAGGGCTTCCCTGTCGGACACGGTCATCTCGATGCACGGGACCTCGGTCAGGCCGGCCTCGACCGCTGCGTGGAACCGCCGCTCGCCTGCGATGAGCTGATACGAGGGCGCCCCCCCGGCGTCGTTCGCGAGCGGACGAACGAGAAGCGGCTCGAGGACGCCGTGCCGGCGAATCGACGCGGCGAGCTCGGCCAGGTCTCCGATCGCGGAGCGCGGCTGCTCGCGGTTGGTCTCGATGCGGTCGACCGCGATCATCTGGCCGAAAGCGGTCACCGCATGGCTCGTGAGCTCGTCGACGAAGTGTTTGTCGTGCCGCATTTTCCTTGACGCTGGCAGGCCTCGCCGGACGCTAGACACGGGCGATGACCTCCTCGCACAGGGCATAGTACTCGGCGGCGCCTGTCGACGTGGGGGCGTGCTCGAAGATCGACGCCCGGTATGCCGGGCTTTCCTCGAGGCGGACGGAGCGGGAGATCACCGTGCTGAAGACCTTGCCCTCGAAGACGCGTCCGATCTGATCCTGGATATCCCGCGCAAGGAGGGTTCGGCGGTCGTGAAGGGTGATGAGAACACCGAGGATCTGGAGGTCCGGGTTGGCCCGCGCCTTGATCTTCTCCACGGTCTCAAGCAGGTCGTCGGTACCCTCGAGGGCGAAGTACGACGACTGGATCGGGATGAGGAGGTGGGTCGCCGCCACCATCGCGGTGACGGTGATCAGCCCGAGCGTCGGCGGCGTGTCGATGACGACGTACTCGAACCGCGGCAGAACCGGGCTCAGCCTGTCCTTGAGGCGGAACGGCGCATCGAACTCCCCCACCAGTGCGCTCTCTGTCTTGGCGAGCGAGATGCGCGCCGGCGCCACCGCAAGGCCCGCGATCGCCGTCGGGACGATGACCTCCTCGATCGCCACCCCGTCGACGAGGACATCGTACATCGATCTTCCCACCTCGCGTGGGTCGAGGAACGACATCGTCGTGTTGGCCTGCGGGTCGACGTCCACGAGGAGCGTAGCGGCGCCCTTGTGCGCGAGCGCCGCGGCGAGGTTGACTGCCGTGGTGGTCTTACCGACCCCACCTTTCTGATTCGCGATGGTAATGATCATGGCTCTCCGGGTCGTCCTGGGACGGGCGGACTGTATCGAGGCGCTTCCGAGGTTGTCAAGGCGAGCACCGCCGGGCCGAGCGAGCGGCGGCGCCGCGGCCCAGCGGCGAGGGCGGCGTGCTACTACATGTTGTACTTGCCGAGCTGCTCGGGCGTCAGCGCCTCGAGCCACTCCCGCAGCCGGCCCTCCTGGTCTGCATCATCCTTGAGCTCGAGGGCATGGGCGTCTCGGAACACCTCGTCCGCGACCCGGACCGCAGCCTTGCAGCGCAGCGCGAGCGCGATCGCGTCGGACGGGCGGGCATCGAGCTCGACACGGCGGTCGGTCTGGGTGCGCACCACGATGCGGGCATGGAACGTCGAATCGACAAGCGCATGCACCTCGACGCTCTCGACGACCGCGCCGAGCGCCTCGATCGCCGCGCGCAGCAGGTCATGCGTCATCGGACGCGGCGTCTGGACCCCTTCGAGCTGCAGTGCGATCGCGTTGGCCTCGAAGACACCGATCCAGATCGGCAGGAAGAGGTTCTCGCCGGGCTTCTTGAGGATGACGATCGGGCTGTTCGACACGGGGTCGAGGATCAACCCCCGGATCTCGACGTCGAGCTGCGGCGAGCCAGCGTCCGGCTTCTCCATCACGTTGCCAATCTCGCGTCTGCGGGCACGCCTGTCAAGCGGCGGTGAAGCGCCCGCGCCCGGGCTCGCCGATCAGCGCGTGCGGCGTGGCGCCCGTGACCGTCACATGGGTCAGCGTCCCGGCCTGCAGGGGCCCGTCGGCCGGGAAGCACACGACCCGGTTGTCGTCTCCCCTCCCCTGCCAGTGCGTCGCCCCCTTCTTCGCCGGACCATCGACCAGAACTTCCACCTCCCGACCGATGAGCGCCTGGTTGAGCTCGAGCTGGATCTCGTTCTGCAGCGCGAAGAGGCGTTCGAGCCGCCTCGTAGCGACGGCGCGGTCAACGGCGCCCGCATGGCGGGCTGCCGGCGTCCGCGGCCGGGGCGAGTAGACGAAGCCGAAGAGCTGCCCGAAACGCACCGCCTCCACCAGGGACAGGGTGTCCTCGAAGTCGGCCTCGGTCTCGCCGGGGAAACCGACGATGACGTCCGTCGACAGCGACACGTTCGGCATTGCCCCGCGGAGTGCGCCAACGAGGTCGAGGTACTCGTCGCGGGTGTAGCCGCGGTGCATGCGTCTGAGCACGGCCGTCGAGCCGGACTGCACCGGCACGTGGAGATACGCCCCCAGGCGCGGGACGGCGGCGAGCCGCCGGATCATGTCCGGGGTGAAGAAGCGGGGGTGCGAGGTGACGAACTGCAGGCGCCAGAGCGACGGAGCGGCCGCGGCCGCCGCCACGAGGTCCGCGAAGTCGGCGCCGGTCTCGGGGCAGCGGTAGGCGTTGACCGTCTGCCCGAGCAGCGTCACCTCGAGCGTCCCGCGTTCGGCGAGCGTCCGCACCTCCCCGACGATCTGCGCCAGCGGCCGCGAGACCTCGTGCCCGCGCGTGTACGGCACCACGCAGAAGGTGCAGTGCTGGCTGCATCCGTGGATCGCCGTCACGAGCTGGCGGCCGCCGCCCGGACGCGCGATGACCGCGGCGTCATAGCCGCGATCGGCGCCGAACCCGGTCACGGCCGGGCGCGCGCCCGCCGCGACGGCATCGAGCGCCGTCGACAACTGGGACATCTTCCCTGGGCCGAGGACGAACGACAGGGCGCGCGAGCGCGACAGCAGCCTGGCGCCGTCCTGCTCCGCGACACAACCGCACAGCCCCACGACCTGGGGGCGCCGGCGTTCGAGCTGCAGGCGCCGCACCTCGCCGAGGCGCGACACGACCTTCTGCACCGCCTTCTCGCGCACGGCGCAGGTATTCAGCAGCAGCACGTCGGAGGCCTCGGCGCTGGGCGCCGGCGCCAACCCACGGCTCCGGAGCAGCCCCTCCAGGTGCTGGCTGTCGAGGACGTTCATCTGACAGCCCCAGGTCTCGACGAAAAAGGTCTCCCAAGCCACGCGCGCGATGCCCCCCGGCGGTGAACCGTACCAGCGTTCCCGGCGCAGGACAAGACCGCGTCTGCCGGCGGTGCGGGGGCGTCGTCCCCAGGGAGGCCGCGCTTTCGAGGAGAACGCGCGCGTTCGCGGTCACCTCGGCTCGCTCGGCCTTGCCCCGGGCGGCACGTCCTGCGCCGGCGGCGGCGCCTCGCGGAACCACCCCGGAAGCGCACCCGCCCGCCGCGCCTCGTTGGCGATCTCGTCCGGCGCCTTGCGCGCCGCGGGAAGGCGTTTCTGGACCTCACGGAGCTTGATCACGGCCTCGTCCCAGGCCGGTTTTATCACAGTGTCGCGCTGGTAGGGGTCGTCGCGGGAGTAGAAGTCGCGCTCGAGCCTGGCGACCTCCGCCGTGAGCCGCGCCTCCTCGGCCGTGAGCTCGTCGAGCTCGCGCCGCGCCGCAAAATAGCGTTCCTGCCAGTGCGCCTTGTTCTGCGCCTCGGCTGCATCCAGCTCGTCCCCGCCCGCCGCGGCGGATGCCGGCGGCACGGCCGTCCCGGTGGTCAGCTCCACCCCCGCCCCGAGGGACTTCAGGGACTCGTTGGTGATGACCCTGGACTCGCCGTGCGGGAGCTGCAGCTTCACGCCGCGCGCCACCTCCGAGAGCGTCTTCCCCCGTGGGGTGGAGGCGCCGGTCCCGGCGACGGCGGCAGCCGGCCGCGGCGTGGGCAGCGGCGTGGGTCCCGGAGACGCCTGCGCAGCACCGCCGGCGAGCGCGGCGGCGATGAGAACCGCAGAGAATGCCATGCCCCACCTCCCCGGAGAGGTCAGGGCGCCGAGGTGCCCTGCCTCCCGTACCGATCGCTCAACCGCACGACGTCGCCGAGCTCCGGCGTGGAGACCTCGACGAGACGGAGGTCGGTGAGGGCGACCAGTCGGTGAATCACACCCGGGCGGATGTGATGGACCGTCCCCTCCCGCATCGGCTCGACTGCGAGCTCACCGCTCCCCGGCTCCCGGCCGACGTGCAGCTCGCCTTCCCCCTCCAGCACCCGCATCGTCTCGTCCTTGACGACATGATACTGCAGCGAGAGCGCCTGGCCGGCGCGGACGGTCAGGATCTTGCCCACGTAGCGGTCGGTCACCGCGAAGATCTCCTCGCCGCCCCACGGCTTCTCGACGAATCTCTTCACAGCCGTATCCTCACCTTCAGGTGCGCGAGCAAGCCCGCGAGCCGCTCCAGCAGGTACTCCTCGACGGCCTTGGCGGAGGGCAGCGCGAGCGCACGCTGTGCAATCCGCTTAGCTTCGCGGAAAGTTATAGATCTAATGATGTTACGAACCGAAGGCAGGGCCTGGGCGTGCATCGAGAACTCCTCCAGGCCGAGACCCAGCAGCACCGGCACGGCGAGCGGATCCGCTGCCAGCTCGCCGCACATCGAGACCGGGATTCCCGCGTCCCTCCCCGCGGCGATCACCCGGTCCACCAGCCGCAGCACGGCGGGGTGCAACGGCCTGTAGAGGTCCGCGACCTGCTCGTTGGCGCGGTCGACGGCGAGCGTGTACTGCGTGAGGTCGTTGGTCCCGATGGCGAAGAAATCGACCTCGCGGGCCAGGTGCTCGACGATGAGCGCCGCCGCCGGGACCTCGACCATCGCCCCGAGCGCGACCCGGTCGGGAACCGCGGCTCCGCGGGCGCGCAGCTCGGCCGCCACACGCGAGAGCAGCACGCGAACCGTGCGGATCTCGTCGACGCTGCCGACCATCGGTACCATGATCCGCAGGTTCCCCGCCGCGGCGCCGGCCGCCCGCAGCAGGGCGCGGAGCTGGGTGAGGAAGAAGTCGGGTTTCTGCAGGCACAGCCTGACGCCGCGCAGGCCGAGGACCGGGTTGGCTTCCGGACTACCGAGGAGCTCGCGAGCGAGCTTCTTGCCGCCGAGGTCGAAGGTGCGGACGGTGACCGGGTGGTGCGGAAACGCCTGCAGCAGGGCCTCGTAGACCCGTATCTGCTCATCCTCTCCGGGGAGCTCGGGGCTCGCCTCGAGGAAGAGGAACTCGCTGCGGAACAGCCCGATGCCCTCGGCGCCGGCGGCGCGCGCCCCGTCGATCTCGTGCAGCAGGTCGATGTTCGCCAGCAGGGTGACACTCCGGCCGTCGGACGTCACCGGCGGCAGTCCCGCCTGGTGCAGCAGCTCGGCGTGCCGGCGACGATGTTCCTCGGCGCGCAGCGTGTAGACGCGCACCAGCGCCTCGTCGGGATCGACGATCACATGGCCCTCGAAGCCGTCGACGATGATCCGCGCGGACCGCGCCGCCGCGGCGACCAGGCCGCTCACCCCCACAACGGCCGGGATGCCGAGCGACTTGGCGATGATCGTCGTGTGGGAGGTGGCCCCGCCGGCCTCCGAGGCGAACCCGGCGATCGCGCCGTTGGCGAGCTGGATCGCCTGCGACGGGGGGATGTCGTCGGCGGTGAGGACGCGTTCGCCGTTTCCGGGGCGCAGGTGCAGGCTCGGCGACATTCGGCCCTGCAGCGCACGCTGCAGCTCCGCGGCCACGTCCAGAAGGTCGATGCGGCGCTCCCTGAGGTACACGTCGGCGAGCTGATCGAACTGCTGCAGCAGCTTCCGTGTGACCGACTCAAGCGCCCACTCGGCGTTGACGCACTCGCTGCGGATCACCTGCTCGAGTGCGCCGAGCAGCGTCGGATCCTCGAGCATCAGCTTGTGGGCGTCGAAGATCGACGCGTACTCGTGGCCGACCGCCGCGGCAGCAGCGCTCGAGAGCTCCTGCATGTGGGACGCGGCGGTGCGCGCCGCTGCCCGGAGCCGCTCCACCTCCCCCTCGACCTGCTCCGCGGCGAGCGCCACACGGACCACCGGGAGCGGCCGGTTCTCGACCACGAGCGGCCTCCCGATGGCGATCCCCGGCGACACGGGGAGGCCGACCAGCGTTCTCGGCAAGGTCACTCGGCCTCTCCGAAACGCTGGCTGACCAGCTCCTCGAGCGCCGCGAGCGCCTCGAGCTCGTCCTGGCCACTGGCGGTCACCGTCAGGTGCGACCCGACCGGCGCGGCGAGCAGCAACAGCCCGAGGATCGACTTGCCGTTGACCTCCTCGTCGTTGTGCCGGACCAGCACATCGGACTGGAAACGGCTGGACACGTGGACGAACTTGGCGGCAGCGCGAGCGTGCAACCCGAGCCGGTTCACCAGGTCAAGAGTGCGCTGGATCATCGCCGCGGGCTCCGGGTCGGTGGGCCAGGATCTCGCTCACCACGTAGATGCTCTTCTGACCCTTCTCGGCGACGACTCTCGCGAGCTCGCGCAGCGGCTGGCTGTTGCTGCGCCGGACGCTCGCGAGCTTGATGAGCATCGGCAGGTTGGCGCCGGTGACGACCTCCGAGCGCGCCGGGTCGAGGAACGAGACGGACAGGTTGGTCGGCGTGCCGCCGAACATGTCGGTCAGCACCACCACGCCGTCGCCGGTGTCGAGCTCCTTGAGCGCCCGGGCGATCTCGGATCGGGCAGCATCCGGCTCCACGTTCCAGTCGAGCGTAATCGCCCGCGCCTGCTCGCTCAGCGCCGGCTCGATGGTGCGTGCCGCCGCGAGCAGCTCGGTCGCCAGCCGTCCGTGCGATACCACGAGGATCCCGACCATGCGGGGATTATAGTCGCGATGCCGGTTCCCGGCACCACGGAGGATGAGAACGAAGTCGGGGTCGAACGGGAGGCCGATGCCCCGCCTGGAGTCGAGAGCGCGGGTTGCAGGAGGAGGCTGCCCAGCTCACCCGCATGCTCGGAGCAGAGGCCGGCAGGGGGTAACGGGCAAGAGGCAAGACCAGTCGACGGAACGCGGGATGCGGGAGGGATTCGCAAGGGTACGAGCGCGCACGCCCCTTCGGCGTCGACGGTCGTGCATCCATCCGTCCTCCCTCTTGCCCTCTGCCTCTTGCCTCCTGCCTGCCTCTACTGCTCGCGATCGCGGTCGCGGTGGTGCACCGAGACGACCCACTGGCGGGCGGCCAGGTGCTCGGCGAGGCGGTCGGCGAAGTAGACCGAGCGATGGCGGCCGCCTGTGCAGCCGAAGGCGATCACTACATAGCTCTTCTGCTCGCCGCGGTAGGCGGGGAGCAGCTCGTCGCAGAGAGCGCGAAAGCGCTGAAAGAACGTTTCGACCTCCGGCTGCGCGGCGAACCACGCGCGCACCCGCTCGTCGTCGCCGGCCAGCGGGCGGAGCGCGGGCACGAAGTGCGGGTTCGGCAGGAAGCGGAGGTCGAACACGAGGTTCGCGTCGGGCGGCAGGCCGTAGCGGAAACCGAAGCTCTCGCAACGGACGACCATCGGCAGCGCCTGGTCCGTGGTCCCGAAGCGCCTCGCAATCGCGGCGCGCAGCTCGTGCGGGCTCAGGCCCGTGGTGTCCAGCACCTCGTCGGCGAGCGCGCGCACGGCGCCGAGCTCCTCCCGCTCCCGGCGCACGGCGTCGGCCAGCGCGAGGTGGCGATAGGGGTGCGGCCGGCGCGTCTCCGAGAAGCGGCGCACCAGCGAGTCGGTCGTCGCCTCGGTGAAGAGCATCCGCAGTCCCGGGAAGCGCTCGCGCAGCTCCCGCAGCCGGTCGGGGAACGCGCCGGCGAACCCCGCGGCGCGCACGTCGACGACGAACACCCACGGCGGCCCAGGCGCGCCCCATGCGTGCGCGAAGAACGCCTCGAGCAGCTCGAGCGGCACGTTGTCCACACACCGGTAGCCGAGGTCCTCGAAGCACCGGGTGGCCACGCTCTTACCGGCGCCGGACAGGCCGGTGAGCACGATCGCCCTGACCCCGCCGCGCGCCTCGCTCATGGCCGGACGAGGCGGCTGTCGTGGCGCAGCAGGTACTCGATCGCAAGGTCGGCCACGCCCCGCTGACCGAGCAGGTACTTGCGGGCCGCGCACTCCACCAGCAGCGCCAGGCTGCGGCCGGGCGCGACGGGTACCGTGAGCACGGGCCGCGAGATTCCGAGGATCTCCTCCGTGCTCTCCACCAGGCCCAGGCGCTCGAGCCGCACCGTGTTCTCGGGAACGAGCTTGATGAGCAGGTCGATCGGTTTGTTGTCCCGCACCGCGACGACGCCGAAGAGCTGCTCGATCGAGATCAGGCCGAGGCCGCGGACCTCCATCAGGCCGCGGACCTCCTCGGGCGCCTGGCCGATCAGCTCCTCGTTGCGCAGGCGATAGATCTCGACCACGTCGTCGGCGACGAGCCGGTGCCCCCGGTGTACCAGCTCGAGGGCGCACTCGCTCTTGCCCGACCCCGATTCGCCGAGGAGCAGCACGCCGATCGCGAAGATGTCGAGGAGGTCGCCGTGCCTGGTTTCGCGCGGCGCCAGCAGGAACTCGAGCGTCGCCGAGAGCGCTTCGATCACCGCGGAGGTGGTCGCCTCGCTGACCGCGAGCGGCACGCCGAGCCGGTTGCACGGCGCGGCAAAGTGCTCGGCGGTCTCGCGCATCCCCTTGCACACGACCACGAGCGGCGGCTCGAGGCCGACGAGCGCCTCGACCCGCGCCGCCACCACCTCGGACGGCAGTGTGCACAGGAACTCCGCCTCGCTCGACCCGATCACCTGCACCCGCCCCGGCTTGACGTAATCGAGGTAGCCTGCGAGCGCCAAGCCGGGTTTCTGCAGGCGGGGGTTGGTGATCGGGCGCGCCAACCCGCGCTCGCCCGCCAGGAGCTGCCAGCCGAGCGCGGTGAGCCGCCGCTCGCGCAGCACCCGCTCGGCGGTCAGCGGCTCGCCGCGCTGGGTCACCCCGCGGCCTCCAGCCGGTTGATCGCCGCGGCGAGCGCCTCGGGGCTGCCGATCTCGAGAAACGAGCGGCGCGCCGCGGGGTTGCGCAACAGCCTGGCGATGTTCGCGAGCACCTGCAGGTGAGCTGCCGGCTGTTCCCGCGGTGAGAGCACGAAGAAGAACAGCCGGACGCGCTCGGCGTCCTCGCTGCCGAACTGGATGGGCTCCCGCAGGCGCGCGAGAACCGCCACGATGTACTTGAGACCCGCCACCTTGCAGTGGGGGATGGCGGTCTGCTCGCCGACGACGGTGGCGCCCAGGCGCTCGCGCTCGAGCAACAGCTCGACGAGGTCGCGGGCGTCGCGGATCGTGCCTTCGCGCTCGAGGTGCTGGGCCACGTACGCCAGCAACTCCTCCCTCGTCTCGACCGGGATGTCGAGCAGGATGTGCTCGGGCCGCAGAAGATGGCTGAGCTTCACTGGCCGCCGATCCTCGTCCGGACTAGTACTCCGGCGTCACCAGGCCGTACGTGCGGTCGCGCCGCTTGTAAAGAACGTTGACCTTGTCGCTGTCGGCCTCGCGGAAGACGATGAAGTCCTCGCCCGACGCCTCGAGCTGCAGCGCCGCCTCCTCGACGGTCATCGGGAGCACGGGGACGTGCCGCGACTCGACGACGCGCGGGCGGCCACCCTTGACGGACTCTTGGTCGACGACGGCGATCTGCCAGCTCGAGTCCTCCTCGCGCTCGCGCTGGCGCTTGCGGCCGGTCAGCCGCTGCTTCATCCGCCGCGCCTGCTCCTCGAGCTTGCCGACGACATCCTGCAGCGAGCTGCTCCAGTCGCCGGTCTCCGCCGACGCGGCGACCTCGAAGTCCTTGCCCCGGATGAACGCCTCCACGGCCACCCGGTGCTTCTCGTGCGACAGGGTTATGCGCGCCTCGTGCACGGCATTGAAGTACTTGTCGAGCTTCTGGAACTTCCTGCGCGCGATCGCCCGCTGCTGGTCAGTGACCTCCGTGTTGCGGCCGATGAACTCCAGGTCCATGGGGTGTGCTCGCCTCCCTTCACGGTCGGAGCGGCGCCGACGGTCTCATTCTAGCCTTTTCCGCGCCCGGTCGCTCAACGCAGCGACCGCCGCCTGTGCTCCGACGAGGGTATCCCGAGCTCTTCGCGATACTTGGCGACGGTGCGGCGCGCGATGCGGATGCCCAGCCGGTTGAGCTGGCGGGCGACGCGCGCGTCGGACAGCGGTTTCTTCGCCTCCTCGCCGGAGATCAGCTCCTTGATGCGCTCCTTCACGACGACCGAGGAGATGTCGCCGTCGACGGCGTGCGAGATCGACGAGTGGAAGAAGAACTTGAGGGGGAACACGCCGCGCGGCGTCGAGATGAACTTGTTGGCGACGACCCGGCTGACGGTCGACTCGTGCATGCCGATGTCGTCGGCGATGTCCCTCAGCACGAGGGGCCGCAGGTGCGCGATGCCGTGCTCGAGAAAGTCGCGCTGGCGGCGGACGATGGCCTCGGAGACCCGAATAATGGTGTTCTGGCGCTGCTCGACCGAGCGCAGGAACCAGAGCGCGGCGCGCATGCGTTCGCGCAGGTACCCGGAAGCCTCGCCGTCGAGCGACCGCGACTGCAGCATGCGCATGTACCGGGCCGACAGTCGCAGTCGCGGCAACCCTTCGTCGTTGAGCGAGATCCGCCACGAATCACCGACCCGCACGGCGAGCACGTCGGGCTCGATCACCGTGTTGTGGTCGGGCCCGAGTGCGGCGCCCGGCCGCGGGTCGAGCCGCCGGATCACCTCGAGCATGGCGCGAATGCGGTCCTTGGCGACCCCGAAGCGGTGCGTCAGCGCGTCCCAGCGCTGGTGCAACAGGTCATCCAGCGCGCCGGCGACGATGCGCCGGGCGAGCGCCGCGGGCTCCTGCAGCTCGGGCTCCCACGCCCGGCGGTCGAGCTGGAGCAGGAAGCACTCCCTGAGATCGCGCGCCCCGATTCCCGCCGGGTCGAGGCGTTGCACGATCGCGACCGCCTCGGCCACGTTCTCCGGGCGCACGCCGAGCTGCTCGGCGATCTCTCCGTCGCTCAGCCGCAGGTAGCCGTCGGGGTCGAGGTTGCCCAGCACGAAGTCGCAGATCGGGCGCAGCTCCGCGTCGACCTCGAGCAACCCGAGCTGCGCCGCCAGCGCGCCGTAGAGGCTGGCGGCGGGAGCGGGCGAGTTGTCGAGGGGCGCGTCGTCACCGTCCTCCCACGTAGCCCCGACCGTCGGCGAGTCGTGCAGGTAGTTGGTGAAGAGCGCGTCGAGCTCGACCTCGCCGTAGGCGTCGCCGGCCTCCCCGCCGCCTTCCGCCGCGGCAGCCGCCAAGCCCTCCTCCGGTCCATCGGCGCCGTCTCGGGAGGCAACCGGCGGTTCTCCGCCGTCGTCCTCGCTGGCGGCGTCGCCTCCCTTCCCTGGCTCGCCCTCCGCCGCGTCGAGCGCCGCCTCGTCCTCGCCCGGCGCCTCGTCGGCGAGCTCGAGCACGGGGTTGGTCTGCAGCTCCTGGCCGAGCGCCTGCTCGAGCTCGAGGCGGGAGAGCTGCAGCAGCTTGATCGCCTGCTGCAGCGTCGGCGTCATCACCAGGCGCTGTGCGAGCTTGAGGTGGAGCTTCTGTTCGAGGGCCATGAGGCTAGAGCTGAAACTCCTCTCCCAGATAGACTTGCCGTACCAGAGCGTCGAGGGCGAGCGATTCCGGGTCGCCCTTTGCAAAAACCTTGCCGTCCTTGATGATAGAGGCTCGATCGGTGATTTTCAAGGTGTCCCGGACGTTGTGGTCGGTGATCAGCACGCCGTACCCGTTGCCGCGAAGGTGCCGGATCAGCTTCTGGATGTCGATCACCGTGAGCGGGTCGATGCCTGCGAACGGCTCGTCGAGGAGGAGGAACTTCGGCTCGGTGACGAGGGCGCGGGCGATTTCGACGCGCCGCCGCTCCCCCCCCGACAGCGTGTCGGCCCGCTGGTGGCGCACGGCCGCGATGCCGAA
This sequence comes from uncultured Thermoanaerobaculia bacterium, assembly GCA_964594125.1. Lineage (GTDB taxonomy): Bacteria > Acidobacteriota > Thermoanaerobaculia > Thermoanaerobaculales > Thermoanaerobaculaceae > CAVRZJ01. The sequence continues at coordinate 79,834 of CAZQLL010000009.1, read as the reverse complement.
CTCCTCGAGGAGGGCGCCGACGCGCGCTTCGGCCTCGGCGAACGGCACCCCGAGCAGCTCGAGGACGCCGAAGAGGTTCTCCTCCACGGTGAGGCGCCGGAAGACCGAGGCCTCCTGCGGCAGGTACGAGACGCCGAGCCGGGCCCGGCGGTACATCGGCAGGCCGGTGACGTCGGTGTCTCCCACCCAGACGGTGCCGGCGTCGGGCCGCACGAGGCCGACGAGCATGTAGAACGTGGTGGTCTTGCCCGCGCCGTTCGGGCCGAGCAGACCGACGACCTCGCCGGCGTGCAGCTCGATCGAGACGCCGTCCACGACCGCCCGTCCGCGGTAGCGCTTGACCAGATCCCTGGCAGAGAGTGAGTCGCGTGGCGTCATGGCTTCCTCGCCGTGCCCGGCGCCGCCGCCGGCGCCTTGTAGATCGTCTCCGAGGGCGAGCCCTCGCCGCCGAAGACGATGATCGTCTCGGTCGCGCGCCGCCACTCCAGCCGGCTGCCCTTGACCTGATTTCCCGACGCCTCCTGGATCAGCACCGGAGCGCCCCAGAGCTCGACGACGCTGCGCACCGAGTCGACCCGCCCCTGCTGCGCCTTGATCGTGCGCCCGCCGCCGCGTTCCTCGACCACGACGCCGCCGTCGAGCGCCGCCAGCAGGACCTGCCCGTCGCCGCCGAGGGTCACGGTCAGCCGCTGGCAACGCGTCGTGCTGCGCGCCTCCTCGAGCACGACGTCGCCCTCGTACACCGCCAGGCCCGCCTGGTGCTCGTAGCGCAGCGACCTGGAGCGAAGCTGCAGGAGCTCGCCGGGAGTGCCGCCGGCGCCCTGCGACATGCGCGCCAGCGTCACGACGCCGCCGGTGGCGCTGACGACCTCGTCCGCCCTCGTGAAGGCGATGCGGTCGGCGCGCACCAGCCGGTCGCCCTGCCAGAGGCGCGCCTGGCCCTCGAGGTCGAGCGTCTCGCCGCTGCGCGACACCACCGCGCTGTCCGCCGCGAAGCGCATCGGCGCATCGGCCGCGCCCCACAGCGCGCCGCGCCGCAGAACGCCTGCGACGTTGCCGCGCGCCGAGACGCGGCTGCCGTCGGAGCTCTCGAGAGCGTCGCACACGCAGGTCACCTCGGCGGTGCCGACGGAGACTCGCCGGCCAGCGGCCGGCTTCAGGCTGAAGCTCTGCGACCCGCCCGAGAACGACAGACGATCGCCCTCGGCCCACTGGCCCTCGCCTTCCACTCTCACCGCGCCCTCGGCCACCGCCGAGGTCGCCCGCCCATCGGCAAGCTCCGTGCGAACGCGCTCCGCCGCGAGCACGCGCGCCCCGCTGCCGGGCGCGAAATCGGTGACGCAGGCCAGCCCCTGGGCCTCCAGCCACTCCCAGGCATCGCGACTCCCCTCTCCCACGAGGCGCCAGGCGGTGAGCTCCCTCCACCCCAGCGCGGGATCGCGCTGCAGGAGGCTCACCCACCCGGTGTCCTGCGCGGGCTCCGCGGTGAGCAGCAGCCTCCCGTCGTCGGCCGCCCGCAGCACGGTGTCGCCGGCACGCCCCACGACGGGCAGGCCGGCGGCCGTGGAGCCGCTGACTTCCACCGGACCGCTCAGCGTCACGGCGTCGAGGGCGCCTTCGGCCTCGCGGAGCTGCACCCGCACGGCGGCGCCGTGCAGCCGGAGCGAGCCGCGCAACAGCGTCGCTCCCTCGCCGAACAGCACCGACGCTCCCTCCCGCGTGTATTCGGCGCTCGGCGCGATCACGATCAGGGGCTCCGCCTCCGCCTCTCCGGGCCGGCGCCAGACGAACGAGACGCCCCCCGAGAGCAGCATCGTGTTGTCGGCGAGGCGGAACTTCACGGCCCCCGCAAGACCCGCGACCGACTCGCCGGCGAACGTCGCCGGGCCCTGGCTCTCCAGCTCCCGCTCCTGGCCCCGGAGGAGAACGCCGGCGGCCCCGACGACCACGCCGCCGGCCAGCGACAACCTCACGTCGCCGGTGGCGATCGCCTCGCGTCGGTCGCGGTGGAGGCGGGCGCTCCGGGAGGTGAGGCCGTAGGCGACCTCCGAGCCGCGGTAAAGCGCGACGTCGACGCCGGTCAGCTCGAACCACCCCGAGACATACTCCACGGTCTCCTGCGCCGCGATGCGGAAGTTGGGCTCGACGCCGATCGAGTCGGTGTAGACGAACCCCCGGTGGACGCGCACCGGCTGATCCCCGCCGTTCGCCGGAGTGCCGAACTCGACCTGCCCGGCGGGCGCCTTGCGCTCGGCCTGCCGGCGCAGGAAGCTGCCGACGACCACTCCCATCCACAGCAGCAGGAGCACCGCCGAGAGGCGGCGGACGAGCGTCGTGCGGGACGTCACCGCTCGAGGAAGTGGCCCATCGCCCGGAACTTGGCGAACCGCCGCCGGGGCAGCTCGTCCCGCTTGATGCGGCGCAGGGTCGCAAGGCACCTGCGCACGGCGCCGGCGACGCTGCGGATCGCCAGGCCGGGGTCCATGTGGGCGCCGCCCAGGGGCTCGGGGATGATCTCGTCGATGATGCCGAGGCGCATCAGGTCCGCGGCGGTGAGCTTGAGGGCGCTGGCGGCCTTCTGGACCTCCGTCTGGTCCTTCCACAGGATCGCCGCACACCCCTCGGGCGAGATCACCGAGTACACCGCGTGCTCGAGCATCATGATGTGATCGCCGATCCCGATCGCGAGCGCGCCGCCGGAGCCCCCCTCGCCCGTCACGACCACGACCACCGGGGTCTCCAGTGACGCCATCGAGCGCAAATTGAACGCGATCGCCTCCGCCTGGCCGCGTTCCTCGGCATCGATCCCGGGGTACGCGCCCGGGGTGTCGACCAGGCTGATGATCGGCATCCCGAACTTCTCGGCCATGCGCATGATCCGCAGGGCCTTGCGATAACCCTCCGGGCGCGGCTGGCCGAAGTTGCGGTAGAGCCGGTCACGCGTGTCGCGGCCCTTCTGGTGGCCGACGACGGCGACGCTGTCGCCTTCGAAGCGCGCCAGCCCTGCGACCACCGCGGGATCGTCGCCGAACAGACGGTCGCCGTGCAGCTCGACCCACTCGGTGAACATCCCGCGGACGAAGTCGAGCGTGTACGGACGCTCGGGGTGGCGCGCTATCGCGCACTGCTGCCAGGGCGTGAGGTCCGCCGACACGCGGCGCGCCTCCTCCTCGAGCTGCGACCTGAGGCGCGCGAGCTCCGCGCGAGATCCGCCGCCGCGCTCTGCGTCGGCGACCTTCTGGCGGAGCTCCTCGAGAGGAGCGAGAAAAGGCGGGGTGGGCGTACCGGCCATTCTGCGGACTGTAGTGGCCCGCCCGCCGGATGACAAGTGCAGGTCGCGTCAGGTCGCGCCGAGCTGCCGCCGCAGCCAGGTCGCGCGAGCCATGCGGCGGAGGATGAGGTCTCGCCGGAACGACCAGCGCGGAGTGGCGGTCTGCGGGTTGTCGCGGCCGGGCGAAGGGATGGCGGCAGCCAGCGCTGCCGCCTCTGCGGCTGCCAGCGCGCCGGCCGGGCGGCCGAAGTAGCGCTGCGCGGCGGCCTCGGCGCCGAACACGCCGGGACCGAACTCCACGGCGTTGAGGTAGAGCTCGAGCACCCGCCGCTTGCCGAGCCGTCGCTCCATCCACCACGCGAGGCGCACCTCTTCCGCCTTGCGCCATAGCGTGCGCTCGCGGCTGAGGAAGAGGACGCGCGCGAGCTGCTGGGCGATCGTCGAGGCGCCGCGCAGCCGGCCGCCCTGCCACCACTCGCCGAGCGCCTCCCATACGGCACGCGGGTCGAACGCTCCGTGGCCGAAGAACGAGATGTCCTCGCTCACCAGGACGGCGAGCTGGAGCTCAGGCGAGATTGCGGCGAGCGGGCGGTACTCGAACTCGACGCGCCGGCGACTTCCCTCGCTGCGCCACTTCTCCTCCTGCCGGGAGAGCGCCGACCAGGCGACAGGGGGCCGGCCGCTGCGCCACGGCTCGAGGTCGACGCCGGCGCTGAGCCACCAGGCCGCCACCGTCGCGGCAGCCGCCGCTGCGCAGGCGGCGAGAGCGAGCGCGAGGCGCCTCCGGCGGAACTTCATGCCCCATTGTATTGTCGGCGGCGCGACGGCGGCAGCCGGCGGCCGCGGGAGGCCCGCGCCGGCCTACGCGGCGATACGGACGAGAACGACCGTGATGTTGTCGACCCCGCCGCGCCGGTTCGCCTCGGAGACGAGGCACTGCCCCGCGCCGGCGATGCTGCTCTCCCGCTGCAGCACCACCTCGATCTCGCCGTCCTCGAGCATCGTGTTGAGACCGTCGGAGCACAGCAGGATCACATCGCCGAGCTTCGTTTCCTCCTCGCGGACGTCGACGAGCGGCTCCTGGGCGCCGCCGAGCGCACGCGTGACCACGTTCTTGAGCGGGTGGTTGCGGGCGGCGTCCTCGGTGAGCAGGCCCGCGATGACCTGCTCGTGGACCCACGAGTGGTCGGAGGTGAGAAGCACCAGCTCGCCGTTGCGGAAGACGTAGGCGCGGCTGTCCCCGACGTGGGCGATGGTGATTCGTCCGCTCTCGCGGTCCAGCAGCATGGCGACGACCGTGGCGCCCATCCCGCGGAGCCCGAGGTTTCCCTCCACCGCATCGGTCACCGCGCGATGCGCGGCGAGAATCGCGGTCATGAGACGGTTGGTGTTCGCCGACAGCCGGCTGTCCCACCCGGCCGGCCACGCGCCGGGGAGGCCGCCGGTCTCCACGACGACCCGCTCGACCTCCTTGACGGCGAGGTCCGAAGCGACCTCGCCGGCGGCGTGGCCGCCCATGCCGTCGGCGACGACGGCGAGCCCGAGGTCCTCGCGCACCAGGAACGCGTCCTCGTTGTGGTGCCGGCGCAGCCCGCGGTCCGACAGGCTGAACGTCTCCATCGTCACGCCGCCGCGGCGGCTCGCATCCGTCACCTCTTTGCTCCTTCGCCGCGCACAGCCGTGTCGTGAAGCTGTCGCAGCCATGATTCCACGGCCGGATCGCCGGGGGAGAGCTCCGCCGCCGACTGTGCGAGCCTGGTCGCCCGGGTCACCATGCGGGCAGCCGCGAACAGGCGCGACGCGTCGAGGAGCAGCCGGACGTTCATGGGGTCGAGCTTGACTGCCTGGTCGAGATGGCGGAGCCCCTCGTCGAGCCGGCCGCCGTGCTGCGCGAGGAACAGCCCGTAGTGGTGCCGGGCCCGGGCGCTCTGCGGATCGTGGGCGACCGCCTGAGCGAGCAGGGTGCCCGCCTGCTGGTGCTCGCCGAGCTTCATCAGCCCGACGGCCTTCGCCACCAGCGCGCGGGCGACCTCGCGGGGATTGGTCATGCCGGCGGCGCGGGACGTGCTCGCCAGCCCCTGGTCGTAGCGCGCCCGCCTGGCGGGGTCCGAGAGCACGTTGTAGGCCTCGGTGATCGCCTGGAACTCCCGCTCGACGGCCGCCCGGTCGCGCTCGCCGAAGCGGTCCGGGTGGCGCTCGCGGGCGAGCCGCCGGAACGCGCCACGGATATCCTCGGCGCTCGCCTGCTCGTCGATCCCCAGCACGTCGTAGTAGGTCTTCTGAGCTGACACGATGGTACCGCTCACCCCTCTCGCCGCCGCCTATGGTAGCTCAACCGCCCACCTTGCGGTCCCGGATCTCCCGCGCGACCCGCCGCACGACCTCCGAGACGTTGCGATCGCGGACGATGATACTCAGGTCCTTGGTCGAAAGGCGCCGCACGAGCTGTATCGCCAGTCCGGGAGGCGTCTTGGGGTTGAAGGCGAGCGCCCGCACGGTGCCGTATCGGCGCAGCCAGCGGCGCTGGGTCGCGAGGATCCGCAGCGCCTCGTCGCTCGCGGACCGCATGCCGGCGATCTTCTCGACCTCGAGCTCGGTGAGCTTCGGACTCATCATCACCGCACGGACGATCAGGACGTTGCGGTCGCGCACCAGGATCAGCCGCTCCTCGCGCGTGCCCTTGAGCGCGCGCATGATCCGCTGAAAGGTGTTGAGCAGCGACAGGCGCCGGAAGGCGTCCGTGACCTCCGGGGGCGCCGCGGCCTCCGGGTCGGGCAGCGGCGGCGGCTCGGCTGAGATCACGGGCACGTTCATGCCGATGGCCGCCAGCGCCGCGAGCGCCTCCTCGATCGAGGGGGCGACCGGCGCCTCGACCGTTTCCGCCTGCTCCATCGCGGCCCAGGCGGACGCCTTTGCGAGGAACTCCTCCTCGAATTCGCGGGCGCGGCGGAGCACGTCCTGCGTCACGTGCGGGTTGGCGCGCAGGTCCTGCAGGATCTCGAGGCACGCCAGCAGGCGCGTCTGGTTGGTCACGATCACGTCGAGAGTCGCCGCGGGAGCTGTGCCGGCGATCCAGCGGAGCGTCTCGTTGGACGTCCGCGGGTGGCGGACCACGCGCTGCCAGAGCGCCTCCGCCGGCACGGCGCGCGCCAGCAGGTCGATCTCCAGCGGATCGAGGTCCGCAAGCTCCATCACAGCGAGCAGGTGGTCCAGCGAGAACGTCCCCAGGGTCGCCCTCGCCGCCTCGGCGATCTCTGCATCCCCCTCCGCTGCGAGCAGCACCAGCACGCGGATGAGGTCCTCGCGCGACACCGGGAGCAGCCCCTGGGCGGCGAACAGGCGGACTGCCCGCGGAACCAGGCCGGCGCGAATCCCTGCGATCAGGTCGGAAACCGTTGCGGCCTGGTCCTTGCCGGCGTCGGAGCTCAAGGAGTACGGCCCGCCTCTCCCGAGGCTGGCCCCGGACCGAGCCGCAGCCGAGCGACCTGCCCGTCGCCGCCGGCGCGCTCGCGCACCTCGCCGAGGTACTCGACCCGCAGCGCGCCGGCGTCGCCGGCGAGCAGGTCGACCGCGCGTCCGCCGACCGCGATGCGCAGCTCCTCGTCCGCCGCCAGCAGGCGCGACTGCGGCGGCGCGCCGTCCACGCGGACCTCGACCCAGCAGGGCCGGCCGACGGCGCGCATGACGAGGACGTCCGCCGGCGTCGGAGGGATCGTCGGCGTCGGCTCGGGCGCCGGCGCGGGCGCCGGGCCGGCGGGCGGCGCCGGGCTTGCCGCCACCGGCAGCAGCGCCGCCGGCGTCGGGGGCGCTGGGCTTGAGCCGCCGTCCGGAACGCCGCGGTCCAGCAGCAGCAGCGCCGCAAACCCAGCCGCGACGACCACGGCGCCGATCACCCACGGCATCGCCCGGGCGGCGCGGCCGGGCGCCGGCGGCGCCACCTCCCACGGCTGGCTGGCGTCCTCGAAGCGCTGCCACGCCGCGTCGAACGACGCCATCCACGCCTCCGGCCCCTCGCCGACGAGCTGGAGGTACTGCTGCAGGAAGAGGCGGACGAACACGCGATTGGGGAGCTTCGCGAACTCGCCCGCCTCGAGGGCCTCGAGCAGGCGCCGGCCGATCTTGGTCCGCTCGGCGATGGTGTCGAGCCGCACCTGCCTCCGCTCCCGCGCAGCACGGAGCGCGGCGCCGAACTCGCGCGGCGTGGTGGCCATCGTCATGTGGCGCTAGTTTACGGCCCCGGCGGCCGAGTGCAAGAGGGGGCGCTCGCCGGGAGCGGGTTTGCTAGACTCGATCGACATGGGACTGGCGGGCCGATTCAGCTCCCTAGCTGCCGCCCTGGCGCGTGCCGCAACCGCGGCCGCCGTCGCGATCGCAGCGGCGTGCGCCGAGCGCGGCGAGACGCCGGCCGAGCTGACGATCGGATCGGCGTGGAGCGGCCGGGGCGCCTCCGCGCTCAACCAGGAGCTGCTGCGGATCGGCGGCAGCGTGGGTGCGGTCGCGATCGACGTGCGTTTCTTCAGCGCGACCGGGCTCAACGACTACCTCCTGCGCAGCCAGCCGACGACCGCGCCCGGCGCCCTCGACCTCGTGGTGGTGCCGAACGACTGGCTCGTCCAGCTCTCCGAGCGGGAGCTGCTGGCGGAGCTCCCGTTCGCGCAGGTCGCCTCGCTGCGCGAGCGCCTCGTGCGCCAGGCGCTGCTCGCCGTCTCGACCGCCGACCGCGTCCTGGCGTTCCCGGTCAGCGCCGAGGTGCTGGCGCTAGTCTATGATCCCGCGCGCTTCCCCTCGCCGCCGCAGACGCTCGACGAGATCCTGCGCGCCACGCTCCCCGAGGGCGTGCAACCGTTCGCCCTCAACCTCCTCAGCGCGGCGCACGTCGCGCCGCTGGTCTCGTCGTTCGAGGGCACGCTGCTCGACCGCGACGGCAACTTCGTCTGGCGCGACTCCGGGCTTCTCGCGGTCCTCCAGCGCCTGGCGCCGCTGTGGCGATTCGCTGGCGCGTGGGAGGCGTGCCGCGGCAACGACCCAGAGTCGCTGCAGCTCCAGCTCTTCATCGAGGGCAAGCTCGCGAGCTTCATCGGCGGGCCGTGGCTGCTCGAAGCGCTCGAGGCGTCCGGTCGTCCGTTCGCGGTGATGCCGATCCCCGGGTTCGCGGACTCACCGAGCCCGGCGCAGGCCCTGGTCGGCTACCAGTGCGTTGCCGTGACGCGGGAGACCGAATGGGTCGATCTCGCCATCGAGGTCGCCGCCAGCTTCACCGACGAGGCCACGAACGAGGCGATCAACCGCGCGACGCGCCGTCTTCCCGTCCTGCTCGATTCCTACCAGAACCGGCGGGCCATGACCTCGCCGGGAACGGTGGGCTTCCTCAGGGCGCTCGAGTCCGGTCAGTCTTTCCCACCGGCCGCGTCCCTGAGCGAGGGGTTGCAGAGGGTCGAGGGCAGGCTGCAACGGCTGCGCGCCCACGCCCGCCCCCCGCTCGGCCCGGAGGCGCTGGCCCGCATCGTGCGTGGAGAGCGCCCGTGAGACTGCGCGGCCAGCTCGTGCTCTCTCACCTGGGGTCGATCGTCGCCGCCGCGGCGATCATCGGGACGGTGAACCTCGTGCTGCTCGTCCGTGAGACTCGACGGCTCGAGCAGGACGAGCTGGCAGCCTCGGTCGCCGCCGGCGAGCACGTCCTCGGCGAGCACCTCTCCAGCCTCCGGCGCTCCCGCGATACGATCGCGCTGTTCGCCGCGGACAACGGTCCGCTGGCCGGCGACGTTGCGACGCTCGCGCGGCTCCACGAGCTCCTGATGGTGGACGACGTGGTCCGCGTCGAGGTGTTCTCGGGGCTGCGCAAGGAGGTCGAGGCGTACCGCTGGGAGCGCGGCATCGGCAGCGGTCTGGAGACCACGTGGCTGCCGCCCAACCCCCGCATCGCCGCGCAGGTGGCCGACGGCCGGCCGGCCACCTGGGTGCAGGCGGGGCCGGGCCAGCGGCCGTCGCTCAAGCTCTGCGCACCGGTCCCCGGCGGCGCCGACAATGCCCGCCGCTGGGTCGTGGTCACCGAGCCGCTCGACGGGGCGCTGGTGGACCGGGTCCTGCCGCCGCGCGTGGTGGGCGGGCTGGCCAACGAGGGCAGGCTGCTCGCCGCGTGGCCGGAGGTCCCGGGCGACCTCAACTCCGGAATCCTCGCCCTCGCGCCGTTTCTCCAGCGGGGCCCCCTGTCCCGGCTGTTCGCTCCCGCCCGAACCAGCCGCACCTCGCTGCAGCTCGACGACGGCACGGCGCTGACGATCGCAGCGCTCGCCTCGCCGGCGCCCAGCGGCCGCAGCCTCCTGGTCGGCGTGCGCGCCTGGTTCCTGGTGATGGCGGCGGGGGTCCTCGTCGCCTTCGCGCTCGCCAGCGGGGTGGCGTCGCGCCTGCTCGCGCCCCTGCGGGCGCTGCTCGACGGGACCGGCGCCATGGCCCGCGGCCACCTGATGGTGCGCCTACCCACCGACCGCCGCGATGAGCTCGGCGCTCTGATGCGCGAGTTCAACCGCATGGCCGACGAGATCCGCGCCACCTACCTCGGAGTCATCTCGACGCTCGCCGAGGTGGTCGAGGCGAAGTCGCACTACACCCGCGCCCACATCGAGCGCGTCGAGCGGCTGACGCTGGCGACCCTCGACGTGCTCGAGCGCCGCGGGTGGGTGCGCTTCTCCAGTCACCAGCGGTTCGTGCTGTCGGTCGCCGCGATCCTGCACGACGTCGGCAAGATCGCCATCTCGAACGAGATCCTCAACAAGTCCGGGCCGCTCGACCAGCCGGAGCGCGAGCAGATCCTCGCCCACCCCGAGGTCGGCGCGATCATCGTCGAACGCATCGGCAAGCTGGAGCGCGCGGCCGAGATCATCCGCTGTGCGCACGAGCACTTCGACGGCACCGGTTATCCGCGCGGGCTCAAGGGAGAGGAGATCCCGCTCGAATCGCGCATCATCCTCGCCGTCGACGCCCTCGACGCCATGGTCATGGACCGCCCGTACTCCGTCGGCCGTCCGCTCGACCATGCGATCGCCGAGCTCCATGCCGAGGCCGGCAAGCAGTTCGACCCCGTCGTCGTCGAGGCGCTCATCGAGGTCGTCACCACCGTCGGCGTCGAGCCCAACAACGGCACCAGCGGGGTGTTTCGCGTGCTCGCCGGGGAGTCCGACTCGGCCTCCGCGGGCGTGACGTCTGCCCCGCAGAGCGTATGACGAGGCCCCTTCACACGCTCTCAGGCTCGCCGAGGATAGCCAGCAGTCTCACCTTCGCCTCGGCCAGGGTGGCGGCGGCGTCGGCCTCGAGGACCAGGCGCAGCAGCGGCTCCGTGTTGGATGGCCGGACGTTGAACCACCACCGCGGGTACTCCACCGTGATCCCGTCGAGGAAGTCGATCGCGCCGTCGGAGAACGTCTCGGCGAGCCGCCGGATCATCCCTGCCTTGTCCTCCACGTGGAAGTTGATCTCCCCGGTCGAGGCGTAGGTCCGCAGCGGCGCCAGCAGCTCGGACAGCCGCTTCCCGGAGCGCCGCAGCAGGTTGAGCACCTCGATCATGGTGATCACGGCGGAGTCGGCGAAGAAGTTGGCGCGGTAGTAGAAGTGCCCCGCGAGCTCGCCGCCGAACGGGCTCCCGACGCGGCGCATCGTCGCCTTCATGAACGAGTGGCCCACGCGCTCGCGCATCGGCACGCCGCCGGCCGCCCTGATCGCCTCGGCGGTGGCACGCGACGACCGCACGTCGTAGACGATGGGCGTGCCGGGGTAGCGCTCGAGGATCGGCCCGGCGAGCAGCGCGGTCACGAGGTCGGCGCCAACGATCGCCGCCTCGTCGTCGATGAAGATCGCGCGGTCCGCGTCGCCGTCGAACGCTACGCCGAGGGCGCACCCATGCTCCCGCACGGCCCGCTGCACGTCGCGCAGGTTCTCCGTCTTCAGCGGGTTCGCTTCGTGGTTGGGGAAGCTGCCGTCGAGCCCGAAGAACAGCGGCACGAGCTCGATCCCGAGACGATCGAAAAGATCGCGGTAGAGCGTCGCCATCCCGTTGGCGACGTCCACGGCGACGCGCAGCCGCGGCTCGCGCCCCTGCAGGAAGGAGAGCACGTGCTCGGCGTAGGCGGCGGTGATGTCGCGCCGCTCGATCGGCGCGGCCGGCGCCGGGTCGGGCGCCGGGACGCTCGTCACCAGCCGCTCGAGCTCGCCGATGCCGGTCTCGCTGGAAACCGGAATCGCGTCGCGCCGGCTGAACTTGCACCCGTTGTAGCGCGCCGGATTGTGACTCGCCGTCACCTGGATGCCGCCCGCGGTGCGCAGCGAGCCGGTGGCGAAGTAGTTCATCGGTGTGGTGGCGAGGCCGATGTGGACGACGCCGAGCCCCGCGGTGCGCAAGCCGTCGGAGAGCGCCGCGGACAGCGGCAGCGACGAGGCGCGCATGTCGTGCGACACCACCACGCGCTCGCCGCGGGCGATGTCCTCCGGCTCGAGGATGCCGCGGAAGTGAAAGCCGATGGCGTAGGCGGTCCGCTCGTCGAGCTCCGCCGGATAGACGCCGCGCACGTCGTATGCCTTGAAGATGCCGCCCATTCGCGCCTCCACGCGGCGAGAGGATACTAGACCCCGGTGTCAGGCGCCGAGGCCGCCGTCGACCCTGACCGTTGCGCCGGTCACGTAGGCGGCAGCCGGCGAGAGCAGGTAGGCGACCGCCGCGGCCACCTCCTCCGGCCGGCCGAAGCGGGCGAGTGGCACCTCGGCGAGCGCCGCCCGCCGCCGCGCCTCCGGCATCGCCGCCACCAGCTCGGTGTCGATCCAGCCGGGGACCACGGTGTTGACGGTGACGCCCCAGCGCCCGAGCTCGCGCGCCAGCGCCTTGGTGAACGCCACGATCGCACCCTTGGCCGCCGAGTAGTTGGCCTGGCCGGCGCGCCCGAGCAGCCCGGACAGCGACGCGAGGTTGACGACCCTCCCCTCCCCCGCGGCCAGCATCGGGCGGACGAGCGCACGGGTGAGGCGGTACGCCCCGCCGAGCGCGGTGTCGATCACCAGGTCCCACCTGCTGTCGTCCATCAGCAGGAAGTGCCCGTCGCGCAGCACGGCGGCGCCGTTGACCAGCGCGCGCACCGGCTCGCCTGCGAGCGCTTCGCTCAGCGCGGCCACGCCGGCGCGGTCCGTGACGTCGCAGCGGTGCGCGATCGCCTCGCCGCCGGCGCTCCGGACCGCGGCGACGACCTGCGCCGCGGCGTCGTCGCGCGCCCGGTAGAGGAAGTGAACCCGGTACCCGCGGGCGGCGAGCGCCTCCACGACCGCGCGTCCGATACCGCGCGAGCCGCCGGAGACGACGGCGACCGGCGCATGCTGCGCGCCCCCGGCGGTCACGACGGCCACCCGCAGGGGCCCGCCGCAGGCCCGTGCTCGGCGCGCCACGCCTGCGGCCCCGGGTCGCGCCGGCGGTCTTCCTCGTCGATCTTGAAGCGCACCGAGGAGAGCACGATACGCACCGTGTCGGCGAGCGGCCGGTAGTGCGAGCGGGCGCCGTCGTAGATCACCTGCACCGGCACGTGGGCGAAGCGCGCGCGCAGCTTTCCGGCCCGCACGAGGATCTCGGTGTCGATGGCGTAACGGTCGGCGACCAGCGCCATCTGGCGCAGCAGCCCGGCCGCGACCAGGCGGTACCCGCACTGCGAGTCCTCGACCGGGAACCCCGTCATCAGCGCCAGCGCCCGCGTTCCGATGAAGTTGGTCCATCGCCGCTTTCCAGGGATCGCATCCGGGTTCCAGAAGCGGTTCCCGAGGACCAGGTCCGCGTCTCCGGCGGCGGCGAGGATCGCGGGGATGTCCGCCGGATCGTGCTGCCCGTCGCCGTCGAGCATCAGCACGTGGGTGTGCGGCTCGCCGAGCAGCACCGCGAGGCCCGTGCGCAGCGCCGCGGCCTTGCCGCGGTTCCCGGCGTGCGACAGCACCCGGGCGCCGGCGCGCCGCGCCTCCTCGGCGGTGCCGTCCGTCGAGCCGTCATCGACCACCAGCACGTCTCCGACATGTCGGCGCACGTCCTCCACGACCGGCCCGATGCGGCCGGAGCAGTTGAGCGCAGGGATGAGCGCGGCGACGTCGAGGCTCATGACGGTATGGCCGCGCCGCCGCTCGGCGGCCCGGCCGACCGGATATCGTAGCGCACCAGACGACACTCGATCGCGCCGTTGAACAGCACGATGCGCCGGCCGGGCCGCATCGGTACGGCCTTGAGCAGCTCCGGATCGCCCGCCAGCAGCCACGCCGTGCATCCGGCCGCCGCCTCGCGCAGCGACTCGCCGAGTCCCCGGTAGAGAGCGTGCAGGTCGGCGCCCGCGCCGATCCGCACCCCGTACGGGGGGTTCGTCACGACCAGCGTGCCCGGGGAGACCGGCGCCAGCCGGGTCGCGTCCGCGCGGAGCACCTCGACGAGGTCGCCGACACCGGCCGCGGCGGCGTTGGCGCGCGCCGCCGCGCAGGCGCGCGGATCGCAATCACCGGCGCGCACCGCCGCCGGCGGGCGCCGCCGCGCGTCCTGCGCGTGAGCGCGCTCGGCCGCGAGCGGCACGGCGCCAGCGCGCCGCCAGCGCTCGCAGGCGAACCGGCGGCCGAGGCCCGGGGCGCGGCGGGAGGCGATCAGCGCGGCCTCGATGGCGATCGTCCCGGTGCCGCACATCGGATCGAGGAACGGCTGCGATCCGTCGTACCCGGCGAGCAGCAGCGCGCCGGCGGCGAGGCTCTCGGCAAGCGGCGCCGGACCTCCGCGCGGACGGTACCCGCGATGCGAGAGCGGCTCGCCGGTGCTGTCGAGCCCGACGGCGGCCTCGCGGCCCGCCAGGTGCACCCAGATGCGGACGTCCGGGTTCGACTTGTCGACGTCGGGCCGCCACCCCAGACGGGCGCGCAGGCGGTCGACGACGGCGTCCTTCACCACGAGCGTCGCGAAGGCGGTGCTCGCGAACGCCGCCCCCTGACCTGCTGCGGCCACCGCGATCGTCTGCCCGCGCTCGACCCACTCCTCCCACGCGACGGAGGCGGCGAGCCCGTACAGCTCCTGCCGCGAGCCGGCCGCTCCAGCCGCTCCCTCGACCAGCACCCGCATCGCCGACCGCAGCCAGAGGTTCGCTGCGGCCACCTCGCGGGGACCGCCCGCGAATCGCACCACGCCGCGGCCCGGCTGGCCGCCGGCGATGCCGAGACCGGCGAGCTCGGCCGCCAGGACGCCCTCGAGGCCGCGCGTGCACGTCGCCGCGCAGCGCCAGCAGCGGAAGGCGGACTCGGGCGTCACGCGCAAATCATAGTGCGCCGCCGCGGCGCGAGCGTTCTTGACCGCGCCGCCGGCGCCGCCGACAATGCCGGCGATGGGAACCGCCGACCCGACCGCCGAATGCGAAGCCGGCACCGCCGCAGGCACGCGCTGGCTGCTGGTGACGCGCGCAGACGACGAGCTCGGCGAGTACCGCGAGGCGCTCGCCGCCGCCGGCCTGGCGGTGCGCGGCTGGCCGGTGCTGCGCTGGGTGCCGGTCGCCGACGGCGCCGACTGGCCCGCCGTCGAGGCGGCGCTGCCCCGGCTGCGCGCGGTGGCGTTCACGAGCCCGCGGGCGCCGGCGGCGCTGCGAGCGGCGGCCGCTGCCCGCCGGGCGGACGCCGCCGTGGCGGCGTTGCCGGCGTACGCGGTCGGCGGCGCCACCGGCCGCGCCGCCGCGGCCGCCGGTTTCGCGCTGGCGGGGGTCGGCCACGTCGGCGGTGCAGCCCTCGCCGGCGCCGTTGCCGCGCGGGTCGGCGCGGGCGCCGCCGTCCTGCATGCCTGCGGCCGCGAGCACCGACCCGATCTGGCGACGGCGCTCGCCGCCGCCGGCGTCGAGGTGGTGGAGCTCGTCGTCTATGCGATGGAACCGGCCCCGCCGGCAGCGCTGCCGCCGCTTCCAGGGCGGCCGCCGGCCGCTGTGCTCCTGACCAGCCCGCGCGCCGCCGAGGCGTACCTCGCGGCCGCCGGCCCGGGTCTCGCCGGCGCCCGCCACCTGGCCATGGGAGAGACCACCGCGGCGCATGCGCGCTCTCTCGGCCTTGCCGTGACCGCATTGCGGCGGCCGTCCCCGGACGCCGTCGTGGAGGAGCTATGCCGGACCTGCTCGTGAGACCCCGCCGTCTCCGCTTCCACCCTCTGCTGCGCGACCTCGTCGCGGAGGCCCGCATCGACGCGCGGCAGCTCGTCATGCCGCACTTCGTGCTGCGCCCGCCGGACGCCGTGGAGGAGATCGCCGCGATGCCCGGCATCCGCCGCGAGGGGCGCGAGGTGCTGCTGCGCACCGTCGAGGCGGACCTCACGCTGGGGATCCGCTCGGTGCTGCTGTTCGGGGTGCCTCCGGACGACGAGCCGAAGCACCCAGACGGGCGCGGCGCCTATGCCGCCGACGCGCTGGTGCCGCAGGCCGTCGCCGCGCTCAAGAAGCGCTTCGGCGGCGACCTCGTGGTGATGACCGACGTCTGCCTGTGCGCCTACACCGACCACGGCCACTGCGGCGTCATCGAGCACGGCCGGGTGGCCAACGACCCCTCGCTCGAGCACCTCGCGCGCATGGCGCTGGCGCACGCCGCGGCAGGGGCCGATGTGGTGGCGCCCTCCGACATGATGGACGGGCGCGTGCTGGCGATCCGGGAGATGCTCGACGGCGCAGGGTTCGTCAACACGCCGATCATGACCTACTCGGTGAAGTACGCCTCGGCCTACTACGGGCCGTTCCGCGAGGCCGCCCACTCGGCGCCGCAGTTCGGCGACCGCCGCTCCTACCAGATGGACGCCCGCAACCGCCGCGAAGCGGTGCTCGAGGCCGAGCTCGACGTCGAGGAGGGGGCCGACATCCTGATGGTCAAGCCGGCGCTCGCCTATCTCGATGTGGTGCGCGAGCTCAAGGAGCGCTTCTCCCAGCCGGTAGCCGTCTACAACGTCTCCGGCGAGTACTCGATGGTCAAGGCGGCGGCGCAGCGGGGCTGGATCGACGAACGCGCGGTGACGATGGAGAACCTGCACGCCTTCCGCCGCGCGGGCGCCGACATCATCATCACCTACCACGCGCGCCAGGCGCTCGCGGAAGGGTGGCTGCAGCGCGGGTGAGGGTGAGGCGGGGGTGAGCAGGAAACTGCTCGGCCGGCAAGCGGGCGAGCCTGCCGGCGGGAGGGGCCGCTGGGATCCCCCGGCCGGCCGGGGATGGAGCCGCGCGATCCGAGCAGCCGGGAGCCCAGGCCCGGCTCGCCCGCTGGTGCTTCAGCACCCCTTCCTGCCCGCACCCATGCTCACGCTCATGCTCCGGCCGGCCACAGCCAGCCGAACACGCCGCCGGTCACGAGGCCGTAGAGCAGGCCGTCGAAGAGGTTCTTGAAGGTGACCGGCCACGACGCGCCGCGCCAGATCGGGTCGGCCCCGTGGGCGCCCGCGTATGCGAGGAAAGACACGCAGCCGACCACGCGGAAGACCTGCAGGTAGGGCGTCCCGGGCGCGAGCGTCCGGCTGGCGATGTACGCCGCGAAGAGGCTCACCACCAGCAAGTAGACGAACCACTTGGCGAGGTACAGCGGCATCGCCGGCATGCCGTTGGGCATGACGGTGAGCGTGCCGACCGGCCCCTTCTCGTACTTCGCCCTTGCCTCCGGCGTTCCCATCTCCTTCATGTCGCACAGGAACGGGAACATGTACGCGCCCGGCCGGACGCCGGCAGCGCGCATCGCGGCGAGGACGTCGTCCTCCTGCGGCAGCCTGCCCCAGTCGCTCTTGTGGTACGGCAGCACCATGTGGACGATGGAGCTGGCGAGGAAGACGGCGACGGCGGCCAGCACGATGGGAAGCCACAGCGCGACGAGCGGGATCATGAGCTCCTCCTTTAGCAGCCTCTGGCGGCATGCTACCGCAATCCTGCAACAAAGTCCACGTATCACTGGCGCCGCGCGCGCGTCACGCGCGGCGCCGCAGCCCCGCCGCGTGCGCGTCACGCGCGGCGCCGCAGCCCCGCCGCGTGCGCGCCGCCGTTCACGGCCGCGGGCGCGCGATCGCCAGCGCCGCCGCGACGGTCGTGTCGCCGGAGGTCGGGTCGCGCGAGAGCGCTTCGGCGAGCAGCTCGCCCTCGCGGTCCCCGGGGTCGGGCTCGGCGGTCGCGCCTGCCACATCGCATGGCGTGGCTGTCGTGAAGTTGAGCGGGCACGGCGGCAGCACCTCCGCGCCGCAGCGCAGCGGCACCCCGTACGAGCGGCACGAGAGCGGGCGGAACAGGTAGAGGTCGCAGGCGCCGGTGTGCGGATCCAGGGCCGGACAGGGCGCGTCGGCGTGCGCGGCGAAGTAGCGCTCCCGCGCCGCGTCGTCGCCGCCGAGCACGCCGGTATCGGCGTCTCCCGGGAACCCGGCGCGCTGCGCCGCCCACAGGACAGCCGCACGGGCGGCGACGCGCGCAGCCGCGCGCGGGCGCGAATCGGACAGCGCCGCGAGCCCGCGCCGCAGCCGGCGGGCGTCGAGGGCTGTGATATCGAAGACGCCGACGCAGCACGGCGTGCAACCGCGGCGGCAGGCGACGTGCCGGCCGGCGCGGCGGACCGCCGCGCCGACCTGCGCGTCGAACGCGCGGGTGAGCGCGTCGTCGGCGGCGTCGAGGCTCTCATCGTCGGCGCGGCGGGCGACATCGCGGTGGCGGGCCACGCGGCAAGCATAGCGCGCGGCCGGGAAGCGGCGGGCGCGGCGCCCTGTTGTAGGCTTCCGTCGTGGGAACCTTCCGCACCTTCGCGCGCGTCGGCGCGTACTACCGCGACCACCTCCTCGCCACCGTCGCGGGCGCCGTCTCGGTGGCCGCGTCGGCCGTGATCGCCCTGCAGGCGCCCGGGGTGGTACGGCGCGCCGTCGATGCGCTCGCCGCGGGCGCGCCTGTGGCCGCGGTGTGGCGCCACGCCGCGGTGCTGCTCGCCCTGGCGATCGGCTCCGGCGTGTTCCTGTTCGCCCAGCGCAAGCTGCTGGTCAGCGTCTCGCGCCACCTCGAGCACCGCCTGCGCGTCGACCTGTACCGCCACATGGTGTCGCTCCCGGCCGCCTACTACATGCGGGAGCGCGTCGGCGACCTGCTCACTCGCGCGGTGTCCGACATCGGCGCGGTGCGCATGGCGGTCGGCCCGGCGCTGATGTACGCGCTCAACACCGCGGTGGTTGCCGTGATCACCATCGTGCTGATGGTGCGCATCAGCCCCCTCTTGACGCTGCTCTCGCTCGCCATCCTGCCGCTGGTCGCGTTCGCCACGCAGTGGTTCGGCCATGGCATCCACACCCGCTGGGACGAGTCGCAGCAGCAGCTCTCCCGCTACACCTCCCGGGTGCAGGAGCACCTCGTCGGGCTGCGGGTGCTGCGCGCCTACGCCTGCGAGCAGGCCGAGGCGGCCGGCGTCCGCGAGCGCAACCTCGCATGCGTCGCGGCGAGCTCGCGGGTGATCACCCTGACCGCGCTCTTCCACCCGCTGCTGCAGGCGCTGATCGGCACCTCGTTCGTCGTGGTGCTGGCCGTCGGCGGCGCCGCGGTGCGCGGCGGCGCGATGACGCTCGGGCAGTTCGTCGAGTTCAACCTGTATCTCGTGCGCATGACGTGGCCGATGATCGCGGTCGGCTGGGTGGCCAACCTGATCCAGCGTGGCGCAGCGTCGGCCAGGCGCATCGAGGCGGTGTTCGCCGAGCCGCCGCTGCCCGAGGCTGCCGCCGCCGGAGGCGCGGCGCAGGCGTCCGCGGCGGACGGCCCGGCCGCGCTCGCGCTCGACCACGTCTCGTTCACCTACCCGGGCGGCGGTGCGGCGGCGGTGCAGGATGTCTCGCTGCGCGCCGAGCCGGGACAGAGGGTGGCGATCGTCGGCGGCGTCGGGAGCGGCAAGTCGACGCTGCTCGCCCTCGTCCCGCGCCTCTTCGACCCCGCGCCGGGCAGCGTTTCGCTCGACGGCGCCGACGTGCTCTCGTTGCCGCTCGGCTACCTGCGCCGCCAGGTCGCGCTGGTCCCCCAGGGCACCTTCCTGTTCTCCGCCACGCTGCACGAGAACATCGCACTCGCCTGCCCCGGCGCGTCGCGCGAGGCGGTCCTCGCGGCGGCCACCGCGGCCGGGCTCGAGGCGGATCTCGCGCGCTTCCCCGCCGGGCTCGACACCGTGGTCGGCGAACGCGGCGTCACTCTCTCCGGCGGCCAGCGGCAGCGCGTCGCGATCGCGCGCGCGCTGCTCGCGCGCCCGCGCCTGCTGCTGCTCGACGATTGCCTGTCGGCGGTGGACACCCAGACCGAGCGGGTGATCCTCTCGTCGCTGCCGGCGTGCACGCTGGTGTTCGCAACCCACCGGCTGGCGGCGGCGGAGATGTGCGACCGCGTGCTCGTCCTCGATCGCGGACGCGTCGTCGAGTCGGGCACGCCCGCCGAGCTCGCCGTCCGCGGCGGGCCGTACGCGCGCCTGCTGGCGCTGCAGAAGCTCGAGCAGCCGGCCGCTGAGGTGGCGTGACCGCTATCATGCCGCCGTGCTGGTGATCCCGGTGCTGGTGCGCCCGCGGCACGACGGCAACGTCGGCGCCGTCGTGCGGGTGGCGGCCAACTTCGGCGTTGCCCAGGTGCGCGTGGTCGACCCCGGCTGCGACCTCGAGGGCAGCGACTTTTTTCGCATGACGATGGGCGCCGAGCGTCTGGCGGCGGTGCGTGTGGTGCCGTCGCTCGATGCGGCCGTCGGCGACACCGAGGTGGTGGTCGCCACCACGTCGGGGCGCGACCGCGACCCGCGCCACATCATGACGCCCGACGAGGTCTTCGAACGGCTGCGTGCCTCCTCCGCCGCCTCGGTGGCGCTGGTGTTCGGCAGCGAGCGCGGCGGCCTGCGCCACGATGAGCTGGTGCGCAGCCACATGTTGATGACGATCCCGGCCAACCCCGCGTTCCCCACGCTGAACCTGGCGCAGGCGGTGGCGATCTCGCTCGCGGCGCTGCGTGCAGGCGCCCATGAGCCGGCTCGGCCGGCGGACCCGCTCGACGGCGCCGCCGCAGCGTCCGAGCTCGACGCCGCGATCGTCCACCTCGAGCGCGCGCTGCTGGCCACCAGCTTCCTCGAGAGGACCAACCCCGGCCGCGTCACCGCGCAGCTCCGCAACCTGCTCGGCCGCGCCGTGCCGACGCGCCGCGAAATCGCCATCCTGCGCGGCCTCGCCTCGCACCTCGAGTGGCTGTGGTCGCGCCGAGGCGGTTCCTAGGCGAGCTCTCGCGATCTCGGCGCCGGAGTGACGGTTATGCGGGTTCACTCGCACCCGCGAACGACGCATGTGCGTGGCAGGACCTGCGCCCTCGCCGGCGCAGGCTCCGCCTGGCATCACCTCCGCGCGGGCGTGGGCGCCCACGCTCCCGAACCATGGTGGACTTTCAAGGCGCGCCGGCGCCTTCACCCCTCCGCGCGCGGCTCGCCCAGGAGCTCGGCGCACGGATCGCGTCCGGTCAGGCGGCGGAAGCGCTCGCCCAACCCCTCGACGGCGCCGCTCGACTCGTCGAGCTCGACGCGGTCGATGCGGTGCGCCGGGAAGTACACGGTGACGGCGCCGACCAGCGCCGGCTCGGTGCGCGCCGCCTGGCGGAGGTAGTCCTCGAACGAGTCGAGCGGGACGCCGCGCACGGTCACGCCGGCGGGGGCAAGAGCGACGAGGGCGCCCCAGAACTTCTCGCGCGGACCCGTCAGGTGCACCGTGACCAGGTCGCCCTGGCACAGCGCTTCTGAAAGAACTCCTTCACGAGCTCTGACCATCTCCTGGAGGGGCGGGCTGCCGCCCGCCCCTCGCCCGCGTCGCGAAGCCGCGGGCTTCGCCCCGCCCGCCGTTGTGCCTGTGGCACGGCGCTGAGAGCGTGTGAGGATTCCAAGTGCTCTCACTGACGCGGCTCGCCGGGCTGCGACAGCTCGATCAGCACGCCACCGGCGGACTTCGGGTGGATGAAGCACACGCTGGCGCCGTGCGCGCCCCTCTGCGGCTCCGCCGAGAGCAGCGTGAACCCCTGCTCGCGCAGCCGCGCCATCGCCGCGGCGATGTCGTCGACGCGCAGGCAGAGGTGGTGCAGCCCCTCGCCGCGCCTTTCGATGAACGCGGCGATCGGCGAGTCCGGGCCGGTGGGCTCGAGCAGCTCCAGCCGAGTCCCATCGACGGGCAGGAAGGCGACCTTCACCTTCTGCTCCGCCACGGTCTCTTCGCCCGCGAGCTCGAGTCCGAGGGCCTCGTACAGCGTGCGGCGCTCGGCGAGCGAGCGCACCGCGATGCCGATGTGGTCGATCGTCCTCACACGCCCTCCCTGCGGATAGCCTGCCACAGATCGGCGGCGGCCGTGTAGGGGTCGACCTCGCCGGCGGCCACCGCGGCGACCAGGCGGTCGAGTCCGGCGGCGCAGGCGTCGCGGCCGGCGAGCTCGGCGAGCGCCCGCTCGATCCGCCGCTGGGCTCGGCGGCGGCGCAGCGCCGCACGCTTCCCGTCGTGATCGAGGAAGCGCTGGTGCGCGTCGACCGCGTCCGCGAGGGCGGTGATCCCGGTGCCCGCGAGCGCGCCGGTCAGCACTACCGGCGGGCGCCAGCCGTCGCCGGGACGCAGCGCGAGCATCCCCTCGAGCAGCAGCGCCTGCTCCTCCGCGCCCGGCCTGTCCGCCTTGTTCACCACGAAGACGTCGCCGATCTCGAGCAGCCCCGCCTTGGCCGCCTGCACGTCGTCGCCGGCGCCCGCGGTCGTCACGACCAGCGTCGTCTCGGCCTCGCCGGCGATATCGACCTCGCCCTGCCCGACCCCCACCGTCTCGATCAACACCCAGAGGTAGCCGGCGGCGGCCAGAACGTCGACCGCGTCCGAGGTGGCGGCGGCGAGCCCGCCGAGCGCCCCGCGGCTCGCCATCGAGCGGACGAACGCTCCGCGCGCCGCCAGCTCCGGCATGCGGACGCGGTCGCCGAGCAGCGCGCCGCCCGTGAACGGGCTCGAGGGGTCCACCGCGAGCACGGCAAGGGGGCCGTGGCGCTGCAGCAGCTCGAGCCCGAGCGCCTGCACGAGCGTGCTTTTCCCCACTCCGGGTGCGCCGGTGATACCGACCGTGCGGCCGCCCGCCCGCGCGCCCCGCAGCCGCGCCAGCAGGTCCCGTGCCCGCGCGCCGCCGGACTCCACCGTGGACAGCGCCTTCGCGACGGCGCGCACGTCGCCGGCCGCGGCGGCCGCTGCGAGCTCGGCCCCGGCCACGTCAGCGACCGAGCAGCTCGCGGGCGATCACGAGCCGTTGGATCTCGCTGGTGCCCTCGCCGATCGTGCACAGCTTGGCATCGCGCCAGAACTTCTCGACCGGGTAGTCCTTGGTGTAGCCGTAGCCGCCGTGGATCTGCACGGCCTCCTCGCTCACCCTGACAGCCGCCTCCGAGGCGAAGACCTTCGCCTGCGCCGAGAGGATCGTGGTCTTGCGCCCGGCGTCCTTGCTGGCGGCCGCGCGCTCGGTGAGCAGCCGCGCCGCATCGACCAGCGTCGCCATGTCGGCGAGCTTGAAACGGATCGCCTGGAAGTCGCCGATCGTCTTGCCGAACTGGCGGCGCACCTTCGCGTAACCCAGCGCCGCGTCGAACGCCCCGCGGGCGATCCCGACCGCGAGCGCCGCGATCGATATGCGGCCGCCGTCGAGCACCTCCATCGCCTGCACGAACCCTTCGCCCTCGCGGCCGATCAGCGCGCCGCCGGGCAGGCGGCACTCCTCGAGCACCAGGGAGGCGGTATCGGAGACGCGCATGCCGAGCTTGTCCTCGTGCTTGCCGACCGACACCCCGGCGGCGTCGAGCGGCACCAGGAACGCCGAGATCCCGTGGTGGTCGCTGCCCGGCGACGTGCGCGCCATCACGACCGCCACCCCGCCCACCGAGGCGTGGGTGATGAAGTTCTTCGCGCCGGTGACCACCCACCCGTCGCCGGTGCGACGGGCGATCGTACGGGTCGCCCCGGCGTCCGAGCCGGCCTCGGGCTCGGTCAGCCCCCAGGCGCCGAGCACCCGCCCGCTCGCCAGCTCCGGCAGCCACCGGCGCTTCTGCTCCTCGCTGCCGAACATGTAAATATGGTTTGTACACAATGAGTTATGTGCTGCGACAGAGAGCCCGACGCCGCCCTCGACGGCGCCCAGCTCCTCGAGCACGACCACGTAGTGGCCGTAGCTGAGGCCGGCGCCGCCGTACTCCTCGGGGACCAGGATGCCCAGCAGCCCGAGCTCGCCGAGCGCGGCGAACACCTCGCGCGGGAAATGCGCGCGCGCGTCCCAGTCGCGGGCGTGGGGCGCCAGCTCCCGGCGCGCGAAGCCGCGCACCATCTCGCGGACGTCGGCGTAGTCGTCGGGTGCACTCACGGTCATCGCTTCCCTCCCCCTTCGTCCCGGCGGAGCACCTCGATGCCAGTGTAATAGCTCGCCAGGATATGCCGGTAGTCGGCGCCGGCCAGCGCCTTGCCGTATGCGCCGTTCTGACACAGGCCGATCCCGTGGCCCCAGCCGCGGCCGAGGAAGCGCAGCGATGGCGCCTCCTTCGTCCCGCGCGAGTGGATCACGAACAGCGTGTCCGGCAGGTCGAGCGCGCGGCGGAAGGCGTAGCCGCCGACCTCGCGCACCGCGGAACCGCCGCGCAGCGAAACGCCGAGTGCGCGGCCGGAGACGCCCCGGCGCGTCACGCTGACGGCCTGCAGGCCGGGAAAGGAGAGCCGGCGCGCCACCTCGTCGAGGGTGAGCTCGCGCGCCCACCAGCTCCACGCCGAGGCGCCGTCCGCCTCGGCCCGCGCCTCGACCTCGACGAGCGGACAGAGGTCGCCCGCGCACCACAGCGTCGCCGGCGAGCCCGCCGGGGCGGCCAGCGGACCGCGCCGCCACGCCTCGCCCCGCCGCTCGCAGGCGGCCGTCGCGGCCGCGAGCGCCTGCAGGCGCTCGCCGCGCTCGTTGACCAGCGCGGCGCCGCCGGGCGCCGGCACGAGCTGCCCGGACACCGTGCGCACCGCGCCCGCGAGCTGCGCCAAGCGGACGACGAGCGCCATCTCCCAGCGCTCGCCCGCGCCGCCGGCGCCGCGCTCCGGCAGCGGCAGGCGGAACGTCGCGAGCAGTCGCAGCACTCTCTCCTCGGGGCCGCTCCCGCCGGTGCGCAGCGGCGCCGCATCGGGGAGGCCGAACGCCGCTGCCAGGCCCTGCGCGCCGGCGCCTGCCGGCCGCCCGCCGAGCCGCACGGCGAGCTCGCCCGGGCGCGCCGGCACCCCCAGCGCCGCCGCCAGGGCGTCGCCCACCTGCGCCAGCCTCTCGACGCCGCCGACCCACGCTCCCCGCGCCGTCGCCTGCCCGACGGCCACCGTTCCGTCGCACGTGCACGGCACGCCCTTGAGGTACGGCGCGGCGCGTTCCGGCAGCACGGCTGCCGCGTCCTCGGTGTGGCCGCCGCACGTCGAGTGGTACATGGCGTCGATCGGCGCGCCCCCCCACGTAGCGATCTCGCCCGCTGTCTCGCGCACGGCCTGGTCGCTCAGCGGGTGCTCGGCGTCGGCGCCCGCGTACACCTGGCAGAGCTGGCTGTCGCAGATGTCGTACCCCAGGGCGCCGTATTCGCCGAGGTGGGCGACGGCGTAGGTGCGCGCCGCGACCGCCTGCGCCTTGAGCGCCTCGATCGCCGGGAAGGAGCGCGGACCCATCTCCGCCGGCACCACGCCGCGCAGGTACTCCTCCAGCGAGAGCACGTTGATCACCGCCACGCCGCCGGGACGTGGGCGCAGCACCAGTGTGCCGCGCACGCTCTTTTCGCCGACCCGCACCGGCTGCGGGTCGAGCGGGACGACCGCGATGTCGCGGCACGTCAGCTCGCTGCCGGCCTCGTCGCGCAGACTCACGGCGGCCGCGGGCGGCGGTGCCGGGCGCGCATCCGCGAACCCGGCGGCGCGCAGGCGCGCGAGGAGCTGGTCCTGCATCTCGCCGTCGCCGCCGCTGACCACCACGCGCTGGAGCCAGTCGCTCCCGGCGGCCACCGCCGCCGCGAAGCCGAGCGCCTGCGCGCGGACGGCGAGCGCGCGCGCGTTCGCCTCGCCGGAGAATGCGCCGATCTGCGCGGCCGCCGCCCCGCCCACCGCCGTCGCCGCGAGCGGTCCGCGACGCAGCGTGACCTCGCCGCCGCACGCCACCGCGTAGCGGCGGCCTGGCTCGGGGACCTGCGGCGCGGCGCCGGCATCGAGCAGCACGCGGATCACCGGCGGCCGGACGTCGTCGCGCGCCGGCGCGGGCGCGACGGCGGCCGCGGCCGGCGCCGGCGGCGGCGTCTCCACCGGCACCGCGCCCTGCGGGCCCGGCGCCGGCGGCGCGGGCGCCGGCGGCGGGGCGGCGGACCGGCACGAGGCGCCCGCCGCCGCGCACAGCGCCACAGCGGCGAGGCGGCGCATCACTGCCGCCGCCACTCCTCGAGCTTGCGGAAGCGGCGGTAGTCGCCGCCGTACTCGCCAGGCCGCATGTCGATCGGGTCGCACATCTCGAACAGGCGCGAGCGCACCGGCGCCCCGACCCGGTCGGCCAGGCTCTCTTCGCCGGCGCGCCTGGGGTGGTCCGAGAAGTTGGTGGTCACCAGCGTCAGCCGGAGGTGCATGTAGCGGGCGTTGACCACGTGGTAGAGCAGGTCCATCACCCACTGCGTCAGCTTCCCCGCCCCGAGCTCGTCGAGCACGACGACGTCGGCCTCGATGACGGGGGTCATGATCTCCTCGCGCGTCTTCCCGCCGCCGTCGAACGAGAGCTGCAGCGCCTGCACGAGCTCGAGGAAGTTCACGTAGAGGCCGCGCGCGCAGTGGCGCGCCACCAGCTCGCGCAGCGCCGACACGGCGAGGTGGGTTTTGCCGATGCCGACCGGTCCCATCAGCAGCAGGCCGCGCTTGACGTCGGGGTAGCCGGCGACGAACGCGCGCGTCTTGCGCAGCGCTTCGCTGATCGTCGGGTTGCCCGGCTCCCACAGCTCGAACGAGTCGAGCGAGCAGCCGGCGTAGCGCGGCGGAATGCGGCACGCCGCCAGCAGCGCGCCGGCGCGCACCTGCGTGCGGCACCGGCAGCGCACCGCGACCTCTTGTCCCTGCCGACTCTCGATCGCCCAGCCGGTGCCCCGGCAGTGCGGGCAGCTCTCGCTCGTCTCTGCGGCCACGGCGCGATTGTAGAGCAGCGGCGCCGCGGCGTGAACGCGCCGCCGCTCAGCCGGAGTAGACTCGCCGCCGTGGACGAAGGAGCCGCTGCGCGCGTGCTCGCCTGGTTCGCCGCCAACAGGCGAGACCTGCCGTGGCGCGGACCGTTCCCGCGCGACCCGTACCGCGTCCTGGTCTCCGAGGTGATGCTGCAGCAGACGCAGGTGGAACGCGTGCGCGAGGGGTTCGCCCGCTTCATCGCGCGCTTCCCGGACGTCGCAGCGCTCGCCGCCGCGGCGGTCGACGACGTCGTGGCGGCGTTCTCGGGGATGGGCTACTACGGCAGGGCGCGCCGCCTGCACGCGGCGGCGCGCGAGGTCGCGTCGCGCGGCGGCTGGCCCGCGACGGCGGCGGCGCTGCGCGCCCTTCCCGGGGTCGGAGCGTACACGGCGGCGGCGGTGGCGGCGTTCGCCTTCGCCGGCGACGAGCCGCCGGTGGACGGCAACGTCGCCCGCGTCGCCGCGCGGGTGCTGGCGCTGCCGCTGCGCTCCGGCTCGGCGGCGCTGCAGCGGCGCTCCGGCGAGCTGGCACGCGAGCTCCGGCGCCGGTCTCCCTGCCCCGACGTGTACGAGGCGCTGATGGAGCTCGGCGCCGCCGTGTGCACGCCGGCGGCGCCGCGCTGCCACGCCTGTCCGCTGGCGGCATCGTGCCTCGGCCGGACGGCGCCGTGGCGCTTTCCGCTGCCGCGGCCGCAGCGCGCCGCGGCCGACGTGCGCTGGGTTGCGCTGTGGTTGCAGCGCGAGGACGGGCGCGTCCTCCTCCGCCGCGTGCCGGAAGGGCGGCTGCTCGCCGGTCTCTGGCTGCCGCCGCTCGCCGACGTCGCGCCCGGCGAGGATCCGGCGGCGGCCGCGGCCACACTGGCGCGTGCCCTGGGCGTCGCGGCGCCGGTCGTCGCTGTCGCGCGCGTCCGCCACACGGTCACCCACCACCGCATCGAGGTGACGCCGTGCCGCTGCGCGTGGCCGACCGAGCGCGTGGCCGAGACGCCGGTCGGCGCCGCCTTCCACGCGCCGGCGTCGCCCGAGGTGCCGACCTCGAGCCTGCTCGCAAAGCTGGCGCGGGCCTGCTCGCCACCGGGCCGGGCCGCCGCCTTCGAGCCGCCGCCGGAGCGCGGCTGAACCAGGAGAGCCCGATGCCCCGACCCGCCACCCCCGCCCTCGCCGTCGACGCGCTCATCGCCGACCCGTGCCGCGGCGTCGTCCTGATTCGCCGGCGCAACCCGCCGTTCGCCGGCGGCTGGGCGCTGCCCGGCGGTTTCGTCGACGTCGGCGAGCGCTGTGAGGACGCCTGCCGCCGGGAGGCGCGGGAGGAGACCGGCCTCGATGTCGAGATCGTCTCCCTGGTCGGCGTGTTCTCCGCCCCCGACCGCGACCCGCGCGGCCACACCGTCTCGCCCGTTTACCTGTGCCGGGTCGTCGGCGGGACGCTCCTCGGGGGCGACGACGCGGCGGAGGCGCGCTGGTTCGCCGACCTCCGCGGTGTGCCGCTTGCGTTCGACCACGCCGCCGTGCTGGCCGCGGCCGGCTTCCGCACCCTCTGATCTGCTGCTTCCGAAAGCCGCCGCGGTCGGTCAGCGCTCGATGTTCCTCTCGGGGGGCGTTTCGGTCTCCGGCTCCACCCAGACCAGGGCCGTCTGCGCAATCGGCAGCAGCACGGAGTGGATCCTTCCCTGGCTGGGGAGGTGCAGCTCGTACATCCCCTCCCGCCGTACGGCCACGAGCAACCCGTGCGTGCCCGAGATCCCGAGGAGCTGGTTGTAGACCATGACCTTGGCCGGAACCTCCATCACTCCACCTCCCCGCGGCCCGTCGCGACGCCGTACTCCTTGAGCTTCCGCTGCAGCGTCCGCAGTCCGATGCCGAGCAGCCCGGCGGCCTTCGCGCGGTGCCCGTGAGTGTACGCCAGCGCCCCGAGGATCGCCTCCTTCTCGATGTCGGCCATCGGCCGGGGCACGCCGGGCGCCGCGGCCGCCGGCGCCGTCCGCTCGGCCGCATCCGCGCCCGCGGCTGCCGGCGGCGCGCCGGCGAGGCGGTACTCCGGCGGCAGGTCGCCGACCCCGAGCTCCTCGCCCTGGCAGAAGAGCACCATGTTCTCCACCACGTTGCGCAGCTCGCGCACGTTGCCCGGCCAGGCCAGGCCGCGCAGGGTGTCCAGCAGCGCCGGCGACAGGCGCCGGACCTGGCGGCCGAGCTGTCGGTTGAAGTGCGCGACGAAGTGGTCGACCAGCGGCAGGATGTCATCGCAGCGCTGGCGCAGCGGTGGCAGCGTGATCGTGACGACCTTGAGCCGGTAGTAGAGGTCCTGGCGGAAACGGCCAGCAGCGATCTCCGCCCCGAGATCGCGGTTGGTGGCGGCGACGAGGCGGAAGTCCACCTCGATCTCCTCGTTGCCGCCGACGCGGGTGATCTTGCGGTCCTCCAGCACCCGCAGCAGCTTCACCTGGAGGTCCGGGGAGAGCTCCGAGATCTCGTCGAGGAACAGCGTGCCGCCGTGCGCCAGCTCGACCTTGCCGGTGCGCCGCTGGTGCGCGCCTGTGAACGCGCCGCGCTCGTGCCCGAACAGCTCCGCCTCGAGGATCTCGCCAGGGATGGCGCCGCAGTTGAGCGCCACGAAGCTGCGCGAGGCGCGTGGCGAATGCTGGTGGATGGCATTGGCGATCAGCTCCTTGCCGGTGCCGGACTCGCCGACGATGAGCACCGTGGTGGGCGCCGGGGCGGCGACCTTGACGCGCTCGAGGACGGCGCGCATCGCCGGCGAACGGCCCACGATGTTCTCGAAGCCGAAGAACTTCTCGATGCGGTCCTCGAGCTCCCGCGCCTTCTCCTCGAGACGCCGGCGGTCGAGCTCCTTCTGCACCCGATTGCGCAGCTCCTCGAGGCGGACCGGCTTGGTGAGGTAGTCGGCGGCGCCGAGCTTGAGCGCCCGCACCGCACCGTCGACGTCGCCGAACGCGGTCACCAGCAGGATCGGCAGATCGGGTCGCAGCGCCCGTCCCTTCTCGAGCAGCGCGTAGCCGTCGATACCGGGCATGCGCACGTCGGTGACCATGACGTGCAGCGGGTCGCCGCCGGCGAGCAGCGCCAGCGCCTCGTCGCCGCCCTTGAGCTCGACCACCTCGTAGCCGACCCGGCGCAGGCCGAGCGCCATAGCGGCGCGCGAGCCGTCGTCGTCGTCGACCAGCGCTATGCGTGCGGGTCGTGCCATGCCACCCCTCTTTCCCCGAGCAGCGCCGCCAGGTCGCTCTCATCGAGCACCGGCACGCCGAGCTCGCCGGCGCGGCGCAGCTTCGCGCCGGCGTCGGCGCCGGCCACCACGTAGCTCGTCTTCTTCGAGACCGAGTCCGCCACCCGCGCTCCGGCCGCCTCGAGCAGCGCCGCGACCGCCTCGCGGGGCCGCGACAGCGCGCCGGTGAGGACGAACGTCAGTCCGGCGAGCGGCGCCTCTTCGCCGCCCCCCCCCGCGGGCGCCTCCCGCGGATCGACGCCGAGCGCGCGCAGGCGCGCCACCAGCGCGGCGTGCTCGCGGTCGGCGAAGAACGCCGCCACGGCCTGGGCGGTGGCCGGCCCGATGCCGTCCACCAGCTCGAGGTCGGGGGCGCCGGCGCGCGCGAGTGCCTCGAGCGAGCCGAAGCGGCGAGCCAGGAGCTTGGCGGCGCGCTCGCCGACGTGGCGGATGCCGAGCCCGGCGAGCAGGCGCCACAGCGGCCGCCCCTTCGCCGCGGCGAGCTGCTCGACGAGCTTTCCGGCGGAGCGCTCCCCCCACCCGGGCAGCTCGGCCAGGCGGGCCGCGTCGAGCGTCCACAGCGACGCCGCATCGGTGACCAGCCCCTCCCGCACGAGCTGGTCGATCAGCGACGCACCGAGGCCCTCGATGTCCATCGCGGCGCGCGAGACGAAGTGGCGCAGGCGCTGCCGCCGCACCGCCGGGCAGGCGCGGTTCGGGCAGCGCATCACGACCTCGCCGGGCTCGCGCTCGACCGTCGTGCCGCACGCGGGGCACGTCTCCGGCATGCGGAACGGCGCCGCCTCGCAGCGTCTCGCGCCGGCATCGACCGCGACCACCTTCGGGATGACGTCGCCGCCCTTGGCGATCCACACCGTGTCGCCGACCCGCACGTCGAGGCGGGCGACCTCGTCGGCGTTGTGCAGCGTCGCGCGCGCGACGGTGCTCCCGGCAAGACGCACCGGCTCGAGGTCGGCCACCGGCGTCAGGGCGCCGGTGCGGCCGACCTGGACGACGATGTCGCGGACCACCGTGCGCACGCCCTCGGGCGGGTACTTGAAGGCGATCGCCCAGCGCGGGAACTTCAAGGTCGCGCCGAGCGCCGCCTGCTCGGCGAAGCGATCCACCTTCACCACGGCGCCGTCGATCTCGAACGGCAGGTCCGGACGGCGTCGCCCCCACTCGGCGATGAACTCGCGGGCCTCGGACAGGTCCCGGCAGCGCCGCCACCCGGGGTTGACCGCGAAACCCCAGCCGGCGAGCCGGTCGAGCGCCTCGGAGTGGCTTTCCAGCTCCATCCCCTCGCTGCGGGCGACCTGGTACGCGAAGAAGCTCAGGCGGCGCGCCGCGCATTGCCGGGGGTCGAGCAGACGGATCGCTCCGGCCGTCGCGTTGCGCGGGTTGGCGAACTGCTCCTCCCCCTCCTCGGCGCGGCGGCGGTTGAGCTCCTCGAACACCGCGCGCGGCATGTATACCTCGCCCCGCACCTCGACCAGGGGCGTCGCGGCCGGCAGCGTCAGCGGCAGCGCCCTTATGGTGCGGGCGTTCTCCGTGACGTCGTCGCCGACCTCGCCGTTGCCGCGCGTCACCGCGCGCACCAGCGCTCCGCCCTCGTACGTCAAGCTCAGCGAGACGCCGTCGATCTTGAGCTCCGCCACCAGCGCCGCGGGCGGCCTTCCCAGCGCCCGCTCGGCACGTCCGTACCACTCCTCAAGGTCGTGCTCGTCGTAGGAGTTCTCGAGCGACAGCATCGGCACGACGTGGGGCACCTGGACGAGGCCGGCGAGCGGCTCGCCGCCGACGCGGCGGGTCGGCGAGTCGGGCGTCGCGAGGTCGGGGTGCTCCTCCTCGATCTGCCGCAGCTCGGCCATCAGACGGTCGAACTCGGCGTCCGAGATCTCGGGCCGCGCGAGCACGTAGTACAGGTGCTCGTGCCTGCGTATCTCGTCGCGCAACCAGGCGGCACGGGCCGCCGGTGCGACGCTCACGCGGCGCCTCCGGCGCCGCCTCCACGGCGCCGCGAGCGCGAACGACCGCCCCGGCGGCGGCGGCGGGCGCCCTCCGGCGCGCGCGGCGGCGGCTCGTCGACCGGCGCCATGCCGGCCTCGATGCGCGCCACGGCCCGCTCCCAGCCCTCCAGCGCCTCGCGGTGGCGCCCGGTGAGCGCGACCAGGAGGCGAGCAAGCTCGAGCGCCACCGGAAAGCCGTCCTGACGCAGCGTGCGCATCACCAGCTTGGCGCTGCGCGGCTCGCTGAACAGTCGCGCGAGACAGAGGAACCCACTGCGCAGGAGGTGGGCGCGGTGGTTGGACAGCGCGAGGCGCACGCCGATGGCGTCCATGTACGCGCGGATCGCCGCGTCGAGGTCGCCCGGAGCGAGCGGGGTGCCGACGCCGGGGCGGGCGGCGCTGATGAAGCCGGGGACGAGCAGCGCCGCGAACAGGGTGTCCTCGCGCAGCGGGCGGCCGCTGGCGAACTCCCGGTCGACCTCGCCGAGCAGCGCGAGCAGGAGCTCGGCGCCTCCGGGGGGCAGGGCCTCGCCCGGAATGACGGCCTGCAGGAGCCCGGTCCGGTCGAGACCGGTGAAGATCGCCTGCGCCTGGCCGCCCTTGAGGCTCTCCGTCAGCTCGTAGGCGATGCGGGCGGGCGCGGCGCGGTGGATCTCGCCGTGCATCGTCGCGATCGCGTCGGCGGCCTCGGCGTCGATTCGGAAACCCAGGCGGGCGGCGTACTCGACCGCCCGCATCATGCGCACGGGGTCTTCGGAGAAGCGCTCTCGCGCCGGGCCGATCGAGCGCACCATGCCGGCGTCCAGGTCCGCGAGGCCGCCGACGTAATCCACCACCCGGAAGTCGGCGATCGAGTAGAACAAACCGTTGATCGTGAAGTCGCGGCGCCAGGCGTCCTCCTCCGGGGTGCCGTACTCCTCGGCCTCGGAGATCGGCGCGAGCACGTCGACGGTCTCGCCCTCCTCCATCTCCGGCGGCTCGGGCGACCGCCGGAACGTCGCGACCTCAACCACCTCGCGGCCGAAGGTGATGCGTGCGAGACGGAAGCGGCGTCCGATCAGGCGTGCGTTGCGGAAGAGCTGGCGCACCTGCTGCGGGCGCGCGTTGGTGCCGACGTCGAAGTCCTTCGGGACGCGGCCAAGCAGCAGGTCGCGCACCGCGCCGCCGACCAGGTACGCGATGAACCCCGACCGGTGCAGCCGGTAGAGAACCTTCAGCGCACTCTCGGAGATCGAGTTGCGGGAGATTGAATGCTCGGCCCGCGCGAGACTCCGCGGCTCGGGCCGGTGCTGGGCGGTCTCACTCACTCGCTGCCGTGCTCCCCGGTGACCGGAACCTCGCTGCTCACGGCCAACACGATCTTACCAAACTGCGCCTTGCGCTCCATGCGTTCGTACGCCGACCGTCCCGACTCGAGAGGGAGCACCGAGTCGACGGCGGGGCGCAGGCGCGACTCGGCGACGAACGCGAGCATGGCGTTCCAGTCGGCGACGCTGCCCATCGTGGAACCGAGGATGCTGAGCTGGTTCCAGAAGATCAGGCGGATCTCCTCCGCCGGGTTTGGGCCGGTGGTGGCGCCGCACGTGACCACCCTGCCGCCGCGCGCCGCCGACTTGAGCGAGGGGATCCACGTGGCGGCGCCGGTGGAGTCGACGACGACGTCGGCGCCGCGCTTTCCCGTGAGCGACCGCACCTCCTTCGCCACGTCTTGGCGCGTGTAGTCGATGACGGCGTCGGCGCCGAGCTCGCGTGCGCGATCGAGCTTCGCGGCGCTGCCCGAAGTGACGATCACCTGCGCACCCAGCGCCTTGGCGATGGCGAGGGCCGCGAGCGAAACGCCGCCGCCGACGCCGTGGATGAGAACGGTCTCGCCGCGCCTGAGGGCGGCGCGGGTCACCAGCATCCGCCACGCGGTCAGGTGGACGAGCGGGAACGCCGCCGACTCCGCCCACGAGAGGTGCGGCGGCCGCCGCCCGAGCGACGCCGCCGGCACCGCGACGCGCTCGGCGAACGTCCCGGGGCGGTGTTCTCCGAGCAGCCCGAAGCGCACGCACAGCGACTCCTCGCCGCGGCTGCAGAACTCGCAGGTGCCGCACCACACACCCGGGTTGAGCACCACCTCGTCGCCGGCGCGCCACCCGGCCACACCCTCGCCCACCTCGGCGACCACGCCGGCGGCGTCCGCGCCGGGCACGTGGGGCATCACGAGGTCGACCCCGGGGAGGCCTCCGAGCACGAAAAGGTCGAGGCGGTTGAGCGCCGCCGCCTTGACCTCGACGACCACCTCGCCTGCACCCGGCCGCACCTCCGGCACCTCGCCGAAGGCAATCTCGTTCAGCCCGCCGTGCCGCTCGAAGTACAGCGCCCGCATCGCCTCCCGCCTCCAATGCCAACTCCCGCCCCTCGCGAGGCGGGAGTCCGGTTCTAGCTCTCTCGGTTTCTGTTGGCTACCGCCTGCCGCCGATCGCCCGCCTCCGTCAGTTCGGGTTGTTGAACACCACCGGCCGCTGCACCCAGTAGTTCCGGAAGCCCGCCGAGTCGACCGACTCGATGACGAGCTGATGGATGCCGTCGGTGTACTTGCGGGTGTCGAGGAAGTACTGGAAGCCGCTCCAGCGGGTCAACCAGTAGGGCAGCCAAGGGTACTTCGCCTCGATGTCCGGGCGATACATCCGGATGTTCGGGCTGGCGCCAGCGATCGAGCCGTCGAGGATGCCGTCGACGTAGAAGTTGAGCTGCACCAGGTAGTCCTCCTCGACGACCCAGCCCCTGATGAGCTCCGTGCCGATCATGTCCTGCATCCAGACCGGGTACTCGAGGTCGCCGAACGACGGCTCGTCGAGATCGTCGTTGCAGTCGAGGATGATTGGAATCTGATCGATGATCTGAGCCGGCCGGTTCGGGTCCTGCGTACCGACGCGGATCGCGAGGTAGTGGAGGCCGCGGTGGATGCCATCGTCGAGCAGGTACTTGGCGTTCACCGCGAAGAAGAACCCGGAGTACTTGGCGTCCTCGCCGAACTGCGGGTAGTTGTAGAGGATGTCGGGACGCTGCTTGCCGTAGCAGTTGATCTCCGTCAGGAACAGCGACCCGTCGTACACGCAGTCGCGCGAGGTGGAGGCGAGCATCACCCCGTCGAGCATCAGCTCGACGTACTTGACGCCCTTGAACCGCGGGTTGTCGTTCTGGTCGATCACCCACCCGGACACCCAGTCGACATGGTCCTCCGGGTCGACCGGCGGGCGCGGCGACACGATCGGCGGGTCGGCGCACTTGCGCGAGTAGAAGTGCCCGTTGCTCATCGGCCAATCGATGCGGCCGAACGGCGCCAGCGTCGGGTACGAGTTGTCGATCCAGATGCTGCGGCTGCCGATCACGCGGCTCTTCCCGATGGTGTCCCAGACGCGGACGGAGATCCGGTGCGGGCCGTTGGTGTAGTTCGAGGTGTTGAGGTTCATCTGGAAGCCGGAGTTCAGGGCGCCGCTGACGTCCGGGTACATGTTCGCGACGTCCGGCCGCGGCAGCGGGTACACCACCTGGCCGACGACCCGCTCGTCGAGCATGACCTCGATGTCCGCCCTGATCTTCCCGTCGGGCGCCACTGTGGTCCGCACTCCCTGGTCGTCGATCGCCCAGCCGGTCACCGGATAGACCCCGGAGACCATGTCCTGCTCCCCGAAGATGGATTCGTCGCGCGGGCTATCCAGCGCGCCGAGTGGCGGCTGGTTGAGGGTCTTGTCCACGACGACGGTGCGCTGCCCGAGGATCTCCTTCTGGACCCCGCCGCTCGGCAGGGTGGTCTCCGAGTACGTGACCTCGAGGGCGACGGTGATCGGGCCGTTGGCGTAGTTGGCGGCGAGGAACGACGTCGTGTAGCCGGGATCGTACGGCCACTGGCCGCCGAAGAAGCGCGGGTACTTCCGCCTGACGTCGCCGCGGGGCTGGTTGATGTCGACCTCGTGGACGGGCACCCCGTTGATCAGCAGCATGATGTTCGAGACGCCGCGCGCGTCGAGCAGGAAGCCCTTCACCTGGACGATCCCGAACACCTTGGCGTTCGCCTTCGGGGTCTCCATCGAGAAGATCTGGGCCGGTGTCGTCTGCGCCTCCGCGCTGTCAGCCAGGAAGCCCGCCGCGGCCGCGACGGCCATGATCACGAAGGCAGTCCGAACCACCGTGACGCTTCGGGGTGTACTCGGCATTGCTCGACCTCCCTCAGTCGCTGTGCGCACCTGTCAATGACTCCACTTCCGCTAAGCTACGAGCCGGCCACTGAAAAGTCAAGAGGCAGCGCTCCCGTTCAGGCCCGCAAGGAACGCTCGCACCGATCCTTGCAGCGCTTTGGGGTCATAGCCTCCCTCGAGCACAGCGATCACCGGGCTTTCTCCCGCCGCCTGCGCAAGCGTGCTCCCGATCGCTCCGAACCCCTTCTCGCTCACCCGCATGCACCCGATCGGGTCGTCGCGGTGGGCATCGAAGCCGGCTGAGACGACCCACGCCGCCGGCCGCATCGCCCGCAGCACCTCGGTGACGCCGGTCACCAGCGCGCCCGCGTAGACGTCGTCGTCGGCGCCGCGGGCGAGCGGCAGGTTGCGGGTGAAGCCCCTCCCCGCTCCTCGCCCGACCTCGTCGCCGCCGCCGCTCCCGGGGTACTCCGGCCACGCGTGGAGCGAGAGGAAGAACACGTCGTCGCGGGCGTAGAAGTGGTCCTGCGTGCCGTTCCCGTGGTGCACGTCGAAATCCACGACGGCGACGGGCGCCAGGCCGCGCGCCAGCAGCGCCTCGGCGGCGATCGCCGCGTTGTTGAAGAAGCAGAACCCCATCGCCCGCGCGCGCGTCGCGTGGTGTCCCGGCGGCCTCACCGCCGCAAAGAAGCGCAGCGGTCCGCCCCCGCCCGTGCCCGCCGCCAGCTCGACGCCGGCGAGGCACGTTGCGACCGCCGCCACGGCCGCGCGGTACGTGCCGCCGCTGATCGGGTTGTCGTCGCTGTCGAAGGTGCGCGGCGCCCGCTCGCAGGCGGCCCGCAGGCGAGCCGGGAGCTCCGGCGCATGGACCCGCAGGACGGCGTCCAGCGCCGCCTCCTCCGCGACCGTGACGGCCGCTTCGCGGGCGCCGGCCGCGGCGGCGCCGGCCCCGGCGGCGGCGAGCCGCCGCGCCCGCTCGGGGTGCCCGGGGAACGGCTCGTGCAACGCGCAGTCGGCGTGGCTGGCCACCAGCAGGCGGGCCTCGGTTGCTCTCACGGCGGCGGAATACTACCCTGCGCGGGTGCGCGGCACCAAACGCTCCGCTCGCCTCAAGACGGCGCTCTCCCTCGTCTTGGCCGTCGGCCTGTTCGCGTTCTTCCTTTGGCGCGCACCGCTGCGCGAGGTCGGGTCGTCTCTGCGCGGCATCGACCTGCGCTTCCTCGCGGCGTCGGTGGGTCTCGCGCTCCTCTCCTACTCGCTGCGGGCGCTGCGCTGGGGCGTCATCCTGGGGCCGGTCGGGACGCCGCGCACCGCCGACCTGCTCGGCTGCACGGCGGCTGGGTTCGCTGCCAACACCATCCTGCCGGCGCGCGCCGGCGAGCTCGTGCGGCCGCTGCTGCTCAGCGCCCGCTCCGGGCTGCCGGCGGCGGCGACGATGGCGTCGATCCTCACCGAGCGGCTCGCCGATCTCGCCATGGTGCTGGCGCTGTTCGCCACCGGCGCCGCGCTGTCCACCGGCCGGCTGGCGGCCGGCGCGCTGCAGTCGATCCGCGACGCCGCCCTCCTCGCCCTCGCCGGGCTGGCGGGGTTCGTGACCGTGATCGTGCTGCTCCTGCGCTGGCGGCGCGGCGCCGTGGACCGCCTGGTGGCGCTGGCGCCCGCGCGTTTCCGCGACCGCGGGCGGCGTTTTCTCGACCACGTCCTCGACGGTCTGGCCGTCGTCCGCAACCCGCTCCAGCTCGTGCGCCTGCTGCTCTGGGGCGCCGCCGTGTGGCTCGCCGCCAGCCTCCAGATCGAGATGCTGGCACGCGCGTTCGCTCTCGACATCGGGCTCGGCGGCGCCTTCGTCGTGCTGGCGGTGGGCGGGCTCGGGCTGGCGATTCCCACGCCCGGCGGCGTCGGCGGCTTCCATGCGGCCACCCAGTTCGCCCTCGCCCGGCTGTTCGGCGTCGACTTGGCGACCGCGACCGCGTTCGCGCTGCTGCACCACGCGGTCTGCTTCTTCCCCATCACCGTCACCGGGCTCGCCTACGCGGGCGCCGTGGGGTTCACCCTGCGCCCGCCGGCCCCGGCGCCCGCAGGTCCGGCCGCCAGCGCGGGGGAGTGAGGTGCGTTGCCCGTACTGCGGCCACCCCGAGGACAGGGTCGTCGACTCGCGCGAGGCGGCCGAGGGCGCCCAGGTCCGGCGACGCCGCGAGTGCCTGGCGTGCGGCCGCCGCTTCACCACCTACGAGCGCGTCGAGGAGACTCCGGCGCTGGTGGCCAAGCGCGACGGGCAGCGCGAGCCGTACGACCGTTCGAAGGTGCTCGCCGGCCTGCTGCGCGCCTGCGAGAAGCGCCCGGTGGCGCTGCGCCAGCTCCACGAGGCCGCCGACGCCGTCGAGGCCGCCATCAACCGCAAGGACGAGCGCGAGATCACCTCGACGGAAATCGGGCAGATCCTCATGGAGCGCCTGCGCGCGCTCGACCAGGTCGCATACGTCCGCTTCGCCAGCGTCTACCGCCGCTTCGAGGACGTCGAGCAGTTCCTGGTCGAGCTCAAGCGCCTGCGCCGGGAACGGGGGGGCGCAACGTGAGCAGGCACATCGTGTCGCCGTGGGAGCTCGCGGTGCTCGAGCAGCACCTCGGGGAGCTGTTCGACGCTCTGGCGCGCCCGTCCGACGCGTCCCCGGGTGGGTGGACGCCGGCGGTCGACCTCGCGGACCGCGACGACTGCTTCGTCGCGCGCATCGACCTGCCCGGCGTCGACGCGGCTGACATCGAGATCGTGCTGCACGACCGCGAGCTGCGCGTCGCCGGGAGCAAGCGCCCCGGCGAGACCGGCGGCGAGCCCCGACGCTGCCTGCGCGCCGAGCGCATCTTCGGGACGTTTGCCCTGCACATCCATCTCCCTGCGCCGGTGGTCGCGGGCCGCTGCCGCGCGGCGCTGCGCAGCGGCGTGCTCGAGATCGCCCTCCCGCGTCTGGCCGAGCGCGGCGCGCCGCCGCAGCGGATCGAGATTTCCGACGAGGAGCCATGAGCGAAACCACCCCGACCCCGCCCGAGAACCGCGAGGAGAGCGTCTCCATCCCCGATGTCCTGCCGGTGATGGCGCTCAAGGATACGGTGCTCTTCCCCTTCGTGATGGTGCCGCTCTCGGTCGGCCGCGAGCGCTCGGTGGCGGCGGTGGACCAGGCGCTGGCGGAGAACCGCCTGATCCTGCTGCTCGCCCAGAAGGACTCCAACCAGGAGAACCCCGGGCCGGCCGACCTCTACGATGTCGGCACGGTGGCCGGCATCATGCGGATGATCAAGCTGCCGGACAACCGCATCCGCATCCTGGTGCAAGGACTGGCACGCGCCCGCGTGGACTACGTGGTGCAGGAGGAGCCGTTCCTGCGCGCCCGCATCACCCGCCTCGACGAGCCCCGACCACAGCCCGAACAGGTCGAGGTCGAGGCGTTCGTCCGCACCGTTCGCGCCAACCTCGAGAAGGTCGTCGAGCTCGGCAAGTCGATCTCGCCCGAGGTGATGCTCATCGCCGCGTCGCTCGAGGACGGCGCCCGCCTTGCCGACCTCGCCGCGTCGAACCTCAACCTGAAGCTGGTCGACGCCCAGCGGGTGCTCGAGACGCTCGACGCCAGGGAGCGCCTCCGCCTCGTCAACGAGGCGCTCGAGCACGAGATCGAGCTGCTCGAGGTGCAGCGGCAGATCACCTCGCAGGTGCAGGGCGAGATGGACAAGTCGCATCGCGAGTTCCTCCTCCGCCAGCAGCTCAAGACGATCCAGAAGGAGCTCGGCGAAAGCGACGACGTGGAACGCGAGGTGGAGCGCTACCGTGAGCTGATCGACGCCAAGAAGCTGCCCGACGAGGCGCGCGCGGAGGCCGAGAAACAGCTCAAGCGGCTGCGCAACGCCCATGCCGAGTCGGCCGAGGCGTCGGTGATCCGCACCTACCTCGACTGGCTCACCGGGCTGCCGTGGCAGGTGCAGTCGGCGGATCGCCTCGATCTGGCCAACGCGCGCAGGGTGCTCGACGAGGACCACTACGACCTCGAGAAGATCAAGCGACGGATCATCGAGTTTCTCGCGGTCCGCACCCTCAAGGCCGACAGCAAGGGACCGATCCTGTGCTTCATCGGCCCTCCCGGCGTCGGCAAGACGTCGCTCGGCCGCTCGATCGCGCGCGCCCTCGGGCGCAAGTTCGTGCGCATCTCGCTCGGCGGCGTCCACGACGAGGCGGAGATCCGCGGCCACCGCCGGACGTACGTCGGCGCGCTGCCCGGCCGCATCATCCAGGGGATCAACCAGGCCGGCACCTCGAACCCCGTGTTCATGCTCGACGAGATCGACAAGATCGGCGCCGACTACCGCGGCGACCCCTCGGCGGCGCTGCTCGAGGTGCTCGACCCGGAGCAGAACTTCTCGTTCAGGGACCACTACCTCGACGTGCCGTACGACCTCTCGCACGTGATGTTCGTCGCCACCGGCAACGTCACCGAGACGATCCACCCGGCGTTCCTCGACCGCATGGAGCTGATCCAGCTCTCCGGCTACACCGAGGAGGAAAAGCTCAAGATCGCGCGCCGGCACCTCGTCCCGAAGCAGGTCAGGGAGAACGGTCTGACGCCGGAGCTCGTGCGCTTCACCGAGCCGGGCCTCCGCCGCATCATCACCGGCTACACCCGCGAGGCCGGGCTGCGGAACCTCGAGCGCGAGATCGGCTCGGTGTGCCGCAAGGTCGCGGTGCGCGTGGCCGAAGGCAGGCGCGAAACGGTCACGGTGCTCCCGAAGACCGTCGACCGCCTCATCGGGCCGGTGCGCTTCCTTCCCGACGAGGCGCTCAAGGAGGACCGCGTCGGGATCGCCACCGGCCTGGCCTGGACGGCGGTCGGCGGCGACGTGCTGCACGTCGAGGCGCTGGCGCTGTCCGGCAAGGGGGAGCTGCGCCTCACCGGCCACCTCGGCGAAGTGATGAAGGAGTCGGCGCAGGCTGCGCTGTCGTACCTGCGCTCCGCCGCCGACCGCCTGGGAATCGACCCGGCGTTCTTCGAGGCCCACCAGCTCCACGTGCACGTGCCGGCGGGCGCCATCCCCAAGGACGGCCCGTCGGCGGGCGTGACCATGCTCTGCGCCCTGGCATCGGCGGCGTGCGGCGTCCCCGTCCGCCGCGACCTCGCGATGACCGGCGAGATCACCCTGCGCGGCGAGGTGCTGCCTGTCGGCGGGATCAAGGAGAAGGTGCTGGCGGCGCTGCGCACCGGCATTCGCGAGGTGTGTCTG
The DNA here is from genome assembly GCA_964594125.1 of uncultured Thermoanaerobaculia bacterium. GTDB lineage: Bacteria > Acidobacteriota > Thermoanaerobaculia > Thermoanaerobaculales > Thermoanaerobaculaceae > CAVRZJ01. The sequence goes on along the minus strand of CAZQLL010000009.1, from coordinate 38,665 downwards.
CCGAAGGGCAACGAGCGCGACCTCGGCGAGCTGCCGCCGGGACCGCGGCGCCAGCTCACCGCCCATCTGATCACCGATGTCGGCGAGGTGCTCGCACTCGCGCTGCGGCGGACGCCGCCGGGAAAGGCGTCCTGACGTGCTCGAGGCCGCCCGCCGGCGGCTGCGCGCGGTGCTCGGGGCCGGCGAGACGCCCGAGCGCATCGCCGCCGCATGGGCGGTGGGGATCGGCATCGGGCTCTCGCCGCTGCTCGGCCTGCACACGGTCCTCGCCCTCGCGGCGGCCCTCGTGTTCCGCCTGAACAAGGCCGACGTGCTGCTCGGCACGATGATCACCAACCCCTGGGCGCTGGCGGTGTACTTTCCGACATGCGTCGTGGCGGGCCAGTGGCTGCTCGGCATCGAGGTGCCGCGGGTCGCGCCGCCCGAGCTGCGCCTGCTGCTCTCCGTCTCGGCGTGGCGGGAGCAGGGGGCGTGGCTCGGGCCGCTGCTGCTCGCGTGGTGGACCGGCAGCGGCATCGCCGCCCTCGCAGGGGCCCCGCTCACCTATCTGGCCGTCCGCGCCGCTGTGCGCCGCCACCGCGCCCGCCACCAGGCGCCGCCCCGCGCCTGATCAGCGCGCGCGCGCCAGCGCCGACGTGACGACCTCCACCTCGCGGGGCAGGTGCTGCCCATCCACCCAGACCACGCGCTGCCGGTCCAGCGCGTCGGCGAGCGCCGTGGCGGCGGCGCCCAGGCGCTTGCACGTCGAGACGTCCACGATCCGGCCCCAGCCGGTGTCGGCGCGGGCCGCCACCGCCGCGACCGGAGACCACACCTGTAGCGGCACGTCGAGCTCCGCGAGGAAGCCGCGCGCGCCCGCGATGCCGAGGTCGCCGCTGGCCGGATCGTTGTCGCCGAGGAGCAGCACGACGGAGCGCCGGCGCCCCTCTCCCGCGGCCAGCAACCCGGCGCTCGCGACGGCGTTGGTCAGCGCCAGGCGCCCGCCGGCGAACCGCTCCAGGTCGCTGCGCAGCAGCACTCCAATGGCGTCGCGCGCCCGCGTGGCCGCGCGCGCACGCGCCTGGAACAGGAACGAGCTGGCGCCGTCGCGCGCCAGCGACGCCGGCGCGGGGTCGAGCACCATCACCTCGTCGTCGCCGTTCTTCAGGGGCTTGCTGAGCCACGAGCACGACGACTGCAGGTCCCCCCAGCTCGGCGCCTGGCTGATCGCGAACGTGCGCCGCCGCCACTCCCCTGTCTCCGCCGCCCGCTGGAGAGGCGCGACGGCGGCCGGGTCGAGCACCAGGACAACGCGCGCGCGCCCTTTCTCGATCGCCGCGAGCCGCAGCGCCCCGCCGCCGGCGAGCCGCACGCGCACGCTGCCCGGTTCCGGCTCGCGGCGGGGGTCGGCGAGCTCGCAGGCGACCGCGGTCAGCGCCGTCGTCGATGCCTCCGCAGCTCCCCCGCCGTAGGCGATTTCCCGCGCCGCGGTCCGGCCTCCCGGGAACTCGACCTCGACCCGCAGGAAGTGTGCGCCCTCCCCTGCCGCGTCGCTCGGCAGCGGGATGCTGCCGGCAACGCCGGCGGCGGGCAGCGGCCTGCCGTCGAGCGTCGCACGCACGGCGACCGGAGCGGCGGGCCGCGCGCTCGTCCACGCCAGGCGCACCGCCGAGGTGATGCCGGCCTCGTCGCGCTCGACAACGATGTCGAGATCCGTCTCGCTGCGCGGCAGGTTGACCCACTGCAGCGAGCGCGCAACCTCCGTACCGGCCCGGTCGCGCCCCACCGCCTCGAGGCGGTGCGGAGCCGCCGCCCCGAAGTCGACGGACGCCACCCAGGGCGGCTGCGACAGCGCCGCGACCTCGCGCCCGTCGAGGAGCAGCCTCACCTCGGCGACCGGCGGAGCGGCCATCAGCTCGACCGGCTGTCTCCCGCACGTCAACCCGATCAGCAGCGTCGCGAACGCGAGGATCCCCTGCTCCATCGCTTCCCCGTCAACGCCACGGCGCGGCGCCCGCTTCCCCGGCCGCGGCGGGCCGCGGCATCAGGCGCCCGCGCAGTCGCGGCCGAGGGCCTGCCGGAAATACTCGATCGTCCTCGTCAGCCCCTCGGAAAGCGGCACCCGCGGCTGCCAGCCGAGCCGCGTGCGCGCAAGCGTGATGTCGGGCTGGCGCACCTTCGGGTCGTCCACCGGCAGCGGCCGGAACTCGATCGGGAGGCTCGGGTCGACCAGGTCGCGGATGCGCCTGGCGAACTCGAGGATCGTCATCTCCGCAGGGTTGCCGATGTTCACCGGGTCAGCGATCTCGGAGAACAGCACCCGCAAGATCCCCTCGATGAGGTCGTCGACGTAGCAGAACGACCGCGTCTGCGAGCCGTCCCCGAACACGGTCAGGGGTTCGCCGGCGAGCGCCTGGCAGATGAACGCCGGCACGACGCGGCCATCGCGGGCGCGCATCCGCGGGCCGTAGGTGTTGAAGATGCGGACGATGCGGGTCGGAAGGCCGTGGAAACGGTGGTACGCCATGGTCATCGCCTCGGCGAAGCGCTTGGCCTCGTCGTAGACGCCGCGCGGCCCCACCGGGTTGACGTTGCCCCAGTACGATTCGGGCTGCGGGTGGATGAGCGGATCGCCGTAGGTCTCCGAGGTGGACGCCAGCAGGAAGCGGGCGCCCTTGGCCTTGGCGAGACCGAGCGCCTTGTGCGTCCCGAGCGAGCCGACCTTGAGCGTCTGGATCGGCAGCTCGAGGTAGTCGATCGGCGACGCGGGGGACGCGAAGTGGAGCACGAGCTGCACGTCGCCGTCCACCGAGAGGAAGTTGGTGACGTCGTACTTGACGAACACGAAGCCGTCGCGGCCGAACAGGTGCTCGATGTTGGCCAGGCTCCCGGTGAGGAGGTTGTCGATGCAGACGACGCCGATCCCCTCGTCGAGCAGCCTCTCGCACAAGTGCGACCCGAGGAACCCCGCCCCGCCCGTCACCACCGCCCGCGCCATCGCCATCCCGGCACCTCCGCCCGGCAGGCATTATCCCCCAACCCGGCGGCCGCCCCGCATGCTGCTACGATCTCCGGCCATGAAGGAGATCCTCGTGCCGGTCTCGCCCGGCGAGCTGCTCGACAAGATCACCATCCTCCGGATCAAGGCCGCGCGCATCGCCGACGCCGGGAAGCTCGCCAACGTGCGGCGCGAGCTCTCCCTCCTCGAGGAGATCTGGCAACGCGCGGCGGCGGGACGGAGCGATCTCGAGGCCGACGAGACGGCCCTCACCGAGGTCAACACCGCGCTCTGGGACATCGAGGACGCGATCCGCGCCAAGGAGGCGGCCCGCCAGTTCGATGCCGGGTTCGTGGAGCTCGCCCGCTCCGTCTACCGGAGCAACGACCTGCGCGCCGCGATCAAGAGGCGCGTGAACCTCGCACTCGGCTCGCAGCTCGTCGAGGAGAAGTCGTACCGTCCGTACTGACCTACCGTCGGATCTGGTGCGCCCGGATGTCGGCGCGGCGCGCGCGGTGTCCGGGGCGGCACGCGCGGTGTCCGGGGCGGCGCGCCGGCGTGAGGAAATGGAGCGGGGCGCCGGCTGTGTTGTGCGCTGCAGCGGGCCCGGCGGTCGCAGGCCGGCAGGGAGGGTCGATGCGCGGTAGAACGAGGGCGGCGCTTGGCGCGCTGGTGCTCGGCTCGGCGATGCTTCTCGCCTCCGGCTGCACCTCCGCCGCGGCGAAGCTGCAGGCGTGGGAGGGTCGGCCCGTCTCCGAGCTGGTGGCGGCCCGCGGCAAGCCCAACCGCATCGTCTCCTATCCCTACGGCGGCCGCATCTACATCTGGGAAGAGGAGCGCACCGGCACCGTCGCCGCCGACGCGTCCGGCCGCCGGCAGGCGGTCGGTGAGAACCGCGCCGTCCAGGTGTACCGCGAGATGGCGCTGGTCGGCGAGGACGGCGTCGTCCTCCGCACCCACGTCGACACGGCCGCCAAGGGCTCCACCCCCTCCGCCTTCTGAGACGGGCATCCCACCCTCGCCCGCAGCGCTGTTGGGGCGATCGGCGCCCCAACCTCGCGACGTGACCCGGGCTCTCCCGGGGGTCTTGCGTTCGCACGCATGGGGATTCAGAATGAATGAGCGTTCATCCACGAGGGGGACGCGGCAGGAAGGAGGCCAGCGTGGCGTACCAGGGAGACACCAGAGACGTCAAGTTCCAACTTTTCGAGTGGCTGCCGACCGAGGAGCTCCTCAAGCGGCCGCAGTTCTCCCAGTGGGAGCGGCCCGATGTCGAGATGGTCCTCGACGAGGCGCACAAACTCGCCAGGGAGGTGCTCTCGCCTGCGAACCGCGAGGGCGACCAGATCGGCGTGCGTTTCGACGCCGGCAAGGTGATCACGCCCCCGTCGACGAAGCAGGCCTTCCAGAAGATCCGCGAGGGCGGCTGGGTGGGGTGCATCAACAACCCGGAGTACGGCGGCATGGGGTTGCCCGACGTCGTGGGCACCGGCATCAACGAGTACTTCTCCGGCGCGAACGTCGCCCTCTTCCTCACCGCCCTGCTCACCCGCGGTACCAGCTACCTGATCGAGAAGTTCGGCACCGACGAGATGCGGGCGCTGTTCTGCGCCAAGATGTACAGCGGCGAGTGGGCCGGCACGATGTGCCTCACCGAGCCGCAGGCCGGCTCGGAGGTGGGCGCCGCCAAGACCCGCGCGGTCAAGCAGCCGAACGGGCGTTACCTGATCCAGGGCGAGAAGATCTTCATCACCTCGGGCGACCAGGACCTCACCGACAATATCATCCATGCGGTGCTGGCGCGCACCCCGGGCGCCCCCGAAGGAACCGGCGGCCTGTCGCTGTTCATCGTGCCCAAGATCCGCGTCAACCCCGACGGCTCGCTGGGTCAGCCCAACGACGTCGTGTGCTCCAACATCGAGCACAAGATGGGCATCCACGGCTCCCCCACCTGCTCGCTGGTGTACGGCGGCAACGACGCCTGCGAGGGGTTCCTGCTCGGCGAGGAGCTGCAGGGGATGAAGCTGATGTTCTACATGATGAACGCAGCGCGCATCGAGGTCGGCCTGCAGGGGCAGGCGCTCGCCGGCGGCGCCTACATGGCGGCGCTGGAGTACGCAAAGACCCGCCTGCAGGGACGCCACTGGAGCAAGCTGAAGGACCACGCGGCGCCGCAGGTGCCGATCGTCGAGCATCCCGACGTGCGCCGCATGCTGTTCACCTCCAACGCCTACGTGCAGGCGATGCGCGCGCTGCTGATGCAGACCTCGTACTACATCGACATGAGCCGCATCACCGAGGGCGAGGAGCAGGAGAAGTACCAGTCGTGGGTGGAGGTTCTGACGCCGATCTGCAAGGCGTGGGCGTCCGACTGGGGGTTCCGGGTCACCGAGTGGTGCCTGCAGGTGTACGGCGGCTACGGGTACACCGAGGAGTATCCCGCCTCGCAGTACCTGCGCGACGCCAAGATCGCGTCGATCTACGAGGGCACCAACGGCATCCAGGCGCTCGACCTGGTCGCCCGCAAGCTCCCGGCCAAGGGCGGCAAGCCGGTGCGCGAGCTGCTCGGGAAGGCCGAGGCGACGTTCAAGGCGCTCAATAAGGACCGGCAGTTCTCCGAGCCGGCGTGGATGCTCGGCGCGGCGCTCAAGCAGATCGAGGACATCTCCAAGGGTCTCACCAAGCGCGCCGACGCGATCATGGTGGTCCTGCTCAACTCGGTGCCGTTCCTCGACATGATCGGCACCGTGCTGGGCGCCCACTTCCTCCTCGACCAGGCGGTGATCGCGCGCGAGAAGCTCAACGCGATCCTCGCCAGCAAGGGCATCAAAGTGGACGACAAGGCGGCGTACCGCGCGTTCCTCGCGGAGAACGCCGAGGCGGCGTTCTACCACAACAAGGTGCAGGCGGCGATCCACTTCTGCTACCGCGCCCTGCCGAACGTCACCGCCCAGGCGGTGGCGATCCGCGCGGGCGAGATGGGGCCGATGGAGGCCGTTCTGTAGGAAGAGACGTGGTTCGTGGGTCGTGGGCCGTGGTTCGAACCCCCGCCCACCCAGGGAGAAGCAAACAGACAGGGGCTGCCGAGCGATCGGCAGCCCCTGAGCTTTGCGAGACCGGCCGACCTACTGCAGCTTGAAGGTCATGGTCACCGTGTACTTCGCCGCGAACGGCTTGCCGGTGGCGTCCTTGGCCGGTTCGAACTTCCATTGCAGCGCCGCCGACCTCGCTGCCTCGACCAGCTCGGGCACGACACCTTCCAGCGCCTTGGCGCCGGTGACGCTGCCCTGAGCATCGATGGACAGCTCCAGCACCACGACGTCCATGAGCTTGGCCGAGCGCGCCGCCTCGGGATACACCGGCTGGACCTTCTGGGCCACCTTCGGCTTAGTCTTGCCCTCCCACTTCGCCTCTTCTGCCTCCTCGGCGCGCGTCGATGGGCGAATGAGGACGAAGAAGTAGGGCGCCTCGGGGCCGTTCCGCCCGCCGACGATCGAGTAGCCGCCCCGCAGGACGGTGATCGTCGTTTCGACCGGGTCCTTGCCCGCCTCGGCGAGAGTGACTGCGTAAGTCCCCTTCTCGTCATCAGCGACCAGCAGCTTCAGGCTAACTTCGATACCGGCGGCAGGCGGAGGTACCGAAAGCACCTCTCCAACGCCAAGGCCGAGTGACTTACTGGTCTTGAACTCCAGCCTCTCGAGCCTGTATGCAGCCTTGAGTTCTTCCTCCAGGCGCATCTCTCTTGCAGCGCCCTCGACTCCCGCCGTCTCGAGGACAACCAACGTCGGCAGCCGCAGGATGGGCTCCTGCACCGTGGCGTCGGTAACGGGCGGGAAACCTGCATAAACCCTCACCCACGTGCCCAGCCGAACGCCGGGACTAGCCAGGGCCCATGGCGCGACGCAGGAGCCTGCGAGCAGGGCGACGATCGAGATCGCGGTCAGCAGACGTCGGTTCATGTGTTGCCTCCAGTCTCGCCGCCGAACGGCGGCAGCACGAAGTAGACAGGGGTTTGGGAGTCGAGCCAGAACTGGACGACCTGGTCCGACGCGAGGGCGGCCACCGCGGGTTGGCTCGGGCGGGAGGGCCTCCCGAGCCAGGCGGTGACTGCGACGAGGACCAGCATCGCGGTAGCGGCAGCAAGTCGCAGCCATGGCGTTGCGGCGCCCCGCTCGCGAAGCCGGCCGACGACACGCGAGGCGGCGTGAGCGGGCGCCAGGGACGGCGGCCGACCGCCCCAGCGCCGCAGGCGCTCCTCGAACTGCTCGACGTTGTTGCGCTCGTGATCAAGCCCAGACATGGGTCCGTTCTCCTTCCATGAGCTTCCCGACCTGCTCCCGCGCTCGCATGCGGTGCACGCGCACCGAGCTCGCGCTGATCCCGAGCGAGGCGCCGATCTCGCTGTCGGACATCCCCTCGATCACCGTGAGGTGGAGCACCGCGCGCTGCCGCGGCGCGAGGCGCGAGAGCACCTGCCAGACGTAGAGGTCGCCCTCGGTGTCGGTGGTGTGCCCGGGGCTGCCGATCGACTCGAGCGCCACCTCCGGCCTGCGCCGACGCGCCCTTCGCAGGCTGCGGCGGAAGACGATGCGCGTGATCCAGCTCGGGAAGCGGCTCGCGTCGGACAGTGCGCCGAGCTTGCGCCACGCGACGAGCAGCGCCTCCTGGGCCAGATCCTCGGCGTCGGCCTCACCGACGACCGATCGCGCGAGGCGCACCAGCATCGCCCAGTGCAGCTCGACGAGCGCCCCGAAGGCGCGGCGATCGCCGCCCTTGGCCGCCGTCACGAGGTCTGCAATCGTGTCGCTCACACCAGCAAGAGTCTCTCACCGCCGCGAACCGTTTACACCAGGATTGCGGCGCAGGATGGAAAGTGAATGGAAGTCCGACCAGGAGAGAATCACCCTGCCATTGCGCCCGTGCCTACCGGTTGGCGAGCACCTTGAAACCCTGGCCGGAGATCAGGCGCTCGTCGGCCGTAACCAGCGTCAGGTCGAGGACCCGTGCAGTGGCGGCGAGCAACCGATCGACGGGATCGCCGTGGGAGAGGGTGACCGATCGAGCTGCGAGGGCGATCTCGTTGGTGAGTGGTGCCTCCCTCACCGGCGACTCCTGCAACGCGCGAGCCACCCAGGAATCGAACGCACCATCGATGGCCACGCGCCCCCGATCCGCCAGCATTCCGAGCTCCCACAGCGAGATCGGCGACAGCCAGAGGTCCCCACGCCTGCGCTCGATTGCGCTTCGGACCTTGGCAGAAAGCCGAGTCGGGCTCGCGACGCCCCATACCCACACGTGGGTGTCGAGGAGCAGGCTCATTTACGCAACGCCTCCCACTCCTCGGGTTCGACCACCGGGCCCACGATGTCCCCGAGGATCCGGGCCGTACCCTTCATCGACCCGAGCCACCTGCCTGAGTTCTGGGAGACCCTTGCAGGGACTACCTCAGCGACGGGCTTGCCGAAGCGCGTCACCAGCACTGGGCGTCTGGTCTTGCTCACCCGATCGAGCACTGCCAGGCACGTCGCTTTGAACTTCGAGATCGCGATCTCCTCCATAGCGCAGCCCCTCCGTCGCTCACCGTACCATGGTCAACGACCATGGTCCAACGCCTCATGCCGACTCTCGCGGGAGAAGAAACCTGGGTAGGGGCGAGACTCCACACTCGCAGCGCGCCCCCTTGCAAGGGCAAGCGGGCTGGACGCACCACGGAGGCAACAACGCCAGGAGGCTCTGGTGGCCGCCGCAGCGGCAGCTCTCAACCCTCCTGCGCCAGCTCCGCCAGCCTGGCCTCCAGGGCGGCGGCGTCGTCCTCGGCCTCGACCCACGCGTCCATCGCCTCATCGCGCGCCGCGCGCAGCTCGTCCCCTTCCCTGGCAAGCGCCGCCGCCCGCACGTGGTCTGAGAAGACGGAGCGGTCGCACAGCAGCGCGTCGATCTCGGTCAGGCGCCCCTCGATCCGCTCGAGGTCGTCAGCCAGCGCCTGCACATTCTCGCGCGCGCGGGCGATGTCCCGGCGCAGCCGCCGCCGCTCCTCCTCGATCGCGGAGCGGCGCGGCCCGGCCGGCCTCTCCTCGGCCCGCGCCGGCGCCCTGCGCACCTGCAGGCCGATGCGCGCGAACGCCTCGTCGACGCGGTTGACGGGCTCGGCGCGCCCGCCCTCGAGCAGCAGCACGTCGGTGGCGATCTGCTCGACCAGGCGCCGGTCGTGGCTGACCAGCACGACCGCCCCTGGGTAGTCGGAGAGCGCCTCCTCGAGCGCCTCGCACGTCGGCATATCGAGGTGGTTGGTGGGCTCGTCGAGGAGCAGCAGGTTGGGGCCCTGGGCGATCAGGCGGGCCAGCGCGAGCCGCGCCCGCTCGCCGCCGGAGAGCGTCCCCGTGAGGGCGTCCGCGCGGATCCCGGAGAAGCCGAAGCGGCCGGCCCAGGCGCGCGCCTCCGCCGGGGTCCAGTCGGGGCGGGCGGCCATCACCGCGTCCAGCACCGACACTCCCTCCGGCACCTCGGCGTGGTCCTGGTCGTAGGCGCCGGGGACGACGCCGGCGCCGAAGCGGAGGGCGCCGGCGAGCGCCGGCCTGCGGCCCGCCAGCGCGTTCAGCAGGGTCGTCTTGCCGGACCCGTTGCGGCCGAGCACCGCGAGGCGCTCGCCCCGCCGGAGAGTGAGCGTGACGCCGGTGAGCAGCGGCCGGTCCCAGCCCACCGCCAGGCCCTCGCACTCCAGCACGCGCTCGCCGGAGCGACCGAGGTGCGGCCAGCGCAGGCGCACCGCCCCCAGGTCCGGCTCCGGCGCGTCGAGGCGTTCGATGCGGTCGAGCAGCCTCTGCCGCGACTGCGCCTGGCGGGTGTTCTGGCCGGCGATGTTGCGGCGGATGAACTCCTCGTGCTTCTCGATCTCGGCGCGCTGCAGCTCGTACGCCTTGCGCTGCTGCGCCCGGCGCGCCGCGCGCTCGCGCCGGTAGCGGGCGTAGCCGCCGGAGTACCGTTCGAGGCGGCCGCCGTGCAGCTCGAGGATCTCGCCGCCGATGCGGTCGATCAGCTCGCGGTCGTGGGTGACGACGAGGACGGCGCCCTCGCGCGCGGCGAGCTCGCGGCAAAGGAACTCGACGCCGAGCAGGTCGAGATGGTTGGTCGGCTCGTCGAGCAGCAGCAGCGGCGCCCGCGACAGCAGCGCCCGCACCAGCGCCACGCGCGTGCGCTCGCCGCCGGAGAGCGTGCCGACGACGCGCCCGTGCAGCGCCGGACCGATGCCGACCGCCTCGAGCGCCGCCGCGACGCGCGGCCGCGCCCGGAAGCCGTCGAGCCGCTCCAGCTCCTCGTGGAGCTCGTGATAGCGGTGCGCCGCCTCGCCGCTGCCGCCGTGGAGCGCCGGCTCCAGCGCCGCGAGCTCGGCCTCCACCGCAACCAGCCGCGGGAACGCCAGCAGACAGAAGTCGCGGACGGCACGCTCGCCTCCCGCGCGCAGGAGCTGCTCGACGCGCCCGACCTCGAGGCCGGAGGCGCGCTCGACCGCACCCGCGTCGACCTCCTGGTCGCCCGCGACCACGTTCAGCAGGGTCGTCTTGCCGCTGCCGTTGCGGCCGACGAGCACCAGCTTTTCCCCCGGGTTGTGCTGCAGGGTGACGTCGCCGAGGACGTCGCGGGGCCCGAAGGCTACGCGGACGTGGTCGAGACGGTAGAGCAACTATGCGCCTGTCCCGCCGCCGGGCGCCGGCCGCGCGCGCCGCGTGCCGGAACCCAGCCGGCGGAGGACGAGAGGCCCCGCGACCGGCGGCTCGTCGACGAGGGCGAACGCCGCCGCCGTCCGCTCCAGCAGCGCCGCGACCGCGACGTCGCGCTCGCCGAGCTCGAGCACGGCCAGCGGCTCGCCGGCCTCGACGCGTTGCCCGATGCGCGCCGCGACGCGCACCCCGGCGGCGAAGTCGACGGTGTCGCCCTGCCTTCGGCGCCCCGCGCCGACCGCCACGGCCAGCCAGCCGAGCTCCTCGGCGGCGACGGCGCCGACGTAGCCCGGGCGCGGCGCGGGCACCGGCACCGAGCTCCGCGGCCGCGCCAGGCGGGCGGGGTCCGGATCGCCGCCGTGGGCGCGGACAATGGCGTCGTAGGTGCGCCGGGCGGCGCCGCTCGCGAGCGCGCGCTCGGCCTCGGCGCGCGCCGCGCGCTGCGTGCGGCCGGCCAGCCCCAGCGCCTCCGCCGCGAGCGCGACGGTGAGCTCGCGCAGGCGGGCGTCGCCGCCGCCGTCGAGCACCTCGATGCAGGCGAGCACCTCGGACGCGCTGCCCAGGCGGTCGCCCAGCGGCTGCTCCATGTCGGTGATCAGCGCGACGGCGCGCATGCCGCCGCCGCGCGCGGCGGCGAGGAGCCCGCGCGCCAGCGCGCCGGCCTGCCGCGGCGTCTTGCAGAACGCACCGCTGCCCTGCTTGACGTCGAGCACAAGGGCGCTGGCGCCGACGGCCAGCTTCTTCGACATGATCGACGCCACGATCAGCGGCAGCGACGGCACGGTGCCCGTGACGTCGCGCAGCGCGTACAGCTTGCGGTCCGCGGGGGCGATCTCCTCGCTCTGCGCCGCCAGGCAGGCGCCGCACTCGCCGAGCGCGCGCAGCGCGGCCTCCCGCGTGGTCACGGGGCGCACCCCGGGGATCGCCGCCAGCTTGTCGAGCGTGCCCTGGGTGTGGCCGAGCCCGGCGCCGGCCATCATCGCCACCGGCACCCCGCACGCCGCCACCAGCGGCGCGAGCGCCAGCGACACCGAGTCGCCGACGCCGCCGGTGGAGTGCTTGTCGACGACGCCGGGGAACGACTCGCCGAGCCGCCACTGTGCGCCGGAGCGGCGCATCGCCTCCACCAGCGTCTGCGTCTCCGCGGCCGACGCGCCGCGGATGCAGAACGCCATCAGCATCGCCGCAAGCTGCTCGTCGGCGAGCGAGCCGTCGGTGGCGCCGCGTACGAAGCGGGACACCTCGGCGGCGGTGAGCTCGCAGCCGTCGCGTTTCCTGGCGATCGACTCGACGAAGTTCAAGCCCGGCCTGTTCTTCCTAGGAGACCGCGCTCAGGCGCTGCTGGGCGTCGCCGCGGTACGGCGACTCGGGAAAGTCCTCGACCAGCTTGCGGTAGAGCTCTGCCGCCTCGGCGGGCTTGCCCTCGCGCTCCCACATCTGCGCGAGCTCGAACAGCGCGAGGTCGCGCGGCAGCCGCGGGTCCTTGCCGGCGACCATCGCCTCGAGGTCGCCGGCGAGCTGCTGCCCCTCCCCCTTCGCGATCCGCAGGCGCACGAGGTCGAGCGTCGCCAGGCGGACGATCGGGCTCGACGAGCGGCGACTGGCCAGCTCGCCGAGCAGCCTGGCCGCCGTCGCCGTGTCGCCGCGGTCCGCCGCGATCCTGGCGATGTACAGCTTGGCGTAGCGGGCGGGCGGGGTGAGCCAGAACTTCGAGGACACCGCCTTGAAGGCGGCGTCGGCGGCGTCGAGCCGTTCGGTGTCGGTGGCGAAGCGCAGCGTCGCGTCGGCCTTGGCCGCCGCGCCCACCGGGGCGTTGTAGGTGTCGAGCGCGCGCGACAGCGCCGTCGCCGCCGCCTCGCCGCGGGCGGCGACCAGCAGCGACACGCCCCAGTAGAGCACCGCGAGCGCCACCGCGCCGCCGAGGCCGAGCGCCGCCTGGCGCCAGTTCTGCCCCATCCAGTGCGCTCCGCGGTCGACCAGCGATACGAACTGATCCTGCTTGATCTGCTTGCGAGTCAGCCTGCGTCCCACCTCGTCACCCCCGCCTCGTGTCCACCGGCCCGGCCGCTATTTTCCGCCCGCCGGAGCGGGGAACGGGTACTTCTGGTTGTACAGCCTGATGACCGTGTCCGTGATGTCGGCGCCCGGCGCCAGGTACACGAGATCGTTGGGCTTGAGGATGAAGATGGCGGTGTACCCGTTCTCCTTCGCGTAAGTGCCGACGATCTCCTGCAGCTTGCTGCCGAGGTCCTTGAGCACCTGGTCCTGGCGCTTCTCGAACTCGCGCTTCGCGACGCGCTGCTTGTCCTCGGCATCGCGCTGCTTGGCGACGAGCTGGCGGTTCATCTCGGCGAGCGCCTCGTCGGAGGCCACGCCCCGCTTGGCGTTGATCTCGGCGCCGAGGTCGCTGATCTCCTTGCCGAGCTTGGCGAGCTCCTCCTGCCGGGGCTTCGCCCAGCTCTCCAGCTCCTTGAGGCGGGCCTTGCCCTCGTCGCACACGAAAACGGCCCTCTCTACCTCTACGAACCCGATCTTGCTGGCCGCCTCCTGTGCGACGGCCGGCACGACCGGCGCGAGGAAGAGCGCGGAAGCGATCGCCAGAGCACGCTGCGTGGACCCCATTTTTCAGCCACCTCCAGCCGCCTGAGCGGCGGAGGATTCTACCATCGCGGGACGCCTCGGTCACCCGCGCCGCGCACCGCGATCGCACGAGCGCGCGCTTCGGTTCCCCGGCGCGCCGCGGGGCGGTAGACTGTGGCGCGGAGGAGCGACAATGAAGGCGATGGTCCTCGCCACGGCGGCCCCCGTCGAGCGGCGCCCCCTGGCGCTGCGCGAGGTCGCCGACCCGGTTCCGGGCCCCGGCGAGGTGGTGATCGACGTGCTGGCCTGCGCCGTCTGCCGCACCGATCTCCACACGGTCGAGGGCGACCTCCGGCTGCCGGCGCCCGAGATCGTGCCCGGCCACCAGGTGGTCGGCACCGTGGCGGCCGTGGGTGGCGGCGTGGCCCGCGGCATCATCGGGGCGCGGGTCGGGCTGGCCTGGCTGTGGAGCGCCTGCGGCGCGTGCGACGCCTGCCGCCGCGGCGACGAGAACCTGTGCGCGGCGGCCGCGTTCAGCGGCCTGCACGTCAACGGCGGCTATGCGGAGAAGGTGCGCGCCCGCGCCGACTTCGTCTACCCCCTGCCCGGCTCCTTCCCGGACGAGCAGGCCGCGCCGTTGCTGTGCGCCGGCGTGATCGGACTGCGCGCGCTCCGCCTCGCTGGCGCGGTGAACGGGCGCGGCGGCACGCTCGGCGTGTACGGGTTCGGCGCCTCCGCCCACGTGGCGATCCAGATCGCCCAGCACCGCGGCTGCCGGGTCTTCGTGTTCACCCGCGCCCAGGGGCACCGCGACCTGGCGCGCGCGCTCGGCGCCGCCTGGGTCGGCAACCCGGAGCAGGCGCCGCCCGACGCGCTCGACCACGCGGTGGTGTTCTCCCCCGCCGGCGCCCACGTCCCCGCGGCGCTCGCCCACCTCGCACCGGGAGGCACGGTGGCCTGCGCCGGCGTGACGATGAGCGACATCCCGGCCTTCCCGTACGACCTGCTGTACGGCGAGCGTTGCGTGCGCTCGGTCGCCAACGCCACCCGCGACGACGCCCGCGAGCTGCTGTCACTGGCGGCCGCGATCCCGCTGCGCACCGCCGTCGAGAGCGCACCGCTCGCGCAGGCGAACGAGGCGCTCCTGCGGGTCAAGCGCTCGCAGGTCAACGGCGCCATCGTGCTCATGCCGCAGCGCGCGGAAGCAAGCTGACAGCGCGAAGCCGACAGCGGGAAGCGCTGCTCCTCCACCATGGTCCCGCCTCCATCGGCGGCAGATCGAGGCAATCGTCCCGAGCCGCGGCGCACCCGGGACCCTGCAATAGAGTGGGCGGGCCGGCGCCCTCGCCGGCCCGGACTCGGCCCGGCAGGGCCTCCGCGCGGGCGCGGGCGCCCGCGTTCCCGGGGGTTTCGGGGGGGCCGAACAGGGCCAGGTTTCTTGCAGGAGCGAGCCGCTGCCCGCCTCACCTCTTGCCTGTGTGCGAGACCTCCGCGCCGGCAGCGGCCCACGCCTCGGCCTTCCCCTCGTCCTCGGCGAGCCCGGCGTCGATGTCGTGGATCTCTGGGAACATCGCGGCGGCGGCGGCCGCATCGGCGATGCGGTCGGCGACCACCAGCGCGGTGGCGCCGTTGGGATTGGCGAGCTCGCCCGCGACGATCGCCACCGGCTCCGCGATCGGCGCGTCGCCGTCCCACAGCGCGTGCGGCACGAACGAGGGCTGCGAGAACGTCCACAGGTAGTCGTCGAGGATCGCCGCGCGCTTCGCGTCGGTGACCGCGACGGCCACGCGCTTGCCGGCGAGGTAGAGCGCCTCGGCGATGCGGCAGATGTCGAGCGCCTTCTTCGCGATCGCGATCCGGTGAATGGTGACGGTCGGCATGGGAATCGGAGCGCTGCGGCGCGGGGCCGGCGCCGCTGCGGCGCCGGCCCCGCCGCCGAATGCTACTTCAGCGGCGCCAGCGTCAGCGGGTCGCGCAGCGGCAGCCGGGTGACCGCCCCGAACGCCTCGATCCTGGCGTCGGGGTGGTCCGGGTGGCCCTTGAGGATCTCCTCGGCGGGGCCGACCACGAGGACGATCAGCCTCGCCGGATCGTAGTGCGCAGCCGCGGCCGCACGGACGCTGTCCGCGGTCACAGCCTTCATGCGGTCGCGGTACGTCGTCCAGTACTCGTGCGGTCGGCCCGTCAGGTCGTCGAGCGCGAAGCGGCTGACCGTGCGCGCCTTCGTCTCGAAGGTACGCGGAAACGTCTCGATGAACGAGTTCCTGCTGGTGTCCAGCTCCTTCGCGGAGACCACCTCACCGCGGATCTTCTTCATCAGGTCGAGCGTGAGCTGGGCGGCGCGCGCACACGTCGACGGTTTGCTCTGGAAGTACGCGCGGAACTCGCCGGGGTAGAGGTCACCGATCTCGTAGCGGGAGTATGCGCCGTAGGCGAGCCCCTCGTCCGAGCGGATTCGCAGCATCATCCATGCGGTGAAGCCACCGCCGCCGTAGATGTCGTTCGCGACCATCAGCGCGGCCTCGTCGTTCATCGGCCGCTTGCTGCCGAGGTGCCCGATCGAGACCCGTCCCTGGTTGACGTCGGTCTTGTCCACGACGTAGACGCCCGGCTTCGCCGAGCCGGTCGGTTGCGGCACCGCCGGCGACGCCTCGCCCCTCTCCTTCCACGTCCCGAGGGTGGCGTCGAGCTTCGCCAGCATCGCGGCGCGCGTGAAGTCGCCGGACACCGCAACCACGATGTTGGCCGGGGTCGCAAGACGCTTCTGGAACGCAGCGACGTCGGCGCGCGTGATCGCGTCGACCGACGCCTTCGTGGCGAGGCGGTTCATCCAGTAGTCTTCGCCGTAGACGAGTCGGTTCCACTCGCGCGCCTCGATCTCCTCGGCGTCGTCGTTGCGGCGCTTCATCTCGGAGAGCATGTCCTCCTTCGCCTTGGCGAGGCGCGCCTCGTCGAAGCGCGGGGTGCGGAGAAAGTCCATCAGCAGGGCGAGGCCGCGGTCGATGTCCTTCGCCAGCAGGTTGAGCGTCACGCTGCCGGTGACGTCGCCGACCGAGGTCGCGACCTGCGCCGCGAGGAAGTCGAGCTCCTCATCGAGCTGCCTGGGGTCGAGCGCGCCGGCACCGCCGGTACGCCAGACCGTGGCGGTGAGCCCCGCCACCCCCTCCTTGCCGGCCGGTTCCATGTAGCGGCCGCCGCGGAAGAACACCTGCACGTTGATCAGCGGCAGCAGGCGGTCCTCGGCGAGGTAGACGGTGACGCCGTTTGACAGCGTCGCCTTGAGCGCCTTGGCGTCGGGCACGGTGTAGGTGAGACCCGGGTAGGTGAGCTGCTCGGGCCGGGCCGGGATCTGCTGCCCGAGTGCGCCGGCCGCGACGGTGGCGGCGAGTGCGGCGGCGAGGACTGTCTGCAGGTGTCTCATCTCACTTTCCTCCCTGCCGCGGCGCCGCCGCGAGCTCCTCGATGCGCGCTTGAGTCTTCTTGACCAGGTACTCGAGCGCCGGCTTCATCGCGGGCGGCACCTGGCCGGCCATCTGCTCGAGCCGCACGACGGTGTCCGCGAGCTCCGCGGCATCGCTGCTGGCGTTGATCTGGGCGAGCTGCTGCTTGACCATCCCCTTGACCTGCGCCGGCATCGCCGCCAGTTCCGGGTCCTCCGGCGCGGCGCCGGCCTTGCGCAGGTAGTACGCGACGTTGCGGTTCTCCCTGGTGAAGTACTTCCTGGCCACCGCCTGGATGTCGGCCGCGGTGACCGCCTGCAGCTTCGCCGGCGAGTCGTTGAGATAGCGCCAGTCGCCGTTGGAGTCGTAGAGCATGAGCTGCAGCGCCAGGAAGAAGCTCGACTGCAGGCGGCGGAACGAGTTGGCAAGCTCCTGGTTCTTGACCTTCTGCAGCTCGCGCTCGCCCACCGGCTCGTCCTTCAGCCGCTCGATCTCGGCGAGCAGCGCCGCCTCGACCTCCTCGGGGCGCCGTCCGTCCCTGACCTCGGCGCCGACCTCGAAGTACCCCTCGTACTTCATCGGACGGCAGAAGGCGTACGGCTCGCCGACCGCGAGGAGCTGCTCCTCCACCAGCTTGTACAGCCGCCCGGTGCGCTTGCTCAGCACGTCCGCGAGCAGTTGCAGCGCGAAGAAGTCCTTGTGGTTGAACGGCACCGCGTGGAAGCGGACGTTCACCTCGGGGTTGGTGTCGGCCTCGGCGATGAAGCGCTTCTCGGAGAGCTGCGGGATCTCGGCGGTGAGCATCTCGGGCGGCGGCACCTTGCCGCGCGGGATGCGCTCGAAGTAGCGCTTCGCGAGCGCCAGCGCGGCGTCGGGGTCGATGTCTCCGACCAGCACCGCGGTGATGTTGTTGGGGGCGTAGTAGGTGCCGAAGTACGCCTCGGCCTGGGCGCGCGTGATCGACTCGACGTCGGAGGGCCAGCCGACCACCGGGTGCGAGTACGGCGAAGACTGCCAGAACAGCGCCTCGAACTCCTCCTCGAACTTGCCGGTCGGGCGCGACTCGACGGCGAGCCGGCGCTCCTCGCGGACGACGTCGCGCTCGGAGTAGAACTCGCGGAACACCGGGTCGAGCAGGCGGTCGGACTCCATCCAGAACCACAGCTCGAGCTTGTTGCGCGGCACCGTGATGAAGTAGAACGTCTGGTCCTCGCTGGTGCCCGCGTTCAGCCCCGAGCCGCCCGCCTGCGTGTAGATCTGGTCGAGCTCGTCCTTGACGATGATCTCCTTCTCGGCAGCGTACAGCGTCTCGATTTCGGCCTTGAGCTCCTTGAGGCGAGGGGTCATGTTCTCGATGTCGTAGACGTTGCCGGAGATCTCGCCGCGCCGCAGCTTCTCGCGCAGCAGCGTATATTCCTTCTCCATCTCGGCGCGGACGGCGTCCTGCCGGCGCATGATCTCGGCGCCCTTGCCTGCGTCCTTCGTGCCTATCGTGTTCGTCCCTTTGAACATCATGTGCTCGAACAGGTGCGAGATGCCGGTGATCCCGGGCGCCTCGTTCACCGAGCCCACCTTGGCCACCCACCCGCACGTCACAGTGGGGGCGTCCGGCCGCTGCACCATGAGCAGCTTCATGCCGTTGGCCAGCATCTCCTCGCGCACCTGCACCTGTTGCGCCAGCGCCGGCCCGCCGCCGAGCACGGCCAGGGCCAGCACGATCGCCACCGTTCGCCGCATGGAACGCTCCTTTCCCCGCTTCCTCGCGTCGCTTGTAACGACCATCACAAGCACGCTCCGGTCGGCAACTATAGCCGCGGGTCGGGATACGAGCAAACCCCCGCGCGGGTTGCCGGGCTGGCCGGGGGGCGCATGGTCATGCACTGACCGTGCGAGCGGGCGCCGAGTAAAGTCATGGTAAGGTAATGTTGCCCAGTAATACCGGAGGTCCGCCATGAGGAACACAGCCGCCCGTCCGCGCCCGGTTCTGCTGGTGCTGTGCCTGCTCGCCGCAGCGCCCGCGCTCGCCGGCGATCTCTTCGTCAAACCGAACGGGAGCGGCACGGCGTGCGTGCAGTCGTCGCCCTGCTCGCTGGCGACGGCGCTGGCACGGGCCGTCGCGAACGACTCGATCTACCTCGCCGCCGGCGTCTACACCGGGACCGGCCCCCAGGTCGTGCTGCTCGACAGGACCGTATCGCTGCTCGGCGGCTGGAGCGGGGCGCCGGCGGGCGCCGTCGTGCGCGACCCGGTCGCCCACGAGAGCGTGCTCGACGGCGAGAACGCACGGCGGGTGGTGAAGATCATCGCCGCAGGCGTGACGCTCGATGGGCTGACCATCCGGCGTGGGAACGCCTCCGGCACCGGAGCCGAGTGCGACGACGCTGCCGACGCGGCGTGCGGGGGCGGGGTGTTCGTCCGCGCCGACCATGTCAGCATCACGAACAACCGCGTGCTGGACAATACAGCGGATGCCTCGCCTGCAGGCGGCTGGCGAGTCGGTCACGGTGGCGGGATCATGGCCTGCTGCTACTTTACCAACCTGACCGTGACCGGGAACCTCATCGCGAACAACCTGGGCAGCACCGCGAGCGCCGGGGAAGGGGGCGGCATCGCAGTGAAGTACGGGACCGGCGTCAGGTTGTCTGACAACCGCATCATCGGGAACGTGGCCACCACCGGCGCCGACGTAGGCTGGGGTGGCGGCGTCGCGTGCACCGGATGGGGAAGCACCTCGGTGATCGAGCGCAACGTCTTTATCGGCAACCGTGCATCGGCTCGTCCCGGCCTCGACCACGGAAACTCCTTCTTCACCTGGTACCACGAGTCGCACCTGCGCGGCAATGCGATGTCGAGCGATGCCCCGGGCTCGGCGGTGTACCTCGGCTTCTTCGCGGGCACCCTTGCCGGCAACACGGTGCGTGCAGGGGCGGACTCCCGGGTGGTGGAGGTGGTCAACGGATACGGTGGCGGCGTCTCGATGGTCAACAACGTCGTAGTCGGCGGAGCTGCGACCGAACAGGTCGTACACGTCGTCGGCTACGTCGAGCACCCTGCCGTTCTGCTTCTCGAACACGACACCATCGTCGGCAACGGCCTCTCCGTCGGCGTACTGGCCGACGAGTTCGGCACGGCGACCATGACGAACAACCTCGTCAGCGGCCACGCTACGGGCCTGGAAACCCAGGCCAACGGCGCAATCGTCGCCGCTCACACACTGTTCTGGAACAACGCCGACGACGGCATCCGCGGCGCCACCCCGATCGACGGCGACCCGCGGTTCGTCAACGCGCCCGGCGGCGACTTCCACATCGGAGAGGGATCGGCGGCGATCGGCGCCGCCGTCAATGCCGGCGTCGCCGCCGACATCGACGGCGAGCCGCGGCCCGGCCTCGGCGGCATCGACATCGGCGCCGACGAGCTTGCGCCGCGGCGCTTCGACTTCGGCACACCCGGCTCGCCCGTCGCCGCAGGCTACGCCCAAGTCACCCATGCGACGGCGTCCACCGCCGGGCTCGGGTTCGGCTGGACGCACGGCACGGTCGCCTCGCGCGACCGCGGCACGGCGAACGACGACCTCCGCCGCGACCTGTGCTTCGCTACGACCGCCAACTTCGGCGTCGCCCTGCCCAACGGCCGCTACCGCGTCACGGTCACGATGGGCGACGCCGTCGCCGGCCACGGCCAGATGGCGGTGCACCTCGAGAACGTCTGGGTCGCCACCGTGAGCACCGCCGCCAACGAGTTCAAGCAGCTCACCTTCGAGACCGCCGTCGAGGACGAATGGCTCGATCTCTGGCTCGCCGACGGCGGCGGCTCGGATCCCAACGTGGTCATCAACGCGCTCGCAATCGAGCCCGCGCTGCCGGTATTGGTCGACCTCGGGACGGCCGCGTCACCGCTCGCCGCCGGGTACGCGCGCGGCACGCACGCGACGCCCTACGCCCCGGGCGCGGCGTTCGGATGGATGGGCGGGATCGTGCAGTCGCGCGACCGCGGCACCGCCGACCCGCTCACGCGCGACCTGGCGTTCTCGCCGCGCGCGCTGCTCGGGGCCTTCCTGCCCAATGGCCTGTACGACGTCGCGGTGACCATGGGGGACGCGGCCGGAGCGCACAACATGATGGGCGTGTCGGCGCAGGGCTCGGCGTTCGACCCGGTGTCCACTGTGAAGAACCAGTTCGTCACCCGCCGCTACCGCACCGCCGTCGCGGACAACCGCCTGGAGCTGCTCCTCGACGACCTCGAGGGGCCCGACGTCAACTCCGTGCTCAACGCCGTGGAGATTCGACCGCCCGTCGTGCCGCGCTTCGACTTCGGCACTCCCACCTCGAACGTCGAGCCCGGCTGGGTGCGGGTCTCCGAGAAAACACGATACGCCGACGGTCTGGGCTACGGATGGCAGTTCGGCACCGTGACGAGCCGCGACCGCGGTACGGGGACTCCCCTGCGCCAGGACCTCAACGTCACCCGCGAGGCGCTGTTCACCGCCGATGTGCTGAACGGACGCTACGCGGTGACGATCACGATGGGCGACGCGGCGGCGGCGCACGACCAGATGTGGCTGGCGCTCGAGGGCAGCCAGGTCGCCACGGTGAGCACCGCCAAGGGCGAATTCAGGGTCGAGACGTTCGCGGTCACGGTGACCGACGGGACACTCGATCTCGCCATCGAGGACTGGGGCGGCGCCGACCTCTACGCGGTGATCAACGCGCTCGAGATCCGGTAGCGCGCACGCCCTCCGTCGCGCCCTCTGCCCGGCCCCAGGTCACCGGGACGGCGCGAAGGCGTCCGCGACCCGCGGCGTAGCGGGAGGTATTGCATTTCGCGTTCCATGGGCACACAGTTGGAAACGCAATGGCCGGCCGGCGAACGGCGGGAGGAGGCGCCTCTCGTCCGTGGCCGCACCGTCCGGGCCCTGGCACGAACTGGAGGCGCGCGCCGCGCGCCTCGCGAGGTGCACCATGGCGCGAATCGCCCCCCCCCGGTGCGCACGGCGGTGCGGCTTCGCCGCGGGCCTGCTCCTCGGAAGCTGCGCGATGCCTGCGGCCGCCTCCGGCTGGCCGGCCCCAGCGCCTCCGGCCGATGCCGGTTCCCTGCACGTGGCGTCGCCCGGCCGCGCCCTGCCGCTCGCGTTCGAGCCCAACCGCGGCCAGGCGCAGGCCGCGGCCGCCTTCGTCGCCCGCAGTCCCGGCTTGCTCGCGGAGATCGGCGGCGCCGCCGCGAGGGTGACGGTGCTGCCCGGGCGGAACGGCGGCGAGCCAGCCGTCGTCGGCCTTCGCTTCGCTGGCGGCGACCCGGGAGCGCGCGCCGAGGCGTGCGACCGGCTTCCGGGCCACGTCAGCTACTACGCCGGCGGCGATCCGGCGGCATGGATCGAGGCGGTCCCGACCTACGCGCGCATCCGCTTCCGCGACGTCTACCCGGGCATCGACGTCGAGTATCGCGGCGACCCCGGCGGTCTCGAGTACGACCTCGTCGTCGCTCCCGGCGCCGATCCGGCGGCGATCCTGCTGGCGTTCGACGGCGCCGGACCGCTGTCGCTCGACCCCGAGGGCAACCTCACCCTCTGCCTCGGGGACGGCACGCTCGTCCAGCGCGCGCCGTCGCTCTACCAGGACGAGGGCGGCGTCAGGCACCAGGTCGCCGGGCGCTTCGTTCTCAAGGGCGGCGCCATGGTCGGCTTCGACGTCGGCGACTACGACGCCTCGGCGCCCCTGATCATCGACCCGGTCGTGCTCGCCTTCTCGACGTTCCTCGGGGGCAACCTCGCCGACGAGGCGCGCGACGTCGCGGTCGACCCGGCCGGCAACATCTACGTCACCGGCAAGACGTTCTCGCTCGACTTTCCGCTCGCGAGCGCACAGCAGGGCTCCAGGCCGCAGCCGCAGTCGCCGCAGTGCAACGTCGCGATCTACCCGCCGCCGAGCCTTTCCTACACGATGCCGCTGTGCCAGGACTCCTTCGTCACCAAGCTGTCTCCCGACGGCCGCACGCTGCTCTACTCGACGTATCTCGGCGGTACGTCGGACGACCGCGCCTACGCCATCGCGGTCGACGCCGCCGGCAACGCCCACGTCGTCGGGCGCTCGTTCTCGACCGACTTCCCCACCCTCGACCCGCTGCCCGACTCCGCCTCCGGCGACCTGTTCCTGACGAAGCTGTCCCCTGCCGGGACGCTGCTCTTCTCGTCGCACCTCGGCCCCTCCGGCGGCTTCGGCGAGGCGACCGACGTGGCCGTCGGCGCCGACGGCAAGGTCACGGTGGGTGGATGGACCTCGTCGTGGAGCCTGCCGGCCTCTCCGGCTGGCTACTGGACCAGCCGCAGCGCGTCGACCGGAGGGATGTGCCGCGTCGGCACGCCGCTGGTGCACGAGTGCACGCTCGGCGTGCTGGCGCGGGTCGACCTCGCCGCGCGAGCGTACGAGTTCTTCACCTTCGTCGGCCAGTCCGGGATCGACGACGCCGTCACGGGGATCGCGCTCGCGCCCGACGGCGGCACCCTCGTCGCCACCTCCGGACGGCTCTGGAAGGTTGCCGCCGACGCATCCGCGGCGCTGTGGACGGTCGCGCTGCCGGCCACCGCCGTGGCGGCCGACGGCGCCGGCACCGCGTACGTCGTCGGCACGACCACGTCGCCGTCGCTGCCGGCCACGTCCGGCGCCTTCGACCGCACCTGCGGCAGCGACGGCGCCTGCGACGGCGCGGGCGGCAGCGCGAAGCCCGACGTCTTCGTCGCCAAGGTTGCGCCGGACGGCTCCGGGCCGCTGTGGGCCACCTACTTGGGTGGCGCCGGCGCGGACGTCGGCAGGGCGATCCAGGTCGACACTGCGGGGCACGCAGTCGTCGTCGGCAGCACCGCCTCGCCGGACTTCCCGGTCGGCCCGGGAGCGCTCGACGCGACCTGCGGCAGCGACGGCGCCTGCAACGCGGGAACACAAGGCGCGATCGCCGACGCGTTCGTCGTCACGCTTGGCGCCTCGGGCCAGAGCCTCGTCGTCTCGACGTACCTCGGCGGGGCCGGAACCGAGAGTGTGGGCGGCGTCGCCCTGCACCCCGCCGGCGATGTCGTGATCGCCGGCGGCACGACGTCAGCCGACTTCCCGGTTGCGAGCCCGTTCCAGGCCGCGCTGGCCGGCGCCGACGACGCCTTCGTGACGCGCCTCGCGCACTCAGGGTGCCGTTTCGAGTTTTCCACCGACGTCCCCGCCGGCGCGCCGCTGGCGACGCCCGTCACCCTCGCGGCGACGCTGGCGGCAACGGGATGCGCGGGCGCGGCCGCCTTCGAGTGGGACTTCGGCGACGGCTCGCCGCACGCGTTCCAGGAGGACTCCGTCCACACCTTCGCAACGGCCGGGACGTTCAGATGGACGCTGACGGTGAGCTATCAGGGATTGACCCGCACCGTTTCCGGCGAGATCAAGGTCGGTTGCACGGTCGCATGCGCCGCCGCCGTCCCCGGCGCCGGCGCCGTCGGCGCGCCGCTGCCGTTCCACGCCGAGCCCGGGCTCGCCGACTGCCTCGGCGCAGCGACGTACGCATGGGACTTCGGCGACGGCTCGGCGATCTCGACGCTCCAGAGCCCGGAGCACGCGTACGCGGCCGGCGGCGTCTACACCTGGACGGTCACGGTCACGGCCGACGGCGTCGCCTGCACCCGCACCGGTGTCGTCCGCGTCTTCGCGCCGCCGACGCTGTTCGCCGACGACTTCGAGATGGGGCTGGCCTCGTGGTCGGTCACGCCGGCCTCGGGACAGGCGTGGGGGCCTTCCACGCACCGCGCCGCCGAAGGCGCGACGAGCGCCTGGTGCGCCGGCGGCGGCACGTCGCCTGCCGCGCCGGGCGGCCAGTACACGACCGGAATGGACACCCGCCTCGTCTACGGCCCGTTCTCGCTCGCCGGCACCGCGGTCGCGCGCGCCACGTTCGCGTACTGGACGAAGAACCACGTCTGGGACTACCTCCGCTGGGGCGTCTCCACCGACGGACAGACGTTCACCTGGGGCCCCGACATGCCGCGCGACAGCGGCGGCTGGAAGCTGGCGCAGGTCGATCTCGCCGGCCTGTCCGGCCCGGTGGTGATCGGCCAGCCGGCGGTCTGGTTCGCCTTCCGCTTCACGTCCGACTCGATCTGGCAGGACGAGGGCTCGTACGTCGACGACGTGCGCATCGAGGCGGTGGCGCCGCAGTGCCTGGTGAGCTGCTCGGCCACCGTGCCGGCGACGGGGCAGGCGCTGGTGCCGGTGGCGTTCGCCGGCTCGGCAGCCACCGACCACTGCACGCCCTCGTGGCCGAGCTACCTGTGGGACTTCGGGGACGGCGTCACCTCGACGCAGACCAGCCCGTCGCACACCTACGCCGCCGCCGGCACCTACACCTGGACGCTGACGGCGAGCACCGCCGGGGTGTCGTGCGTGCGCACCGGCACGATCGTGGTGTCGCCGCCGCCCCCCTGCACCGTCACCTGCGACGCCGTGGTGCCTGCTACGGGGTTCGCCGGCTTCGTGTCGGCGTTCCAGGGGACCGCCACGGCCAGCTACTGTGGCGGCGGGCCGGTGGGGTTCTCGTGGTCGTTCGGCGACGGCTCGCCGCTCGCCTCCGAGGAGGATCCGAGCCACGCGTACGCCGCGCCCGGCACCTACCCGTGGCAGATGACCGCCAGCGCGGGCGACGGCACCTGCACGCGCAGCGGTCAGATCGCCATCGCTTCGCCGCCGCCGTGCTCTCTCGCCTGCGGCGCCACCGTCGCGGCGAGCGCCGGCACCGGCGCTGCCGTGCCGTTCTCGGGGTCCGTCACGCCGACGCTCTGCCACGACGCTCCCACCGTCCGCTGGGCGTACGGCGACGGCAGCGCCGTGTTCGTCGGGCCTGCGGCCAGCCACGCGTACGCGGCGCCCGGCACATACGCCTGGACCATGCTCGCCGAGGCCGACGGCGCGCGCTGCGTGCAGTCGGGGACGGTGGCAGTCAGCGCCCAGCAGGTCGAGGTGGTGCTCGCGGACGGCTTCGAGGGCGACTTCCCCGGTGCGTGGGCGGTCTCGCCACCGACGGCGACGCACTGGGGACCGTCGACCCATCGCGCGGCGGCGGGAGCGAGGAGCGCCTACTGCGCGGGCGGCGGCACCCCGGCCGCGCCAGCCGGCGGGCCGTACTACGCGAGCATGGACACCGGCATGGTGTTCGGACCGTTCTCGCTCGCCGGGGCCACCGCCGCCCGCGCCACCTTCGCCTACTGGCTCGACACCGAGACGAACTGGGACTGGTTCTCCTGGGCGGTGTCCGTCAACGGCACGAGCTTCTACGGCAGCCGCACCTCGGGCACTGCAACGGGCTGGCAGACGCGCGAGCTCGACCTGGCGTCGGTCGGCGCCATCACGCCGCTCGGCAGCCCCCAGGTGTGGCTCGCCTTCTTCTTCGACTCCGACGCGGTCGTGCAGCGGGAGGGCGTCTACGTCGACGACGTGCGCATCGAGCGAACGCTGCCCGGCACGATCGGCTGCAGCGTGACCTGCGATGCGAGCGTGCCCGGCTCCCCGCTCGCCGGCGTCGCCGCTCTGCTCAGCGCGACGGCCACACCGGTCGGGTGCGCGGGTCCCGTCGGTTACGCCTGGGACTTCGGCGACGGGACGCCGACGAGCACGCAGCCGAGCCCGCAGCACACGTGGACGGCCGCGGGCCGCTACCTCTGGCAGGTGACGACTGCCGCGGGCGCCAGCGTCGGCGGCCGCAGCGGCGTCATCGATGTCGCCATGCCGCCGGTCGCCCCGGTGCGCCGCCACCTGCGGCGCTGACGGCGACCGACCGGACGAAAGGGTACCCGTGCTGCCTCCGACTGGCAGCGGCAGGGGTAGAGTCGAAGCAGTGCAGCCGTGTCACAGGAGGCTCCCATCTCGACCTCTACAACGTCGGCACCGAGCCGGCCTCCGTGGACATCGCCCTGCTCAAGCCCGGCCAGGCCAACCTCTCCCCCTCCGCCATGAACGTCGCCGTGCTGCCCGGCCAGACACTGCGCATCCCCGACATCCTCGGCGCCATGCTCCCCGCCGCCAACGCCGCCCTCGGCATCTGCTTCTGCTCTGGAGCTGCGCTGGTCAACTCCCGCTTCTACAATATCGGCACCGCCAAGACCGGCACCTTCGGCGCCATCGTTTCCGCGCTGCCGCCGTCCGCGGCACTCACACCGACGACGCGAGGGGTGTTCCACCACCTCACCTACTCCCCCGACCCCAAGGCCGGCTACCGTGTCAACCTCGGCTTCGCCAGCGCCTCCCCGTTCTCCGTCTCCGTCACGGTGCGCCTGTTCGGCGACGACGGCGCCCTGATCGGCACCAAGACGCTCTCCGTGCGCGCCTACGAGCAGTCCCGCCTCGACAAGATCCACCAGACCCTCGCCACCGGCCCGGTGTCGCACGGCGCCATAACCGTGGAGGTGAACACCCCAAATGCCCTCCTCCACGCCTGCGTCCTGCTGATCGACAACGTTTCGAACGACCCCGCAATCATGCCGGCCGAGCTCACGCTGAGGTAGGGTCGCTGCGGCTGCCCCTGCCGCCTCGAGCGGCGACGTTACGTGCGTCGTGGGGACTGGCTGCGGCGACGCCTTCAGGCTTTCGGGTGCTCGCGCGCGGCCAGCTCGGCCGGGGTGTGGCACGGGGCGCACGACATCCGGCCGCTGGCGTTGCCGACGTCCCCCCTGCCCCCGTGGCACCGCAGGCACTCGGCGGTCGCCGGCGCCGGCGGCGGCGCGGCGAGCGTTCCCGCCGCCTGCGCGTTCAGCAGCATCACCGCCTTGCGCGCCACCGAGGCGGCGAGCGCGCCGCAGCGCTCGAACCGTTCGGGTGACGAGAACTTCCTGCCCGATGCGGTGCACCAGCGCGTCACCGATGCGTGGCAGAGCACCGACCCCGCCACCGCGGGCGCGCTCGTGAACCTGGCGCCGCGCGGCGCGAAGTCCGGGATCGCCTCGCTCTCGTACCACGTGAACAGCGCCGAGGTCAGCGGCGCCGGCTGCGCGGAGAGCAGCGCGAACGCGGCAGCGGCGCCGTTCAGGCAGCCGCACAGCGTCCCCCACCCGGCGACGCCGCCCGCCCCGTAGGCGAACATCGCGAACGGGAACGACGTGTACGGGGGGCCGAGGCGCTCCGCGACCCCGCGCACGATCGGCTCGAACGCGCCGAGCATGCACAGACCCTTCTGGTAGACGGAGAACGCGCGCTCGGCGACGGCGTCCGGCTCGAGCTGCCGATAGGGCCACGGGACCGTGCCGATCGCCTCGACCGGCACCGCCGGCGGCTCCGCGGGTCCGGCACCGGTCGACGCGCCGGCGGCCTGGTCCGGCAGCGCCGCGACACCCGCAAGGCCTGCGAGCCCGGCGAGCGCACCGGCTCCGGTGAGTGCGGCTACAACGCGGCGACGATCGGGCTGCAGGTCCATGTCACCTCCGAGTCACGACGCCTCAGAGTACCGCAGCGGCGCACGACCGCGGCGCGACCAGGCTGACTTGCCCCTTGGAGGGGAGGTCGCGAGACCTCCCCTTTAGCAGACAGTCACCGCTGCATGACGATCGTCGTCGGGTCGTTCGAGCTGGCGTTGTTGTCGACCACCGAGGCGAGCGCGATGACGCCGCTGCCGGCGGTCACGTTGACGCGCGCGTACCCCGCCTCGAGGTTGTTGCGGCCGAACTTCTTCAGGTACGGCTGGCTCTCCTGCTTCCATTCGCCGGGCGCCAGCGTGACGGTGTAGCTGCCGACCAGCGCGCCGTTGGCGCCGTCGTACAGCGTCACCGTCGCCGTTGCCGTCGCCGCGCCGGTGTTGACGAGGCCGATGTTGGAGCGGTACGCCGCGTTCTCGGACAGGTGCGGCAGCGTGCCGTTCTGGCCCGCGGCCAGCCCGAACGAGGAGGCGTAGGCGTCGTAGTTCTGCCCGAACGTGCCGTTGGCGTTCTGGTTGTAGGTGCGCGAGGTGACCAGCACTGCCGGGGCGCAGCGCACCTCGAGCGACCCCGAGCCGGAGCCGTTGAGGTACGACGGGCCGACCACGTCGCGCAGGATCGTGTGCACGTTCGGTGCGATCGTCGTCGAGTACGCCTTCGTCGTCGCGCCGGACTTGAACACGAGGTCGCAGCTCGCCGACGAGCCCTGCAGGTTGAGCAGACCGACGTCGGAGCGCCACTGCGAGCTGTTGGCGCCGCTGGCCCGCGTGATCACCGGCACCCACAGGCTCGCCGTCGTGCCGCCTCCGCCGGCGGCCACGGTCACGCTGACGGCGCTCGAAAAGCCCGACTGCGCGGTCGCGCCCGTGCAGGTCCGGATCGCCCTGACGCGGTAGTAGAACGTCGTGGTGCTCGCCACGGTCTTGGTCCGCTGCGTCGACGTGCCCGCGACCTGGAGCGTGGTCGCGCCGGTGAAGGCGTTGTTCGTCGCCTCCTGCACCTCGTACGACGTAGCGTTCGTCGCGGCGTTCCAGGAGATCGTGAACGGCGTGCCCGAGCTCACCGCGTTGGGGGCGACGTTCACGCCGCCGGGAGGGGCCGGCGCGTCGCACGCGGCCGCCGGCGGGTCTCCGAGCGAAAGGCGGCCGAAGCCGTAGTCGATGTCCTTCCCGGCCGGTCCCATGTCCGCCGCCCGCCCCTCGAGGAACGAGCGGACCTGCGCCGGCGTGTAGGCGGGGTACGCCGAGCGGACCAGCGCCGCCGCACCGGCGATGTGGGGGCATGCGGCCGAGGTGCCGTTGAACCCGTTGCCGCCGCCTCGCGCGCCGTAGCTTGCCGTCGACACCACGGCGTACCCCGAGAGGTCCGGCTTGACCGATCCGCCGGAAAGGGCGCCGCCGGGTCCGTTGGTGGGGCCGCGCGAGCTGTAGCTCTCCAGAGCGTACGGCGGGGCCGCGTCGAGCGCCGCCGCGGCAATCGCGCTGGCGGTGTCGGCCGGCGGCGTGATCGAGCCGTCCTGCACGTTGAACCCCAGCGGGCTGCCGTCGAGCCGGTTGAAGAACTCGATGTCGACGTTCGCCGGGCCGCTCACACCCTGGATCACGAAGCCGTAGGCGGCCTCCTCGTCGGCGGTGTAGACGATCTCCTCGATCGGCTTCTGGCCCGCCTGGCCGCTCTGCTCGTCGATAGACTCGGCGACCTTCACCCACCCCGACGCGGTGTTCTTGTAGATGAAGAAGTCGAGATCCGTAGGCGGCGAGCTCCACTGGTTCCAGATCATCGACGCGCTGATCTTCGTGCCGGCAGGGATCGCGGCGAAGTTGTTCCCGTCGAACGTGACCGGGTTGACCTCCCAGCTCGCGTCGAAGTTCAGGAAGCCGTTGCCGTTGTCATCACGCCACACCCCCTGCCAGTGGGCGAGACGGGAGTTCCCGGCCGAGTTCACCCACACGCCGCCGCCGCTGACGAACGAGTCGATGACGCTGGCGAGGTACCCCGTACCGTCGCCGGGGCCCCAAGACAGCCAGCCGAGCGACATCGAGATCACCTTCACGCCGTTCGACTGCATCCAGCTCACGGCATTGGCGATGTCGACCTCAGTCGACACCACGGCGAGGAAAAGCTCGGCGGAGGGTGCGAGGTCGTGGATGACCTCGGCGCACGCCGTTCCGTGGCCGCCGTCGCCGACCGGGGTGCCGCCGAACGACTGGAACGTCACCTTGGACGCGTCCGGAAGCTCACTGCCGCGCAGCGTGTCCCAGCCGGCGAACTCGCCGTCGATGACGCCGACCCTGACCCCCTGGCCCGTGTACCCCGCGGCGTGCCACGCGGGAGCGTTCATCGCGGCGGCGCCCTCGGTCATGAACGAGCCGGCGACCGCCTGTGCGGCCACCGCGAGCGGACGCCCGGCGGGCCGCGGAACGTAGCTCGGCCGCCGCACGGACACGACATCGGGGTAGGCGCCGAGCCGGCGCAGCAGCTCCGCAGTCACGTCGGCCTGGACGAGCTCGAAGGCGTGCGAGACGTTCCTGCTCCCTTCGGTCTCGAGCTGCCGGACGAGCGCCGCCGCCGCGCCTTCGTCCCGGCACTCGACGATCACCTGGACGCGGCCGTCGCGGACCACGAACCCGGCCCGCCCCGCGGCCTCCAGCGGCGCCGGAGAGGCGGCCACGGACGCGCTCGCCGTGTCGAGCCGCGGGAACGCCGCGGGTTGCTTGGGCGCCACCGACTGCGCGTCGACGATGCCCTGCAGCGCGCCCGGCCCCCCCGCGGCCACGTCCGGCCGCGCTGCTGCGGCGACGAGGACCAGTACCGAAAACACGTTACGGGTTCCGCTCATGATGCCTCCGCTGTATCGGCTTCGTGCCGACGCCAATATCGCCCTGAGTGCGGCCCGATTCTAACCCGACCCGCATGCAGAACCGGGTGGAGCGTCCAGAAAGTCCCTCGCCAGGGAACCGGGAGCGCCCCTGTCGTCGGGCAAGCGTGCGCCCTCGCCGGCCCGGGCGCCGCAAGGCGCCACCTCCGCGCGGGCGAGGGCGCCCGCGCTCCCTCAGGTTGTGGGACTCTCGAAAGAGTGGCTCTCTTCGCGGGTCGTGCCCGTAGCTCACCTGACGGGCGCACACGCCCGCTGCGTCCTCCGCGCGCGGCAGCGTCTAGCGCTCCGCCATCACGGTGATGGGGTCGCCGGTGCGCGCGTCGATCACCGACAGATACGCCGTCACGGCGCCCCCACCCGCGACCGTGATCACGGCGGTCGCCGCCGCCACGTCGCCGCTCACGCCGGCCGCGGCGAGCACGTTGTTGAGCTGGACGTACTCGTACGGCCGCAGCGCGCGCACGATCGCGCTGCCGAGCTCGGCGTTCGCGGCGTCGCGGAAGCGGACGGTGACGGACGAACCCTGGCCGGAGACGTCGAGCAGCCCGAGGTTGGAGCGGAAGTCGGCGCTGCGCACCACGCCCGGGACCTGGCCCGGGTGCGCCGCGTCGACCGCGGCGGCGGCGGAGATCCCCGCCACGCCCTGCCCGAACGTCGCGCCGGCGGGAAGGCCGAGCGAGTTGCCGGCGAGCAGCAGGTTGTACGTCCGGCTCGAGACCACCACCGGCTGGTCGGCGGCCACGCGCATCGCCCCCTTGACCCCCGACCGTGCGAACAGCGTCGTCACGACGTCGGAGAGGCGCACGCACCCGCGCGCCGGCACCGTGAACGGCGCCGCCGCGGCGGCGCCGCCGTTGTCGCGGCTCTCCTGCAGGAACGTCACCGCGACCGCGGCCGGTGCGTCGCCGGGATTGGCGACCGCGAGGTCGCTGCGCCAGTTGGTGTCGGCGAGGCCGGTGAGGTTCGCGGCCATCGGCACGAACCAGTCGGCCGCCGGGGCCGCCGCCGGAAGCAGCGTCACCGGGTCACCGGTGAGGTCGTCGACCACCGAGGCGTAGGCGATCAGCGGCGCCGAGCCCGCCGTGGTGCCGATACGGACGCTCGCGGCGTCGACGCCGCCGGCCACACCCTGCAGGATCTTGTCGACCTGGAGGTACTCCCAGGCGCGCAGCGTGCGGCTCCACGTCAGCAGCGGCGAGCCCGAGGGGGAGAAGAAGTCGAGGGTGACGGCGGCGCCCGCGTCGCCCGCCGCCACCATGCCGACGTTGGTGCGCGCCACGCCGGCGCGCTGTGCGAGACCGGTGATCCACGCCGTTGCTCCCGGCTGCACCGCCGCCTCCAGCGGCACCGCCGGCACCTCCTGCCCGAACGTCGCTCCCGCCGGCAGCCCGAGGGTGTTGCCCGCGCCGAGCAGGTTGTAGGTGCGGCTGGCAAGGAGCAGGCGCGCTGCGCCTCCCTGCTGCCAGCGCACGAGCAGCGCTCCCTTGCCGCTCGCGACGCCGAACGACGCCGCGGCGATGTCCGCGATGCCGCGCCCGCCCGGCGCCTCCACGGTGACCACGCGGCGCGGCTCGGGGTTGGCGGCGCCGTGCTCGAGGTACGCGATTTCGAGGTCGGCGGGGGCCGCGCCGTCGCCGGCGAGGCTGGTGATCACGTCCGTCCGCCAGTTGGTGCCCTGGCT
Source organism: uncultured Thermoanaerobaculia bacterium (assembly GCA_964594125.1). Lineage (GTDB taxonomy): Bacteria > Acidobacteriota > Thermoanaerobaculia > Thermoanaerobaculales > Thermoanaerobaculaceae > CAVRZJ01. The sequence goes on along the minus strand of CAZQLL010000009.1, from coordinate 5,963 downwards.
GCCGGCGAGGTGGGCCGCCATCGGGATCACGAGCGTCTCGGTGGGAGCCGCGATACCTGAGCACGCCGTGCCGCCCTCCGCCAGCGTCACCTCGAGGTCGCCCGCGGCACCGTCGCCGTCGACCTCGACCCGCACCGCATGCGTTGCCGCCGCCCCGCCTTCAAGCCACAGCTCGATGTCGTAGCGCCCGCCGCCCGCCGCCGCCAGCGACCGCGGCGTCGTCGCGACGCCGTCGACGAGCACGGTGAAGCTCGACGCCGCCAGGCCGTCGAGCGGCCCGGACCCGTCGCTGACCAGCACCGAGAGCGCGGCACGGGGACAACCGCCGGCGGCGATCGATGTCACCTGCAGCGGCGCACCGGCGGACAGCGCGAACGAGCCCGCGAGCGTGCCCGCCACGCTCGTCCCCCAGCGCCCGATCACCACGTACACCGGCTCCCCTCGCGTTACCTTCAGGTCCTTGATGCGCGAGCCGCCGCCCGCCGCGACGCCGTCGTCGTTGCAGGCCGCGACCTCGAGCGCGTCGCAGCTCCCGCGCAGCACCGCCGCCACCGTGTCGTACCCCGAGGTCTCGACGGTGAGCAGGCCGGAGCGCGCCGGCACGACGCGGTACCAGGCCAGTCCGGACACCTGCGTGCACAGGCGCGGCAGCGGCGACGTCGCCGCCTGGCTCGGGTCCTCGCCGATCGGCCTGGGCGTCCCGGGGGCGAGCGTCACCGGCAGCGCCGTGGCGCACGAGTCCGCGCCGTACCCCGACGGATGGGGCGCCTGGTAGGAGAAGCCTATCCCGGCCGCTTCGGCCGCCCCCACGCCCGAGACGACGACTCCGGAGGGTGCCCCGCCGTAGCGCGCCGCGCTCGGGTTCGTGTCGTCGGCGAAGCGCGTGGCGTTGCCGGCGTAGTACAGCATCGCGCGGGCGGCGTCGGCCTCGTCGAGGTCGAGCCGCGAATAGCCGAGCGTGCCCGCGTCGGCTTCCTCGACGTCGACGCGCTTGTGCGCCGCGTCGCCGTTGCCGTCGACGCGCTCGTCGACGTGGAGCACGAGCAGCCCGCCGCCCGCCGCGAAGGCGCTGTCCCAGCGCTTCAGCCCGGCGTCGAACCCGACGGGGGCGCGGTACTCGAGCAGGAAGTACTCGTGCGGCACGCCGCTGCCGAGACGGAACACGGACGGCGAGGTCGCCGCCGGCGTCGCCGTCGCGCCGCCCGCGCCCGCGAGCTCGACGGGGTCGACCACGCCGGTCACGAGCTTCGACCACGCGGACAGGCCGGTGGGGGTCTCGCCGATCCACTCGCCGCCGCCCTGCGACCCCCACGAGCCTCCGGCCATGAGGCACCAGCCCCCGAGGCCTGCCGAATCGCCGTTGCCGCTGTCGGTGTCGTACAGGTCCGGCAGGGAGAGGATGTCGTGCCCGAGCTCGTGCACCATGATCCCGAGCGTCGCCTTGTGGCCGTTGGCGGCGCTCGACTGCATCCACTCGCCGAACGTCGTGTAGCCACCGGCGGCGCCCGAGTCGCCGACCTTCACGCCGTCGACGACGGCCGGGCCGACGTAGCCGACCGCGTCCGAAAACCCGAGCGACCAGCGGTGGCCCCAGTTCGCGGGGCTGTAGGCCGCGCTGTAGCCGCCGTACGACGACTCGTAGCCGGCGAAGATCACGGTCACCGCCAGCTCCCACACCGACAACGCACCGTCGCGGTTGCGGTCGTGGGCCGCGAAGTCGACGTACGGGTCGGCCGCCTCGATCGCCGCCTTGATCGCCTTGCGGGTCTCGTGCTTCGCCTGGTTCTTCTGCGCCTCGGTCGCGGTCTTCGAGCCGGTGATGCCGCGGTTCGGGTGGTTCATCGCCAGCGGCAGCCAGCCGACGACGCCGTCGCCGGCGGCGCCGTGCGAGTCGGCGGCCGGCGTCACGGCGAGCCGGCCGAAAAGGTTTGCGTCGAAGTACGACTTCACGCTGCTCGCGGCGGTGAAGAAGTGGCTCGCGAACTGCGGCGCGGTGGCGCCGACCGGCGCGCGGTTGGAGAACTCGACGAGGATCACCAGCAGCGGCTGCTGCTCGCCGCCGGCCGACAGCGCCCGCGGCGCGGCGGCTCGCGCGCCGAAGGGTATCGGCGCCAGCTCGCCGTCGCCGCTGCCGATCGCCCGTGGGCGCAGGTGCGCCGGCAGCGCCCGGAGTGCGCCGACCGCCGTTGCCGCGCCTGCCGCCGGTCCGCCCGGGACCATCCGGCCCCCGGCGTCGAGCCTCGCGATCCGCCACCACCCGGCCGCGTCGCGCGCCACCGTGTGGCCGCTCGGCAGCTCCCAGAAGAGGTTGTGCTCGTCGCCGCGCGGCAGCAGCTCGATGCGCGAGCCGTCGGGCTGCACGACCGTGTGGGGAAGCGGCAGGACGTCGACCGCCACCGCCGCGCGCACCCCAACGAGCGCGGCGACCGCCAGGACGACGTGGGTGAGGGCCTGCTTTCTCATCAGCGTTTCTCCCCGCCGCGCCGATGGTACGGAGCGCGCCGGCCGACGGCAAGCCTGCCTGTCGAAACCCACCGCCTGCACCGTCGAGGCATTCTCACGAAGCCGTTGATTCCTCGAGAGAGTCCTCCCAGAGAGCTCGGGAGCTCGGACGCCCTCGGCCGCGCTGACCTACCACTCCCTCAAACCGTCGCGGCCCGCCCAGATTCCCGGAAGCACCAGCGCCCCGGCGACCCGGCGGAGTCGCCGGCGCTCAGGGCGTGAAGGCGCCGGATTGCCTTGAAAGTCCCCCATCATCCCGGAGCGTGGGCGCCCTCGCCCACGTGGAGGCCCTGCCTGGCGGCATCCAGGCCGGCGAGGGCGCCGGCCCTCCGTCACGCTTTCATCGTTCGCGGGTGCGGCTGCGCCCGCATGAGTATTCACTCCGGCGCTGCAGGGGAGGCTGCGGGACCTGCCCACCAAGAGATGGTGAGCGCGGGCTGGCGCCAGCCGCCGCTCAGAAAAGCCTATGATGATTCCGTGGGCCGGATCGGATCGCTGTTCACGCGGCGACGCCGCCCCCGGGGCGTGACCCTGGCGCTCGGGGGCGGCGGCGCCCGCGGGCTCGCCCACATCGGGGTGCTGGCCGCGCTGGAGGAAGCCGGCATCTCCGTCAGGGCGATCGCCGGGACGAGCGCCGGTGCGGTCGTGGGGGGGATGTGGGCTGCCCTCGGCTCGGCCGCGGCGGCGGAGCGGAGCTGGCGGCTCTTCCTCGCCTCGGGCCTGCTTCCCCCGTCGCTCCCGGACCTGCGTCTCGCCGCCCACGTCAGCAGCCGTGACAACCTGCTGCTGCAGTTCGCCAAGCGCCTGCGCACGGGCGCGACGGTCGTCCTCGCCCTCGAGCGGGAGAGCCTCGTGGCGCGCGAGGACCTCGACCGGGTGCTGGAGTTCCTCCTGCCGGACGTCCTCGTCGAGGACCTGCCGCTGCCGTTCGCCGCGGTCGCCACCGATCTCGCCACCGGCAACCCCGTGGCGTTGCGGCGCGGCCCGCTGCGGCTGGCGGCGGCGGCGTCCAGCGCGGTGCCGGGCGTGGTCACCCCCGTCGCGTTCGCTGACGCCCATCTCATCGACGGCGGCGTGGTCGCCGACGTGCCCGTCGACCAGGCCCGCGCGCTCGGTCCCTGGCCGGTGGTGGCGGTCGATGTCGGCGAGCAGCCCGGCGACGTCGACCCGGCGCACCTCAAGGTGCCGCTGGCGCTGATGCGTGCCGGCGTGATCACGCACCGCGCGCTGCGCCGCACGCTGCTGGCGCGCGCCGACCTGGTGATCTCCCCGGCGGTCGGCGCCATCCACTGGTCCGAGTTCGATTGTGTGGAAGAGGCGCTCGCCGCCGGCCGCGCCGCCGCCGCCGCCGCGCTCCCGGCGGTCATCGAGCTCGCCGGCGACGACCGCTCGCGGCGGTGAAGCGCTGCGGAACCGGGTAGACTCAACCCCGGAGGGGACTACGATCGATGCGAGGCTTCACGTTCGTCTGCCCGATCCAGGTGCGTTACGCCGACGTCGACGCCATGAACCACGTCAACAACGCGGCGTACGTCACCTACCTCGAGACCGCGCGCGTCGCGCTGTGGCGGGAGCGCCTGGGGTTCACCGGCTCGGCGCGCGACCTGCCGTTCATCGTGGCGCGCGTCACGGTCGACTTCCGGTCGCCGATCGCCCTCGCGGACCCGGTCACTGTCGGCCTCGCGGCGTCCCGCATCGGCCGCACGAGCTTCACGTTCGCCTACCGCATCGAGGCGTCGGGACGCCTTGCCGCCGAGGCCGAGACGGTGCAGGTCTGCTACGACTACGCGCTCGGCCGTCCCGTTCCGATCCCTGACGAGCTCCGCGCCGGCCTGACCTCGCTCCTCCGCCCATGAACGGTGAAAGGGGCGGGTCTCCCCGCCCCTCCTCCCGCGTCTCCACGCTGCGTCGTCCTGCCTCCTGGTCTTCGGCCGCCCCGGCCTAGTTGTAGTGAATGGCGTAGAAGATCGGCGCCAGGATCATGGCGACGACGCTGATCAGCTTGATCAGGATGTTGAGCGACGGGCCCGAGGTGTCCTTGAACGGGTCGCCGACGGTATCGCCGGTGACGGTCGCCTTGTGCATGAAGTCGTAGGCGTCGCCGTACACCTTGTGCCCCTGCTCCTTGACCTGCTTCTTCGAGTTGTCCCAGGCGCCGCCGGCGTTGGCCTGGAAGATCGCGAGGCAGACGCCCGAGATCGTCACGCCGACCAGCAGCCCGCCGAGCATGTCCGGGGAGTAGAGACCGACGACGAGAGGTGCGAGCAGCGCCATCATGCCGGGCGCCACCATCTTCTTGATCGCGGCCGCGGTCGAGATGTCGATGCACTGCGCGTACTGCGCCTTGCCGTCGGCCGCGCGGATGATCTTCTGCTCCTCCGGCGTCGGCTCGCGGTCCTCGCTCTCCGCTCTCTCGGCCGCCTGCAGCGCCGGACGCAGCTCGGGGATCTCGCGGAACTGGCGGCGGACCTCCTGGATCATGTCCTGCGCCGCCTTTCCGACCGCGACCATCGCCATCGCCGAGAAGCGGAACGGCAGCATGCAGCCGATCAGCAGTCCGACCAGCACGTACGGGTTGGCCGCGTCCATGTCGATCTTGCCCTGCATCTTGGTGATATACGCCGCGGTGAGCGCCAGCGCCGTGAGCGCGGCGGAGCCGATCGCGAACCCCTTGCCGATCGCCGCGGTGGTGTTCCCGACCGCGTCGAGCTTGTCGGTGCGCGCCCGGATGTCGCGGCCCAGGCGCGACATCTCGGCGACGCCGCCGGCGTTGTCGGCGATCGGGCCGTACGCGTCGGTGGCGAGCTGGATCGCCAGCGTCGACAGCATCCCGACGCCGGCCAGCGCAATGCCGTACAGCCCGGCGAACTCGTAGGCGACCAGGATGGCGATGCCGATGATGATGACCGGCAGGGAGGTCGAGTTCATCCCGACCGCGATGCCCTGGATGATCGTGGTCGCCGGGCCGGTCCTCGAGGCGTCGACGATCGTCTGCACGGGCGCCTTGAACGTGGCCGTGTAGTACTCGGTGATCAGCCCGACGGCGATGCCGGCGATCAGGCCGCCGACGACCGCCAGCGTGATCCCCCACGACTCGTACATCTCCGTCTTGCCGCTGATGATGTCGGGGACGGCGACCTGGCCGGCCGGGATCAGCCAGCGGATCGCCACGATGGTGCCGATCACCATCATGATGCCGGCGCCGAAGGTGCCGCGGTTCAGACCGGCTTGCGGGTTGCCGCCCTCCCTGGTGCGCACGAAGAAGAAGCCGATGATCGAGGCGACGATGCCGATCAGCGACACCACCAGAGGCAGCAGCACCGCGTTGAGCCCCGCCGCGGGGTCGAGGGCCCGCAGGCCTCCGAACCAAACGACGCCGAGAATCATCGCGGACACGATCGCACCCACGTACGACTCGAACAGGTCGGCGCCCATGCCGGCGACGTCGCCGACGTTGTCGC
>CAZQLL010000008.1:0-127891 GCA_964594125.1 uncultured Thermoanaerobaculia bacterium | reverse complement strand
CCACAGCGCCAGCCACTCCTCGAGCAGCTTCTTCGGCACCTCGGTCTGGATCAGGTGCTGGTGCTGCGTCGAGCCCTTGCCCATCGCCTTGGTGGTGGCGGTGCGCCCCGAGGAAGCGGCGAGCGCAGCGTCGATGCGCGGGCCGCCGACCAGCGTCTGCGGCGTGCGGTACGGCGACTCGAGCAGGCGCAGCTTGCGCTGCACGCGGGCGAGCGCCAGCATCCCGTCCTGGCGCAGCGCGGTGGCGAACTCCTCGGCGGCGACGCCGTCGATCTGGTGGCCGCCGTAGGTGATGAAGTTGAACACGAAGCCGAGCTTCCCGAGCTCCTCCGGGAACCGGCGCATCTCCTCGTCGCTCATCCCCGTCGAGTCCCAGTTGAACGACGGCGAGAGGTTGTAGGCGAGCATCTTGTCGGGGAACCGCGCGTGGATGGCGTGCGCGAAGTGCGCCGCCTCGGAGATGTTGGCGGTCGCCGTCTCCATCCACAGGATGTCGGCGAACGGCGCCGCGGCGAGCGACTTGGCGATCGCGTACTCGATGCCGCCGCGCACCTGGTAGTACCCCTCCGGCGTCCTTGCGTGCTCGCAGTCCCAGACGATGGTGACGCCGAGCGCCTTCGCCCGGCGCCGCGCGTCGTAAGACGACGCCTCCGCGGCGAAGCGGCGCCAGTCGTCGGCGGACATCTCGAGCGTCTCGCCGTCGCCGGCGCGGAACTCGAGCACGTCGGCGACCGCGTCGGCGTACGTCTCGAGGCCGGCCTCGGCCTCCCACGTCGCGACGAGCTGCGAGGCGACCGCGTCGAACAGCGCATCGGCGCCTGCCGCCGGGCTCTTGCGGTACGACTCGGCGGCCTGCGCGGCGCGCGCCGCCAGGCCGGTGCGCTCGAGCCAGGCGTCGGCGCCGGCCATCTCGGCGTCGGAGACCGAGTACAGCAGGTGCCCGTTGATCTCCTTCACGCCGAGCGCGAAGAACCGCCGCATCAGCGCGAGATACGCCGCCTTGTAGGTCGGCATCGACACGTTGGTCGAGCCGAGGATGAACGGCTGGTCGCGCTCGTCGCCGCACGACTCGAGCAGATTCGCCGCCTCGGCGTCGGTGCGCGCGACGATGATCCCCGGCACGCCCATGACGTCGAGCTGGAAGCGGGCGGTGTTGAGCCGCTTGATCTGCTCGTCGGAGGGCACCAGCACCTTGCCCCCCTGGTGGCCGCACTTCTTGGTGCCGGGGCGCTGGTCCTCGATGTGGTAGCCGGGGACACCGGCCTCGACGAAGCGGCGGATGAGGTTGCGCACGTGCGGGTCGCCGCCGTGGCCGGTGTCGGCGTCGGCGATGATGAACGGCCGGTAGTCGACCGCCGGCGTCTCGGCGCGCTGCTTCTCGCTCATGTGGAGGCGCAAGAACTGCTGGTTGCGGTCGGCGGCGAGCAGCGCGCGCACGATCGCCGCCGCCTCGTTCGGCACCTGCGAGAGCGGGTAGCTGGCGAGATCGGCGCCAGGGTCCTCGTCGGTGGACCCCTTTGCCGAGGTCGCCCAGCCGCCGAGGTAGATCCCCTCGATCCCCATCCGCTTGATCGTCACCGCCTGTCCCGGCGAGTACGGCCCGAAGGTGGTGATGCTGCGGCCGGCGGCGAACAGCTCGCGCAACCGCACGTAGAACGCGGCGGCGGCGTCGCGCGCCACCGGGTACTCGGTCCTGATGGTGCCCTGCTGCTCGACCACCTGGCGCGCCGAGTACAGCCGCGTGATCCCGTGGAAGCGCTCGGAGTCGAACCACTCCTGCATGGCGGCGACGTTCTTCTCGAAGGTGCTCATCGGTGTCCCTCTCTAGGTCTTCGCGGTGAAGTCGAGGTTCTCGGTGATGCGCGTGCCGTCGCGGCGGAACGCCGCCTGGTAGCGCGCGATGCGCTCTCTCGCAACGCTGAGGTCGTGGTTGTCGAGGTTGATGTTGAGCAGGTCGATGTACCACGGCGCCTTCACGGGGTCGCTGACGTACGCCTCGACGATCGCCCGCGCGATCGGCAGCGTGGTGTCCTTCGAGTCGTCGTGGACGTCGCGGTTGCCGGCGTGGCGCAGCTTGATGTACTCCTCCTCGAGCAGCCGCCGGAACAGCGCCGCCGAGAAGGTGTCGCCGGCGCGGGCGCCGGTCGCGGGGTCGTCCTCGGTCAGCTTCGCACCCTTGTGCAGCCACTCCCACAGGATCGACAGGCGGATCTCGCCGGTAGCCATGTCCTCCATCAGGTAGAGGACGGAGTGGTCGGCGAAGAAGTCGGCGGGCTTGAGCGCCGCCGCCTGGAACCCCTGGCCGAACGCGTTGCCGTACTGCAGCGCCACCGAGATGAGGTCGCGCGCACCGCGCACGGTGCGCGGCGCCGGCTCGAGCGCTCGCAGGCCGGCGGCGTCGGCGTCGGTGTAGGTGAGGCGCGGAAACGCGCGGCCGAGCTGGTTGTCCTGCCCGGCACGCTCCCACACCGGCCGGATGATGTGGACCATCTTCCAGTGCGCGACCCACTTGCCGCTCGCCCCCTCGCGCTGCTCGCGCTCGGCGCCGGCCACCGCCCGCTTCATGCCGGCCGCCACGCCCTCGGCGGTGCCGACCGGGATGTTGGTCTCCATGCCGCCTTGCCAGAGCGCGCAGCGGCCGTTGCGGTCGGGGGTGTTGACGGCGCGCCGCACGCGGTCCTCGTAGGTCCGCATGTAGCCGTACGTCATCACGATCGCGTCGATGTTCGGGTTGACGAACGCCGCGTCCCACGCGAGCGCGTCGGCGACCGAGTTGATGTAGTCCCAGCGCCCGGTGTTGAAGCCGACGAAGTGGGGTGAGAGCGCGGCGCGGATCTCCATGAGCTGATACGCCGCCTCGATCTGCTCGACGAGCACGTACACCTTGATCGTCCCGACCGCGAGGCCGAGGTGGCGCTCGAGGGTGACGAGCAGGTCGTTCCACAGCGCCGCCTCCTCGGCGGTCTGGATCTTCGGCAGGTAGAGCACCACCGAGGAGCCGGCCGCGCGCAGGCGCTCGTGGTTGTTGACGACGTAGAGCGCGAGGTCGACGACCGAAGCCGAGAACCCCGTGCCGTCGGCCGAGCGGACGTGGCGGTCGTCGAGGTGGAGCCCGCGGCAGCGGAAGAGCTTCGTCGTGAAGCCGAGCTGCGCGCGAGTGTCGGCGATGATCTCGCGGCCGAAGAACTCCCGCCCCCAGGCGTTCATCTCGCGCGCCACCTCCTCGGCGACCTCGAGGAACTGCGGGTCGGAGGCGATCGCCAGCTTGAGGTTGCGCTGGTTGTCGAGCGCCATCGTCACGACCTGGCCGAGCGCGTCCTCGCCGTCGAACATCCACCCGTCGGCGCCCGAGAGCAGCGCGTAGGCGACGTTACGCAGGCCGCTGGCGACGGGCGCGTGCGGCTTGGTGGCCGGGCCGGTGCCCTGGATCCACTGGCGGCGCAGGTCGGGCGGAATCTCGCCGCCGTCGAAGTTGCCGGCGCGCGCGTCGCCGACGGTGATGGCGGTGCGTGGGATCAGCGTGTCCGCGGGGAGGAACTCGATGCGGCGGCGCTCGCGCAGGCGCTCGGCGCGCCGCCGGATGCGCGCCGCCATCAGCGCGCGGCGATCCCCCTCGAGCGGGGCGAGCGCCGCGAGCGCCGCGAGCGCCGCCGGTGTGAACACGTCGGGGTACTTCTCGGTCGTGCTGCGAAGCTCGAATCCACCGCTCATGTCGTGCCTCCCGGGGGGTGAGACACCCTGCCTGCACCTGCCGTCGGTTCCACCACCCATGCTAGCCGTTTCGCCGCGCCGCGGCAAGAAACCACGGGAGTTCGAACCGCGCTCTCCCGGGGAGTATTCCTGCCGCCGTGTGCGCGTCGGGGCAACGCGGAGGGTCCGCTCCGTTTTCCTGTAGCATTCCGAGGGCGAACGTCGCGCCGGTGCTACGATCCGGATCGATGGTCGAGACTCAGGTCGTGGACCTTGCCCGGCGGCCCGTGACGGTGCTCGCGCTCCTCGCACTCGGCGTCACCGCAGCGGCGGCGCAGGCGCGCGCCGCGGCGGGCACGAGCGTCGCGGAGGAGGGACCCGTGCGGATTCTTGCGCTCGGCGACTCGTACACGATCGGCGAGGGAGTGACGCCCGAAGAGCGCTGGCCAGCGCAGCTTGCCGCGGCGCTCGCCGCCGGCGGTACGGCGGCCGGTGAGCTGCGTGTCGTCGCGCGCACCGGATGGACCACCGACGAGCTGGCGGCGGCGATCGCCGCCGCGGGGCTCGCTCCCGGCTACGACCTCGTCTCCCTGCTCGTCGGCGTCAACGACCAGTACCGCGGGCGCCCGGCCGCCGAGTACCCGGGACGCTTCCGGGAGCTGCTCCGCGAAGCGATCGGCTTCGCAGGCGGGCGGCCGGCGCGGGTCCTGGTGCTGTCGATCCCCGATTGGGGGGTGACGCCCTTCGCCGCCGGCCGTGACCGCCCTCGCATCGCCGCCGAGATCGACGCGTACAACGCCGTGAACCGCGCCGAGGCGGAGGCCGCCGGAGCCCGCTGGGTCGACGTCACAGCGGTCTCGCGCGAGGCCGCGGCGGACGGCGGCCTGCTCGCTGCGGACGGGCTGCACCCGTCGGAAGCGATGTACGCGCGCTGGGTGGAGCTGGTGCTGCCGCAGGCGCTCGCCGCGCTCTCGACGTCGCGGTAGCCCACGCGCTGCTCGCGCACCCCGGGCCGCTGGACGCTCCGAGCGGTGCGGCGACCTCGTGTCAGGTGACCGTGGCGCGCTGCCGGAAACGCTCGTGGCGCCACTCGTCGGCGGCCAGGACCTGCCGCAGATGCTCGACGGCGTCCCAGACGTCGACGAATCGCACGTACAGCGGTGCGAAGCCGAAGCGGAGGATGTCCGGCGCGCCGGCGCCCCCGGCGCGGAAGTCGCCGACGATGCCGCGCCCGATCAACGCCTGCACGAGCGCGTAGCCGCCCTCCGCGCGGGCCAGGGAAACGTGACTGCCGCGCCGCGCGTCCTCGCGTGGCGACACGCACTCCAGTCCCGTGCCGCCGCAGCGGCGTTCGACCAGCTCGACGAAGGTGCGAGTGAGCGCGAGCGACTTCGCGCGCAGCGCCGGCACGCCGCCGAGAGGGTCGGCGGCGCGCACCGTGTCGACGCCGCACGCGAGCGCCAGCATCGAGAGCACCGGCGGCGTGCCGCACAAGAACCGGCCGATCCCGGCCGCGGGGCGGTAGGCCGGGACGAACGCGAACGGCGCCGCGTGCCCCATCCACCCCGCCAGCGGCTGCGCGGCGCGCTCGCGGTGACGGCGGTGGGCCCACAGGAAGGCGGGTGCGCCGGGGCCGCCGTTGAGATACTTGTAGCCGCACCCGACGGCAAAGTCGGCGCCGGCGCCGTTCAGGTCCACCGGTACCGCGCCGGTCGAGTGCGCGAGGTCCCAGATTGCCAGGGCCCCGGCGGCGTGCGCGGCTCGCGTCAGCGCGGGCAGGTCGTGCATGCGGCCCGTGCGGTAGTTGACGTGCGTGAGCAGCAGCACGGCCGTCTGCCCGTCCAGCGCCGCGTCGAGCTGCTCCGTGTCGACGAGGCGCAGCTCGAGCCCGCGCTCCCGGGCGACCGACGAGGCGACGTAGAGGTCGGTCGGGAAGTTCTCCCGCTCGGAGAGGATCACCCGCCGCGCGGGCGCGTCCTGCTGCTGGAGTGCGGCTGCGGCCGCGAGGACCTTGAACAGGTTGACCGAGGTGGAGTCGGCGACCACCACCTCGCCGGGCGCGGCGCCGATCAGGGGCGCGATCCTGTCGCCCAGGCAGTACGGCAGGTCGATCCAGCCGGCCCGGTTCCAACTGCCGATCAGGCCGCGGCCCCACTCGTCGGCCACCGCCCGCTGCAGGCGCGCAGCGGCGGACCGGGGCAGCGGGCCGAGCGAGTTCCCGTCGAGGTAGATCACCCCCGGCGGCAGCTCGAAGAGGTCGCGCAGCCCGCGCAGTGGGTCGGCGTCATCGAGCGCCTCGAGGTCCGCGCGTGTCGGTTCCGAGATCGCCATCGCTGGTCCGGGAGGATGCCCCTCCGTGTCGCGCGCCGTCAAGCCGTCGCTTCCGGCACGAGCGCCTACGGCGAGGTCGTCCAGTGCCGCGAGTCCGCGGGCACGGTCTCGCGCAGTTCGCGGGTCCACCCGGCGACGAGACGGATCTCGACGAGGCCGCGCGAGGTCGGCTGGACGAGCACGAAGCCGGACCCGTCGGGCATCACGTCGAGCGTGCCCCGCCCGAAGTCGAACCCCTCGAGCACGGCCTGCGGTCGGTCGGCCGAGGCCTCCGGCCCGTCACCGCTGAAGGTCACCGCCATCAGGCGCCGCCCCTGGCTGAAGAAGAGGCGCGTCCCGTCGTGCGACCACAGCGGCCACTCGCCGCCCGCCACCGAGACCTGCAGCCGCCCGCCCTTCTCCGGGTAGGTGCGGACGTACACCTCCTGCCGGCCGCTCTCGTCCGACACGTACGCCACCCACCGCCCGTCGGGCGAGATCGCGCCGTCGCCCTCAAACGCCGGCGAGGCGAGGAACGGAACGGGCACCCTGCCGCTCATGGGCATCACCCAGAGGTCGGAGCCCGTGGCGAGCGTCGACTGCTCGTAGAGGAGCTCGCGGTCGCCCGGCGAGAAGGAGTCCGGATAGGGGACGGACGACACGCCGGCGCCGCCGGACCTGTCGCCGGCGCCCCCGGAGACGAGCTCCTCCGGCGGCAGGCTGCCGTCGGCGACCTGACGGGAGATACCGCGAGCGCCCTGCGACGAGTCCTCGCGCCCGAACACCACCTCGCGGCCGCCGCGCGACCAGATCGGCTGGTGGTTGTCGCCGCTGGTGGTCAGCGGCGTCAGCGTTCGCCGTCCGAGGTCGAACAGCCACAGGCGGCACTCGTCGCCGACCTCGCGCACGACCAGGCGGCGACCGTCGGGGGACATTCGCGGCTGATACCAGTTCCCGCCCCGCTCGACGAGCGTCGCCACCGACCCGTCGAGGCCTACCCGGACCACCCGGTTCTCCTGGTTGCCCGGGCCGGCCGCGACGTAGGCGAGCGTGCCGTCGCGTGACACCGCGTAGCTCTGCGACGGGCTCGTGCTCACGCCCTCGATCAGCGGTGTCCCGGCCGCCGTCGTCTCCAGGGTGCGGAGGTCGATCGCCACCGCCGCCAGGCGGCTGTAGAAGCTGTCGAGGTAGACGAGGTAGCCCGAGCGCAGGACGCGGCCGCCCGCTCCCCCCTCGTGCAGTCGCCGGCGCCGCCCCGACGCCCGCTCGACGAGGTCGATGTGGGTGTTGCGGGGCCCGACGCCGAGCGCCGTGAAGGCGACGTGCCGGCCGTCGGGCGTGAACGTCGGCCACCTGTGCCCCAGCTCGGTACCGTCGAGGTGCGTCAGCGCCCGCGGCTCGCCGCCGGCAGCCGGCACCGCCCAGAGACCGGTGAGCGTCGACGGTTGGCGCCAGAAGCCGGAGGAGTACACGATCGTATCGTCGTTCCCCCAGTCCGCAGTCGGGTACGACGCCGAGTTCCACGGGTCGAAGCGGACGCCGCCGCCGAACGTCGCGATCGTCCTCGGCGAGCCGCCGCCGACCGGGACCTTGCGCAGCTCCGTGCGGGTGAAGTACCCGAGCCAGGCGCCGTCCGGCGAGAAGAACGGGCACATCGCGCCTTCCGTACCGGGCAGCACGACCGGGTCGAAGCGGTCCAGCGCTCTGACCGCCAGGACGTTGCCGCTCTCCCGCTCGACCACGAACGCCAGGCGCCGGCCGTCCGCCGACAGGGCGATACCCGAGGAGACGACGAGATCGGGGTCGACGACCGCGGAGCGCGTGACCGCGGGGCCGGGGTCGGCCGCGCGCCCTCGCCAGGCGATGCCGCCGACTGCCCCGGCGACGAGCAGGCCCGCGCCGGCGAGCGCGGCTGCGGCGCGCCGAGCGGGTGTCCACTGCCGGCCGCGGACCGCCGGCCGTGCATCGTCGTGGCTGGCGCGGTCGAGCAGGAGCGCGACGTCCGCCGCGCTCGTGAAGCGCTGGCGCGGATCCTTCTCGAGGCAGCCGCGCACGACCCTTGCCACCGCGGCGCCGGCCTTCTTCTCGAGCGCCTGCCAGTCGGGCTCGCTGGTGAGCACCGCCGCCAGCACGTCGGACAGCGTGTCGCCCTGGAACAACGGCTGCCCCGTCAGCATCTCCCATATCACGGCGCCGAACGCCCACACGTCGGCGCGTCGGTCGACCTCCCTGCCGCGCGCCGACTCGGGCGACATGTACGCCGCCGTGCCGAGGATCACGCCGGCCACGGTGACATGCCCGACCAGGGTGGCCGAGGCCGGCGAGCTCGACATGCCGCCGGCCGGCGTCCACGCCTTGGCGAGGCCGAAGTCGAGCACCTTGACGGCGCCGTCGGGCCGGATGCGGACGTTGGCGGGCTTGAGGTCGCGATGGACGATGCCGGCCTGGTGGGCCGCCTCGAGGGCGTCGCCGATCTGCCGCGCGATCGCGACGGCCTCGTCCACCGGCAGCGGACCGCGTGCGATCCGCGCCGCCAGGTCCTCGCCCTTCACCAGCTCCATCACCAGGACGTGCCGGCCGTCGAGGTGCTCGAGCCCGTAGAGCGTGGCGATGTTGGGGTGGTTGAGCGACGCCAGGGTCTTCGCCTCGCGCTCGAAGCGGCCGTGGCGGTCGTCGTCGGCGGCGAAGCTCTCCGGCAGCACCTTGAGCGCCACCTCGCGCCCCAGCTTGGTGTCGTCGGCGCGCCACACCTCGCCCATCCCGCCGGCGCCGAGCGCGGCGGTGATGCGGTACTGGGAGAGGGAGGTGCCGATCACGCGGGGTCAGGCCTCGGGCCGCTGGCGTCCCGGTCCGGGCCGCCGGGGGACACCTCGCAGTCGAACACGCCGCACCGCCTGGGGCATTCCGGCCACCGATCCTCCACTCACGCCGACACCTTTCGGGAAGCGTTGACTATCTCTTGGAGGGGAGGTCTCGCGACCTCCCCTCGGCGCCTGAGTGAATCCGGCGCCTTCACCCCTCCGCGCCGGCGACCCTGTCGGGTCGCCGGGGCGCTGCTGCTCCCGAGAATCTGCGCGCGCCGCGACGACTCTCGGATGGAGTAGATCAGACGTGCTGCAGCCGAGCGTTGACTCTCGCTCGTCTCGAGCGGCGATGATACAGGACGCGTTCGAGTAGCATGTGAAGTGATAGGTTGTGACGGCACCTTCATGCTGCGGGAGCGCAGGCGCTGCCGCCCGCGCTCCCGCAGCATGACCCTACTGCCTGACCGCGTCGGTCCAGCGCGTCACCAGCGTGAGCGGCGTCGACTCGCCCTTCTCGGGTTGCAGCACGAGGAGGCGGCCGTCCCTGGGCGAGACGGCGTACGCCCAGAGGCGAGGCGCGGTCTCGGCGAGCCGGAGGCGCGAGACGGCGCGCGGCGTCCCCACCTCGAGCGCCGACCCCCGGCTGGCCACCGCGGCCTCCATGAGCGTCCCGTCGGCGGTTCGGAAGCACAGCGCGGACCCGCCATGCCGCCAGCGCGGCTCGATGCCGCCGCCCTGCGACACCTGCCACTTGCCCGCCGGTGTCGGGAACGTCGTGATGTAGACCTCGAGCTTGCCGGACTCGGCGGACTGGTAGGCGACCCAGCGGCCGTCGGGAGAGAAGGCCGCGTTGCCTTCGCTGAACTGGGTCTGCAGGAACACCGACGCCTCGCGCCCCGCGGCCATCGACAGCGTCCACAGGTCGACCGCGGTCTTCGACCGCGAGTCGGAGCTCATGTACGCGAGGTAGCGGCCGTCGGCCGACCAGTCGTTGGCGAATTTGTCGGCGTCGGAGACGAGCAGCGCTTCCGGCTCGCCGGTGCCCGACGCGCTCTTGGCGTAGAGGTCGAAGCGGCCGTTCGGGTTCGCCGAGTAGGCGATGCGGCTGCCGTCCGGCGACCAGACCGGGTGGTACTCGATTCCGGGATCGAACGTGAAGCGTGTCTTGACGCCGCGGGCGAGATCGGCGAGCCAGATGTCGACGTTCTTGGTCTGGGGGTCCTGAACCGCCAGCGCCAGGCGGGTGCCGTCGGGAGACAGCCGCGGCGTGAAGACGACGGCGAACTCGCCCGCGACGCCCGCCTCGCCGCCGTCCTTCCCGAGCCAGATGGGTTGCAGGCGGCCGTTCTCGCCGGTCTGGTAGACGAGCGCGCCGTCGGCCGCGACCGAGAACGCGCCGAGCCGGTAGCTCTGCGGGTTGGCCACCTCCTCGGCGATCGGGAACGCCTCGCCGGTGGTGGCGAACGCCTTCGCGTCGAACGGCTGCGCCATGAGGCTGCGGTCGCGCAGGAACAGCAGATACCCCGGCGGGGCGTAGAGGGCGTTGCTGTCGGCGGACAGCAGGAACCGCTGCTCGCTCCCGCCGAGCGAGGCCAGGTAGATGCCATTTGACTCCTGGCTGGTGGCGAAGGGGTTGCCTCCCCAGTAGATGTAGTGACGGCCGTCGGGGAGGAAGTGCGGCCAGCGGTGGCTCGTCTGCTGGCGGGCCGCGTCGAGGCCGGCGAGGTCGGCCGGCGCGCCGCCGGCGGCCGGCACCCGCTTGAGGCCGTCCTGGATATCGGGTGCGAACACGATCTCACCGCCCGCGCCCCAGGTTCCGCCTCGCCCCGACGACGCGTTGCACACCGACTGCGGCGGGCCACCGCGGGTGTCGATCTTCTTGAGCTTGCCGCCGGCGAAGTACGCCAGGAAGCGGCCGTCGGGCGACCAGAAGGGAAACGACGCGTCGTCCGTGCCCTCGAGCGGCTGCGCGGTGAGCGAGTCGAGCGGCCGCACCCAGAGCAGCTTTCTTCCGGAGGCATCGGTGGCGGAGAACGCCACCCGGGAGCCGTCGGGAGACAGCACCGGGCCGCCGGTGGCGGCGTCGAAGTTGAACGTGGTCTTCGCGGGCGGCAGGAGGTGCGCGCGGAACGAGGGCGGCCGCATCGCCGTCGCCTGCCGGTAGGCGAGGCCGAGGCCGGCGGCGGCGAGAAGGGCGAGCGCCGCCACCGCCCACGGCACGGCGCCGCGCCGCGCCGTCGCGCGCGCCGGGACGGCCGCCGCCGCCGCGGCCGGACGCGGAAGGGCGTCCGCGCGCCCGCTCTCCTCGAGCTCGAGGCGGACGTCGCCGATGTCGCGGTAGCGCCGCCTCGGGTCCTTCTCCAAGCAGCGGCGCAGCACCTCGCGGGAGCGCACCGTCACGCCGGCCGGCAGTGCGCTCCACTCCGGCTCGCGCGTTACCACAGCGGCAATGACGTCGGTCACGGTGTCGCCGCCGAAAGCCTGCGTCCCCGTGAGCATCTCGTACAGCAGGCAGCCGAACGCCCAGATGTCGGCGCGCCGGTCGACCGGTTTCCCGCGCGCCTGCTCCGGCGACATGTAGGCGGCGGTGCCGAGAATCACCCCTTCGCGGGTGTGGTGTGCGGTGATCGTCGGCGACAGCGACGGGTTGGAGCTGGCGCCGTCGGCCTCCCACGCCTTGGCGAGGCCGAAGTCGAGCACCTTCACGGTGCCCTCGGGAGTGACCTTGACGTTCGCCGGCTTGAGGTCGCGGTGGACGATCCCCTTCTCGTGCGCCGCCTCGAGCGCCGAGGCGACCTGGAGCGCGATCGCGAGCGCCTCGTCGGCCGGGACCGGGCCGCGCGCGAGCCGCTGCGCGAGGTCCTCGCCCTCCACCAGCTCCATCACCAGCGCGTGTCGTTCGCCGACGTGCTCGAGGCCGTAGAGCGCCGCGATGTTTGGGTGGTTGAGCGAGGCAAGCACCTTGGCCTCGCGCTCGAAGCGGGCGTGGCGCTCGGGATCGACCTCGAAGTCCTCGGGCAGCAGCTTGAGCGCGACCTGGCGGCCGAGGCGGGTGTCGGTGGCGCGCCACACCTCACCCATGCCGCCGGCGCCGAGCGCGCCCACCACCTCGTAGGGCCCGACCTTCGTTCCCGATCTCATACTGCCCTCACTGCCCCAGCCGCACGCGCAGGAATGCGACCGTGCGGCCCCAGGCGAGATCGGCCGCGGCCTTGTCATAGCGCGCCGCGTTGGTGTCGTTGTTGAAGGCGTGGTTGGCGCCCTCGTACATGTGGAGCTCGTACGCCTTGCCCGCGGCCTTGAGCGCGGCCTCGTACTCGGCGATGCCGGCGTTGACGCGCTGGTCGAGGCCGGCGTAGTGGAGCATGAGTGCGGCGGAGATCTTCGGTACGTCGGCGGCGGGGAGCTGCCGCCCGTAGTAGGCGACGGCTGCCGCGAGCGGCGTGCCGGCGGCGGCGAGCTGGTTCGCCATCGCACCGCCCCAGCAGAAGCCGACGGCGCCGACCCTGCCGTTCGACTCGGCGTGGCCGGCGAGGAACGGCACCGCGGCGGCGAGCCCGGCGAGCGTCGCGGCGCCGTCGAGGGCGCCGATCATCTCCCGCGCCTTGTCCTCGTCGGCGGGCGTGCCGCCGGCGGTCGAGAGCATGTCGGGCGCCAGCGCCAGGAACCCCTCGACGGCAATCCGGCGGGCGACGTCCTTGATGTGCGCGTTGAGGCCGCGGTTCTCGTGGATGACGATCACCGCGGGGCGCTTCGCGCCGCCCTTGACGCGCGCGAGGTAGCCCGAGACCTTCGCCTCGCCCGCCGTCCACGTCACGGACTCGGTCAGGAGCCGCTCGTCACCCTCGGGGACGATCGCGGCGTGCGCGTAGTCGTTCTGCAGGATCGGCAGCAGCGCGGCCGCCGCGGCGGCGCCGCCGGCCAGACGCGCCAGCCGGTCGAGGAACTCGCGCCGGCTGCTGCCGCCGTGCGTGTACTCGTCGTACAGGTCGATGATCCGTTGATCCATGTCTTCCTCCTTGCCGGCGGCGTGCCGCCGTCAGCGCCCTGCGTGCTCTTCCCCCGGCGGGTTCCACCCCATGACCATGCCGATTCCCGGATCGTCGCTCGCCCCGACCAGCGAGTTGATGAGGAAGCGCCGGCCGTCGCGCGTGGCGGCGAAGTAGGTGCGATTGCCGGTGATCGCCACCTGGGGGATGCGCAGCCTGAACAGCGCCGCCGGCGGTCCGGCCGCGAACGGGGAGAGGCCGACGACCGGGACCGCGCGCAGCACCCGGTCCAGCCCGACGTAGAAGATCTCCCTGCCGTCCGGCCGCCACGCCGGCATGTCGCCGCCGTCGCTGGTGAGCTGCCACTTGCTTCCCGAGGGCGGCAGCGTCTGGATGTACACCTGCGGCACCCCGGTCTCGTCCGAGACGTAGGCGACCAGCCGCCCGTCCGGCGAGATCGCGGCGTGCGACTCGTTGGCCGCGGTCGCCAGGTACGGCACCGCCTTCCGCTCCCCGTCGAGCGGCAGCAGCCAGAGGTCGGAGCCTCCGGTCGACTCGTAACGCTCGAAGAGGATCCGACGGCCGTCCGGCGACCACGAGTCCGGCCAGGTGGGCTGCACCGTGTCGAGCAGGTGCTCCTCGTCGCCCGTGCCGTCCGCGGCCTTGCGGAACAGCGCGTATCCCCTGGCGCGCGCCGACGAGTACGCCACCCAGCGCCCGTCCGGCGACCAGATCGGCGTCTCGGCCTCGCTCGGGCCGAAGGTGAGCCGCTGGCCCCGGTCCTGCGCCGCGGCGTCGTAGAGCCACACGTCGCCGCCGAAGCCCGCCGTGCCGAGGACCACGGCGATGCGGCGATCGTCCGGGGAGAGCGTCGGCTCGGTGAATCCTCCGGGTGCCGTCGCGGTGCCGAGCGGCCGGCCGCCGCGGTCGAACCACTGGAGCTGGAGCTCCCGCCGGGTGCCCGACCGGTACGCGATCGCACCGGCGGAGGACGTCGCGAACCAGTACTTGCCGGTCTTCTGGCTATCGCCGCCGACGTTCTCGGCGAGCGGGAACGGCTCGCCGGACAGCTCGCCGCGGCGGGCGTCGAACCGTTGCGCAACGAGCGCCCCCTGGCGCACCCAGAGCAGGTACCCGCGCTCGTCGTAGGCGGCGCGCGACTGGTCGGCGACGAGACGCCGAGGCCCCAGCTCGCCCGGTGACGCCCAGTAGACGCCACGCACTCCCGGGGCGCCGGTCACGGTGAACAGGACGCGGCCCTCCGGCAGCGGCCACGGGAAACGGTGGCTCTGCGCTCCCTGCTCCACCGCGAGCGTGCTGACCGGCGTCACCTCGCCGGTGGCCGGCGAGATCCGGACCAGCGGCGACGCCGAGTTCACCGTGGCGATGATGTCGCCGCCCTCGATCCAGGCGCCGCCGCGGGAGTCGGCGACGGCGCAGATCTCCTGGACGCCGCCGGTGGCGAGGTCGAAGCGCTTGAGGCGCCCCTTGGCGAAGAAGGCGAGCTGGCGGCCGTCGGCGGAGAAGAACGGCTCCTGCGCCTCCTCGGTGCCGGCCAGCTCGCGGCTCGCGCCGGAGTCGAACGAGTGGACGCACAGCACGGCCGAGCCGCTCTCGCGCAGCACGACGTAGGCGAGCGTGCGGCCGTCGGGCGACAGCGCCGGGTACCCCTCGATCGTGCCCGCCTCGGCGGGGAGCATGCGGAAGCGCGTCGTCGGCTGCGACGGCAGCGGCGCCTTGCGCTGCGCAAGGCCGAGAACGGCGATGGCGGCGACGGTGGCGACGGCGGCAAGCGCCCAGGCCACGCGCTCGCGCGAAGTCGCGTGGCGGCGCCCGGTCGCGGCCGCCGGGACGGCGGCCGTCTCCGGCACCCCGCGCGTCGCCTGCTCGATCTCGATGCGCGCGTCCGCGATGTCGTGAATGCGGCTGCGCTGGTCGCGCTCGAGGCAGCGGCGGAGGAGGCGGCGGATCGCCGGCGGTGTGTCTCCGGGCAGGGCGTCGAGGTCGACCTCGGCGCGCAGCACGCCGGCCATCACGTCCGAGACGGTCTCGCCGCCGAACAGCCGGCGGCCGGTGAGCATCTCCCACAGCACGACGCCGAACGCCCAGATGTCCGCCCGCTTGTCCACCGTCTTGCCGCGCGCCTGCTCGGGCGACATGTACGCCGCCGTGCCGAGGATCAGCCCCGCCTGCGTCGCGGCGTGGGTCATGGTCGGGGAGAGCGACGGGTCCGACCGCGCCGCGACGTCGACCGCCTTGGCGAGGCCGAAGTCGAGCACCTTCACCGTGCCGTCCGGCCTCACCTTGACGTTCGCCGGCTTGAGGTCGCGATGGACGATACCCTGCCCGTGCGCCGCCTCGAGCGCCTCGGCAATCTGGCGGGCGATCGGGATCGCCTCGTCGACCGGGATCGCCCCGCGCTCGAGGCGCTTCGCCAGGTCCTCGCCCTCGACGAGCTCCATGACGAGCACGTGGAGCGCGCCGGGGGCGCGCTCCACGTCGTGGCCCGTGGCCCGTGGCCCGTGGCCCGAACTGCCGGGCGCGGGTTCGGGGCGGGCGGCGGAGCTGTCGACTGTCGACTGTCGACTGTCGACTCTCACCTCGAGGTGCTCGAGGCCATACAGATGCGCGATGTTGGGGTGGTTGAGGGAGGCGAGCAGCTTGGCCTCGCGCTCGAAGCGGGCATGGCGCTCTGCGTCGTCGGCGAAGCCGGCGGGGAGGAGCTTAAGCGCGACCTCGCGGTCGAGGCGGGTGTCGCGGGCGCGCCACACCTCGCCCATGCCGCCGGCGCCGAGCTTGCCGACGATCTCGTAGGCGCCGAGGCGGGAACCGGGAGCGAGCGTCATGGCCTGCCGCCGCGGGGCGCCAGCCGCTCGAGCTCACCGGTCCAGTCGGTGACGATCTCGATCTGGCGCGGGCGGCTCGCCGCCGGGGTGGTTATCGCGAGGATCCGCCGGCCGTCGGCGGAGACGCTGAAGGTGCGTGCGGTGACGCCGCCGCCGGGGATGATCGGGAAGGTGAACAGCGCTCGCGGCGAGTCGAACTCGAAGCGGCCGGTACGGCGCGTTGCGACGACCCGCAGCTCGTCGCCGCGGCGGTAGAAGATCTCGCCGTTGCCCGCCCACACCGGCTCCCGCCCGCCGTCCGCGGAGATCTGGAAGCGCTCCCCCGGGCCCGGGAACGGCGCGACGTAGACCTCCGTGCGGCCGGTCTCGTCAGACTGGTAGACGATCCAGCGCCCGTCGGGTGAGAAGGCGGCGAAGTTCTCCTCGGTCCGGGCGGCGCGGAACGCAACCGGCGGCCGGCTCCCGTCCAGCGGGCGGGTGTAGAGGTTGTTGCCCGTGACCTCCTCCGAGCGCACGAAGGCAAGGGTGCGGCCGTCGGGGGAGACGGCGGGACCGGTGGTGTCGAGCTCGGAGGGCTCGTCCCAGATCGGCCGCCCGGAATCGGGGGCGCCGACCGCGATGCGGTGCAGCGTGAACGGCGGCCGGTCGACGACGTAGAACAGCTCGCTGCCGTCGGCGGACCAGACGGGATCGAACTCCGTGTCGGCTCCGCTCGTGAGCCGCGAGAGCGTGCCGCGCTCGAGGGCGAGGACCCAGAGATCGCGGCTCTCGCCCTGGATCGTGACGGCGGCGCGGCTCCCGTCGGGGGAGAGGCCGACGGAGACGAAGCGGCGGCGCTCGGCCAGCGCCGGGGACGCACGCCCGTCGCGATCGAGCCACACCAGCTCGAGCGGCGGGTTGCCGAGCGACTCGGTGACGTACGCCAGCGTCCCCCGACTCGACACCGCGATTCTCGCGAAGGCACCGGTCTGATCGACCAGCAGGTCGTCCACGACCGCCGCCGCCGGCCCGGTCGGCAGCGCCGTGGCCGCGTCGAGCGGCAGGGCGAAGAGCCGATGGCCGCGCGCGTACAGGAGGTGTCCGGTCGCCACGTACTGGCCGAAGAAGCCGCCGTCGACGACCCAGTGCGTCCGGCGGGTGTCGAGATCGAGCACGCCGATGCGGGAGCGGTCCACGGGCGTGCGAAACGCGGTGAACACCACCTTCCGGTCGCCGGGGAGCGGCCGCGGCCACCAGTGGCCGAGCTCTCCGTCCGCCCGGTTCGGGCTGGTGAGGCGCTCGGTCGCCCCGCCCTCGGCCGAGATGCGGAACAGTCCGTCGGAGTAGAGCGGGGCGAAGACGATCGTGCCCTCACCGAGCCAGGTGGCGCCGCCGGCGCCCAGCGACTGCGCGAGCTCGAACGGGCGGCCGCCCTCGGCGGCGACTTTCATCAGCCGGCTCTCGGCGACGAACCCGAGCCACCTCCCGTCGGGCGAGAAGAACGGCGCCTCGCCGTCGTCGGTCCCGGGGATCGGAACGGCCTCGCGCTCGCCCAGGTCGCGGCGGAAGAGGACCTGCCGCCCGCTCGCCCTCCCGGGAAAGACCAGGCTGCGGCCGTCCGGCGTGAAGGTCGGGAACGACTCCCCTCCGGCCGTCAACTCCTGCTCCGCGGCGAGATGTATCGCGAGCCGATGGGGTTCCCGTGGCGCCACGCCGCGGCCGCTCACGCGGAACGCAAGCAGCGCGGCTCCGGCGCTGGCGACGACGAGGGCGGCCGCCCAGAGCTGGTGGACCCGGCGGCGCGAGCCCCGCACCGCCGGGGCGACACCTGCCGGCGCCGCACCGCCGTGGTCGGCACCGCCAACCGACATCTCGTCGATCGCGATCCGGGCGTCGGCGATGTCGTGCAGGCGGTTTCTCGGGCTGCGCTCGAGGCAGCGGCGGAGCAACTGGCGAAGTGCGGCGGGGACCTCAGCCGGCAGCGCCGCCAGATCGACGTCGGCCCTCAGCACGCCGGCGAGCGTCTCGGCCACGGAATCGCCGGCGAACAGACGCTTTCCGGTCAGCATCTCCCACAGCACGACGCCGAACGCCCAGATGTCGGCGCGCTTGTCGACGGCGGCGCCCTTGGCCTGCTCCGGGCTCATGTAGGCGGCGGTGCCGAGGATCAACCCTGCCTGCGTGGCCGCGTGGGTCAGGGTGGGCGAGTGGGCGAGGTCCGCCGATCCGCCCGACGTTGCCGGGTCGAGCGCCTTGGCGAGGCCGAAGTCGAGCACCTTCACCGTGCCGTCAGGCCGGACCTTGACGTTGGCGGGCTTGAGGTCGCGGTGGACGATGCCCTTCTCGTGCGCGGCCTCGAGCGCCTCGGCGATCTGGCGGGCGATCGCGATCGCCTCGTCGACCGGGATCGACCCGCGCGTGAGACGCGCCGCCAGATCCTCACCGTCGACCAGCTCCATGACCAGAACGTGGAGCGCGCTGCCGGCGCGTTCCACGTCGTGGCTCATGGCCCGTGGCCCCTGGCCCGAGAGAGCGTCCTCATGGGCGGTGATGGAGGGGGGCAGCGTGCCGGCCCCGTCGCCGGACCGGGGGAGGGCATGTAGGCCATCGCCCGACGCCCAACGCCCATCGCCCGCCGTCACGTGCTCGAGGCCGTAGAGGTGGGCGATATTGGGATGGTTGAGCGAGGCGAGGACCTTCGCCTCGCGCTCGAAGCGGGCGTGGCGGTCGTTGTCGTCGGCGAAGCCTGCGGGCAGGAGCTTGAGCGCGACCTCGCGGTCGAGCCGCGTGTCGCGGGCGCGCCACACCTCGCCCATCCCCCCGGCGCCGAGCTTGGCGACGATCTCGTAGGGGCCGAGGCGTGCCCCCTGAGTCAGCATGTGGCGCCTCCCGCGCCCTCATCGCGCCGGCGCGCGGCCGGCCGGGTGCGGGCTCTCACCGCGACCCCAGCTCTGCGGTCCAGTCGAGGACGACCACGATGGGGGCGGTGGCGTCCTCGCTCAGGCGCGAGTTGACCAGGAACCGCCGCCCGTCCGGTGCCGGGTCGTAGTGGTTGCGGGCCTCGATCACGGGGAGGATCTGCGTCTGAAAGAGCGCTCGCGGTCGCGACACCGCGAACGCCGGCGCGGTGGTGACGTCCACCGCCATGATCTTCCGGTCGGGCGCCACGAAGTACAGCTCGCGCCCGTCGCCCCGCCAGCGCGGCTGCGTGCCGCCGGCGGTCGAGACCTGCCAGCGCTCGGTGAGGGCGGGGTAGGAGCGGACGAACACCTCGTCGACTCCGGACTCGTTGCTGACGTAGGCGAGAAAGCGGCCGTCCGCGGACAGCCGCGGGCTGAGCTCGCTGTACGCCTCGGCGAGGAGCGGCTCGATGCGGTGGTCGCCGGCGAGCGCGATGCGGCCGATGTCGAAGGTGAAGTGGCGAAAGTCGAGCTCCTCGATGAGCACCTGGCGGCCGTCGCGCGTGAAGTCGGACAGAGGCCAGAAGGCGGGGTTCCGCCACAGCACATCCTCGCGACTGGCGCCGCTCGTGGCCTTGCGGATGACGTCGCCGGTCGCGAAGCTCGACCACATCAGGAAGGCGCCGTCCGGGCTCCACAGCGGCGTCGCGGAGAAACCCGGCCCGAACGAGAAGCGCGTCCCTCCCTCGCGCTCGGCATCGAACACCCAGATCTCGGAGCCGCTGGCGTCGTTTGCGCCGCGGGTCACTGCGACTCGCCGGCCGTCCGGAGAGATCGCCGGCTCGAGGTACGGCGCGACGGGACCGATGGTACCGAGCTGCGCGCCGGCACGGTCGTACCAGACCAGGCGGCTGCGGGCCGGGCCGCCGGCCCGGTATGCCAGGGCACGGTCGCCGGCGGCAGCGAAGGCGGTCAGGATGGTGGCGAACGCATCGGACCAGACGTCGTCGGCGAGCGTAGTCGCGGCGCCGGTCAGCCGGGCGGTGGCAGGATCGAACGGCTGCGCGACCAGCCGCTCGCGACTGCGGTAGATGAGGCGATCCGGAGGCACGAACACCGCGCCCGAGTCGGCCTCGACCAGCAGCGTCACCTCCCGGGAATCGAGGCTCCCCACGCAGAGCCCCATCTTCGCGGCGCCGCCGAAACGGAGGCAGAGGAAGCGCCGGCCGTCAGGCAGGAAGGCAGGGAAGCGGAACGACCCGGCGTCGAGGTCGCCCTCCGGTGCGACGACGGCGATCGGGTCGCCGCCCGCGGCCGGGATGCGGACGAGCGCGCCGCCGACGTCGATCGAAAGCAGG
Organism: uncultured Thermoanaerobaculia bacterium; assembly: GCA_964594125.1. Taxonomy (GTDB): domain Bacteria; phylum Acidobacteriota; class Thermoanaerobaculia; order Thermoanaerobaculales; family Thermoanaerobaculaceae; genus CAVRZJ01. The sequence goes on along the minus strand of CAZQLL010000008.1, from coordinate 108,015 downwards.
AGGGTGCCGTCCTGGCTCCAGGCGCCACCGCGCGGATTGGCGGCAGCGCACAGCACCTGGATGCGTCCGCCGGCGAGGTCGTAGGTCTTGAGCTTCCCCTTCGCGAAGAACGCCAGCCGGGTGCCGTCGGGAGCGAAGAACGGGTACGACGCACCCCCGGTCCCGGCGAGCGCGCGCGGCGCCAGGTCCGAGAGCGGTCGCAGCCAGAGGACGTCCTCGCCGTCGCTCCCCGGCGCCACGAACGCGAGAAGCGAGGCGTCGGGCGAGAGCGCGATGCCGCCCTCGAACCCGCCGTACGCGGGTGGTGGGATGACAAAACGTCGACTCGTGCTCGCCGCGGCCGGTTCACCGCGCGACGCGCCGCGGAGGGTGAGCGTGGCGCCGAGGGCAATCAGGGCGGCGGCGGCGAGTCCCCAGGCAACGACCTCGCGGCGCGCGAGGGTCGTCGTGACTTCCCGCGCCGGCAGCGCGCGCGGCGCCGGGGTGGCGGCCGCCTCCTCGAGCACGATGCGCGCCTCGCCGATCGACTGCAGGCGGCGGCGCAGGTCGCGGGTCAGGCAGCGCTCGAGGAGCACCCGCATCGGGGCGGGGAGCGCGGCCGGCAGCGCCTCCCACGGCGGCTCGGCGCTCAGCACCGCGGTGAAGACGTCGGGCAGCGACGGGCCGTCGAATGGCCGCCGGCCGGCGAGCAGCTCGAACAGCACGGCGCCGAACGCCCAGATGTCGGCTCGGTCGTCGACGGCGCCGCCCCGCGCCTGCTCCGGAGACATATAGGCCGCGGTGCCGAGCACCTGGCCGGCGCGCGTGTACTGGCCGGTGACCGTGGGCGAGTGCGCGAGGTCGGTCGCCGGCGCCTCGCTCTCCCACGCGCGGGCGAGGCCGAAGTCTAGTACCTTTACCGCGCCGTCCGGGCGGAGCTTCACGTTGGCGGGCTTCAGATCGCGGTGGACGATCCCCTTCTCGTGCGCCGCTTCGAGCGCTTCGGCGATCTGGCGGCCGATCGGAATCGCCTCGGCGACCGGGAGTGCGCCGCGCGCAAGCCGCTGCGCGAGATCCTCACCCTCGACGAGCTCCATGACCAGCACATCCTGCCCGCCCGCATGCTCGAGGCCGTACAGCGTGGCGATGTTGGGGTGGTTGAGGGAGGCGAGAATCTTCGCCTCGCGCTCTAAGCGGGCGCGGCGCTCGGGGTCCTCGGCGAGGCCGGGCGGCAGCACCTTGAGCGCCACCTCGCGGTCGAGGCGGGTGTCGCGGGCGCGCCATACTTCACCCATGCCCCCGGCGCCGAGCTTGCCGACGATCTCGTAAGCGCCGAGGCGCGCACCCGGCGTCAGCATGAGGTCACGCTCATCGCCTCTCGATCCCGCTCGGCCAGTTGAGCACCAGGGTCATCGGCGGCAGCGCCTCGGGCGCCTTGCCCGTCACCACGAGGAAGCGGGAGCCGTCGGCGACCGCGTCGTACTTGTACGGGCCGGGCACATACGGCCCGTCGAAGAGCGTGGCGACCTTGCCCGCCGTGAACGTGTCGCCTGCGCCCTGAACCTCCGCCGCCATGTGCGCTCCGGCCTCGGTGACGTAGTACAGCTCGCGGCCGTCGCGCCGCCAGCGCGGGTGGGTGCCGCCCTGGAGCGACACCTGCCACTTGCGGCCGCCTCTCGGGAACGACGTCACGTAGATCTCCGCCCGTCCCGACTCGTTCGACTGGTAGGCCAGCCAGCGCCCGTCGGGCGAGAGCTGCGGGGCGGCCTCGTTGAAGTCGGTTTGCTGGATCGCCGTCGGCTCGGCGCCGTCGAGCAACGGCAAGGCGTAGGAGTCCCACTGCTTGCGGTCGAACGACCCGAAGACGAGCGTCCGACCGTCGGGGGTCCAGCTCGTCGGGTACTTGTCGTTCGCATCGGTCAGGACCAACCGCTCGTCGCCGCCGCCCTCGACCTCCTTGACGAAGAGGTCAAAGTGGCCGCCGCGGTCGCTGGTGTACGCCAGACGGCTCCCGTCCGGCGACCATGCCGACGAACGCTCGTCGCCGGGAGAGAACGAGAAGCGCGTCTTGATCCCCCGCGCGATGTCCCAGATCCACAGGTCCAACGAGCCCGACTCGGGGTCGAGGATGGTCACGGCGGCGCGGGCGCCGTCCGGCGAGAGGCTGACGTCGCCGTACGACGCCGGGTCGCCGAGCATGCCGACCTCGGCGCCGGTGCGGTCCCGCCAGGTGAGCGTCGCGTCGCTGGCCTGGTTGCCGGTCTGGTAGACAAGCACGCCGGCGGTCGAGGCGGCGAACACCCCAAGCGAGGCGCCGGTTTGCGTCGTCACGTCCTCCGCGAGCGGGAATGGCTCGCCGCGAAACTCGAGGTCGGAGGCGTCGAACGGCTGGCCCATCAGCGTGCCGTCGCGCACGAACAGCAGATGCCCGGAGGCGTACTCGGTGTTGGAGAGCCCGCGCGTCAGCTCGCGCGCCGGTCGTCCATCCAGGCCGCCGGCCATGATGCGGTTGTTCTCGGCTGCGGCGCCGGAGGCCGCCACACGGCCGAAGTAGAGGAAGCGCTCGCCGTCCGGGAGGAATCGCGGGTGGCGATGGCTCACCTCGCCGCGCTTCTCGTCCAGCGTCGTGATCGGCGTCGGGTCGCCGCCGGACTCCGAGACGCGGTGCAGGACCGAAGCGTGAGTCGGTGCGAACACGATGTCGCCGCGCGCGTTCCACGTTCCCCCCTTGCCGTTCTCGGCGTCGCACAGGGTGAGCGGCGGACCGCCGGAGGCGTCGACGCGCTTGAGCTTCGCGTCGGCGAAGAAGCCGATCCGGCGGCCGTCGGGCGACCAGAACGGGTACGCGGCGCCGGACGTCCCGGCCAGGGGACGGGCAGCGCCGTCAGCGAGATCTCGCACCCAGAGCGTCACCACACCCTTGTCGTCGCGCGCCGCGAACGCAAGTCGGCGGCCGTCTGCCGAGACGGCTACCGGACCCGGGTTGCTGCTGTTGAGGTTGAAGATGGTGCCGGCGGGCGCCGGGATCGCCGCCCGCACCACGGCGGCGGGACGCGACGCCGCCCGCCAGGCAACCGTGCCGAGCGCGCCGGCAGCGAGGACGAGAAGGGCCGTTGCCGCCATCCACGGCCACGGGCGGCGCGGAGCCGCCGCGACGGCGGCCGGGGCCGGTGTCGGTGCCTCGTCCTCGACGAGCTTCGCCTCCTCGAGCTCGAGGCGGGCGTCGGCGATGTCGTGCAGCCGCTCACGGGGGTTGCGCACCAGGCAGCGCTGCAGCAGGCGGCGGATCGGCCGCGGCACCGAGGCCGGCAGGGCGCGGGCGTCGATCGGCTCCCGCAGCACCGCCGCCAGGGTGTCGGACACCGTCGCCTCCTGGAAGAGCTGGCGGCCGGTGAGCATCTCCCACAGCACGACGCCGAACGACCAGATGTCCGCCCGCTTGTCGACCGGCGTGCCGCGAGCCTGCTCCGGCGCCATGTAGGCGGCGGTGCCGAGGATCAGGCCGGCGGCGGTGGCGGCGCGGGTGATCGTCGGCGAGTAGGCGAGGCCGGTTGGCTCGGCCTCCTCCCAGGTCTTGGCGAGGCCGAAGTCGAGCACCTTGACGGTGCCGTCGGGCCGCACCTTGACGTTGGCGGGCTTGAGGTCGCGGTGGACGACACCCTTCTCGTGCGCGGCCTCGAGCGCCAGAGCGATCTGCAGTGCGATCGGGATCGCCTCGTCGACCGGGACGGCGCCGCGCGCGATGCGCGCCTCGAGCCCTTCGCCGTCGACCAGCTCCATGACCAGCACGTGGCGGCCGTCGAGGTGCTCGAGCCCGTGCAGCGTGGCTATATTGGGGTGGTTGAGCGAGGCGAGGAGCTTCGCCTCGCGCTCGAAGCGGGCGTGGCGGTCGGCGTCGGCGGCGAAGTCCTCGGGCAGCAGCTTGAGCGCGACCTCGCGGCCGAGCTTGCCGTCCACCGCCCGCCACACCTCGCCCATCCCGCCCTGGCCGAGCTTCTCCGCGACGCGAAAGCTCCCGACGTGCTGCCCCGACTGCACGCGACCCCCCCGACCCGATGCGACGGGTTGTACTCCGTGACAACGGCTCCGGAGCGCCCGAATTCCTTCAGGTCAGTTCAGCTGCGCGTTCTGGCGGCCGGAGACGAGGCTCACGGCCTGGATGCGGGTGGTGCGCACGCCGTTGCCGAACTCGAGGAAGAGGCCCGGCGCCGCGATCACGTCGGTGAGAATCGCGCGCCCGCCCCACGTGCACCCGTTGATCGCGACGCTGCCGCCGCCGGAGCGGTTCGCGTCGAACCAGCCGCCCGAGACGGCGAACTCGCCGTTGCCGACCGCGGCCACCGCGTAGAGCGAGTTGCGGGTCTCGACGACGATCGTGTCACCGGGCTGGAGCTGGGCGCGCCGCACGCCGCGCAGGAAGCTCGCCGCGGCCGCCAGGGCGGCAAGGTCGCGCTCACCGCGCGGCCACTGGCCGGTGTCGCGGTCGCCGATGCCGTTCATCGTGCCGGTCGCCTCCGGGTCGTCACAGCAGCCCCTCCACAGTGTACAGGTCGGTCAGCAGCCGCGAGTAGCTGTGGATCCAGAAGCGCCCGTTGGGCGTGATGTAGACCCAGCTCAGGCGGAGGCCGGCGACCAACGTCACCTGAGACCCTCCACGACGAAGAGCTGGTCGAGCTTGCGGCGGTAGGAGTAGACCGCTGTGCGGCCGTCGGAGCTCAGGTGGATCGGCCCGATGCCGTGCACGCCGGCGGGGTCCGGCGGCGTCAGCTCCAGCCACGGCTCGCGCGCGCCGGTGGCCACGTCCACCCGCTCGACGCGCGCCGGCAGGCCGGTGCGGCGCTGCACGAACAGCGCGCGCCCGCCGGCGGCCCAGCGGATCGCGACGTCCTCGAGCGAGGTCCCCGGCACGCGACGCGGCTCGCCGCCGGCGATCGGGTAGAGCGTCAGGACGCCGTCCGGGCCGGTCGCGAACGCGTGCGTACCGTCCGGGGAAGCCAGGGCACAGAAGTAGGCCGTGACCCCTTCGGGGCTGATGGGGCGGAGGCCGGTGCCGTCGAGGTTCATGACGTACAGTCGCCCGCCTTCCCCCGGCGCATGGCCGCCGAGCACGATCCGCGCGCCGTCCGGCAGGAACGCTGCGGCCTCGGCGACGACGGCGGCCGGACCGAGGCGTCGCATCTCGCCGGCGCCGGTTGGGAGGAGCACCAGCTCCGAGGACTCACCGCTGGTACGCGCGGCCAGCACCCAGCGGCCGTCGGGCGACAGCGCGAGACCGCAGCCCTCCCCCAGCCGTACCGGGGGCGATCCGTCCGTGGGTCGGAGGAAGAGCGCATAGTCGCCCGCGGTGACGAGGTTCTGCTCCTCGAACAGGACGGAGGAACCGTCCTCCGACAGTGCGGTCGGGAACGACCAGTCCAACCAGGAGAGGTTGCGCGGACGCCCCTCGTCCGCCGCCTGCGCGACGATTTCGCGTTGCATGTTGAGGCGGCTGACCAGCACCTGCCCCTGCGCCGCAACGTCGTGGAGGAACAGGCCGCCCATCGACCTGAACACCACACGCCTCCGGCCGCTCAAGGTCGCCTCGCGGAGCGCCTGGCCGGTGGGAAACAGGACGGCGTCGCCGGCCGCCGACCAGGCGAGGCCGTTTGAGGCGTTCGGTGCGAGCTCGCGGACTGCCTTCCGAGTGTCGACGACCATCAGTGCCGCCTGGTTGTCACCGCGGTTGGCGTGGTCGAGGAACGCGACCCGCCGGCCGTCGCGGCTCACCCGCGGGTGCGAGAGCCATCCCCCCGTCTCGTAGAGCACCGTGCCGCTCGGGATCGTCGGCGAGCCCCTCCGGCAGCACCTTGACCGCCACCTCGCGGCCGAGTCGCGTGTCGGTGGCGCGCCAGACCTCTCCCATCCCACCGGCGCCCAGCTTGCCGACGATGTGGTAGTGGCCGAGCGTGCGGCCGATCATGGGCGTGAGCTCCCGGTCGCGGCGGGCCGCGCGGGCGACAGGCCCAACCGCTGCAACAGGGCGTCCCACCACGGGTCGCCGCGCAGCGGGTCAAAGCCGGGCATGCCGGTGAACAGGAGCAGCAACTGACGCTCCTCCTCGGCGCGGACGAGGACCTCCCATGCGGCGTTGGTCTCCCCGAGGGCGGCGAGCAGCCACGCCTCGCCGACGATCGCGGGCGCCGGCGCGGGACGCTGCCGCACCTCGGCGAGCACGGCGCGGGCTTCCGCCGTCCTGCCGGCCACCGCGTACGCCCAGCCGAGCAGCGCGTGGATCAGGGTGCCGCGGCGGGTCAGCGCAAGCGCACGCTCGAGCGTCGCGATGCCTTCGACCGTCCGGCCGAGCGCGGTGAGCGCCACGCCCTCGCCCCAGAGCGCGAGGACGTTCTCGGGGTCGAAGGCCTGTCCCTGGACGAAGTGGCGGAGTGCGTCCTCGGGCCTTCCGGCGGCGAGCAGGCACATCCCGGTCATCGCGTGGGGGAACGGCGCGAGCGGGTCGAGGTCCTGCGCCTGCCGGAGTGCGCGCTCCGCCTCCTCGTCGCGACCCAGCAGGGTCGCGATCACCCCGAGCCAGCACCAACCGGGTACGTAGGACGGCTCGACAGCGACGGCGCGGTGCAGCAGACGCTCTGCGGCCGGCCAGTCACGACTCGCGGCGGCGATCATCCCCTCGACGTGGAGCGCCACGGCCGACTCGCCGTGGAGACGCGCCGCCGTCGCCAGCGCCGCGCGCGCCGATTCGTAGGCCTCGCGGGCGGGCATCAGGCCGTAGTACGCGAGCAGCACCTTGATCTCGGCCAGACCCACCCACGACGGCGCGTGCGTGGGGTCGAGATCGAGCGCCCGCTCGAAGCAGCGCAGCGCGCCGCCGTGGTCGTTCTTGGTGTAGCGCAGGTGGCGGGCCTGAAGGTAGTGACGGTAGGCCTCGAGGTTGCCGACCCGCGGCCGCGCGGTCATCGCCCGGCGGCCGGGGGCGAGGCGCTCCTGGACGGCCTCGACGACTCCGGCCGCGATCTCGTCCTGGACGGCGAAGACGTCGGCGGCGCCGCGGTCGAAGCGCTCCGACCAGAGCTGGTAGCCGCTCGCCACATCGGTGAGCTGCGCGGTGACCCGCAGCCGGTCGCCCGCCGTCCGCACGCTGCCCTCGAGGATGTGGCCCACGGCGAGGGCGCCGGCGATCGCGGCCAGGTCGTCGTTCTCCCGCCGCGCCCGGAACGCCGACGTCCGCGACGCCACCCGGATTCCGTCGACGCGCACGAGCGCGGTCATGATCTCCTCGGCCATCCCCTCGCAGAGGTACTCCTGGTCCTTCGTCGCGCTCATGTCGGCGAACGGGAGCACCGCGATCGCGACCCGTGCGGACGCCGGGACGGGCCCCACCGGCACGTCGTCCGGCGCGGCGGGGGTGGCCTCGGCCAGACCCGCCCGGCGGAGTCCGTCCATGAGGTGATCGACGAGCCGCTCGTCGAACCACTTCGCGAAGTGCTCGCGTCCGGTTCGCGCGAAGTCGGCGCGCTCGGCGAGCAGGCTGTGCAGCGCCCCTCGCGCGGCGGCGCCGTCGCCGAGCTGTCCGTAGGCCGCGGCGAGCACCGCGCTCCTCCAGAAGCTCTCGGGCACGTTGGCGCTGACGATCTCGTCCACCGCCGCGCGATAGCGGCCGAGCCGGAACTCGTTCAGGCCGACGATGAGCTCGTACCACCGGGGGTGGTGGGGGTTGAGGTCCATGGCGCGGCGGAAGAGCGATACGCCGCGTTCCCAGTCTCCGCTGAAGGTGATGAGGAACATCGCCTCGTTGCTGCCGTCGAGCGGGTTCAACGCGATCGCCCGCTCGGCGGCGGCGAGGCAGGCCGCGGTCTCCTTCCTGAAGAAGAGCGCGACGGCCAGGGCCTGGTACGCAAGGTGGTTCGACGGGGCGAGGTCGACCGCGCGACGCGCTGCCGCGAGCGCGCGGTCGAGCGACCCCGCCCTCGGGTTGAAGCCGTGCCCGTGCTCGTGGGAGGTGACCCAGGACAGCATCGCCCAGCAGTCGGCGTTCCCGGGCGCCCGCTCGACCGCCCGCTCGAGCACCTCACGCGCCTCGGCGTGCTCCTCGGGGCTGAGCCGGAAGTGGTACCCGAACCCGCGCATGAGCGCCTCGTACGGCGTGAGCTGATCGCTCGGCTTTCCCCGCACCGCCTCGCTGATGGCGCGCGCGAGTACGCCGAAGTGATCGGCGCTGGTGGAGACGATGCGCGGAACGAGGTCGTCCTGCAGCTCGAAGATCGCTTCGGGCCGGAAGGGACGGTTGTAGGTCTCGGCCCACAGGTGGGCGCCGGTCGTTGCGTCGACCAGCTGCACCGCGATGCGCACCTGCCCGCCCGCGTGCCGGACGCTCCCTTCCATCACGAAGCGTGCGCCGATCTCGTGGGCAATGGCGCGTGAATCGCCGGCGGCCGCGGCGTACCGCGACGTGGTGCTGCGCGCGATCACCCGCAGGTAGGAGAACCGCGACAGCCCGGTTACGATCTCGTCGGTGACCCCTTCGGCCAACGCCTCCAGGGCCGGATCGGCGCCAGAGTGCCTGAACGGCAGCACGGCGACCCAGAACCCCTCCTGGGCTCGCGCCTCGTCGGCCGCGCTCGGCGCGGCGGCACGGGCAGGAGCGGGCGCAGACGCGGGCGCCGCGCCTGTCTCCTCGAACGGCACGTCCAGCCCAGCCTTGCGCAGACCGTCGAGCGTGCGCTCTACGAGCTCGGGGTCGTACCACTTGGAGTACTCGCGGCGCGCCTCGGTGGCGAAATCGGGACGGAGCGCGAGCAGCTCCCGCAGCTCGTTCTGCGCAGCCTCGCGCTGGCCGAGCTGGCCGAGCGTCGCCGCCCGCGCGGCATGGGCGTAGAAGTAGTTGGGCATGTTGATGCGGACTGCCAGCTCGAGCGCCTCCGCGTACCGGCCCTCGCTATAGGCTTTCGTGAACGCGGGCCAGCGAAACAGTCCCGGGAAGGCGGGATTGAGCTGCATGGCCGCTTCCGCGAGCCGACACCCGCGCTCCAGCTCGCCGGAGTGAACGATGAGCACCCCGAGGATGCCCATGATCGATCCGTCCATGGGATTGAGCGCCAGGGCCTTCTCCGCCGTGGCCCGGAAGGGGACCATCTCCTTCCTGAGGAAATGGACGAAGGCCAGCGCGTAATGTCCGAGGGCATGGGTCGCCGCGAGGCGCACGGCGCGCTGTGCCGCGGCCAGCGCGCGGTCGAGCGGATCGGGCCCGAGGTTGAAGTCGTCGGCGAACTCGATGGAGTACATGAGAGACAGCATCGCCTAGGCGTCGGCGTGGTCCGGAGCGTGGCGGACGGCGCGCTCGAGAATTCGTCTCACGACCAGGTGCTCGTCGGGAGTCACACGCTCGAAGTAGCTGAAGGCGCGGAGCACGGCCTCGTGCGGTGTCAGGGCGTCTTCACTCTTGCCGCGCAGCGTCGCGCTCATCCGGCGAGTCAGGATGCCGTTCTGATCAGCCACCGTCGACACGATCCGCGGAACCAGCTCGTCCTGCAGCTCGAAGAGGGCGTCGGGACTGAACGTGCGCTCGTAGTTCTCGGCCCACAGATGGGCGCCCGACGTGGTGTCGACGAGCTGCACCGCCAGACGCAGCTTCGCTCCGGCCTGGCGCAGACTCCCTTCCATCACGTAGCGCGCGCCCAGCGCGTTGCCTGCCGCGCGAACATCCGCTGTTTCACCGGCATGGCGTGCGATCGAGCCGTGCGCGATCACTCGAAGGTACGAAAAGCGAGCCAGGCCGGTGACGATCTCCTCGGTCAATCCCTCGGCGAGGGACGTTAGGTCGGCGTTGCCCCCGGTGTACCTGAACGGCAGCACGGCGATCCGGAACCCCTCTTCCACCCGGGAGGCGCCGGAGTCGGGCGCCGCGCTCCGCGGCGGCGCCGCCGAGGGGGCGAGGTCGGCGAGCTCGTTGCCGACGTCGCGCGCGGTCTGCATCCGCTTGCGCGGGTCCTTCTCCAGGCAGCGCCCGATGACGCGCGCCAGCGCGGGCGGCACGTCGGCCCGCAGGTCAGCGACGCCCGCCGGCGTGTCGCGCATGATCGCCGAGACGAGCTCGGCCGAAGACGCGCCGTGGAACGGACGCCGGCCCGTCGCCATCTCGTAGAGGATCACGCCGAGCGCGAAGACGTCCGTCCGCTGGTCCACCGGGCGTCCCGACACCTGTTCCGGCGACATGTACGGCATCGTCCCCATCACCGCGCCCGCCTGCGTCAGCACGTGCGAGACGGTCGCCTCCGGCTCCGTCCCCGGCTCCGACACCTTCGCCAGACCGAAGTCGAGGACCTTGACGCGGCCGTCCGAGCTCACCATCACGTTCGACGGCTTGAGATCGCGGTGGACGATGCCGCGCTCGTGCGCGGCGGACAGCGCCTCGGCGAGGGCGGTCGCGATCGTCACGATCCGTTCGAGCGGCAGGCCTTCCGCGGGGATGATGCGGTCGAGCGGCTGCCCCTCGACGAGCTGCATCGTGAGGAAGTGAACGCCCTCGGTGTGCTCGACCGAGTACACCGTGACGATGCCGGGGTGGTCGAGTGCGGCGAGCGCCCTCGCCTCGCGCTGGAAGCGCTCGATGCGATCGGGGTCGGTGGTCATCTCCGCCGGCAGCACCTTGAGCGCCACGTCGCGACCGAGCTTGGTGTCACTGGCGCGCCAGACCACGCCCATGCCGCCGGCGCCGATCTTGCCGACCACCTGGTAGTGGCCGAGCCGCGTGCCGGGAGCGAGCGTCATCGGCGGTCCGGCCGCGCGCGGCCGCTCACTTCGCCAGCCTCGCCGTCCAGCTCACGACCACCGTGAGCGGCGGCCGGACCAGGGCCTGGACCGGCTCGATCGCGAGGAACCGCGAGCCGTCGGCGCTCACGGTGAAGCGGGAGTTGTTGGTCTCGGGCGGCTGCAGCAGGAACGCCGGCTGCGGCATGCCGGCGCTCAACGCGTCGCCGCGCGTCTCGACCGGCACCGTGGTGATGGTGCCGGCGGTGTCCAGGTAGGTGATCTCGCGCCCGTCCGCGCGCCAGGTGGGCCAGTACCCGCCCCGGGTGGAGACCTGCCACTTGCGGCCGGGTCCCGGGAACGGCGCGACGTACACCTCCAGGTGTCCCGACTCGTTGGAGGAGTAGGCGACCCAGCGGCCGTCCGGCGAGAAGCTCGCCAGGCCCTGGTCGCTGGCGGCACTGACTAACAGTCGCGGCGTGCGCTCGCCAGCGAGCGGAATCGCGAAGATGTCCCACCCGGTCTCGCGGCTTTGCTCCTGAAAGAGCAGCGTCCGCCCGTCCGGTGAGATGCTGCACGGCACCTTGACGTTGTCGGAGGCGTAGAGCAGCTCCTCGGGCTGCGACCCGCCGACGGCGAGCGTGTAGAGGTCGTAGTGGCCCGCGCGGTCGGAGGCGAAGGCGAGCATCTTCGAGTCCGGCGACCAGACGACGCGCCACTCGTCGCTGGGATCGAAGGTCAGCCGGGTGCGCACGGCGCGGGCGATGTCGTACACCCAGACGTCGCCGGCCCCCGAGGAACCCGCCACTGTCACCGCCGCCTGGTCGCCCAGCGGCGAGAGCGAGACGTCGTAGTACACGGCCTCGTCGCCGAGCGCGCCGGTCACCCGGCCCTCGCGGTCGCGCCAGACCAGCTTGCGCGTCGCCGTCGTCCCGCCCGACTGATAGAGGAGGATGCCGTCGTCCGAGGCCGAGAACACGGCGAGCGCGGTGGCGTTGGAGACCAGGCTCACCCCGTCGGCGACCGGCACGGCCTCGCCCGAGAGCCGCCGGCGCGACGCGTCGAACGGCTGCGCCATCAGCGTCCCCTCGCGCAGGAACAGCAGATGGCCGTCGGCGTACTGCGCAGCGGCCGGGGAGCGCAGGAGCAGCGTGCCGGGGCCGCCGTCGATCGAGCCGACCATGACGCCGTTCTCGTTCGAGCCGCCGTTGACCCTGGCGAGGTAGAGGAAGTGCCGGCCGTCCGGGAGAAAGCGGGGGTGGCGGTGCGACTCCTCGTTCAGCGTCGTGTCGAACTGCGTCGTCGCCGCGGGGGTGCCGCCCGCCTCCGGGACCCGCATCAGAACGCTGGAGGCGTTGGGCGCGAAGACGATCAAGCCGGCCGCACCCCAGCTCGCCCCCTTCACCTCCTCGGCGTCGCAGATCGTCACCGGCGGGCTGGCGCTGCCCATGACCTGCACCTTTCTCAGCTTGCCCCCGGCGAAGTAGCCGAGCGAGCGCGAGTCCGGCGACCAGAACGGGTACTGCGCCCCGTCTGTGCCGGGGACGGGCCGCGCCGCCGCCGAGGCGAGCGGCCGGACGTAGAGCTGAACCACCCCTTTCGCCTCCGCCGTGAAGGCGACGGCCTCACCGTCCGGCGACACGACGGCGGCGCCGGGCCGCTCGGGGTCGAGGTAGAACGCGGTGCCGGCGGGCGACTGGAGCTCGAACTCGACGACGCGGCGATCGGCGGGGCGCGGCGCGGCCAGCCAGCCGATCGCGGTGCCCAGCGCGAGCACGCCGGCCGCGCCGCCCAGCCACGCGAGCGGGCGTCGCGCCGCGCGTGCCGGCGCGACGGCAACCGCGGCCGCCGGCGGTGCTGTGCTCGGGACGGCCGCGCTCGGCTTCCGGCCTTCCTCGAGCTCGAAGCGGACGTCGCCGATGTCGCGGAAACGGCGCTTGGGGTCCTTCTCCAGGCACCGGCGCAGCACCTCGCGGGTGCGCTCACCGAGTACCGGCGGCAGCGCGCTCCAATCGGGGTCGCGGGTGACGACGGCGGCGATCACGTCGGTGACGGTGTCGCCGGCAAACGTCCGGGCGCCGGTGAGCATCTCGTAGAGTAGGCAGCCGAACGCCCAGATGTCGGTCCTGCGGTCGACGGGCTTGCCGCGCGCCTGCTCCGGCGACATGTAGGCGGCGGTGCCGAGGATCACCCCCTCGCGAGTGTTGCGCGAGGTGATTGTAGGCGACAGCGACGGGTTGGAGGTCCCGGCGTCGGCTTCCCACGCCTTGGCGAGGCCGAAGTCGAGCACCTTGACGGTGCCGTCCGGGGTGACGGCGACGTTGGCGGGCTTGAGGTCGCGGTGGACGATCCCCTTCTCGTGCGCCGCCTCGAGCGCCGAGGCCACCTGCAGCGCGATGGCGAGCGACTCGTCGACCGGGAGCGGGCCGCGCGCGACGCGTGCCGCCAGGTCCTCGCCCTCGACCAGCTCCATGACCAGGACATGGAGCGCGCCGGTGGCGCGCCCCATGTCGTGGCCCGTGGCCCGTAGCCCGTGGCCCGGGTCGGAGGCGGAAGGGCCTGTGGTGTAGGGGGGCAGCTTGCCTGCCCCCTCGCCGGCACCGGATATCGCCTGCAGGTGCTCGAGGCCGAAGAGCACGGCGATGTTGGGATGACTCAGCGAGGCGAGCACTCTGGCCTCGCGCTCGAAGCGGGCGTGGCGCTCGGGGTCGACGACGAAGTCCTCGGGGAGCAGCTTGAGCGCCACCTGGCGGCCGAGTCGCGTGTCGGTCGCGTGCCACACCTCGCCCATCCCGCCCTCGCCGAGCTTGGCGACGACCTCGTAGTGGCCGAGACGGGAGCCGGGAGCGAGGCTCATGACTGCAATCCCGCCGGCGCAAGCCGACTGAGCTCCGGCCACCAGTCGAGGACGACCTTCAGCGTCGGCACCGCACTGGCGTCGCCGGGCCGACGGATCATCACGAAGCGGTCGCCGTCGCGGGTGAGGTCGAGGTTGTTCTGTCGCGCCCAGACATAGTTGCCGGCGAGCTGGCGCTCGGGAGCGGAAGCGCGAAAGCCGCCACGCGTGTCGACGGCGACGCGCATCAGCGTGTCCTCCTGGGCGTAGAAGAGCTCGCGGCCGTCGCTCGACCACCGCGGACCGGTACCGCCGTGGTTCGACACCTGCACGATCGCGCCCGGCAGTGGGTAGGGGCGTACGTAGACCTCTAGGCGGCCGGACTGGTCGGACGTGTAGGCGAGGAAACGGCCGTCGGGAGAGAACGCCGCGTGGTCCTCCTGGAACGGCGTGGCGATCAGCGGCGAGAGCGTGCGGGTGCCGTCGAGGGCGAGGACCGCGAGGTCGGCGCCGTTGGTCGCCAGGTCGCTGGTGGCCACGATCAGCGTCCTGCCGTCGGGCGAGAACGCGCGCGGCAGCAGGCGGTGCTCGACGCTCTCGACGAGCAGTTCGGCAGCGCCGCTGCCGTCGGCGGGCTGGCGGACGATGCCGTGCGTCGCCGTGCCCGCCCACGAGAACACGACCCAGCGGCCGTCGGGCGACCAGATGGGATCGTGGGTGTCGCCCGCGGTCGTGAACCGCGACAGCATGCGGCGCTCGAGGTCGAGCATCCAGAGGCCGCAGTTCGGGCTCGCCGCGCGCCGCAGGACGAGCCGCCCGCCGTCGGGAGAAAGACGCGGCTGGGTCCAGCTCGCGGGCTCGTCGAGGAGCGGGCTCTCGCGGCCGGCGCGGTCGACCCAGACCACGGTGAAGGCGTCCATCGCGAGCTGCGCCGTGCCGAAGATCAGCGTCCCGTCGAGCGAGACGTCGTAGGCGAGTCTGCCGTCGCTGAACGAGGGCAGGCTCGGCAGCACGGTGACCGCGGCGCCGCCCAGCGTGCGCGTGGCGGGGTCGAAACGGGCGGCGAGCAGGTTGGTGTCGCGGCCGTCCCAGAACAGCAGGTGGCCGGAGGCCGCGTAGCGCGGGTGAGCCCCCGCCGTGACCGTGCCGAGGCGCTTCCCCGAGGCGAGCGAAACCGCGTCGATGCGCATGCCCTCGGTGAGCAGCACGGTGTAGAGGACGGTGTCGCCGCCGGGAAGGAAGATCGGCCAGGCGTGACGGCGTTCCCCCGCCGCGGGATCGGGAGTCGTGAGCACCCGGGGAGCGCCGCCCTCGGCCGCGACGCGCATCAGCCCGGTGAACGCCGCGCCCTCCACGAGACCACCGGCGAAGACGATGGTGCCGTCGGGGCCCCAGGCGCCGCTGCCGTAGACGGCGGCCTCGCAGACGCGCTGCAGCGCACCTCCCGAGATCGACGTCCGCACCAGCCCATCCGGCCCGAAGAACGCGACGGAACGGCTGTCGGGTGAGAAGAAGGGATTGACCGCCCGCGTGGAGTTCCCCAGCGGCCGCGCCGCGAAGTCGTCCAGCGAGCGCAGCAGCAACTTCCCGCCGAGCGTGTCGCCGCGCATCGCGATCACCTGCCCGTCGGGGGAGATCGCCGCATTCGCGACCTCGTTGAAGGTGCCGCCCGAGATCTCGAACCGCCGCACGCGCGTCTCCTGGCCAGCGCCACGCGGCCACAGCGCCAGCGCGGCGAGGCCCGCCAGCGCGACGCCGGCGACCGCCGCCGCGCCGGCCACTCGCCACGCGGGCCGCTGCGGCGCGGCAGGAACGGACGCCCGCGTCTCCTCGGACGCAGGGGCGGACCGCGCCTCGTCCAGCTCGAGCCGGGCGTCGCCGATGTCGCGCATGCGCCGGCGCGGGTCCTTCTCGAGGCAGCGGCGCAGCAGCCGGCGCAGCGGCGCCGGCGTGCCGGCCGGCAGTGCGCCCCAGTCGGGCTCGCGGGCGAGCAGCGCCGCGATCGTGTCGGAGACGGTCTCGCCGGGGAACGCCAGCCGGCCGGTCAGCATCTCGTAAAGGAGAGCGCCGAACGCCCAGATGTCGGCACGCCGGTCGACCGGCTTGCCGCGCGCCTGCTCCGGGCTCATGTACGCCGCGGTGCCGAGCACCACGCCGGCGCGGGTGTATTGGTGCGTGAGAGTCGGGGAGTGGGAGGCGTCGTTGCCGGCCGCGTCCTCGTCCCACGCCTTCGCGAGGCCGAAGTCGAGCACCTTGACGGTGCCGTCGGTGCGGACCTTCACGTTGGCTGGCTTGAGATCCCGGTGGACGATCCCCTTCTCGTGCGCCGCCTCGAGGGCGTCGGCGATCTGGGCGGCGATGGCGATCGTCTCGGTCACGGCGACCGGCCCGCGCGCGATCAGACGGGTCAGCTCCTCGCCCTCGACCAGCTCCATCGCAAGCACGTGCTGCCCGCCGACGTGCTCGATGCCGAACAGCGTCGCGATGCTGGGATGGTTGAGCGACGCCAGCACCTTCGCCTCGCGCTCGAGGCGGGCGTGCCGCTCTGGGTCGTCCGCGAACCCCTCCGGCAGCACCTTGAGGGCCACCTCGCGGTCGAGGCGCGTGTCGGTCGCACGCCACACCTCGCCCATGCCGCCGGCGCCGAGGCGGCTCGAGATTCGGTAGGAACCGAGCGTTTGTCCCGTGCTGAGACTCATGACCTACGTCTGCACAACCGCGGCGCCATCTCCGTCATTCCGGTCAGGCCGGCGCTTCGTCGCGAGCAATGGCGGCGCCCGGATCCGCCGCGCTTCAGCGGCCGGGGTCGGGTCGCCTCCCTTCCCCCTGTCGCACCTCGACCTCGGCGCTGAGACGCCTCACCTCGGCAGCAATGTCGGTGAGGGCCGAGCGGAGCCCGGCCTCGTTGCTCTCATGCCGCTCGATGATCGCCTGCTGACTCTTGATCGCCTCGACGAGCACCGGCGTGAGCTTGGAGTAGTCGATCGCCTTGAGTCCCTTGGGATCGGTGGTGACAACCTCCGGGAGGATCGGCTCGACCTCCTGGGCGATGAAGCCGATCTGCGGGCCGTTGTTGAGGTGCTGCTCGGGGAACTCGTTGCGCCGCCAGGTGAAGCTGACGCCGCGCAGGGCCAGCACGACATCGAGCGCGTCGACCAGCGTCGAGACGCCCTGCTTGAGTCGCTCGTCCGAGCGGTTGCTCCAGGACCCGGTGTAACCGCCGTTGCCGAAGCACTGGACGCCGTAGCCGGTGTCGCTGCCGCCGGAGACCCCGATCCCTGCGGGGCTGTAGCCCGAGACGCCATAGGTGACACTGGAGCCGTAAACGCCGGTGCCTCCGTTGCCGTTGTCGTCGCCATAGACGCCGAACCCCTGGGCGGTGGTGGTACCCCTGACGCCATAGAGGCCGCCGCTGCCATACGTGCGCGTGCCCGAGCTGGTGCTGTTGATGCCATAGACGCCATAGCCGCCGGAGTTGGTGGCGGCGCCGTAGACGCCATACGCAACGCCTTGTCCGTGGACGCCGGTGGTGCTGCTGTCGCCGCGAACGCCGTAGGCGCCACCTTGCCTCCAGACTCCCCTGCTATTCACGCTGTAGCCCCAGATGGCAGCCGTGTTTGTCGAATTGGCCTTGATGCCGACGCCGGTAGACGAATTCGAGACCTCGAAGGCTACCCCCGATGTGCCCGCCGCGCCGGCATACGGGAGCGCCAGCCCGCTCGATCCGATCGTCAGCGTGTTGCCGGAGGGCGTGAGCGTCACGGCGCCGGTCGCGGCTAGCGTGACGTCGTCCTTCAGCCCGTTAAGACTCTTGACCACCTGGCCGCCTGCGATCCCGGGGTTCGGAAAGGTCCCCGAGAGCGCCCCACCAGCAACGCCCGAAGGCGGCAGCGACGAGGGCGCTCCGCTGAGCTTGGCGTACGCGATTCCGCTCGCTACCTTGTCGTTGGTCACTGCGGCGTTGGTGAGCTGCGCGGTGCCGACACCGCCAGGGGCGATCCCCAGGACCGCGTCCCCGGAGGTGGCGCCGCCGCTCAGACCTGTCCCGGCGTTCACCGCGGTAATGTCGCCGATCGCTGCCGGCTGCCACAACAGCGCGCTGCCGTCGGTCGTCAGCACACTGAGTGTCCCGGCAGCAAGCGCAGCGACATCGCTCGCTGGTGCCGGCACCGGGGTGTTGGTTGTGGCGAGTTTGGCAAGCGTCACCGCGGCGTCGGCCAGACCGAGCGGCGCCCCCGCCGTGCCGTCGCCGACCAGCGTCGCGTCGTGCTGCACGGTGGCAATGCCGAGGAGCTTGTCCGCATACTGCATCTCGAACGTGGTGGGATCCTGGGAGCCGTTGGCAATTCCGGAGCCGTAGGCGATGATCCTGCCGGTGCCCGCGATCACCTCCACCTTCAGCCGCGTGTTCTCCGTGGACACGGTGGGGAAGTGGTCCTTGAACGCCACCTGGCGCTGGGAGAACTCCCGCACGGTGAAGTCCTTGAAGCCCTGATCGACGTTGTTGCCGTCGAACGCCGTGACTCGCACCGTCACCGTGTGGCCGGTGGTCTCGACGAAGCCGAAGTTGAAGCGGAAGTCGGACAGGGCTGCCGGGAGGGTCTGGTGCACGCCGAGCACCTGGGTGCTTTCGCCGGCGCCGATGGCGAACGAGGCGGGGACGGCGGCGAAGTCCTGGCCGACCGAATCCGCGTCGTCGCCTCCCACGGCCTTGGAGTACACCCTGGAGGTAACCACGAGTCTCTCCGGCGCGGTCACCCGCAGCGCGCCGAACACCTCGACGTGGAAGAGCGTCTCGACGACGTTCTCGAGCAACTCGGTGTCGCCGGGGGCGATGAGGACGTCGACGAAGGGAGGCGAGGGGTTAGCGGTGTTGCGCTCGAGCAGGGAGATCCTCGCGGTCACCGCGTTGGCGCCGGGGTTGTAGATCCAGACGGTGGTGTACCAGTTGGACGGGAAGGCGCCGGCTTGTCTGCCGACCATCGGCAGGAACAGGTCGGTACCAGAGAACCCGGCGAGTGCCGACCCGGCGACAAGCAGCCAGACGGCTGCCAGGTGCGAGCGCAAGCGGCTGTGCACGGAGAGCCTCCTCTTGAGGGGACGTCACGTTTGGCAACAAGTGCAAGAACGCCTTGAATTCCCGGAGTCGGGCTCGACCTGCGCGTCGAAGCGCGCATCCAAAGTGACAACGCTCAACGGGGCCGATCGGAATTTACGCTGTCGGCTACGAGGATGGCGCCGGCAGCGTGACCTATAGTCGCTTGCCGTTGCGGTCGGTCGCCTCGGCGCCGCCGGCCTCGTAGAGCGCTCCGAGATGGGGCACCCGCGCACGGGCTCTGTCAACGCCGCCGGCGGGGAGGTTCCCGAAACCTCCGGGTTGGATTACCGAAAGGGTGCGAGACCGATTGACACTTTAATGCCTGATCCATATGCTTTGATGCATGAGAACGACCATCCGCCTTGACGACCAGCTTCTGACCGCAGCAAAACAAACGGCGGCTACCTCGGGTCGCACGCTGACCGCTGTCATAGAGGACGCGCTGCGCGAGACGTTGGCCCGAGGCGTTGCCCGCCCGCCTCGCCGGCGCCTACGGCTCACCACGGTGGACGGCAACGGCCCCCGCCCGGGCGTCGACCTCGACGACACGGCTTCCCTGCTCGAGCTCATGGAGAGCGCCAGTGGTACTGATTGACGTCAACGTCCTCGTCTACGCTCATCGGGCTGACGCTCCCGGGCATTCCGCCATGAAGCGATGGATCGAGGGAGCTCTGAAGTCCCCGCAGGCGTTCGGGCTCTCCGAATGGGTGTTGAGCGGTTTTCTGCGGATCGTCACCCACCCGCGGGTCTTCGATCCGCCGAGCCCGATGAAGGCAGCGCTGGCATTCGCGAACGAGCTCCGCGACCAGCCCAATTGCGTGGTGCTTGCGCCCGGACCGCGGCACTGGGAGATCTTCACGCAGTTGTGTCGTGCTACCGGCGTCAAGGGGAACCTGGTGCCGGACGCCTATCTCGCGGCGCTCGCCATCGAGACCGGCAGCGTCCTTGTCACGACCGACCGCGACTTCGCGCGCTTCCCCGACCTGCTGTGGCGGCACCCTCTCGCGTAGGTTTCGCGGTTTCGGCGGGCGCCGCAAGGGTCATCACGGTCACCAGCGAGCGCCCGCCCAGCGCCGGCGCCTGCGCTACCCCTGCGTCAGGAGTCGGCCTACTTGGCCGAGGCGGCTGCGCGCGGCTCGGGCTCCGTCCAGAGCTCTGTCCAGCCGAGCCGCTGCGCGGTGTCCAGCCGGATGGTGCCGTCCTCGTTGAGGATGCCGTTCGCCTTCAGGCGGCGGATGCTTTCGGCAGGCAGGCCCTTGGTGAAATGGTCGTCGGTGGCGGAGTTGGGCACGAAGTCCATATTCTCCGAGATCGCCTCATGGTCCTTGAAGGCCTTCCTCACGCCGTTGACGACGTGGTCGAACTCGACGTCCTTCGACGAGCGGATGACGATGCGGTCGAGCGACTTCTCGATGCAGGCCATCATCGCGAGCTCGCCCGTCGGCGTCGCCACGACCGTGAGGTTCTCCTCGTCGCTGACCATGCGGAACGACACCGGCACCTCGATCGCCGCCACGCCGTTCACCGTGCGCGCACTGCCGCGGAAGTAGGTGCCCGACTCGGGTCCCTCCAGCGAGACGAAGCGGATTTCCTTCCTCGGATCGATCGGGTGCGGCTCGACGAAGTACTTGGCGCCGGTGCCGCCGAAGTTGCCATTCGAAAAGACACCGTAGAGCGTACCGGCGCCTTCGACGCCGAAAACACCGTTGCCGTAGACGCCTCTATACCCGGAGCCAGCAACGCCGGAGCCGAGAAGGTCGAAGTCCCCGTTCCCCTCCACGCCGACCATGCCGACCCCGCGGACACCGCGGTTGCTGCCCGAGCCGTAGACGCCGTAGTCGTCGCCGGAGCCGAACACTCCGGTTGCACCCCCCTGGCCGTGGACGCCCTCGCCGCCCTGCCCGTAGACGCCGTAAGCGCCTCCCACGCCGTAGACGCCTCGGCTACTGGAGCTCTCCCCGTAAACGCCGACGTTGTTGGCGTTGCCCTTGATGCCATAACCCGCCGAGGTATTGGTGATCTCGAATACCGGCGTGCCGGCGGCGGTACCGGCCGAGCCGCCGAACGGCAGCGCGAGCCCTGGATTCGGATAGCTGCCGGTGAGCGCCCCTCCTGCCGGGCCGCTCGGGGGCAGTGACGTCGGCGCTCCGGAGAGCTTCGAGTATGCAATGCCGCTCGCCACTCTGTCGTTGGTCACCGCGGCGTTGGCGAGCTGCGCGGTGCCGACACCGCCCACGGCGATCCCCAGGATCGCGTCCCCGGAGGTGGCGCCGCCGGTCAGGCCCGTACCGGCGGTCACGGCGGTGATGTCCCCCGCGGCCGCGTTCTGCCACACCAGGTTCGTGCCGTCGGTTGCGAGCACCTGGCCCGGGGCGGGAGCGGCGGCCTGCGCCTGAAGGGCGCCGCCCGCGGCGCCCGCCGCCAGCTTCGTCTGGGTGACCGCGGCGTCGGCGAGACCGAGGGGCGCCCCTGCCGTCCCGTCCCCGACCAGCGTCGCGTCGTGCTGCACTCCTGCGATGCCGAGCAGCGAGTCCTTGTACTGCATCTCGAACGTGGTTGGATCCTGGGAGCCGTTGGCGATCCCGGAGCCGTAGGCGATGATCCTGCCGGTCCCGGCGATCACCTCGACGCTCAGCCGCGTGTTCTCAGTCGACACGGTGGGGAAGTGGTCCTTGAACGCCACCTGACGCTGGGAGAACTCGCGCACGGTGAAGTCCTTGAACCCCTGCTCGGCGTTGGTGCCGTCGTAGGCCGTGACGCGCACCGTCACGGTGTGCCCGGTGGTCTCGACGAAGCCGAAGTTGAAGCGGTGGTCGGAGAGGGCCGCGGGCATCGTCTGGTGCACGCCGAGTACTTGGCTGCTCTCGCCGGCCGCGATCGCGAACGAGGCCGGGACGCCGGCGAAGTCCTGGCCGACGGAGTCTGCCTCGCCGGCGCCCGCGCCCTTGCTGTACGTCCGGGAGGTGACGACCAGCTTCTGGGTGTCGCAGGTGATGCGCAGCGCGCCGAAGACCTGGACGTGGAAGAGGGACTCGACGGCGTTCTCGATCTTCTCGGTGTCGCCGGGGGCGACGAGGACGTCGACGGAGGGCGGGGAGAGATTGGCAGTGTTGCGGGTGAGCAGGTGGACCCTGGCGGTGGCGGCCTGGTTGCCGGGGTTGTAGATCCACACCGTCGTGTACCAGTTGGACGGGAAGACTCCCGCCTGGCGGCCCACGTTTGGAAGGAACAGGTCCGTGCCGGCGAACCCGGCCACGGTCGGACGTCCCATCAGGAGTGAGGAGACCAGCAGCACGAGACGCCGGGCCCGACAACTACTGAGCATTGCACGCCTCCGTCAGAGGGAGCTGTGTCCCACCTTCCAACCGACTCTGCCTAAGGGACATTCCGCGCGCGAAAGCCACCGGTTACGATGAGCTGTGCCCCGCAGTCACTCCCGCGGCGGCGGTAAGCAGCGTGATGGCGGCGAGCGCCAGCGTCGGGATCGCGGGGTGACGTGGCATGGTGACCACCACAGTCCACTGCCGGGTGGAGATGGCACTTTGTCTATACTCGCAGCCATGGCGCTGCCACGCTTCGCGAAGCTGCCGGCCGAGAGGCGGCACGTAATCATTGCCGCCGCGGCGGTGGAGTTTGCCGAAAAGGGGTACGACGGCGCGCTGCTGGGCGCCATCGCGGAACGGTCCGGGATCGGGAAGTCGTCCTTCTATTACTATTTCGCGGACAAGTCCGATCTCTGTGCGACGGTCCTTTCGGAGGCCTGGAGGCAGCTCGCCGCCGCCGCGCGCCTCGATCTCGCTGCGCTCGATGCCGCGACCTTCTGGAGCTCGCTCGAGAACGTCGCGCGCGAGAACATGGCGCTGTGCGCCCGTGAGCCGTGGCTCCTGGCCGCGGCCAAGCTGCTCAACCGCGCGTCGCTCGACACCTCCGGCACCGAGGTGCTCGCCGAGTACCGCGAGAAGCGGTATGCGTGGGAGGTCGCCTTCATTACACGCGGTCAAGAACTCGGCGCGGTGCGCCGGGATCTCCCCGCCGAGCTCCTTGCCAGCGTCTCCCTCGCTGCGCGCCAGGCCTCCAACCTCTGGCTCCTCGACCGCATCGAGGAGCTGGGCGAGGATCACGTCGATGCCCTGGCGCTGCAAGCGTTCGACATCTACCGCCATATCCTGGTCCTGCCAGCCCCCTGGACAACCGCCAGCTCGTGTCGGCCGGACGCCGCCGCGTCGCGACGGTAGCCAGCCAACCCGGTCGATCGCGGCAAATGGCACAATGCGCCGGATGTGGCTCCGCGGGCCGGAAGCAGTGCTCGCAGGGCAGTCCGAGCCTCAACACTTGACAGGCGGGATTTCTTCGACCTAAGATTCCGAACGATGAGTCGAAACGATATCCGCAGGCGATCGACCGGTCTGCCAAGGAGGCTGACATGGGCAACGCGAGCGTACTTCGTCGGATCGTTCTGACACTCGTTCTGGGGCTGATGGGGCAGGCGCTCTGGGCGCAGAGCACCGCCGCCGTGTCGGGCTTCGTCCGCGACAGGAACGGGGGCGCCCTGCCGGGCGCGACCGTGGTCCTCAAGGCGGCGAGCGGTGGCGCCCAGCGGACTGCGACGGCCGACGCGCAGGGCGCGTACGCGTTCACGGCCGCGGAGCCGGGTGCGTACGCGCTGAGCGCCGGCCTCGACGGCTTCGTCACCGCAGAGGCTCAGGTGACAGTGGCGGCCGGGAAGCCGGTCACGCACGACTTCGCCCTCGACATGGTGTCGTTCTTCGAGAACGTCACGGTGACCGCGCAGAAGCGCGAGGAGCAGATCCTTGACGTGCCGGCGTCGATCACCGCGGTTACCGGCAAGACCTTCGAGGCGCAGGGCGTCACCAGCCTGCAGCAGATCGCGGCGACGATCCCGGCGCTGTCGATCGTCGAGAGCGGCCCGGGCACGCAGCGGGCGCAGATCCGCGGCATCTCCTCGCCGCAGAACCTGCCCACCGTCGGGACCTACCTCGACGAGATGCCGGTCAACGCCGAGTCGTCCGGCGCCGGCCTCGACGTGCGGCTGCTCGACCTCGACCGCGTCGAGGTGCTGCGCGGGCCGCAGGGCACGCTGTATGGCGAGGGCTCGATGGGCGGCACCATCAAGTACGTGACGAAGGATCCGGAGCGGGACACGGTCGGCGTCCGCTTCGACAGCGCGTACGGCACGATCACGGACGGCGAGGCGACGTACCGCGCGTCGCTGGTAGCGAACATCCCGGTCGTCGAAGGGAAGTTCGGCCTGCGCGTGGTCGCCGGCCAGGAGCACCAGGGTGGGTGGATCGACTACCCCGCACAGGACCGCGAGGACGGCAACCAGGGCGACTCCACCACGCTGCGCCTCAAGGGCCTGTGGATCGTCAGCGACACCTTCTCGGCGTCGCTGATGCTGCAGGCGCAGAAGAGCGACTACGACGACCAGAACTTCTGGGACCTCGACGGAACGGCGCCGTTCGTCCTGCCGCAGCCGATCGAGGACGAGAACCGCGCCGTCAACCTGGTGCTCAACTGGGACGCGGGCAGCTTCACGGTGATGAGCTCCACGGGCTTCCTCCACCGCGAGAGCGACGGCGCCTACGACTTCACCTCTCTCTACGTACCGTACCTGCCGCCGGGTCTCATCGACACCGTCGCGCTGACCTACGGCGGCGACTCGGACACCGTGTCCGAGGAGATCCGCCTGGCTTCGAAGGGCGACTCGAAGCTGACTTGGACCGCCGGCGCCTACTGGCGCAAGTTCGACGGCACCAGCTACAACGAGTCGGTGACCACCCCCAACCCGTTCCCGTTCGAGCTGTTCATCGCGCACCAGGACCAGCAGACCGAGCAGACCGCGGTGTTCGGCGAGCTCGGCTACGCCTTCTCGTCGAAGCTCGACGCGACGCTCGGCCTGCGCTACTTCCACGACAAGCGCGAGCAGCAGAGCGACGTCGGTCAGTTCGGTCCGCCGGCCGACAACCCCGACCAGAGCGGCACCTTCGACTCCACCAACCCGCGCTTCGTGCTCTCGTACCGCCCGGCCGCGGGCCGGCTGGTCTACGCGAGCGCCGCCAAGGGGTTCCGCAGCGGCGGCTTCAACCTGGTGCCGCCGGGCTGCAGCATCCCGACCGACTTCGACCCCGAGTCTCTGTGGACCTACGAGATCGGCTCGAGCGCCAGCTTCGACTCCGGCCGCGTCGTCGTCCAGGGCGCGCTGTACCACAACGACTGGCAGGACATCCAGACGCTGACGCTGTGCCCGGGCACGTACGTCGCGCTCACCGACAACGTCGGCAAGGCGACCGGCAACGGCGTCGACCTGCAGCTCACGCTGTCGCCGACCCGGGCGGTCCGGTTCACGCTTTCCGGCAACTACAACGACTCGACGTACGACAACGACTCGTACGCGCACGTCGAGGGCGACCGTATCGACTACGCCTCGGAGTACAACTACGGCCTGGCCGTCGACTGGAGCTTCCGCTGGGCGGCCAGCCTGCCGGGAATGCTGCACGTCGACTACCAGACCACGGGGCCGTTCGACCTCAACTTCCGCAACTTCGGGCTGACGCAGCCCCTGAGCTCGGACACGGTCTCCGGCCTCAACGCCCGCCTGGCGATGACGCTGGGGAGCGTCGAGCTCTCGCTCTACGGCCAGAACCTGCTGGACGAGGACGGCGCGGTGTCGCCGGCGATCCCGATCGGCGGCGTGCCCTCGGCCATCCGGCCGCAGCCGATGACCGTCGGCCTCGGCTTCGCCTGGCGCTACTGACGCCCGCGCTGCGCCGGCCCTGCCGCCGCCCCGCAGTCGGCGGCGGCAGGGATCGCCGGCCAGGACCGTGAAACGCTAGAGTCGGGTCAGTGGAGGGAACTCCAGTGGGTAACGCCGCGCTCTCGTACCTCAGCCGCGAGTGGGCCGGGCTGCCGCTCGCCGCCGTCCCGGCGCTGGCCGGCGCCGGTTGCCTGTACGGCGCCCGCGCAGCCGGGACGCCGTGGCTCGCGGTCCCGGGCTGGGTGCTGCTCGCCGTCGCCGCCGCGATGGCGGCCGGGGCGCTGCGGCACCTTGCGCACATGGCACGGGTGCGGGCGCACCACCCGCCTCCGGGGCGCCTGGTCGACGTCGGCGGCTACCGCGTGCACGTGCTCGCCGAGGGCGACGCCGGCGGGCGTCCGCCGGTGGTGTGGGTGCCGGGCGCTCATGCCGGCGGCTACGCGCTCTACCACCTGCACCGCGCGATCCGGCAGGAGGCGCGCTCGATCCTGGTCGACCGGCCCGGCACCGGGTGGAGCGACGTCGGGCCGTTCCCGCGCACCACCGCGCGCGAGGCCGACGAGGTGTGGGCGGCGCTGGCGGCGGCGGGCGAGCAGGGGCCGTTCGTGCTGGTCGGCCACTCGTTCGGCGGGCTGCTGGTCGGCGCCATGGCGCGCCGCCGGCCGGAGCGCGTGGCGGCGCTGGTCCTGGTCGACGCGACGCCCCCCGACACGATCATCTACGGGCCGCGCCTCCCGGTCCTCACGTCGATGCGCTCCGGGGCGCTCCTCAACGCGCTGCCGCGCCTGGTCGGAATCCACACGGACTTCGCCGAGCGCCGGCGGCGGCGCCTCGCGCCGCCGGCGTGGCAGCGGCTCACGGAGATCGTAGAGCGCGAGCTCGGGGAGGCCGGGCCGGTGCTGCGTGCCGTCGAGAGCGGCACGAAAGCGGCGTGTGCCGGCTTCTCGATCTACGCCGAGCTGTCGGCCGAGGGTCTGGCGCGGGCGGCGTGGTACACCGTGCTGTACGAGGGCGACCTCGGCGACATGCCGGTGCTGCTGGTGGCGCCCGGCGCGATGGGCGACGAGGAGTTCGAGGCGACGGCGGCGATGATCGAGCGCGCCGCCGGCCGCCGCGAGCCGCTCGACCGCGCCCGCCTGCGCCGCTTCTACACGCGCTCGCGCGAGCGCTACCTGACGGTCTCGAGCGCCGCGCGGCGTGTCGTCGCGCCCGCCGGCACCGGCCACAACTTCCCGTACGAGGTGCCGGGGTTCCTGCTCGACGTCGTGCGCGGCGAGCTGCGCGAGCATGGAGGGTCGGTGTGAGCGCGACCGCCGCCGCGGCGCTCGCCGACCTCGCCGAGCGGTACTGGCGTTTCGAGTGCTTCGAGCGTCCGCTGACCGCCGTCCTGGCGGGCGAGCCAACCGCCGATGCCGTGCTGTTCCGCGAGTCGGAGGCCGACCACAACCGCCGCTACCGCCATGCCGGTGTGCTGCTCGGCGATCTCGCCGCCATCGACACCAGCGGCCTGCCGGCGCAGGAGCGGGCGACCGCCGCCCTGCTGCGCCACGAGCTCGAGACGATGCGGGCGCTGCACGAGGTGCGCGCGCACCTGCGGCCCTCGCTGTTCCCCAATGGGCCGGCGATGTCGGCGGTGCACTTCGCCAACACCTCGTCCGTCGACGACGCCGCGTCCGCGGGGCTCTACGTCGAACGCCTGGCGACGCTGCCCGCGTACCTCGCCGATCTGACCGACGCCCTGACCGCCGGCCACCGCGATGGCACCCGCTACCCGCGGATCGTCCTCGACTGCGCGGCGGGCTCCTGCCGCGCCGTGGTGGCCGGACCGGTCGAGCGGCAGGCGTGGCTGGGGCCGTTCGTGCGCTCGGCGGCGGCCGCCTCCGAGGCGCTGCGGCGGGCGCGGGAGCGCGCCGCCGCGCTCGCGCGAGCGGAGCTGGAGCCGGCGTTCGTGCGGTTCGCGGCGTTTGTCTCCGGACCGCTCGCGGTGGGCGCGCGCGACACCGTCGCGTGCTCCGACGTCCCCGGCGGGCGCGAGCTGTACGCCGCGCTCGTGCGCAGCCTCACGACGACCGGGGACGGGCCGGAGGCGATCCACGCGCTCGGCGTGGCCGAGATCGAGCGGCTGGAGGCCGAGATCGCCGCGGTCGCGGCCGACGCCGGCCACCCTGGCGACGTGGCCGGCTACCGCCGCCGCCTCGCGGGCGCGGAGTTCCTCGCCCCCTCGGCGGAGGCGCTGCGGGAGCGCATCGAGGTGCTCTCGAAGCGCATCGACGCGCGCCTGCCGGCGTTCTTCGGACGCCTCCCGCGCATCACCTACGGGATCGAGACGATGCCCGCGGCGATCGCCGAGCGCATGCCGCCGGCGTACGCGCAGCCGAGCCCCGCGGACCGCTCGGCGGCGGGAATCCACTGGGTGACCCCGCTCCAGGAGCGGTTCCCGTCGTACCTGTGGGTGCCGGTGGCGCTGCACGAGGCGTGGCCGGGGCACCTGATGCACTTCGGCCTGATGCAGGAGGCCGCGCACCTGCCGGCGTTCCGCCGCCACGGCGGCATGCGGCACAGCGCCTGCATCGAGGGGTGGGCGCTGTACTGCGAGGGGCTGGGCACCGAGCTCGGTGTGTACCGTACGCCGCACGATCACTACGGGCGTCTCGAGTCGGAGCTCTGGCGGGCGGTGCGGCTGGTGGTCGACACCGGCATCCACCGCCACGGCTGGAACCGTGAGCGGGCGATCGCGACGATGCGCTCGCACCTGGCTCTGCCCGACGTCACCATCGCGGCGGAGGTGGACCGTTACATCTGCTGGCCGGCGCAGGCGCTCGTCTACCAGGTCGGCAACCTGGCGTTCCGCGACCTCCGCCGGCGCGCCGAGCAGCGTCTCGGCGAGCGCTTCCGCCTGCGCGAGTTCCACGACACGCTGATGAGCGCCGGGCCGGTGACGCTGCCGGTGCTGGCCGACCTGGTCGACGACTGGATCGCCGCGACGGCCGCGGCGGCGACGATGCACGAGGCGCCCGATGCTGCCTGACCCCCGCTCGATCCCGCCCGACGCGATCCACGTCGCCGTGCACGGCCACGGTGTGCCGCTGCTGCTCGGCTTCCCGCTGATGGCGTCGCAGGCCGAGATCTTTGGCGAGACCGGCGCCGCAGTGCTGCGCGGCTACCTCGACCGCCTCGCCGACCGTTACCGCGTGCTGCTCGTCGACTACCCGTCGATCGGCCGCTCGGGCTCGATCCCGCCCGGCGAGCTCACCGCCGACCGTGTCTGCGCCGACCTGCTGCGTGCCGCCGACCTCGCCGGGTTCGACCGCTTCGCGTACTGGGCGCACTCCTGGGGCGGCGGCGTCGGCCTCCAGCTCGCCGCCCGCACCGACCGCCTCACCGCGCTCGTGTGCAGCGGCTGGCCGCCGCTCGGCGGACCGTACGCCGAGCTGCTCGAGGGCGCGCGGCGCAACGTCGCGGACCCGCCCTCGTACGCGCTGGCGGTGCTGCGCGACCGGGCGCAGTACGCGCAGTGGGTGACGTACGCCGAGAGCGTGCAGGGGTGGCCTGAGCGCGCGGCGCTCGCCCGCCTCACCTGCCCGCGCCTGGCGATCGCCGGGGCGCGCGGCGACTCCGACGCCGGCGGTGTCGAAATCCCGATCGCGTCGCGAATCCGCGCCCACCGCCCCGAGCTCGAGGCGCTCGGCTGGGTCGTTCGCGAGATCCCGGATCGCGACCACGGCATGTGCATGGATCCGGAGGCCGTGGTACCGGCGGTGCGCGCGTTCCTCGACGCGGCGACGTGAGCGGCGATGGCGGACGGCACGCGATGAGGCTGGAGTACCCGCCCGCCCCGCCGGCGCCGGTCGAGCGGACGTTCGGCGGCGTCACCGTCGCCGACCCGTACGCCTGGCTCGAGGAGGACAGCGCGGCCGCGCTCGCCTGGCAGGCGGAGCAGGACCGGCTCGCGGCGGACTACCTCGCGGCGCTGCCGGGGTTCGCCGCGCACGCGGCGCTTCTGGCCCAGGTCGCGCCGGCGCACGAGGTGGCGGCGCCGCGCCACGGCGGCGGCCGCTGGTTCCGCGTTCGCGCCGCGGCGGACGGCGGCGGCGAGGTGATCGAGGTCGCGGCGACGCCCGCGGGTCCGGGACGCGTCGCGGTCGATCCAAGCGCCGGCCCGGCCCTGTTCTCCTGGCTGAGCCCGTCGCCCGACGGCCGGGCGCTGGCATTCGCCTGCGCCGACGGCGGCGCCGGCGAGGAGAGCCTCACTGTGGTGGACGTCGCCACGGGAGCGGTGATCGCCGCCAACATGCCGCCGGGGCGCGGCGGCGCGCCGGCATGGCTCGCCGACGGCCGAACCTTCTGCTTTCGCGCCGACCCGTCCGCTGGCGCGGGCAGCGGCAGCGCCATCTACCGCCACACGCTCGGCGACCCGCCACCGACCCGGCCCGAGCCGGTGGCGCTCGGTCACCCGCTGGCCTGGCCGGTCGCCACCGGCGGCGGCCGCTGGGTGCTGGCCGTCGCCGACCACCTCGCGCCGCGCCCCGAGGCGATCCTCGACGTCGGCGCGGGCGCCTGGCGGCCCTTCCTCGCCGGCATGAACGCCTCGTTCCGCGGCGTCGTCGCGGGCGACCGCTTCGTCGCGATCACCGACGACGGTGCGCCGCGCGGCCGCGTGGTCGCGATCCCGCTCGCGACGCCCCGCGATCGCGGCACCTGGCGCGAGGTGCTTCCCGAGGGCGACGGCGTGCTCGCGTCGCTGGTCGCGGTCGGCGAGCGGCTGCTGCTGGTCGAGCTCGTGGACACCTACGCGCGGCTGCGCGTGCTCACGGCGGGAGGCGCGGTCGAAGGCGAGATCCCGCTTCCCGGGCGGGGCGCGGTCTCGACCGTGAGCGCCGCGGCCGTCGCGATCGCGTTCATGGAGTGCGTCGCGGTCGGGGCCGGCGACGAGGTGGTGTTCGTGTTCTCGTCCCTGACGAGTGCGCCGGCCCTGTACCGCGCCGACCTCGCGCGCCGCACCTGCTCACCGCTGACCGCTCCCGCCGTCCGCCTCGACGCCGTGGCTGAGGACCGCAGCGCGGTCTCGGCCGACGGCACGCGCGTCCCGTACCGCGTCGTGCGCCGGCGCGACATTCGCGCCGCCGCGCCGCTGCCGACCGTGATCTCGGTGTTCGGCGGCTTCAACGTCGCGCTCCTGCCGGCGTGGCCGTCGCCGCCGCTCGCCGCCTGGGTGGCAGCGGGCGGCGCGCTGGTGATCGCGCACGTGCGCGGCGGCGGCGAGCTCGGCCTCGACTGGTGGCGCGGCGGGCGGCGCGACAGGAGGCAGCGGGCGTTCGACGACCTCCACGCCGTCGCGGAGGACCTCGTATCGCGCGGCGCCGCGACGCCGGCGCGGCTGGGTGTGCACGGCGTCTCGAGCGGCGCCCAGGTCGCGGCGGCAGCGGCGGTGCAGCGGCCGGAGCTCTACGGCGCGGTCGTCGCCCAGCTCCCGCTCACCGACCAGCTCGCGCTGGAGCGCGATCCGGTGTCGCTGATGGTCGCGAGCGTCGAGGACGGCGATCCCCGCGACCCGGCGATGGCGCCGCTGCTGTGCGCGTGGTCGCCGTACCACAACGTGCGCGAGGGCGTAGCCTACCCGGCGATGCTGCTCGACTGCTCCGCGGCCGACCCGCGCTGCCCGCCGTGGCACGGGCGCAAGCTCGCGGCGCGCCTGCAGGCGGCCTCGTCATCGGGGCGGCCGGTGCTCGTTCGGGTGCGCCCGAGCTCCGGGCACCGGACGGTCGGCGCGGCCGCCCGGGAGCGCCAGCACGCGGAGCAGCTCGCGTTCCTCGCCGCCGCGCTCGGACTGCAGCCATGAGGTGCCGATGAGCGAGACACCCACCGCCCCACCCACACCGACTCCGGCGACGGCGACGCCCGCGCCCGCGAAGCTCGGCCGGCTGGTGCTGGCCGCCTACGCCGCCCCGGCGTTCGCGCAGGCGTTCCTCATGGGGCCGGCGATCTCGGTGCTCCAGGGGATCTACGCCAAGCACTTCGGCCTGTCGCTCGAGCAGATCGCGCTGGTGCTGATGATCGCCCGCGTCTTCAACGGGTTCTCCGACCCGGTGATCGGGTTCCTCTCGGACGCCTGGCGCGCCCGCCGCGGCACCCGCAAGCCGTGGCTGCTCGCCGGCGCCGTGGTCGCCGTGGTCGCCTGCTGGTTCCTCTACGTCCCGGTCGGCGCGGTGACCACCCTGTCTTTCCTCGGCTGGTTCCTGCTCGCCGACATCGGCTGGTCGATGTCGGCAGTGCCGTACGCCGCCTGGATGGCGGAGCTGTCCGGCGACTACGGCGAGCGCACGCGCCTCGCGAGCTGGCGCGCGCTCGGCACCTACCTCGGCATGGGGGCGTTCTTCGGCATGCCGATGGTCGCGGGATGGTTCCTCGGCTCGAGCGAGTTCACTCCCGAGACGCTGCGCTGGGCGGCGGTGTTCGCCGCCGTGGCACTGCCGGCGACCGCCGTGGCGGCGGCGCTCGTGGTGCCGAACGGGGCCGCGCCGGCGCGGCGGGCGGCGAACCCGCTGGCCGGGGCGCTCCGCGCCGTGACGCGCAACCGCCCGCTGCTGCTCTACCTCGCGATGTTCGCGATTGGCGGGCTCGGCGGTGGGATGGGTTGGGGGCTGGTGTTCTTCTACATCGACGGCTACCTCGGGCTCGGCTCGAAGCTCTCGGCACTGCTCGTGATCAGTCTGCCGGTGGCGATCCTGGCGACCCCGGTGTGGGGCGCGCTGTGCCGGCGGTTCGGCAAGCAGCAGGTGTGGGCAGCCGGGTACGCCGGTGCCGGTGTCGCGGTGCTGTGCTACCTGCTGATCCGCCCCGGGCCGCTGGCGGCGGTGTGGGTGACCGCGACGCTGCTCGCCCTCAACGCGCTGGTGGTGGTCGAGCCGGTGGCCGGCCCGGCGGTGCTGGCCGACATCGTCGATTACGGGCGGTGGCGGTTCGGCGCCGACAACGGCGGCGCCTACTTCGCCCTCTACGGGATGATCTCGAAGATCAACATCGGCATCGGCGCGGCGATCGGCCTCGCGATCGCCGGAGCGTTCGGGTTCGACGCGCGCGCCACCGTTCAGACACCGAGCGGCATGCGCGGCCTGATGCTCGCCTACTCGGTGCTGCCGGCGCTCTCCTACTTCGTCGCCGCGGCGCTGATCTGGCGCTTCCCGATCACCCGGCGGCGGCAGCGGGCGATCGTGCGGGCGATCGAGCGGCGCGAGCGCGGCCGGCTCGCCGCCGCGGGCGCGACGGAGGTGACGCCTTGACCACGACCGCTCGCGCGCTGCTCGACTCGTGCCTGGTGTGGGACAACCACGGCTGCATGCCGGTCGACCGGCCGCACGACACCGCGTTCCTGCCGCAGCTCGCGCGCTATCGCGCCGCCGGCGTCGACGCGGTGATGCTCAACGTCGGTTTCGGCGACATGGGCGTCGAGCAGCACCTGCGCACGCTTGCGTCGCTGCGCCACTGGCTGCTCGAGCGGCCCGACGAATACGTCCTGATCGCCACGCCCGACGACGTCGAGGCGGCACGGGCGACCGGCCGCCTCGCGGTCGGCTTCGACATCGAGGGCGCCAACGCGATCGCCGACCAGCCGAGCCTGATCGAGCTGTACTACGACCTCGGCGTGCGCTGGATGCTGCTCGCCTACAACCGCAACAACCGGGTCGGTGGCGGGTGCCAGGACGACGACTGCGGGCTCACCGTCTTCGGCCGCGGGGTGGTCGCCGAGATGGAGCGCGTCGGCATGCAGGTGTGCCTGAGCCACACCGGGCACCGCACGGTGCGCGACGTGCTGGCTATCGCCACGCGGCCGGTGATCTTCTCGCACTCCGACGCCGCCGCCATACGCCCGCACCCGCGCAACCTCTCGGACGACCTTATTCGCGCTTGCGCCGCCACCGGCGGCGTCGTCGGCATCAACGGTCTGGCGACGTTCCTCGGCCCCCGCGACGACCTGGCGGAGTCCTACGTCCGCCACCTCGACCACGTCGTCCAGCTCGTCGGGCCGCAACACGTCGCGCTCGGCCTCGACTTCGTCTTTGATCAGGTGGAGCTCGCGGAGTATGTCGCGACGATGCGCCACACCTTTCCGCCCGGGCTCGGGTACGGGGACGCGGTGCGCATGGTCGAGCCGGAGCAGCTCGAGGCGATCGTCGAGAAGCTGCTGGCGCGGGGCTATCGGCACGGGGACCTCGAGGCGATCCTCGGCGGCAACTGGATGCGGCTCGCCCGGGCGGTGTGGAAGGCGCCGCGCGGCCGCGCGCAGAGAGAAGGAGCCACGACGTGAGCGCGAGCGTGTTCGAGGTGCTGCGGGCCGAGGGACTGAACCGTCTGAGGATCCACCACGACCGGCGGCGCGGGACGTTCTCGCTGTACGCCGCGCGCGAGTGGGACGCCGACACCGACTTCGCGCGCTACAACTCGGAGTTCACGGCCTGGACGCTGGTGCCGAGCGACGGGCGCTGGCTCGGCGACCGCGAGACGCGGGCAGCGTTCGCCGCGCGCGGCATGGCTGCGCACCTCGGGCGCGTCGAGACGCTCATGCGCAAGGGCAGGCACCTCCTCCTCGACTGCTACTACCACGAGCGGAAGGACATCCGCTTCGTCAACCACATCCACTCCTACCGCCGCGGCGTCAACAATCGGCGCTCGTCGCTGGTGATGGGCGGGATCCGCCGGCACGAGCCGGGTGAGGGCGAGCTCAAGGTATTTGTCGACGGGATGAACCTCGGGCGCGGGATGAGCTTCAAGAACGTCGCGGCCGGCATCCCGATGGGCGGGTGCAAGACCACCGTGCAGATGCCGCCGGTCGACCTCGACGACCTCGATCAGGTCGGCTTCCTCGCCTACGCCACCGACCGCACCCGCAACACCGCGGGACCCGACATGCGCTTCCCGCCGGAGCTGGCCGATGTCGTCAACGAGCACTTTTCGCTCCACTTCGTCGGCGGGCCGAAGGGGCCGCTCGGCCCGACCGGCACGCCGACCGCTCACGGCGTATACCAGGCGGTGCTGCAAGCGGCGCGCTTCCTGTGGGGTTCGGAGTTGCTGGCCGGGCGGACGATCGCGGTGCAGGGGCTGGGCGCGGTCGGCGCACCGCTCGCCGCCGCCTACCTCGGCGACGGCGCGAGCGTGATTGTCTGCGACGTCGACGCCGCCGCGGTCGAGCGCTTCGTCGCCACGCACCCCGGCGCGCCGGTGCGGGTGGTCACGCCTACGGAGATCCTCGCGGTCGAGGCCGACATCTTCTCGCCGGCGGCCGGCGGCGGACTGCTCACCGCGGAGAACATCCCCTCGCTGCGCTTCAAGCTCGTCATGGGCGGTGCCAACAACGTGCTGCGCGCATCGAGCCAGGAGGAGGAGATCGAGCTCGCGAAGCTGCTCGCCGGGCGCGGCATCCTCTACCAGGTCGACTGGTGGCACAACATCGCCGGGGTGATGGCGGGGTACGAGGAGTACGTCCTCCAGCGCGAGGCGAACCTGGAGCGCCTCCTCGCGAAGGTCGGCAAGCGGTGCGCCGAGAGCACGTGGGAGAACCTGAATGAGGCGCGCCGCCTCGGGATCACGCCGACCGAGCGCGCCTATCGCGCCGCCGAGCGCGAGGTGTACGGGGAGTAGGGGCGTCGCCGTGCCCGTACTCGAGCTGCCCGCTGCGTCTCCTGGAGGCGGTGGACCGTGACCAGGGTGTTCTCGTCCGAGCATCGCTCCCGCCGGGCTCGACGCCCCGACCCGTTCCCCGTGCACCGGCTGAAGCGCGTGGATCGTCCCACCACGTGGATCGACGACGCGGCCGTGCGGCGGGTCGACGAGCGGGAGGGCGGGTTCCACCGCGCCGGGCGCGGCGATTTCGGCCCCGTCGTCCAGCGGGAGTACGGCCGGTTCCAGGAGAAGTACCCGCTCTCCGAGGCGCTGTTCAACGTCGCGCACCGGCTCGGCGCGCCCGACTCGGTGGCCGGTGCGCCGCGGCCGCGGCCGGCCCCGGGCACCGACGACCCGGCGGCGATGGCCCGGCACGTCAAGGAGACCGCCTACTTCCTGCGGGCCGATGCGGTCGGAATCTGCAGGCTGCCGCCGTACTCGGTGTTCACCCACTCGCGCCGCGACGGCCGGCCGATCGAGCTCGCCCACGAGAACGCGATCGCCATCCTGGTCGACCAGGACTACAGGACCGCGGCGGCGTTCACCGGCCGCGACTGGATCAGCAACTCGATGAGCCTGATGTCGTACTGTCACTCGGCGTTCATCGCCTGCATGCTCGCCGAGTACATCCGCTCGCTGGGCTACGAGGCGCGCGCGCACCACGTGACCAACTACCAGGTGGTGCTTCCCCCGATCCTGCTGTGGGCCGGGCTGGGCGAGATGTGCCGGATGGGCGACGTGGTGCTCAACCCGTTCCTGGGTCCGCGCTTCAAGGCGGCGGTGGTGACCACCAACCTGCCGCTCGCCGCCGACAAGCCCGTCGATTTCGGCCTGCAGGACTTCTGCGCCAAGTGCGGGAAGTGCGCGCGGGAATGCCCCGCCCAGGCAATCTCGCACGGCGCGAAGGTGCGGGAGAGAGGGTACGAGCGCTGGCCGGTCGACGTGGAGAAGTGCACGTCGATGCGGGTGGGCAACCGCCTCGGGTCCGGCTGTGGGACCTGCGTCAAGGTGTGCCCGTGGAACAAGCCGTTCACGCCTTTCCACCGTGCCGTGGGCTGGAGCCTGCGCAACGTTCCGCTCACCCGCCGCCTGGCGATCCGCGCCGACGACTGGTTCGGCTACGGACGGCCCGACCCGAGGCGCAAGTGGTGGCTGGATCTCGAGCTGGTGGAGGAGCGCTGGGAGGCTCCGGGGCGAGGTCCACGATGAGTGCCGTTGTCACCTCCCGGCCCGCACGCCGACACGAAGTCAGGCATCGCGGGCGGTCCGCGGCACCGTGGCGCGCGACGGCGAAAGGTCAAAGACGCGGACGCTGGCGGTCGGGAGGGCTGGCATGACGGATCCCACGACAACCGGGAGCGAGAGGCTGCTCGCGCCGTGGAGCGGACCGTACGGCGGCCTCCCGCCGTTCGACCGCGCGACGCCCGAGGAAATCGAGCGGGCGTACGAGATCGCGGTCGAGCGCAAGAGCGCCGAGGTGCGCGCGATCGCCGCCGAGCCCGAGCCGCCGACGTTCGCCAACACGGTCGCCGCGCTCGAGGACGCGGGGCGCGAGCTCGCCCGCGTCGAGACCCTGCTGACCGTTTTCTCGAGTGTCATGTCGGGCGAGGAGATGCGCGCGGTGCAGCAGCGGGTGGCGCCGCTCAAGCCGGCGCTCGAGGACGAGATCGCGCACGACGAGACGTTGGTCGCGCGCGTCGAGGCGGTGCACGCGGCGAGTGAGCGCGCGGGCCTCCTGCCCGAGGAGCGCCGCCTCGCCGCCAGGCTGCGCGAGCGCCTGCAGCGCCGCGGCGCGGGGCTGCCGCCGGCGGCGAAAGCGCGCCTGGCCGAGATCAACGGCCGCATCGCGCGGCTCTTCGCGACGTTCAACGCGAACCTGATCGCCGAGCAGGACGCGGGGTACGTGCTGCTCGCGGACGAGGCGGGGCTCGCGGGGCTCACCGAGAGCGCCCGCGCGGCGGCGGCGGCCGCCGCGGCTGCCAAGGGGCATGCCGACCGGTGGGCGATCGCCAACACGCGCCCGGCGGTGTGGAGCGTCCTCACGGGTTCGCCGCACCGCTCGCTGCGCGAGCGCGCGTGGCGGATGTGGAGCTCGCGCGGCGCAAACCCCGGACCCCACGACAACCGGCCGCTGATCGCCGAGATCGTCCGGCTGCGCGGCGAGAAGGCGCGCCTGCTCGGCTACCCGACGTACGCGCACCTCGCGACCGCGGACCGGATGGCCCGCACGCCGGAGGCGGCGCTCGACCTGATGATGCGCGTCTGGGCGCCGGTGCTCGCCACGACGCAGGCGCAGATCGCCGAGCTGCAGGCGCTCGCCGACGCCGAGGGGGCCGGCATCACCCTGGCGCCGTGGGACCGCCTGTACTACGCCGAGAAGCTGCGGCGGTCGCGCTTCGGGGTGGGTGCCGAGGCGCTGCGCGAGCACCTCGAGCTCGAATCGGTGCTCGCGGCGATGTTCTGGGCGGCGGGGCGGCTGTACGGCCACGCGTTCACGCCGCTGGCGCAGGCCCCGGTGTGGCACCCCGACGTGCGCGCCTGGGAGGTGAGCCGTGCCGGTCAGCCCGTCGGCGTCCTCTGGCTCGACCTCATGCACCGCGAGGGGAAGGCGCGCGGCTCGTGGCAGCAGGTGCTGCGCTCGGCCGAGACGTTTCGCGGCCGGGTGCTGCCTCTCTCCTGCGTCTTCTCCGGCGTGCCGCAGCCGGCGCCGGGCGAGCCGGTGCTGCTCCCGTGGGAGTACGCCAACGTGCTGTTCCACGAGGTCGGGCACGCGCTCCACATGCTCTCGTACGCCGGCAGCTTCCCGTCGCTCGACGGCCAGGCGGTGGAGTGGGACTTCGTCGAGCTGCCGTCGCTGCTCAACGAGCGCTGGCTCGCCGACCGCGAGCTGCTCGCCCGGTTCGCCCGCCACCATCGTACGGGCGAGCCGATGCCGGGGGCCCTCCTCGACGGGATCGAGCAGGCGGCGCGCTTCGACCGCACCACCACCCTCACCGTCGACCTGCTGGCGTCGGCTATCGTCGACATGCGGCTGTACCTGCTCGCCGACGGGCGCGACCTCGACCCCTGCCACATCGAGGCGGAGGTGCTCCGCGAGCTCGGGATGCCCGCGGCCGGCGACCTCACCCTGCGCATGCCGCACGCCTACCACACCGTCTCCGACATGTACGCCGCCGGCGTCTACAGCTACCTGTGGGCGGACGTGATGGCGGCCGATGTCGCCGCGGCGTTCGCCGCGTCGCCCGGCGGGATGTACGACACGGCTGTTGCCGACCGCTACTTCCGCACGATCCTCGGCGCCGGCGCCACCGTGCCGGCAGACGACGCGTTCCGTGCCTTCATGGGCCGCGATCCCGACCCCGGCGCGCTGCTGCGGCGGTACGGGCTCGAGGCCGCTCCGTGAGCGGGAAGGGGCATCGCGTGAGCCACCTGAAGCTGATCCAGGAGTGGATGCGCAACAAGGAGCTCGACGGCGTCGTCGTGCCGTCGACGGACGAGTTCCTGCGCGAGTTCACGCCGCCGGCCACCCGCCGGCTCGCGTGGGCGACGGGGTTCACCGGGTCGACCGGCGTCGCCGTCGTCGCGCGGCAGGCGTGTGCGCTGTTCCTCGACGGGCGGTACGACGAGCAGGGCCGCGTGGAGACGGCGGGCGCGGACATCAGCGTGCTCCCGCCGACGCCGCAGGCGCGGCAGGAGTGGCTGGCGGCGCACCTGCTGCAGGGTGCGGTGCTGGGTGTCGACGCCCGCCTGCAGTCGTACCCCGACGTGAAGGCGTGGCTCGAGCTGGGGGCGGCGCTCGGCGTGCGCGTCGAGCTCCTCGAGCGTCACCCCGTCGACGACCTCTGGCCGGCCGACGAGCGCCCGGCGGAGGACGTGACGTACGTCGACTACCCCGTGCGCTTCGCGGGCGCCAGCGCGGCCGAGAAGTGCGCCGAGCTGCGCGCCGACCTTCGGCGCCGCGGGCTGGACGGGTGCCTGGTATCGGACCCCGACGACGTGGCGTGGCTGCTCAACGTGCGCCTGCACGAGCGCCACCTGCGCACCGGCGTCGGCGAGTGGCACGTCGTCCCGTCGTGTGCCAGCACGGTGCTCCTCGCGGCGGACGGCGGCGTCACCTGGTTCGTCGAGCGGTCGCGCGTCGCAGAGGTGCTCGCGGCGCGCGGCGACGGCGCGCCGGAGGTCGTCGCGCCGTCGCGACTTCCCTTCGACCTCCATGAATGGGCGGCGGGCCGGCGAATCGCCGCGAACCTGCGGCGGACGCCGTACGCCCTCGCGGCGCGGATCGCCGGGGGGGGCGCGCTGGTGGACGACGACGCGGTCGCGCGCCGTCGCTGGCGGAAGAACGCCAGCGAGGTCGAGTGGGCGCGGGCGGCGCACGTTGTCGACGCCGTGGCCGTGGTCCGCTTCATGGCGTGGCTGGCGGGCGCCGTGCAGCGCCGGCGGGTCACCGAGCTCGACGCCGCGCGGCGGCTCGTCGAGCTGCGCGAGAAGCTGCCGGAGTGCAAGGGCCCCTCGATGCCGCTGCTCTCGGCAAGCGGACCCAGCGGCGCCCTGCCGCACTACGTGCCGCGGCCGCACACCGAGCGCGTCGTCAACGAGCACCCGATCTACTGGATGGACTCCGGCGGTCAGTACCTCGGCGGCTCGACCGACAACACCCTGACCATGGCGGTCGGCACGCCGGCGCCCCGCCACGTCCTCGCGCACACGCTCGTGCTCAAGGGGTACGTCGCGCTGGCGCGCGCCCGCTTCCCCGCGGGGACGCGGTCGGGCCACCTCGACCCGCTGGCGCGCCAGTTCCTCTGGGCCCACGGGATGGATTACGGGCACGGCACCGGTCACGGCGTCGGCAGCTACCTCAACATCCACGAGGGGCCCGCCTTCACCAAGGACCCCCTCTCGCCGCTGAACCTGCCGCTCGAGGAGGGGATGATCCTGTCGAACGAGCCGGCGTACTACGCTCCCGGCGACTTCGGCGTCCGCATCGAGAGCCACATGGTCGTGGTCGCGTCGCAGATCGACGGCTACCTGGAGTTCGACACCATCTCGCGGCTGCCGATCGATCCGAACCTCGTCGACTTCGAGCTTCTGTCGGACGAGGAGAGGCGCTGGCTCGCGGAGTACCACCTCGCGGTCCGGGAGGCGCTCCGGCCGTCGCTCGATGGCGAGGCGGCGGCGTGGCTGGACAGGCTCGTCGCCGCGTTCACCGGCGCGCCGCCGGCGCGGCGGCGCCGGAGAGCGGCCCGCGGCTGATGGCGAGCGCCCCGACCCCGGAGCCGCTCGGCGTCCTCGACGCTGCGCTGCCGACGCTGTGCGACGCGATGTTGCGCGCCGCCCGGGTGCCCGGCGCCTCGATCGCAGTCGTCGTCGACGACACCGGCTACCACCACGCCTCCGGCGTCGCGTCGCTGACCACCGGTGCTCCGGTCACCGCCGGCACCGGCTTCAACGTCGGCTCGTGCTCGAAGGCGTTCGTGTCTGCCACCGTGGCCTCGCTGGTCGCCGACGGCCTTGTTGCCTGGGACGACCCGATCTCGCACTGGGTGCCGGAGCTCGCGCTGTACGACCCCGCGATCACCCGGATGGCGACGCTCCGCGACCTCTCGGCGAACCGCCTCGGGCTGCCGCGGGTCGGGCTCACCGAGTTCGGCTTCGCGCCCGAGATCGGCGCCGAGCGGGTCCTCCGCGGCCTGCGCCACACGGCGCCGCTGTACCCGTTCCGCGACCGCTTCACCTACGTCAACGCCGGCCACGTTGCCAACGCGGTGGCGGTCGGCCGCGTCACCGGCCGGGGTTTCCTCCCGGCCCTGCGCGAACGGATCCTCGCGCCGCTCGGCATGACCTCTACCTCCGGAGGTGCGGCGGCACGCGCCGAACTCGGTGACATCGCCGGCTGGCACTGCCCGATCGGCGGCGAGGTCGTGCCCGTCGACGCGGTGTTCACCGACCTCTACCTCGGCGCCGGCGGCATGGTGGTCTCCGGTAGCGACGCGGTGCAGTGGCTGCGCTTCCACCTCGACCGGGGCGGGGTGGACGGCACCTGCGTTGTACCCGCCGATGCCCTCGGCGAGACGCACCGGCCGCACGCCCTCGGCCGTCCCGGCGAGGAGTTCGTCGGGCTGTTCTACCCGGACGCGCGCATGGGCGCCTACGCGCTCGGCTGGGCGGTCTCCGACTTCGAGGGGCACCCGCTGGTGTGTCACTCGGGGAACGACCTCGGCTGCGCCGCGATGGCGCTGCTGCTGCCGCGGTCGGGGATCGGCGTGGCGGTGTGCGCGAACCTGGCGGGCCACGTCCCGGTGGCGGTCGCCTACGCGGTCGCCGCGCACCTGCTCGGCCTGCCGGCGCGCGACTGGGCGGCGTACGTCGCGGCCGCGGTCGCGCGCATCGCCCCGCCGCCGGCGCCCGTCGGACCGTCCGGTCGGCCGGAGCGGCTCGCCGTGTACGAGGGCGTCTACGACCACCCGGCCGACGGCCCGCTGGTGATCGAGCGCGAAGGCGACGTGCTGACCGGCTGCCTGCGCGACGGCCATCGCTGGGAGTTCACGCTGGAGCCCGCGGGCGGTCACCGCTTCGCCGTGCGGTTCACGCACCCCGAGTGGCGGGCGGGCCTGCCGACTGCGCTGGAGTTCACGGTGTCTGGCGGCCGGGCGAGCGCGGTTGCGCTGCTGCGCTGGCAGATCCCGCGCGTCTTCCGGCACAGGGAGGAGTCATGAGGAGCACATTCGTGCACAACGGCACGCTGATCGACGGCACGGGCCGGCCTCCGGTCCCCGGCGCCGCCGTGCTGGTCCGCGGCGGCCGCGTCGTCGCCGCCGGGGACGGAGTGAGAGCCGCCGACGGCGAGGACGCCGAGCGGATCGACGCGCGGGGCGGCTGGATCCTGCCCGGGTTCATCGACTGCCACGCGCACGTCACCTGGGAGGTCGCGAGCGTCGAGGCGCAGATGCGCCGCCCGCTGTCGCTCAACTTCTACAACTCGGTGCGCTACATGCGGCGGACGCTGGACGCCGGCGTGACAACGGTGCGCGACGCCGGCGGCGCCGACCTCGGCACCCGCGTGGCAGTCGAGACCGGCGTCGTCCCCGGGCCGCGGCTGCAGATCTGCGTCACGCCGCTCTCGCCCAGCGGCGGCCACTTCGACCACCGCTTCCCGGTCGGCGTGACCCCCAAGACACCGCCGTACCCGGGCAGGCCGGACGCCATCTGCGACGGCGTCGACGAGGTGCGCAAGCGCGTCCGCGAGGTGCTGCTGGCCGGCGCCGACGTGATCAAGATCTGCACCTCGGGTGGCGTGCTCAGCCCGACCGATCGCCCCGAGTACACGCAGTTCTCGCCCGAGGAGATCGCCGTGTGCGTGCAGGAGGCGCGGTACCGGGGCAACCGCAAGGTGATGGCGCACGCGATCGGCGCCGAGGGGATCGCCAACGCGGTGCGTGCCGGCGTGCACTCGATTGAGCACGGCGTCTTCGTCGATGACGAGGGGCTCGACCTCATGCTCGAGCACGGTACCTATCTCGTGCCGACGCTCTCCGCGGGGTTCGCGGTGCTCGAGCTGGGCGAGCGGACGGGATCCCTCCCGGAGAGCGTGCTGGAGAAGGCGCGCGAGCTCACCGGCCGGTCGCTCGCGGCATTCGCGCGGGCGCACGCCGCCGGCGTCAGGATCGCCTTCGGCACCGACGCTGCCGTGTTCCCGCACGGCGAAAACCTGCGCGAGCTGGAGCTGATGACGCGCGCTGGGATGTCGCCGATGGACGCGATCGTCGCCGCCACCGGCACGGCGGCCGCGTGCCTCGGCTGGGGCGACCGGCTCGGCACGCTGGAGCCGGGGAAGCTGGCCGATCTCGTCATCACCACGGCCGACCCGCTGCACGACATCGCCGCGCTGCGCGACAGCCGCACCATGACGCTGGTGATGAAGGGCGGCGAGGTGGTCAAGGACATTCGGGGGGCGGCGTGACGCTCGACCTGCGGGTCGTGACGATCCCGGACCCCGACGGCCACCGGCCGGCGCTGGCGCTCAAGGGGGACTGGCTCGTCGTCGCCGTCGGTGACGGCACGCACGTCGGGCTCGGCGAGGCCTCGCACTCGGGCGACGACGAGGCGTGCGGTGCGCGGGTGCGGGAGCTGTTCGAGCGCCACGCGCGGCACGTGCGGCCGGAGCCCGACGCCATCCTCGCCCTGCAGAGTGGTCCGTTCGCGACGGCCGGTGACATGCCGACGGCGACCGCGATCTCCGCCCTCGACCAGGCGCTGTGGGAGCTTGCGGCGCGGCGCGCCGGGGTGCCGGTGTGGCGCCTCCTCGCGCCCAAGCCGGTGCGAACGGCGGTCCCGGTCTACGTCACGATCAACCGGGCGCTGACGACCCGCGACGACGCCGACTATCGGCGGGCGGTGGAACGGGTCGTTGCGCTCGGGGTGCGACGCGTCAAGGTGGCCCCGTTCGAGGCG
Source organism: uncultured Thermoanaerobaculia bacterium (assembly GCA_964594125.1). GTDB lineage: Bacteria > Acidobacteriota > Thermoanaerobaculia > Thermoanaerobaculales > Thermoanaerobaculaceae > CAVRZJ01. The sequence goes on along the minus strand of CAZQLL010000008.1, from coordinate 64,476 downwards.
GTCACCCGGCTCGGCGACCAGCTCGCCGTCGCGCGGCGCGGCCTCGAGGTGCTGCACACGGTGCGCGCGGCGTTTCCGGACGTCGCGCTGCGCGTCGACTGCCACGAGCGCTTTACGCCGGAGAGTGCGCTGGCGCTGCTTCCGGAGCTCGATCCGCTGGCGCTCGAGTGGCTCGAGGCGCCGTGCCCTCCCGGCCCAGCCTACGCCGAGATCCGCCGCCGCAGCGCCACCCCGCTCGCCGCGGGCGAGCTGCACTTCGGCGCGGCGCCCTTCGTGGAGCTCGCCGCGTGCGGCCGGGTGGACGCGGTGATGCCGGACGTCAAGCATGTCGGCGGGTTTGTGCCGCTCGTCGCCGTGTGCGAGGCACTGCGGCCGTTTCCCGTCCGCGTGTCGCCGCACAACCCGTCGGGCGACGTCGCGACGCTCGCGTCGCTGCACGCCGCGGCGCTCGCCCCAAACGCGGCCGAGCTCGAGCTTCCGCTGCACTCGCCCGGCCACGAGCCCGTCTGGCGTGCCCTGCTGCGCGACGGATCGCTGCACCTGCCGGACGCGCCGGGGTGGGGCGTGACGATGGAGGCCGTGCTCGCGGCGAGCGGCAAGGGGAGGGGTGGTGAGACCTGAGTGCGTGGACCGACGTCCGGCGCTGCGGCTCGAAACCGACGTCGCGGTGGTCGGCGGAGGCGCGGCGGGCGTGGCGGCCGCCGCGACCGCGGCGCGCTGCGGGTTGCAGGTCACGCTGGTCGAGCGCTACGGGTTCTGCGGCGGCGGCGCGGTGGCCGGGATGTCGGGCACGGTGTGCGGCCTCTACGCCGCCAGCGCTGACCCGAAGAGGCCACCAGAGCAGGTGGTCTTCGGTTTCGCCGACGAGTTCGTGCGGCTGCTCGAAAGCCGTGGCGGGCTCGGGCCACCGGTGCGCTACGGCAAGACCTTCACTCGCGTGCACGACCCGCTGGTCTGGCGCGAAGCGGCCGATCAGGTGCTTCGCGATGCCGGCGTCAGGGTGGTCTTCCACGCCGCGGCTGCCGGAGCGCTGGTCGAGGGCGACCGCGTCGCGGGCGTCACGGCATACACCAAGCAGGGCCCGCTCGAGCTGCGCGCGCGGATCACGATCGACGCCAGCGGCGACGCCGATGTCGTCGCTATGGCGGGCCTGCCGTCGTTCGTCGGCGACCGCGGGCGCGTGCAGAACCCGACGATGATCTTCCGCCTCGGCGGGGTCGACACGGCGCGCTTCCTGGCCGCCTACGGCGACGACACGATCATGCCGGAGCACTTCTCCGAGCTGCTGCGCCGCTGTCACGGGAACGGGTACTTCCTGCCGCGCGCCAAGGTGTGGGTGTTCACCACCACGCGCCAGGGGGAGCTGCTGTGCAACTGCACCCGTGTCCTCGGGCCCGACGGGCGTGAGCTGAACACGCTGTCCGCCCAGGACTTCAGTGACGCGGAGAGCGAGGGGCGCCGCCAGGTGCGCGAGTACTGGCGGTTCTTCCGCGATCACGTCGCGGGGTGCGAGGCGAGCTGGGTGAACGACACCGGCGTCCAGGTCGGCGTACGCCAGACGCGGCAGGTGCAGGGCGCCCTGCGCCTCAGCAATGCCGACGTGCTGCGCGGCGCGAAGTTCGCTGGCGGCATCGCCCGCTCGCCGTGGCCGATCGAGCTGCACAGCGGCGAGAAGCCGCACGTCGCCTGGCTCCTCGACGACTTCTACGAGGTGCCGTACGAGTGTTTCGTGCCGGAGCGCGGCGAGTCGCTGTTGGTCGCCGGCCGCTGCCTCTCGGCGGAGCACGAAGCGGTGGCGTCGGCGCGCGTGACCGCGCAGTGCTTCGCCTACGGTCACGCGATCGGCCACGCCGCGGCGATGTGCCTCGAGGCCGGGTGCGAGCCCCGGGCGCTCGGCGGGGCGGACGTGCGGGAGCGCGTCGACCGTGACGGCGCCCGGCTCGGGCCGGGCGCCGGTTCGGGGGCACGGTGAGGATCGAGCGCGTCGACCTGATCCACTACGGCATGCCGCTGCGGGTGCCGCTGGCGGTCAGCTTCGGCGTCCAGACGCGCCGCGAAGGCCTCTTCGCGGTGGTGCACGCCGAGGGGCTCGAGGGGTGGGGCGAGTGCCCGATCATCGAGGGGTACCACTACGAGACGCTGAGGACCGCGTGGCACGTGGCCGCGGACCTGCTGATCCCCGGTCTGCTCGGCCGCGACATCGCCGAGCCGGAGGACGTCGAGCCGCTGCTGCGCCACGTGCGCGGCCACCCGTTCGCGCGCTCGATGCTCGACATGGCGGCGTGGGACCTGATCGCGAAGCGCGACGGGGTGTCGTTCGCGGCCAAGCTCGCGGCGCCGTACCCCGGGGGCGCGAAGGCGCGCGTGACGACCGGCATCAGCATCGGTATCCAGGACGAGGCGGCGCTGCCCGGCGTGATCGCGGGGTACCTCGCGCAGGGCTACGGGCGGGTCAAGCTGAAGATCGGACCGGGGCACGACCTGACGCCGGCGCGCCTGGCGCGCCGCGAGTTCCCGTCGGTGCCGCTCATGCTCGACGCCAACTCGGCGTACACGCTTGCGGACGCCGAGATCTTCACGGCGATGGACGACCTCGACCTCCTGATGATCGAGCAGCCGCTCGGCCACGACGACGTCTTCGAGCACAGCCGCCTGCGGCCGCTGATCCGCACGCCGCTGTGCCTCGACGAGAGCATCCGCGGCGCCCACGACGTGCACGTCGCCGCGGCGCTGGGCGCCTGCGACATCGTCAACATCAAGACGGCGCGCGTCGGCGGCTGGAGCGAGGCGCGCCGCGTCCACGACCTCTGCCTGTCGTACGGGATGCGGGTGTGGATCGGCGGCATGGTGGAGACGGAGATCGGCACGGCGGCGAAGGTGGCGATGGCGGCGCTGCCCGGCGTCACGCTGCACTCGGACATTGCGGTGTCGCACGAGCGCTTTGCAATCGCCGTGGCCGAGCCGATCACGCTCAACGCCGAGGACGGCACGGTCACGGTGCCGGCCGGACCCGGGCTGGGGATCGCGATCGACGAGAGCGCGATCGCGAGCATCACGCTGCGGCGGCAGACCTTCGTCGCGCGCTGAAAGGGGGAACTCATGGCGAGAACCACCGTAATCCGAGCCGAGACGCTGTTCGACGGCGAGTGCATGCGGGACGGCGTCACCGTCGTCGTCGAAGGGGAGCGCATCGTCGAGGTGGGCAAGCGGCGCCTCAGGCCCAACTTCTCCGGTTTCGTCACACCGGCGTTCATCGATGCCCACTCGCACATCGGCATGCTGCGGCAGGGCGAGCCGGGCGACGAGGCGGAGGCCAACGACCACACCGACCAGTTCTCGGCGGTCAACGATCCGCTCGACAGCGTCTACTTCGACGACGCCGCGTTCGCCGAGGCGGTCGAGCTCGGCGTGCTGTACTCGTGCATCGTGCCGGGCAGCGGCAACCTGGTCGGCGGACGGGCGATGGTGATCCGCAACTGGGCCGCCAACCGCGCCGAGGCGCTGGTGTCCGACTATGGCTTCAAGATGGCGCTCGGCTTCAATCCGCGCTCGACGGTGGCGTGGAAGGGCACGCGGCCGAACACCCGCATGGGGATCTACGGGATGCTCGAGAAGCGCTTCGACGCGGTGCTCGCCAAGCAGGCGAAGGCCGACATCGCGCGCGAGCGCAAACAGCGTGAGCTCGAGCGGCGCGCCCGCGAGGCGAAGCTCCCGCGCTCCGAGGTCGCGGCCGAGCGCGAGCTGATCGCACGCGAGCACGCGCTCGAGCTCGACGCCGAGGAGCGGGCGCTGCTCGAGTTGCTCCGATCCGGGCGCACGGTCAAGGTGCACGTCCACAAGGAGGACGACGCGCTGTACCTGGTCGAGCTGGCGCGCAAGTACGGCCTCAAGGTGACCGCCGACCACGCCCTCGACATCCACCACCGCGAGGTGTTCGACGCGCTCGCCGACGCCGGAATCCGCGTGGTGTACGGGCCGCCCGGGTGCCTGGCGTACAAGGTCGAGCTGCGCCACATGGACTTCCGCAACGTCAAGCTGCTGATGGAGTCGCGCGCCGAGTACGGGCTGATGACCGACCACCCGGTGATCATGGCGCCGGCGCTGCGCGACTCGCTGAAGTACTTCCTGTTCCAGGGCATGAGCGAGGCGGAGGCGCTGGCACTCGTCACCTCGCGAAACGCCCGCATTCTCGGGCTCGACGCCGATCTCGGCACGGTCGCGGCGGGCAAGCTGGCGAGTCTAGTGGTCTGGGACCGCGACCCGCTGCACCTGGCGGCATTCCCGGTAATGGTCATGGGGGAGGGGCGGGTGCTGCGAAAGAGGGCGTGACACGGAGGAGAATGGCGCCATGGAAGAGTTGAGCCAGGCCATGCTCGCGGATCTCGTGGCGCTACGCCGCGACCTCCATGCTCATCCGGAGCTTGGTTTTGCCGAGCACCGCACCGCGGACATCGTCGCGGAACGCCTCGCTGCGCTCGGGATCGAGGTGCACCGCGGCCTCGCCGGCACCGGTGTCGTTGGCACCCTGCGCGCCGGCCCGGGGACGCGCGCGATCGGCCTGCGCGCCGACATGGACGGGCTGCCGCTCGCGGAGATGGGCAATGTCGCGCACCGCTCGACCGCGGCCGGCCGCATGCACGCCTGTGGGCACGACGGCCACACCGCGATGCTTCTCGGCGCCGCCGCGGTGCTGGCGGGTACGCGCCGGTTCGACGGCGTGGTGCACCTGATCTTCCAGCCCGCCGAGGAGGGCGGGGGCGGCGGTCGGGTGATGGTCGAGCAGGGGCTGCTCGAGAGGTTCCCCGTGGAGATGGTGTTCGGCCTGCACAACTGGCCGGCGATGCCGGCCGGCACCATCGCCGTCAGGCCGGGTCCCGTGATGGCGGGTACCGGAACATTCGAGGTCATCGTGACAGGCCGCGGCGGACACGCCGCCATGCCGCACCTCGCGGCGGATCCCGTGGTCGCCGGCTCGGCGATCGTGCAGGGGCTGCAGTCGCTGGTCTCGCGCACCCTCGACCCGCTGCGCGCCGGGGTGGTGAGCGTGACCCGCTTCCACGCCGGCAGCGCCGACAACATCCTGCCGGAGACGGCGACCCTGGTGGGCACCATCCGGTTTCTCGACCCGCTGGTTGAGGACCTCCTCCACGACGGACTGCGGCGTGTATGCGCCGGGGTCGCGGCGGCTCACGGCGTCTGCGCCGAGGTGCATTACGACGGAGGTTACCCGCCGACGGTCAACGACGCGGCGGCGGCGGTGGTGTGCCGAGACGCCGCGGCGGCAGCGGTCGGCCGCGACCGCGTGGTCACCGACGCCGACCCGAGCATGGGCGGCGAGGACTTTGCCTACCTTGTCCGCGCAGTGCCCGGCTGCTACGCGTGGCTCGGCGCCGCGCGGGAGGGCGACAACCCCGGCCTGCACAGCCCGCGCTACGACTTCAACGACGACATCCTCGCGGCCGGCGTCCGCTACTGGACGGCGCTCATCGAGCGCGTCCTTCCGCTTACCGGCGGGTGATGGGAGATGGGCGCGCGCCGGCGCGTTGACCGGGTGCGCGAGCGGCGGAGTACGGCCGCCGCTGCTAGACTCCAGACGCTGCCCTGCTGCGAAGCCCGGGCGGCGGCGGAGACAGCTCACATGGGAAACGTTGTGCGAACCAGGATCGCGCCCAGCCCGACGGGGGACCCGCACGTCGGGACGGCGTACGTCGCGCTGTTCAACTACGCGTGGGCGAAGAAGAACGGCGGCCAGTTCATTCTCCGCATCGAGGACACCGACCGCGAGCGCTCGAACCCCACCGCCGAGCGGATGATCTTCGAGTCGCTGCGCTGGCTCGGCCTCGACTGGGACGAGGGCCCCGATGTCGGCGGCCCGCACGGGCCGTACCGGCAGAGCGAGCGCTTCGCGATCTACACCGAGCACGCCGAGCAGCTCGTCGCGAACGGCGCGGCATACCCCTGCTTCTGCACCCGCGAGCGCCTCGACGCGCTGCGCAGGGAGCAGCTCGAGAAGAAGCTGGCGCGGGCCACCGGCTACGACGGCCTCTGCCGCGCCATCCCGGCCGCCGAGGCGTCGCGCCGCCGCGCCGCCGGCGAGCCGCACGTGATCCGCCTGGCGATGCCGCGCGAGGGGACGACGAGGGTGACCGACCTGCTGCGCGGCGAGCTCGAGTTCGACAACACGCTGGTCGACGATCAGGTGCTGATCAAGAGCGATGGGTACCCCACCTACCACCTCGCCAACGTCGTCGACGACCGCCTGATGGAGATCACCCACGTGATCCGCGCCGAGGAGTGGATCTCCTCGCTGCCGAAGCACGCGCAGCTCTACCGTGCGTTCGGCTGGCCGGAGCCCGTCTTCTGCCACCTGCCGCTGCTGCGAAATGCCGACAAGTCGAAGATCTCCAAGCGCAAGAACCCGGTGTCCCTGAACTTCTACCGCCGCGCCGGTTATTTCCCGGAGGCGATCCTCAACTACCTCGCGCTGATGGGGTGGGCGATCTCCGCGGATCGCGAGGAGTTCACGGTCGAGGAGTTCATCGCCGCGTTCGACATCAAGGACATCACGCTCGGCGGGCCGGTGTTCGATCTCGAGAAGCTCACCTGGATGAACGGAAAGTACCTTCGCAGGATGGCGGTGGGCGAGCTCCTCGCACGCCTGCGTCAGACGGTACTCTCCGACGAGTACCTGCTCAAAGTGCTGCCGCTCGCGCACGAGCGCGTCGACAAGCTCGAGGATTTCGTCGATTACGCGCGCTTCTTCTTCGTCGGCGAGGTGGCGTACGACGGCGAGGCGCGGGAGAAGCTGGTCGCCAAGAAGCGCACAGCCGCGGAGACCGCCGACGCACTGGGACGCATGCTCGAGGAGCGGCTCGACCCGCTGCTCGACTGGAACGCCGCCGGCCTCGAGGCGGTGATGCGCGCGTTCGCCGAGGCGATCGCCTGGAAGCCGGGCGACCTGTTCATGCCGGTGCGCATTGCGGTGACCGGCAAGGCGGCGACACCGCCGCTGTTCGAGACGATGGAGGTGCTCGGCCGCGAGGTGTGCCGCCGGCGCCTGCGTCGCGCCGTCGAGACCCTGAGAGATGCAAGCCGACAGCCGGCAGCGGGAAGCTGACGGATCGCTGCCGAAAGGCGCTGGCGGAGGCGGGAGCGGCCGGCAAACCCGCTGGCGGCCTTGGTCGCCACGGGCTGCTATTCTTGAGTCGCCAGGTGTTTTGCGATGGACTTCGCGAGGGCGCTCGCACTTGTGGACAGCTTCACCGCCGCGGCCGCGGTCCCCACGGTCCTCATCGGCGGTCTGGCGATGGCCGCGCATGGCCTTCCGCGGACGACATTCGACCTCGACCTGGCAGTGGACGGCGACCGACAGGACGAGCTGATCGCCTTTCTCGAGGCAAACGGCTACCGGACGCTGCACAGGTCCTCCGGCTACTCCAACCACCTGCACTCCGAGCCGGAGCTCGGGCGAATCGATCTGGTGTACCTGCGCGGCGCGACCCGCGACGCCGTGCTGGGTGCCGCCCGCACCCAGCCGGGCCCCGGTGGCAAGCCGATCGCCGTGATCGCACCGGAGCACCTGGCGGCGATGAAGGTGCTCGCCATGAAGAACGACCCGTCGCGGACGTTCGCGGAGATGGCCGACATCCGCTTCCTGCTCTCGCTCCCCGGTGTCGACCGAACAGCGGTCGAGCGCCAGTTCGCCAGGCACGGCTTGGAGAGACGTTTCCGTGAGCTCGTCGAGACCGCCTGAGCTGCCCGACCTCGAGGCTGACCTCCCGACCACGGCGGAGGATGTCGCCGCGCTCGCGCGCCTGCGCCCGCAGCCGGAGGCGGGTCTGCTGACGCGCATTGCGCTGCTGCAGTCGCCTGACTGGCTGCCACGGCCGCGCGACCTCGCCCGCACCTTCTTGGGCTTCGAGCCGTTCGAGCTGTAGCGCGCCGTCACCACGCGAACGCGGCAAGCGACACCTCCTCTCGTGCCGCCGCGGCGGCGCGCGGCGCCACCAGCCCCTGACGGATTGCCAGTTCGGCGTTGAGGAGTGCGGCGCCGGCGGCGCCGCGCACCGTGTTGTGGACGAGCGCGACGAAGCGCACGCCGAGCACCGGGCACGGGCGAACGCAGCCGACGTGCACGACCATGCCGGCGCCGCGCTCGGCGAGGCGCCGCGGCTGCGGCGGCTCGCTGTCTGGCAGCAGCTCGACCGGCCGCGCTGGAGCGCTCGGCAGGCCGAGCCCGGCGAGCGGTGAAGCGAACGCGGCCAGCGCCGCGCGCACGTCGGCGACGCTCGCCGGCCGGGCGGTCCGCACCGCGATCGACAGCAGGTGGCCGTCGAGCACCGGGACGCGGTTGGCCTGGGCGCTGATCGTCACAGCGTGCTCCGCGACGCTGCCGCCCGCGAGCACGCCGAGGATCCTGCGCGGCTCGCTCTCGAGCTTTGCCTCCTCGCCGGCGATGTGCGGGATCACGTTGCCGAGGATGTCGAGCGACGAAACGCCGGGGTAGCCGGCGCCCGAGGCCGCCTGCATTGTCGTCACCTGCACGGCGTCGATGCCGAACGCGTCGGCGAGCGGTTTGAGCGCGAGCACGAGGCCGACCGTCGAGCAGTTGGGGTTGGTGACGATGAACCCCGGCGCCGTCGCCTGCCGCTCGACGAGGCACAGGTGGTCGGGGTTGACCTCGGGCACCAGCAGCGGCACGTCGGGGCGCATGCGGTGAGCCGAGGCGTTCGAGAACACAGGGTAGCCGGCGGCGGCGAACGCGGGCTCGACCTCGCGCGCTACGTCCGCGTCGAGCGCCGAGATCACCAGGTCGCAGTCGAGCGGGGGCGCCGCCTCCTGGACGGTGAGCGCGGCGACCTCCGGCGGCAGCGGCGCCGCCTCGAGCCAGTGCACCGCGTCGCCGTAGCGCCGCCCCGCGGAGCGGTGTGAGGCCGCGACCGCCGTGACCTCCAGCCACGGGTGGCCGGCGAGCCGGGCGATCAGCTTCTGGCCAACGGCGCCCGTGGCGCCGAGGATCCCGACCCGCAGCCGCTCACGGGGCGCAGCGGGCGTGGCCGGACGGGTGTGGGGCGCGCGCTCCGCGCGCGCATAGTCATGATCGGGTGTGGGCGTGGCCACCGAAGTTGCGCTCATCGTCTACCTCCCAGCCGCGGCGCGCGCCGCGACGGCGTGGCCGCGCGGGCGGCCGATCAGCTCCTCGTGGAGAACCCCGACGGCGCGCGCGCTGTCGGCCGGCGGCACCTGCACCACCAGCGCGTGCGGCGAGCCGGCGCCGACCGTGGCGAGCACCGCGACGCCGGACTGCTGCAACGCTCGCTGCACGCCCAGGGTGAGCGGCGCCAGGCCGCTGCCGATCACCGCCACCAGCCCCGCCGCCGCCACCGCCGTCACGGCGACGACGCCCTCGGCGGCAACGCGGCTCGCCACCAGCGTGCGCGGCCCCTCCGGGTTGAACGTGTTGCGCACCATGATCGGGATGCCGGCGGCCGCGGCCGGCGCCATCGTGGCCGGGTGCAGCACCTTGCCGCCGTAGCGAGCGAGTTGCTCCGCCTCGGCATAGGACAGGCACGGCACCGGGCGCCCGGCGGCGAGTGCCGGCGGCGCCGAGAGCACGCCGTCGACGTCGGTCCAGATCTCGACGCAGCCGGCGTCGAGCGCGGCGGCGAGCAGGCTCGCCGAGTAGTCCGAGCCACCGCGCCCGAGCGTGGTCGTGCGCCCCTCGCGGTCGGCCGCTATGAAACCGGTCGCCACCGGCGTTGCGCCCGGCCGCAGCGCGCGCCACGCGGCCGCGACGCGCGTCCTCGTTGCGTCGGCGTCCACCGCTGCCTCGCCGAACGTGCTGTCGGTGACCACCAGCGTGCGGGTGTCCCACGGCTCGGGGTCGAGCCCGGCAGCGGAAAGCGCAGCGCTGGCGAGCGCGAGCGACAGCCGCTCGCCGCACGCAAGCACGGCGTCGCGCGCCGCGGCCGCCGCGCCCGCGGCGGCAATCGCCGCGAGCGTCGCCGCGAGGTCGGCGAGGACCGCGGCGAGCGCGTCCTCCGTTGCCGCGCCGGCGCCGAGCGCGGTGGCGCAGGCGCGGTGCCGCGCGGCAAGCTGCTCGAGGTCCTCCCGCCACGGCGCGCCGGCCGCCGCCGTGTCGGCGAGCCGGACGAGCGCGTCGGTGACCCCTGCGAGCGCCGAGACCACCGCTGCCACGGGCCCGTTGCGGCGCGCCTCGCGCACCAGCGCCGCGACGCGCTGCAAGCGCGCCGCGTCGGCCACCGAGGTGCCGCCGAACTTCATCACCCGCGCCAGCCCGCCGGCGCCGGCGCTGCGGTCGGCGGCCGGAAGCGCGGCCCGAAAGCGGCGCACGAGTGCGCCGACCTCCTCGCCGGCAATCAGGAACGCGTCGTGACCGTGCGGCGATGCGAGCATCTCCAGCGTCGCGTTGGACAGCAATTCGGCGAGCTCCTCGAGCTCGGCGGGCGGGTAGAGCACGTCCGAGTCGATGGCCACCAGCAGCACCGGCACCGGCAGCGCGCGCAGCACGTCCCCGTAGTCGCCGCGATCGCGGGCGACATCGTGGCTGTCCATCGCGGCGAGCAGCGTCAGGTAGGTGTTGGCGTCGAAGCGTGCCACCAGACGCTCGCCGTGATGCGCGAGGTAGCGCTCGACCTCGAAGCGGCCGTCGGGCCCGACCGCGCGCCCGAAGCGCTCGCCGAAGGACCGTGGCGAGCGGTACGAGCACATCGCGATCATCCGCGCGGCGGCGAGCCCCTGGTGCGGTCCGTCGCCGGCCGGGTAGCGGCCGCCGCGAAAGCGCGGGTCGCCGAGAATCGCGGCGCGCTGCGCGGCAGACAGCCCGGTCGCCCATGCGGGGTGGCGCCCCGGCGCGGCGATCACTGCGGCGCCGCCGACGAGGTCGGGGTACGTCGCCGCCCACTCGAGCGCCTGCATGCCGCCGAGCGAGCCGCCGATCACCAGGCGCAGGCGGCGCACCCCGAGCGCGGCGAGCAGCTCGCGCTGCACGCGCACCATGTCGCGCACGGTCACCGGCGGGAAGTCGGGGCCCCATGGCTCGCCTCGGCCGGGGCGGGGCGAGGTCGGCCCGCTGCTGCCGTAGCAGCCGCCGAGCACGTTGGAGCAGATCACGAAGTCGCGGGCGGGGTCGAGCGCGCGGCCTCTCCCGAGCAGCGCCGGCCACCAGGCGTCGACGTCGGCCGAGCCGGTGAGCGCGTGGCAGGCCAGCACCGCGTTGTCGCCAGCGGCGTTCAGGCGCCCCCAGGTGCGGTAGGCGACGGTGACTTCCGGCAGCTCGACCCCGGACTCCAGTGCGAACGGACTCGGCAGCGTCAGGTGACGGGTCTCCGGCGAGACGCTCATGCCGCCACCCTCGCCTTCGCCTGCGCGAACGAGCGCGTGAAGTCGTCCGTGATGTCCGCGAGGTCCTCGATCCCGACCGAGACGCGGATCAGATCCGGCGTGATCCCTGAGGCACGCTGCTCGGGGTCGGAGAGCTGCTGGTGGGTGGTGGAGGCCGGGTGGATCACCAGCGTCCTGGCGTCGCCGACGTTGGCGAGGTGGCTGGCGAGCTCGACCGCGTCGATGAACGCGCGTCCCGCCGCGAGGCCGCCGCGGATGCCGAAGGTGAGCACGCCGCCGAAGCCGTGCCGCAGGTAGCGCGCGGCGTTGCGGTGGGCGGGGTCGCCCTCGAGCCCCGGGTAGCGGACCCAGGCGACGTCGGCGCGGACGGAGAGCCAGCGCGCAAGCGCGAGGGCGTTGTCGCAGTGGCGCTGCACGCGCAGCGACAGCGTCTCGAGCCCCTGCAGCAGCAGGAACGCGTTGAACGGGGACAGGCAGGGGCCGAGGTCGCGCAGCCCCTCGACGCGGGCGCGGACGATGAATGCGAGCTCGCCGAACGCCTCGGTGAAGCGCAGCCCGTGGTAGCCGGGCGACGGCTCGGTGAACGCCGGGAAGCGCCCGGAGCTCCAGTCGAAGCGGCCGGCGTCGACGATCACGCCGCCGATCGACGTGCCGTGGCCGCCGATCCACTTGGTGGCGGAGGCGACCACGATGTCGGCGCCGTGCTCGATCGGCCGGCACAGGTAGCCGCAGCACCCGAAGGTGTTGTCGACCACCAGCGGGATGCGGTGGTCGTGCGCCAGTGCCGCGAGCGCCGCGAGATCGGGCACGTCGAAGCTCGGGTTGCCGATCGTCTCGACGTACAGCGCCTTCGTGCGCGCGTCGATCGCCGCCGCCCAGGCGTCGAGGTCGGCGACCGGCACGAAGCGGGTGGCGATGCCGAGCCGCGGCAGCGACACCTTGAGCTGGTTGTAGGTGCCGCCGTACAGCGACGACGATGAGACGATGGTGTCGCCGGCCTCGGCGAGCGTCGCGATGGCGATGAGCTGCGCCGCCTGGCCGCTCGCCGTGGCGAGCGCCGCGGCGCCGTCCTCGAGCGCGGCGACGCGCCTCTCGAAGACGTCGGTGGTGGGATTCTGGATGCGGGTGTAGATGTTGCCGGGCTGCCGGAGGGCGAAGAGGGCGGCGCCGTGCTCGGCGCTGTCGAACGTGTACGACGTGGTCTGGTAGATCGGAACGGCGCGGGCGTTGGTGCCCGGGGCGGGATCCTGGCCCGCGTGCACCTGCAGGGTGTCAAACCGATAGCCGCTCTCGTGGCGGGTGGCCATGGTGGTTCGTCCTTTCTCGCGCTCGTGCGCGGCGGTCGGGTGTCGTGGCGTTCGGGGCGGCCGGGGTCGGGCTGCACATTCGCATCGGGGTTCTCCTCTCGGTTCGTACGGCCGGTCGAAAAGCAAGAGACCCGCGAGGTGTCTCGCGGGTCCGGGTGGTCCGTGGTGTCCTGGAGTGCCTAGATCGGCATGGACGGACCGCCCCTCGCCCGCATGGTGCGCATGCGCATGCTCACGACGAGGGAGAGGCTCCGCCTCATTGGGTCGAGTTTTTTACCAGCCCGGCGGCCGGCTGTCAAGTGCGCTGCTCGGCGACGCCGTTGCCGTCGGGGTCGCGAAGGTGGAGCGCCTCAAGGACGCCGTCGCCGCTCGCGCCCTCGATCGGGTGGCCGGCGGTGAGCAGGCGGCGCCGCGCGTTGGCGAGGGCTGCGCGCGTGGGGTGGAGGATCTCGAGGTGGCACGTCCTGGTGGAGCCGGGCGGCGGCGGCGCCGAGCGCAGGCGACAGGCGCCGCTGCGAAGGCTCATGCAGTCAGCTCCGGTCGCGAAGCGGCTCGCGGTCGCGCCGGGTCACCCGCGTGATCCGGCGGACGCCGGGCTCGCGCCTGCGCGTTGCGAGGAGTGCGGCGCGCCGCCACACCCGTTCGATCCGTTCCCAGTGCGCCTCGGAGCCCGTCTCGACCGGGGCGGGACCCGGCATCTGGTCGGCTGAACGATACCGTGTCACCGGCATGGCCCGCGTCAGTCCTCGTCCTTCATTCCGAACGCCTCGCGGAGCATCAGTGCGTCGAGACGGTCCTTCGGACGAACCGTGGCGCACTTCATGCGGTACAGCGTCAGCGGGGTGGCCACGCGGACCGGGACCGACCGCACCAGGACCACCTCCGACTCGAGGTCGTCCCACGCAAACGCCTCGCCGAGCCGCGTCAGGATGTCGAGCTGGAACTGGCCGTCGGGCGTCACGTACTGGACGGCAGGGTACTCGCCCAGGAGATCGTCGGCCGTGATCTTGTCGATCTCCGGGTCGCCGAACGTGGCCAGCAGCGCCTCCCTGAGGCGCGCAATGTTCGCAGCCTCCGGCCGCACGAACACGTCGGCGTCATCCGTGGCGCGCACGATGTTGTGCACGTTGAGCGCTGCGGCGCCCACGAGCACGTACTCCACCTCGTGGTCATGGAAGGCCTGCAGCAGCCGCAGGAGGTCGTCGAGCTCCAGATGTCCTCCCCGTCCCGATTGTAAATCACGAGCGCCCGGTGGGTGGCGCCGCGCGGCGCCGTGAAGGCACTGAGGCCGCCTGGGTGCTGCTGCTTCCGGGACGCTGCGCGCGCCGCGACGGCTTCCGGGCGGAGCAGGTCAGCGCGCGCCGCCCGCCGCGCCGTGGCGCAGGAACGTGCCGTCGCGCAGCTCGGCGAACGCCTGCTGCAGCTCCTCCGGGGTGTTCATCACGATCGGCCCGCGCCACGCCACCGGCTCCTGCAGCGGCTTGCCGGAGACGAGGAGGAAGCGGATCCCCTCATCGCCGGCCTCGACGATCACCTCGTCGCCGCGGTCGAAGACGATCAGGCAGCGGTTGTCGGCGCGCTCCCAGTCGGTTGGCTCGCCGCTGCCGACGCGGTCGGTGAGGACGGCGCGCGGCTCCGAGGCGTTGGCAAACCGGCCAGAGCCGGCGAACACGTACGCGAACGCGTGACGGGTGGTCTCGACCGGGAGGACCTTGCGGCGCCCCGGGGGCACGGAAACGTCGAGGTAGCGCGGCTCGGCGGCGATCCCGTCCACCGGCCCGGTCTTGCCCCAGAAACTGCCGCAGATGATGCGCGCGGTGGTGCCGTCGTCGTCTGTCACCTCGGGGATGTCGGCGTCCTTGACGTCCTGGTAGCGGGGCGCGGTCATCTTGAGGGTGGCCGGGAGGTTGGCCCAGAGCTGGAAGCCGTGCATCCGCCCGGCCAGGTCGCCTTTCGGCATCTCCTGGTGGACGATGCCGGAGCCCGCAGTCATCCACTGCACGTCGCCGGCGCCGAGCGCGCCGCGGTTGCCGAGAGAGTCGCCGTGTTCGACGGTGCCCGCGAGCACGTAGGTGATCGTCTCGATGCCGCGGTGCGGGTGCCAGGGGAAGCCGGCGAGGTACTCCTCGGGACGGTCGTTGCGGAAGTCGTCGAAGAGCAGGAACGGGTCGGTCTCGGCGGTGTCGCCGAACCCGAACGCGCGCCGCAGGTGCACTCCGGCACCCTCCAGCGTGGGGAGCGAGCGGCTCAACCGCTTGACGGCTCGGATCGACATCAGTGCCTCCCTCGGGGGGGACCGGCGGGCCGCCGGCCGCCTGAGAGAACAGCGGGCAGCGGGCGGTCTGTTCCCGGCGGTGGCGCCGATGAGCGCCGGCGCGGTGCTACGATGGCGTCCGCCCGTTTGCGGCAGCGGAGGAAGGACGCCGCGATATGAACGACATCCATGACACGACCCCGGCGACGGCGGAAGGGCCGCCCGCTGCCGCCGCGAACGACTTCATCCGCGAGATCGTCGTCGACGACCTGAGGAGCGGCAAGCACGCCACCGTCATCACCCGCTTCCCGCCCGAGCCCAACGGCTACCTGCACATCGGCCACGCCAAGTCGATCTGCCTCAACTTCGGGATCGCGGCGCAGTTCGGCGGCCGCTGCCACCTCCGCTACGACGACACCAACCCGACCAAGGAGGAGATGGAGTACATCGAGGCGATCGAGCGCGATGTGCGCTGGCTCGGGTTCGACTGGGGCGAGCACCTGTACTTCGCCTCCGACTACTTCGAGCAGATGTACGCCTGGGCGGAGCTGCTGATCCGCAAGGGCAAGGCGTACGTCTGCGACTGCACGCCGGAGGAGGTGCGCGAGCGGCGCGGCACGCTCACCGAACCGGGGCGCGAGTGCGCGCATCGCGCCCGCCCCGCGGGGGAGAGCCTCGACCTCTTCCGCCGCATGCGCGCCGGCGAGTTCCCGGACGGCACGCGCGTGCTGCGCGCCGCCATCGACATGGCCTCGGGCAACATCACCATGCGGGACCCGGTGCTCTACCGCATCCTGCACGCGCCGCACCCGCACGCCGGCAGCGCCTGGTGCATTTACCCGATGTACGACTACGCGCACCCGCTCGAGGACGCGATCGAGCGCATCACCCACTCGATCTGCACGCTCGAGTTCGAGGACCACCGGCCGTTCTACGACTGGGTGATCGACCAGTGCGAGATCCCCGAGCCGCACCCCCGCCAGATCGAGTTCGCGCGCCTGAACCTCACCAACACGGTGATGTCGAAGCGCAAGCTGCTGCAGCTCGTGCAGGAACGCATCGTGCGCGGCTGGGACGACCCGCGTATGCCGACGATCTCGGGGCTGCGCCGGCGCGGCGTGCCGCCGTCGGCGATCCGCGACTTCGCCGACCGCATCGGCGTCGCCAAGCGCGACTCGGTGGTCGACCTGCAGCTTTTCGAGCACTGCATCCGCGAGGACCTGAACCGCAGCGCGCCGCGCAAGATGGCGGTGCTGCGTCCGGTCAGGCTCATCATCGAGAACTACCCCGAGGGCCAGGTCGAGGAGTTCGAGGTCGCCAACAACCCCGAGGACTCGATCGCCGGCACGCGCGTGGTGCCGTTCTCGCGCGAGGTGTGGATCGAGCAGGACGACGTGCGAGAGGTGCCGCCGCCGAAGTACTGGCGGCTCTTCCCCGGCAACGAGGTGCGCCTACGCTCGGCGTACCTCGTCACCTGCACGCGCGTCGTCAAGGACGCGGGCGGCCGCATCGCCGAGGTGTACGCGACGTACGACCCGGCATCGCGCGGCGGCAGCGCCCCCGACGGCCGCAAGGTCAAGTCGACGATCCACTGGGTCTCGGCCGCGCAGGCGGTGGACGCCGAGGTGCGCCTGTACGACGTGCTGTTTCGCGACGAGGCGGCCGACGTGCAGCCGGGCGGGGACTGGAAGGCCGGGCTCAACCCGGCCTCCATCGAGGTGCTCGGCGGGTGCAAGCTCGAGCCGTCGCTCGCCGGCGCCGCGCCGGGGGAGCGCTTCCAGTTCGAGCGCGTCGGCTACTTCGCGGTCGACCCCGACTCGTTGCCCGGCGCGCTCGTCTTCAACCGCACCGTGACGCTCAAGGACACCTGGGCGAAGATCGCCGGCAAGCACGCTCAGAGCTGAAGTTCAATTCTCGCAGCCCCTGGCACACTGGCTGCAGCGAGCGACACGCCTCCCTTCCGGCCCATTGGCTTCGGCCTCTGGACCCTGAACCTCGAACCTTGAGCTTTGAGCGTTGAGCTGCCCTACCTGCCGAAGATGCCCCACTTCTTCTTCAGCGCCAGCGGCTGCTGCGCGCTGCCGAGCTGGCCGGTGTGGCCGGACTGGTCGCTGGCGACCACGTAGAGCTCGACCGCCTTGTTCTCGTGCAGCGCCGGCGTGATCTCGGCGGTCCACTCGGTCTCCTGCGCCCGCCGCATCGCCAGCTCCTTGAATGCAGTGGCGTCCTTGACCCGCAGGAACACCGACGCCGCCTTGACCGCGTGGTCGTCGCTGATGCGGACGGTGAGCAGAAAGGCCTTGTTCTTGGAGTACTCCAGCTTCAGCGACGCGGGAAGCTCGATCACGGGCGGGTTGGCATCGACCTCGCGCAGCACCGCCTCGAGACGCTGCCTCGTCTCCCGGAAACGCGGCTCGAGGTATGCCGGCGGCGCCGCCGAGCGGAGGAGCTCGAGGCCGCGGTCGGGGCGGCGCTCGGCGGCGGCCTTCTCGGCCTCGGCGAGCAGCGCCGTGAGACGCTGGTCGTTGGCCTGCGCGGTCCGCAGGCGCTCGAGGCGCGCCGGCAGGCCGGGGCGGGTGGACCAGTGGCGCGCCACGGTGTCGAGGCGCTCGCGGGCGAGCTCGAACTGGCCGCGCGCGGCCAGCGCCTCGGCGTCGCGCTCGAGCGCCGCCGCCGCCTGCTCGCGCAGCTCCGCCGCCTGGGCCGAACGCGGCACCAGCGCGGCGAGCGCGGCGGCGTGCTCCAGCGCCTGTGCGTTGTTTCCGGCCTGTTGCGTGCGGGTGGCGGCGCCGAGCAGGTTGATGGCGCGCCGTGCCTCCTCCAGCGTCTGGGCGGCGTCCGGGTCGCCGGCGAGCGCGGCCTCGTCCTCGCGGGTGAGCCGCCGCAGGACGTCGCGCGCGGCGCGCAGGTTGCCGCCGCCGAGCGCCTGTTGCAGTGCGGCAAGGGCGGCCTCGCGGCGCATCCGGTTGACCGCCGAGCGCGCGGCGTTGCAGCGGCTCGCGTCGGCCGGCGCGAAGGCGAGCTCTTCCTCTGGGGTGATCGCCGCCAGTGCCTCCTGCGCGGCGGCTGCGTCGCCCGCGGCGAGCGCCGCCTCGGCGGCCTCGAGGCGATCGAGCGCCGCGGCGGAGGCCACCGCCTGAGGGACCGCCGTCGGCCGCGGGCGCGTCGGCAACGGGACCGGCGCCGGCAGTGCGGCCCGCCGCGTCGCGGCCATCCGGACGCCGACGACACCGCCCGCGGCCACCAGCGCGAGCGCCGCCGCGACCGTGAGCAGCATCCACGGCCGCAGGGCGGCGCCGCGCCGAGCCGGAGCGGCGGCGGCCGGCGGGCGTTGCGGCTCGGCCACCGCCGCGGCCTCGTCGGTCTCCCCGGCGGCCGGCGCGGTGTCGCCGTCGGAAGCGCCGGCCGGTGCCGCGGACGCCGCCGGTGCGGGGGCCGCCGATGCGGGAGGCGGCGCTTCGGTCTCCGGGGGAGACGCCGTTGCTGCGGCGGGCCCCGGCGGCGGGCCGGCAGCGGACGCCGCGCCGTCCGGCGGCGGCGCCGGTGCTGCCGGCGACACCGGGGCGGCCTCGTGGTGGCGCAGCGAGGCAGGGATGACGATGGCCTGGCGCTGATCGGGCCGCAACCCGGGGACCTTCGGAACCGGTCTCTCGTCGGGAGCGAAGCCGGGCGCTGCCGGCGGGGGCGCTGCGGCCTTCTCCTGCTGCTGCGCCACCGGAGGCGCCGCGGCGGGCGCCGGCGCGGCCGGCGCCGCCGCCGCGACCACCGGTGTCGGCAGCGGCGCCGGGGCGCCGACGGGTGGAGCGGGCGCGGCCGGCCCGGCCGGGCCGGCAGGGGGCAGCTCGGAGCGCCGCTGCGGCGGCACCGGGTTGGTGTCCTCGCGCTCGTCGCGCGCGGGCGCCGGACGGGGCTCCGGCGCGCGCGGCTCGGGCGCCTGCGCCACGACCTGGCTCTCCTGCAGCCACGCCGGGGCGCCTTCCGGCACCTCCCACTCCACCTCCTCCACGGCGGCAGCGGCAGGGGCGGGGGCCGGCGGCGCCGCCGGGCGCGAGCTGGCCGCGGCGGGCGGGGGCGTCGCGACGCCGGCTGCGGGCTGCGGCGGCTCGCCGCGGCCCCCCGCGAGCACGGCCTCGAGGGCGTCGCGCACCGCGGCGAGCGACGACGGACGCTGGCCGGGCTCGCGCCGGAGGCACGCCTCGATCAACGCGCACACGGCGTCGGGATCCGGCAGCGAAGCCGCGGCGGCCGGCGGCAGGGCGACCGTCGGCGCGGGACCGTCGACGCCGGCGACCTCGGCGCCGAGCACCGTGGCGAGCGCGAGCGCGGCGGCCCACAGGTCGCTGCGCCACCCCTCGGCGGCGGGACCGTCGCCGGACGCGAAACACTCGGGGGCGACGAAGCGCGCCGCGTCGTCGTCGAGCACCGCGCGGGTGAGCGAGCCGGGCGGGCGGAACGCCGCCGAGCCGAGGCCGACCACGAAGACGCGGTCGTTTACCCCGACGAGCACGTTGTCGGGCGCGACGTTGCCATGGTGCAGTCCCTTCGACGCGAGCACGGCGAGCGCATCGAGCACCGGCAGCAGCAGCGCGACGGCGCGCCGCGCGTCCAGGCCGGAGAGGGTGTCGAGGCGGGCGGCCTCGACGAGGTCCATCACCAGGAACGCGCTGCCGTCGGGGGTGAAGCCATGGTCGCGCAGCGGCGGGAAGCCGTCCGGCTGCAGCAGCCGGAGGAGCTCGGCGAGCGCGGCGAAGCGCGCCCGCGCGGCCGCCGCGCCGGCGGCCGGCGGCGCAGGGATCAGCTTGATGGCCACGGGCTCTGCGGTGGCGGGGTCGACGGCGCGGAAGACGATGCCGGAGCGCGAGGACTTCAAGACGCGCTCGATGCGGAAGCTCTCCGTGATCTCGCGCGGCTCAGGCGCCGGCATGGGACCCCTCCGCCCGCGCAGCGCCGGGCCGGCTCGTCGGAGCACGGCGCTGATGCCTGCCGGCTTCGCTCTGGTCGAACATGTGAAAAGTCTAACAGAACGGGGCGCCGCGGCGGGCCTCTCGCCGCCGCCGCGGCGAGAGAAATGTGAACTGGATCACATGTTCAGCCGCCCGGAGGACGCCGCTACGCCTCGCCGTAGAGCGGGAACGCGCGCGCCAGCTCGACAACCTCCGCCCGGATGCGCGCGTGCTCGGCTGCGTCCTCGCTGCGCAGGGCGCGGTCGATCAGGGCGGCGATCGCCTTCATCTCGGCCTCGCCCATGCCGCGGGTGGTGACCGCCGGGGTGCCGATGCGGATGCCGGAGCCGATGTACGGCTTGCGGGTGTCGAACGGGACGGTGTTCTTGTTGACCGTGATGCCGGCGCGCCCCAGCCGCTCCTCGCCCTTCTTGCCGGAGATGCCGTCGGCGCCGAGGTTGATCAGCATGAGGTGGTTGTCGGTGCCGCCGGAGACCATCTTCCAGCCCAGCTCCTGCAGCCCGGCGCACAGCGCCCTGGCGTTGGCGAGCACGCGCTCGATGTAGGCGCGGTAGCCGGGGGTGAGCGCCTCCGCGAACGCCACCGCCTTGGCGGCGATCACGTGCATCAGCGGCCCGCCCTGCACGCCGGGAAACACGGCCTTGTCGAGCGCCTCGGCGAATCCGGCCTTGCACATCACCATGCCGCCGCGCGGCCCGCGCAGCGTCTTGTGAGTGGTGGTGGTGACGAACTCACAAGCCGGCACCGGCGACGGGTGCAGCCCGACGGCGACCAGACCGGCGATGTGGGCGATGTCGGCCATCACCAGCGCGCCGACCTCGTGCGCGATGTCGGCGATCGCCTGGAAGTCGATCGTGCGCGGGTAAGCGGACGCGCCGCAGACGATGAGCTTTGGCTTCTGCGCCCGCGCGGCGTCGCGCATCGCGTCGTAGTCGATCGTCTCGGTGTCCGGCCGCACCAGGTAGGGGTGGATCTTGAACGTCTTGCCGGAGTAGTTGAGGGGGTGGCCGTGGGTGAGGTGGCCGCCGTGCGACAGGTCCATCCCGAACACGACGTCGCCGGGCTGGCACGTCGCGAGGTACACCGACATGTTCGCCTGCGCGCCGGAGTGCGGCTGCACGTTGGCGTGGTCGCAGCCGAACAGCTTTTTCGCGCGCTCGCGCGCCAGCTCTTCCGCCACGTCGACGCACTCGCAGCCGCCGTAGTAGCGCTTGCCCGGGTACCCCTCGGCGTACTTGTTGGTCATCACCGAGCCCATCGCCGCCAGCACCGCCGGGGAGACGAAGTTCTCCGAGGCGATCAGCTCCAGCCCCTCGTTCTCGCGGCGGCGCTCGCCGGCAAGGGCGGCGGCAAGCTCGGGGTCGGTCTGGCGAACGGCGGTTTCGAGGAAGGAGAAGAAGGCGGTTCTCTCGTGCTGGTTCATCGTTGTCACTCCCTGGGCCGCAGCGGTATGGCGACGTCGGAGTCGCTGTCGCGGCGTCCTTGCTTCTGCAGCGACTCGATCTTCTCGACCCGCCTGGCGTGGCGACCGCCGTCGAAGGAGACGGTGAGGAAGAGCTCGAGGATCTGCAGCGCTACGCCGGCGCCGGTGGTTCTCCCACCGATGCAGAGGACGTTGGCGTTGTTGTGCCGGCGTGCGGTCTCGGCGGTGAACGCGTCGTGGCACAACGCCGCGCGCACCCCCGGGTGGCGGTTCGCGGCGATCGCCATCCCGATCCCGGTGCCGCACAGCAGAACCCCGCGCTCGGCCTCGCCCGCGACCAGCCGGCGCGCCAGCTCGTGCGCGAAGTCGGGATAGTCGACCGCGTCGGCCGAGTGCGGCCCGACGTCGATCACCTCGTGACCGAGGCTGCGCGCGTGCGCGGCGAGCAGCCGCTTGAGGTCGAAGCCACCGTGGTCGCTGGCGAACAGCAGGCGCATCTTCGCTACCTCCCTCCGCTCGCGGGTGGCATCCCGCCGGCGGGATGGTACAACGCCGCGTACTCCTCGAGCGCGAAGCGGTCGCTCATCCCCGCGAGGTGGTCGGCGACGAGGCGGACGAAGCGGGGATCGCTGCGGTAGTGCTGCGCCACCTCGGCCGGGATCTGCGGGATCGGTACATCGCGCAGGTACGGCCGGCCGGTCTCCTCGCGGAAGCGGAGCAGCGCGTAGGTGGGGAGCAGCAGCGGGTTGTCGTGGTACGCGCGGAACAGCCCGGCCATCACCACGCGTGCGCGGTGGTCCTGCCGGTTGACCTCCTGGTGGTTGATGATGAAGCGGTAGATGAACGCCTTGAGCTCGACGAACAGCGGCAGCACGCGGCGCGAGAGCGTCACGGAGGCGGCGGGGATGGAGTCGGCGATCGCCAGCCAGCCGTCGCGGTCGTCTACCTGGTGGCGCGTGGCGAGGCGAGTGATCGCGCGCGCGGAGGCCTGGATGGCGTCGGTGACGAACATGTGGATCAGGCCGCGCTGCAGCATCGTCGCCCGCCGCCAGCGGCGGCGCTCGTCGCGGTAGGCGTCGCCGGCGCGCTCGCTTACCGCGCGCGCCGCGCCCAGCCGCTCGACCTCTTCGAGCGACACCGCCTCCACCTGCAGCCCGTCCTCGAGGTCGTGGGTCTGCTGCGCGATCTCGTCGGCAAGCGCCACCACCTGCCCCTCGAGGTGGCAGGGCAGCCCGAGGCGCAGCCCGTCGGCGGTCGGCAGCGGGAACGGGTACGACACCTTCCACGTGGTGTGCTTGAGGATCCCCTCGCGCACCTGGTCGGTGAGGTTGAGCCCCGGGAAGTCGTAGCGCTGCTCGAGCAGGTCGACGACGCGCAGCGACTGGTAGTTGTGCTTGAACGTGCCGAGCTGCGGCACGAGCTCGGGCGGCAGCGGGCAGGCGGCCTCGTCGCCGGCGAGCACGCGCGCGATCGTCTTCTCGCCGGAGTGGCCGAACGCCGTGTGACCGAGGTCGTGTCCGAGGCCGATCGCCTCGACGAGGTCCTCGTTGAGGCCGAGGGCGCGCGCCATCGTGCGCCCGATCTGCGCCACCTCGAGGGTGTGCGTCAGCCGGGTGCGCGGGTGGTCGCCGGTGTGCGGGACGTACACCTGCGTCTTGTGCTTGAGGCGGCGGAACGCGCGCGAGTGCACGACGCGGTCGCGGTCGCGCTGGAACGCCGTGCGGTAGTCGAAGTGGCGCCCCTCCGCGCGCAGCTCGCGGCGCCTGGTCGCCTCGGTGGAGCGCACCGCACAGAACGCCAGCGCCGACGCCTCGGCACGCTCGAGGAAACCCCGGTCGCGCAGCTCCATCTCAGGCGTCCTCCCCTTCGGTCGCCCGCAGCGCCTCGCCGACCAGACGCAGCGACCCGGCCACCAGCGTGACCGTGCCGGGCCGCAGCGCGGCGAGCGCTGCGGCGACGCCCGCCGCGGCCTCGCACCCCGGGAACGCTGCCTGCAGCCTCTCGGCGGAGGTGGCGCGCGGCGAGTCGAGCGGCGCCACCACCACCCGGCGCACCAGCGGGCGCAGCAGCGCCGCCATCGCCGCGAGCGGCTTGTCGTCGAGGCATGAGAACAGCAGGTCGACGCGGCCCTTCAGGCCGAGCGCGCCGAGCGCCTCCGCGAGCGCCCGGACGGCCTCGACGTTGTGCGCGCCGTCGAGGAGCAGCCGTCGTCCCTGCCAGTCGCGCCACTGCAGGCGCCCGCGCCACCGCGTCGCCGCGATCCCGGCGGCGAGGGCGTCGGCCCGCAGCGCGGGCGCCAACCCGTGGTGCGCGAGCGCCGCCGCACCCGCCAGCGCGAGCGCCAGGTTTCCCCTCTGGTGCGCGCCGAGCAGCGAAAGGTCCGATCGGCCGGACTGGCCGGCGACCCGGAACGACACCCGCTGCGCCGGGGGCTGCGGGTGGAGTGCCGCGCCGTGAGCGGGTCCCGGATTACGGTCCGCGCGTGCCACGCGACGGGCGTTGCGCTCGACGCTCGACGCTCGACCCTCGGCCTCCACCGACGCCCATTCCGACGCCAGCGAAAGCGGCGTCGCGGGGTCGGCGGCGGCGCGGATCGCCGGCTCGACCTCGGCGTCCCAGGCGCCGACGATCGCCTCGCGGCCGCGCAGCGCCGCGGCCTTCTCGGTCGCGATCCGGGCGCGCGTGTCGCCCAGCCACGCCCGGTGATCGGTGCCGATGTTGGTGAGCAGCGACACCGCCGGCTCGCCGGCGTTGGCGGCGTCCCAGCGGCCGCCCAGGCCGGCCTCGAGCACCGCCACGCCGACTCCTTCCTCGGCGAAGTGGAGGAGCGCCGCCGCGGTGAGCGTCTCGAAGTACGAGAGCGCGGGGAAGCGGGAGAGTTCGTGGACGAGCGCGAGCAGCCGCTGCGGCGCGATCTCCCGGCCGGCGACCGCGATGCGCTCCTCGACGCGCACGAGGTGGGGCGAGGTGTACAGGCCGGTGCGAACCCCGTGGCTGTCGAGGATCGCGGCGAGCAGCGCGGCGGTCGAGCCCTTGCCGTTGGTGCCGAGGACGAGCGTCGCCGGGAAGCACCGCTCCGGGTGGCCGAGCGCGGCGAGCGCACCGCGGATGCGCTCGAGGCCGGGCAGGATCTTCTGCTCGAGGCGGGGCGCCAGCGCCACGCTCAGAGCGTGTGAAGCAGGCTCTTGACACGCTCTGACGATGTCCTGGAGGGGCGGACGGCTGCCCGCCCCTCGCCCGCGACGTGAAGTCGCGGGGTTCACCCCACCCGCCGCCGCGCCCGTGGCGCGACGCCCGGAAGCGCGTGTGTTCTCACGAGCTCTCAGAGCAGGTGGTTGAGGCACCTGGCGAGCGTCTCCTTGAGCTCCTGCCGCGGGACGACGAGGTCGAGCATCCCGTGCTCGAGGAGGAACTCGCTACGCTGGAATCCCTCGGGGAGCTTCTGGCGGATCGTCTGCTCGATCACCCGCGGTCCCGCGAAACCGATCAGCGCCCCGGGCTCGCCGATGTTGATGTCGCCGAGCATCGCGTACGAGGCGGTCACGCCGCCGGTCGTCGGGTCGGTGAGCACGGAGATGTACGGCAGCCGCGCCGCGTGCAGCCGGGCGAGCGCCGCCGAGATCTTGCCCATCTGCATCAGCGAGAGGATCCCCTCCTGCATCCGCGCGCCGCCCGAGCAGGAGACGATGATCAGCGGCAGCCGCGCCTTGGCGCAGCGCTCGATGGCGCGGGTGAGCTTCTCCCCTACCGCCGATCCCATCGAGCCGCCCATGAACGAGTACTCCATCGCCGCGATGATGCAGCGGATGCCGGCCAGCCGCCCGGCGGCGACCACGACGGCGTCGCTCCTCTGGCCCTTCTCCCGCGCGGCCCGCAGGCGCTCCGCGTACGGCTTCGAGTCGGTGAACTCGAGCGGGTCGGCCGACACGACGCTGGCGGCGAGCTCCTTCCACGCCGCGTCGTCGAAGAGCTGCGCGAGGCGCGCGCGCGCCGACACGCGGTGATGGTGGCCGCAGCGCGGGCAGACGAAGAGATGGCGCTCGAGGTCCTTGCGGTACAGGATCTCCCTGCACCCGTCGCACTTCACCCACATCCCCTCGGGGACGCGGCTCGCACGCTTCTCGCCGTTCTCCGCGCGGCGGAACCAGACCATGGCGGGAGAGCCTACCACACGGCGCGCGCGCATCCCAGGCGGGCGCGCCGGCGAGCCGCCGTGCGGCGGCTCACGGGGCGCGCCGCGGCGCCGCGGGCCGCCGCTCGCGGGGGACCACGACCGGTTCCCCGCCGGTCCCGGCCACGACATCGACGGCGACCTCGAACACCTCCTCGAAGACGCGGCTGTGCAGAACCTCGGCCGGGGTGCCGGCGGTGTGGACGCGCCCGCGGTCGAGGACGACCAGCTCGTCCGCGACGCGCAGCGCCAGGTTCCAGTCGTGCACGACCACGGCGGCGGCGACGCCTTCGGCGAGCAGTCGCCGTGCGATCGCGACGAGCTCGAGCTGGTGCGCGACGTCGAGCGCCGCGGCGGGCTCGTCGAGCAGCAGCACCCGCGGCTCGCAGGCGAGGGCGCGGGCGAGCAGGGCGCGCTGGCGCTCGCCCCCGGAGAGCTCCTGCACAGGGCGCGCGGCGCAGTCCTCGAGGTCGACCATCGCCAGCGCGCGGGCGACAGCGGCACGGTCCGCGGCGGCCGGCGGCTCCCACGGCCCGAGGTGGGGGGCGCGCCCCTGCTCGACGAGCTCGCGGACGCGGACGGGGAACGTCAGCGGGAGGAGCTGGGGCACGACGCCGACCACCCGCGCGATCTCACGGCGCCGCCAGGCGGCGAGCGGCCGGCCGAGCAGCTCGACCGTGCCGGCGCGCGCCGGGAGGATCCCCGCGAGCAGACGCAGCAGCGTGCTCTTGCCGGCGCCGTTGGGGCCGAGGATGGCGGTGCAGCGGCCGGCGGCGAGCGCCAGGTCGACGCCGGCGACCACGGCGCCGCGCCCGTAGCCGCCGGCGAGGCCGCGCGCCACCACGAGGTTCACGCCGCCCTCCGCAGCAGGGCGATGAAGAACGGCACGCCGATCACGGCGGTGACGACGCCGACCGGTAGCTCGGCCGGCGCGAGGGCGCGCCGGGCCAGCAGGTCGCCGAGCACCGTGAGGGCGCCGCCGGCCAGCGCCGCGCGCGGCAGCAGGCCGCGCGGGCGGTGCCCCCACACCAGCCGGCAGAGGTGGGGGGTGACGAGGCCGACGAAGCCGATGATGCCGGCGAACGCCACGGCGCCGCCCGCGAGCGCGGCGGCGGCCAGGAACACGCGCCGCCGGACCGTTGCGACCTCGACGCCGAGGGATGCGGCGGACTCCTCGCCGGTGGCGAGGAGCCCGAGGTCGCGGCCGTGCAGCAGGAGCAGGAGGGCCGGCGCCGCGAGGTAGGGCAGCAGCCACAGCGCCGCGTTGGGCGAGGCCGCGGAGAACGACCCCATCGTGATCGCGAGCGCGCCCGCCAGGCGCGGCGACGGCGCGAGGGCGAGGATGGCGAGGATCACGGCCGACGCCGCCGCGTTGACGGCGACGCCCGCGAGGATCATGCGGGTCGGCGACGGGCCGAGCGGGCCGCGCGCCATCCACCAGACGGCGGCGGTGGCGGCGAGGGCGCCCGCCATCGCGACCGCCGGGACCAGCCCGAGCGCCACTGCCGGTAGGAGCGCGAAGGCCGCGGTCGCGGCGGCGGCGCCGCCGCCGGAGATGCCGAGCAGGAACGGATCAGCGAGCGGGTTGGCGAGCAGCGACTGCAGCGCCGAGCCGGCAAGGGCGAGGGCGGCGCCGACGCCGAACGCCAGCGCCACGCGCGGCAGCCGGACCTGGAGGACGATCGTTCCGACCGTGGCGTCGCCGCCGCCGGCCAGCCAGGCGGCCACGTCCTCCCAGCGGGTGGCCGGTCCAGGGAGGAGTGCCGCCGCGGCGACGACGCCGGCCGCAACGGCGGCGAGCGCGAGGTCGGGCCAGCGTCTCACGGCGCCACCTCGCGCGCGGCCACCAGCGCCTCGAGCGCGTCGACGAGGCGCGGTCCCGGACGGCTCGCCGCGTCGGCGGGCAGCCAGATGACGCGCACCGCGCCGGCGCGCAGGCGCGCGGCGGCCGGCGAGCAGGCGAGCGAGGTGAACGTCGCGCGCACGTCCGCCTCGTCCGGGCTCACCACCACCGCGAGCTGCGGGTCGAGCAGCAGCTCGGGATCGACAGGCGGGTAGCGGCCGGCAGCGCGCGCGAGCGCATTGTCGAGCCCGGCGCGGCGGAGGAGGTCGTCGTGGAAGGTGCCGGGAGCGGCCACGATCAACGGTTGCCACCAGACGACGTAGAGCGCCGTCCGGCGCGGCAGCCGTCCGGCGCGCTCTCCGGCGGCGGCGATGCGCCGCTCGAGGGCGGCGGCGAGCTCGCCGGCGCTGCGCGGCGCGCCGAGCACCGCGCCGGCCAGCCGCACCGCCTCCGTGAGGCGGGCGAGCGAGGTGACGTCGAACGTGCAGACGGGAACGGAAAGCGCGCGCAAACGATCGACCACCCTCGGGTCGTTGCCGGCCGTGGTGGCGAGAACGAGATCGGGCCTGTGGAGAAGGACGCTCTCGATCGCGTCCGGCCCCACGCGCGCGAGCGCCCGGGCGGCGGGCGGGAAGTCGCTGGCTGAGGTCGCCGCCACCAGGCGATCGCCGGCGCCGATCGCGAAGGCGATCTCGGTGACGTCGGGCGCGAGGGCGACGGCGCGGTGGACCGCGCCGTGGCGGACCTCGTGACCGACCTGGTCGACGAGCGTCGGAGCGTCCGGCCGCGAGCACCCGGCCGCTGCGAGCAGAGAAAGGAGAAGCCACCCGCACCCACCGGCGCGGGTGGCCCTCCTGCGGCGCGGCAACGGTGAGCTCCTACTCGGAGCCCTGCTCTTCCATGTCGTTCGGGATGCCGAGGCGCTGGCACGCGGCGTCGTACATCTGGCGGGCGGCCTTCTGCGCGGCCTGCAGCTCGGCGATGCGCTGCTTGACGCGCTGCAGCTCCTCCTGGATCTGGTTCTCAAGATCGGCGATCTCTGCTTTCGTGACCTTGCGGGTTTCCTCGTAGAACTTCCTCTGTTGGTCGGTCAGGACTGCCATGAGGCCTCCTCCTCGCTCTAGGGTTGGAACGGAATCGTGATCGTCTTCCACACCTTCACCGGCACGCCACCCTTGGTCGCCGGCCGGAATCGCCACTCCTTGACGGCAGTGGTGGCCGCGGCGTCGAGACCGAGGTCGGGCTTGACGCCGCGCAGCACCTGGACCTCCTGCACCGTGCCGTTCTCGCCGATCAGGGCGCGCAGGATCACCACGCCGCCGACGCGCTGGCGGCGGGCCAGCGGCGGATAGGCGGCCTTCGGCGTGAAGATCGCCTCTACATCGGTGTCCGGCGAGTCGACGAGGTCGCCGCGCTGGACGGCAGCCGGCGCAGCGGCGGCCGGCGCCGCCGCCGCGCTCTGACTCTGGGCGGCCGCCGCGGGCGCCTGGGTGGGCGCCGGGGTGGGCGCCAGGGTGGGCGCCGGGGTGGGCGCCGCGGGGGCGGGCTCGGCCGGCGCCGGAGGCGCTGCGGCCGGCGCCGGGGTCGGCTCGGCGGCCGCCGGGGCGGCGGGCACCGTCGGACGCGCGGGCGCAGTGGCCGCCGCAGGCGCGGCGCGCTCCGGGATCGGCGTGGCGGTCATGATCTCCCGCGTGAGCCGCTCGCGCATCTCCGTCTCGCGCCGGGTGACCTCCTCCTGGGCGATCTGCCGCGCCATCTCCATCGTCTCGGGCGCCGGCGTCGCCGCCGCGTCGCCGCCGGCGGGGACGGCCGGGCGCTGCCGCGTCATCAGCACGTAGCCGACGGCCACCGCAAGCACGACCACGGCGGCGGCCGCGAGGGCCCCGACCGGGAGGGGCTTGCGTGCGCGGACCGGTTGCGCCACCTCCGGCACCGGAGGTTGCGCCGCGGCGGCCGCTGCCGCGGCGGGCTGCGAGGGCGGCGGCGCGGGCTTGCGTGCCGGCGCCTCGGGAGCGGGCTCCGGTTGCGCCGGGCCGCGCCGCGCCGGCGCCGGCTCCGCCACCGCCGCCACGGGGCCGGTGCGGTCGCGGCCGAGCAGGTTTGCGAGGTACGCGCCGAGCTCGGCGGACGAGGGCGCCGGCCGGATGCTGCGCAGCACCGCGTCGAGGTCGGCGCCGAGCTCGGCGGCCGTCTGGTAGCGCGCTTCACGGTTCGCCTCGAGGGCCCGCATGACGATGCGGTCCACTTCCGGCGGGATGGTCGCGTCGATCTGCCGGGGTGCCGCGAGCTTCGGGGAGCGGACCTGCTCGAGGATGGAGAGCTCGGAGTCGCCCGCGAACGCCTTCCTGCCGGTGACCATTTCGTAGAGCACCAGGCCGAGCGAGAAGATGTCGGAGCGGTGGTCGAGGTCCTTGCCCCAGGCCTGCTCGGGCGACATGTACTGCAGCTTGCCCTTGAGCGCTCCGGCGCGGGTGTGGGAGGCCTTCGACGCGGCCTTGGCGATGCCGAAGTCGCACAGCTTGATGTCGCCGTCGAGGGAGATCAGGACGTTCTGCGGCGAGACGTCGCGGTGGACGAGCGCCATCGCCCGTCCCTGGAAGTCGCGCTTGCGGTGCGCGTAGTCGAGCGCCGCGGCGAGGCGCGAGGCGATGTACAGCGCGACGCCGAGCGGCAGGCGCTGCTTGCGCTCCTCGAGGCTGCGGAGCAGCGAGCGCAGGTCCTTGCCGTCGATGTACTCCATCGCGATGTAGTAGGAGCGTTCGATCTTGCCGAGATCGTAGATGTGGATGATGTTGGGGTGCTGGAGCTGCGCCGCGAGCTTCGCCTCGTCGATGAACATCGTGACGAACTCGTCGTTGTCCGTCAGATGGGGGAGGATCCGCTTGATCGCGACGATCTTCTGGAACCCCTCGACGCCCTTCATGCGCGCCTTGAACACCTCGGCCATGCCGCCGGTCGAGATCACCTCCATCAGCTCGTACTGGCCGAACAGCGTGCCGACGGGCGGCGCGGGAGCGGCGGCGTCGCGCACGGCGTCGCGCACGGCCTCGCGCACGGCGTCGCGGGCCGGCGGCGCGGGCGCCGGCGCCGGCTGGGGCTTCGGCGCCGGCCTGCGCTTCGGCAGGCCGGTCTCGAGGCCCGAGAGCGTCTGGTGGAGGAGGGCGTCGACGGAAGCGCCGCCGGTGTCCTCGCGCACCTTCGCCGGCCTCGCAGGATGCTCCAGCATGCCGGAGAGCGAGCTCGCGACGACGCTGTCGGCATCCGCGGCGGCCCCGGGCGGCCTGGAGGCGGGTTTTTCCTTCTTCGGCGCCGTGGTCCTGGGGTCGACCGCCTGGAGGACGAGGTCGAGCGGAACGCGCTGCGTTTCGGCTGGACCGCGCGGTGCGGCCGGCGCCTCTGCTGTCGGCGGAGCGACCGGCGGCGCCTTGACCGTCGGCTCGACCGCGATGCGCTGCGTCTCGGCGGCGATCGGCTTCTCCTCGTCGCCGTCGCCGATGAGGTCGCCGAACAGCTCCTCGGAGGTGAGCGTGCCCTTGTCGGGCTTCAGCCCGGCGCTGCGCCGCAGCGCTTCGAGCACGTCCGCCTTGCTGTCGGGCTGCGCGGCGCCGCGCGGCGCCTGCAGCGCCGCCTGCACCTTGGCGAGGAGGTCTTCGGAGGAGAACGGCTTGGCGACGATGTCCTGCGCGCCGAGCAGCATCGCGTCGACCTTCGTGTCGCCGCCGGTGTAGCCGCTCATCAGGACCAGAAACGGTGTGTTGCGGAGTCCAGCGCGAGCCCGCACCTGCGTGATGGCGTCCTCGACCTTCACCTTCGGGAGGACGGAGGTGATCAGCACGACACGGGGCTCGACGCGGGCGCACGCCCCGACGGCGGCGTCGACGTCCTTGGCCGTGATGATCTGACAGGAGAGCGGAGCGAGCGCCTCCGTGACGCGCGCAATGGTGCGCGGCTCGTAGTCGACAAGGAGGATCGTTTGGGCCATGGCCTCCGCGCTTCCCGAGCGAAGCTCGCGGGTATTGTGTGGTGACCCCTGTCGCAAGTCAATAGGCGAATCGCGCGCTTCTGCCGCGTTCAATGCGGTGTAGAATATCGACTTGCAGCAGTGTGGAAGAAGTACCCGGGAGGGTGTGCATGTCCGGCCACAACAAGTGGAGCACGATCAAGCACAAGAAGGGCAAGGCCGACGCCAAGCGCGGCAAGCTCTTCACGAAGATCATCCGCGAGCTCACCACCGCCGCGCGCGAGGGTGGAGGCGACCCCAACGGCAACCCGCGGCTGCGCACCGCGGTGCTCGCCGC
This sequence comes from uncultured Thermoanaerobaculia bacterium, assembly GCA_964594125.1. GTDB lineage: Bacteria > Acidobacteriota > Thermoanaerobaculia > Thermoanaerobaculales > Thermoanaerobaculaceae > CAVRZJ01. Next base: position 32,852 of record CAZQLL010000008.1, on the reverse strand, counting down.
GAAGGCCGCGAACATGCCGAGCGACACGCTCACGAAGGCGATCCAACGCGGCACCGGCGAGCTGCCCGGCGTTTCGTACGAGGAGGTCGTGTACGAAGGGTACGGGCCGGGCGGAGTGGCGGTGATGCTGCAGGTGCTCACCGACAACCGCAACCGCACGACCGCCGAGATCCGCCACCTGTTCTCCAAGCACGGCGGCAACCTCGGCGAGTCGGGGTGCGTGGGGTTCCTCTTCAAGAAGCAGGGGTACCTGATCATCCCCAAGTCGGCGGGCGACGAGGACAAGGTGATGGAGGCCGCGCTCGAGGCCGGGGCCGAGGACTTCTTCGCCGACGACCCGGAGCTCTACGAGGTCTACACCGCGCCCGAGGACCTCAACCGCGTCAAGACCGCGCTCGAGCAGAAGGGCCTCACGGTCGAGCAGGCCAAGATCGAGATGGTGCCGGCGACGCAGGTCCGCCTCGAGGACAAGCGGGCGGAGCAGATGGTCCGCCTGATGGACGCCTTCGAGGACCACGACGACGTCCAGAACGTGTGGGCCAACTTCGATATCGACGAGCGCATCCTCCGCGCCGAGTGACGCCGCTCGGGTGCTCGGCCTCGACCCCGGCAGCCGCGTCACCGGGTGGGGGATGATCGTCGGCGATCGCCGCGTCGCGGCGGTCGCCGGCTTCGGCTGCCTGCGGCCGCCGCGCACCGCCGGGCGGCCGCGGGCGCTCGCCTACCTCTCCGAGCACCTGACGGATCTGCTGTCCGCTCAGCGGCCGCAGGTCGTCGTCGTCGAGACGCCGTTCTCCGCGCTCCACCTCAGGGCGGGCCTGATGCTCGCGGAGACGCGGGGAGCGCTGCTCGCCGTGCTCGGGCGCTGGGGCGGAGAGGTCGTCGAGTACGAGCCGGCGCGGGTCAAGGCCGCGATCGTGGGCTACGGCCGCGCCGAGAAGCGACAGGTGGCGTACATCGTCCAGCGCCGCCTGCAGCTTCCCGAGGCGCCGCCGGAAGACGCCGCCGACGCCCTCGCGCTCGCACTCTGCCACCTCGCGCTGCTCCCGCAGGCGGCTGTCGGCGGGCAGCGGGTGACAGGCAGCGGGCGGTAGCACCCCTCGCTCCGGCTCCGCCGCACGACGACCTCGCCGCCGATCCTCCCGTCGCGCCGCAACCCTACGGGCCGCGCTGCTGCGCGGCCGGCGCCCGTTGCCATCTCCAGGGTTCGCTGCCTGCCGCCAGCCGCCCCTCACTGCCCCTGGTACGGCTCCACCTTCCCGTCGCGGATCCAGTGGATGTGGGTCGGTTCCGTGATGTTGCCGGCGTCGTCGAAGTTCATGGGGCCCGTCACGCCGATCACCGAGCCCATGGCAAGGAAACGCGAGCGCAGCTCGGCAGCCGACTTCGGCGCCGGGGCGGCGAACGCGTGCAGCGTCGCGAGCGCGGCGTCGTAACCGTGCGCGGCGTAGATGTCGGCCTGGAGGTTGTACGCCTCGCGGTATTTCTTCACGAACCCCGCGACCGGCTCCCTGGTCGAGGTCATGTCGACCATCACCATGGGGAAGAAGAGACCTTCCACGAGCTTGCCGCCGCGCCAGACGAGGTCGACCGTCGAGATCGCCGAGGTGGTGCAGACCAGGCCGGAGTAGTTGGCGTTGCGCACCTCGACCATCGCCGCCAGGATCGCCTCGCCGTAGCCGCAGATGTACAGCGCCTCGGGTTTGAGGCTGGCGAGCGAGGCGACGATCACCCGCTCCCAGTTGGGGTCGCTGACCGACACGGTGCCGACGATCCTGGCGCCCTGCCTGGTCAGCTCCTGCGTGAACACCGGGAGCAGCCCCTGGGTGTACGGGATGTCCTCCTTGACCACGAGGACGCTCTTGACCTTCTTGTCCTGGACGAGGAACTGCGCGGCCTTGACGCCCTCGCCCTCGTCGGACGGGTAGACCCGGAAGAACCAGCCGCCCTTGCTCGTCAGGTCGGGGGCCGAGGCGGAAGGCGAGAGGAGCATGCGGCCGTACTTGGTGGCCACACGCGTCATCACCTTCGCCTCGGGGGAGGTGGCGCCGCCGATGATGATCAGGGCTCCTCGCTTGTAGAGGGCCTCCGCGAGATCCGCACCCTTCGACGGGTTGGAGCCCGTGTCCTGGTAGACGATCTCCATGCCCGCAGGCAGCGTGTGCGCCGCCGTGGCCTGGTCGAAGGCCAGCTTCGCTCCGGACTTGACCGAGGTTCCGTAGGCGGATGCGTCGCCGGTCTCCGGGAGTACGACGCCGACGATGATCTTGCTCGAGCAGCCGGCACCGAGAACCGCGAGGGCGATGGCGGCGAGGAGAGCGAACCGACGCATGACGACCTCCGGGCCGCGGGCAGCGGCCACGACAGTTCTAACACATTGTGCCGGATCGCACAACCGCCGCGGCGGCGCAGGGGGCCGCGCCGCGACCGGCGGGAACGGCTGGCCGGAAGAACGAAGGAGCCGGGCGCGTCGCCCGGCTCCTTCACGACCCGTAGGCTTGGCTCAGGAAGAGAGCTCGTCGAGCACGATGCCGATGTTCTGGGCGCCGGAGTTGCGGCACACGTCCATGAAGTGCATCACCTTGTCGTATGGCAGGTCACCGGCGGCCGCGAAGAAGGTGACTTTCGACTCGCGGTTCCTCAGCACGTCGCGCAGGCGGTTGGGGAAGTCGCGCTCGGCGACCTCCTCCTTATTGATGAAGATGCGGCCGTCCGACTCCATGCGGATGATGATCTGGTCGGTCGCCGGCGGCGGGGCGGCGGTGCTCTCCGTCTTCGGCGGGACCTTGGTGTCGTAGCCCACCTGCACCAGCGGGGTGATCACCATGAAGATGATGAGCAGCACCAGCACCACGTCGACGAGCGGCGTGATGTTGATGTCCGACTTCAAGGTCCCGCTCGGGCCAACGGTCATTGACATGATTCGCCTCCCTGCACGTCCATGCTAGCGACTCAGGATTCCTTCTTCATGGTGATGAGGCCGACGTTGGTGAAGCCGGCGTCGTTGAGCATCCGCATCACCTCGCGCACGTCCTTGTACTTCAGACGCTTGTCGCCCTTGACAACGATCTCCTTCTGCGGCGACTCGGTCTTGATCGTCTTCAACTTCGTCTGGACCTGGTTCTTCGGGATCCAGTCCGGCCCGATGAAGATGCTGCCGTCCATCTTGATCGCGACCGTGAGCTGCTTCTCGCCCTCGGGGATCTTGTCGGGCGCCACGGTCGTCGGCAGCGCCACGTCGACGCCCTTCTGCAGCAGCGGCGTGATGACCATGAAGATGATGAGCAGCACCAGACACACGTCGACCAGCGGCGTGACGTTGATGTCCGAGTTCACGGCGGCGGGCTTGACCTCGGGGGCCTTGTAGTGTCTCTTCATAGCCGCCTCCTAGAAGGCGCGGTACGCCATCTGGTGTCGCTCACCGGTTGGTGCCGACCGCGTGCGTGCCGCCGGCCTGCTTGATGAAGAAGTCGAGCAACTCCGACGCCGAGTTGGACATCTCGACCTGGAAGCGCTCCACCTTCTGCATGAAGAAGTTGTAAAGCCACACGGCCGGGATGGCGACGAACAGGCCGAGCGCGGTCGTCACGAGCGCCTCGGCGATACCCGCCGACACCGCGCCGATGCCGCCCGAGCCGGTGAGCGCCATGCCGCGGAACGCGTTGATGATGCCGACGACGGTCCCGAACAGGCCGATGAACGGCGCGGTGGCGCCGATCGTGGCGAGGCCGCCGGTGCCGCGCTTGAAGTCGGCGGTGGTGATGAGCGAGGTGCGCTCGATCGCGCGCCGCGCCGCCTCGATGATGTCCTCACCGGGCAGCGGGCTGGAGTCGCTCTGGTTCTGGAACTCCAGCAGGCCAGCGGAGACGACCTTCGCGAGGTGGCTGTGCTTGTACTTGCGCGCCGCTGCGATCGCGTCCTGTGGCCTGTTCTGCTTGAGGAACTGGGTCACCAGACGGGCGAACTCGAGCGACTGCTGCTTCGCCCACTTGAACACCAGGAACCGTTCGACCGACACCGTGAGGGAGTAGATCGAAAGCGCGAGGAGGATGAGCGCCACCGACTTGGCGATGAAGCCCATCGAGTTCCACAGTCCTACGGGTCCAAAATCCATTGCTCTCTCCTTTCGAGATCGTTAGTCTCGAGACTTAGTCGAGTTTGAAGACGACCGTGAGCACGTAGTACACCGAGACCGGCCTGCCGTTCATCGTCGCCGGCTTGAACTTCGTCCGCTGCAGCGCGTCGATGGCCGCCTCGGTGCATCCCATCGGCAGTCCACGCAGCGCCCGGACCGCAGTGACGTTGCCTTCCTTGTCGATGACCGCCTCGAGAATCACCGGTCCCTGGATGCGGGCCTTCCGGGCGATCTCCGGGTAGATCGGCTGGATCTCGCGCACCTTCGTGGGCGGCAGGACGTCGCCGCCGACACGGATCGGCGCCTCCTCGACGACCGGGATCGGAGTCGGGCCGGGCACGCCGCCGGGGACGCCGCCGACCACGCCGCCCATCTCGCCGCCCTCGATGCCGCCCTCGACGCCGCCCTCGACACCACCAGAGCCCGAGGAGCTCGCCTTGGGAATCTCCTGCGGGATCTCCTTGGGCTGGACAACGGCGGTGCTTGGCGCCGTCACCACCGGCTTCGGCGCGGCGGCCGCCTTTGGCGGCGGCGGTGGCGGCGGCGGCGGCGGCGGCGGCGCCGACCAGAAGCTCACCTGGATCGGCGGCTCCGGCAGCTCCTCGATCGCCCAGAGCTGGGCGACAATCACGACCGCGAGCGCAATGGCGTGGACCAGCACCGCCATCGGGAAGAGAAGCAGCTTGTTCTTCGCCTGCGCCTTGCTCTGCGACTCGATAAGGGCGTCTTCGAACATGAGCTCTCCCGCTTACTGGGCGGCCTTGGTCGGCGACGGGGAGGACGAGGCGGCCTTGCTGCGCTCGCGCAGCGCCATCGCCTTGTTGCGCCACTCGTCGGCCTGGGCGGTCCAGTACTCCTTCTTCTTGGGGTCGAGGTCCAGCTTCGCCTTCTCGCGGTAGAGGAGGTTGTAATACACCATCGCTTCCATGTAGTCGGGCTTGACCTCGACGGCGCGCTGCACCGCCTGCAGGCCGAGGTCGACGACCTGGACTCGCTCCTCGTACGGCGTCGTGGGGTCGTTGTACGACTTCGACCAGGAATTGGTCGCGATGAGATAGTAGATGGGCGCGTCATTGCGGGCATACGAGTTCGCGAACTCGAGCGCCTCGCGATAGCGCCCGCCCTTGATCATCACGTTGACGATCGCGGACGTGAGCTTGGCGTTCTCCGGATGCGCCGTGCGCTGCGCCTTGAGGTACTTGATCGCCTCGTCGAACTTGCCGAGGTTGATCCAGGTGGTCACCAGGTAGTCCTCGACCTTGGAGTCGTCGGGGAACGCCTTCAGGTAGTTCTGGAACGCCTCGATCGCGGTGGTGGCGTACTTGATGTTCTCCGGGTTCTCGTTGCCGGGCCGGTAGAGCGCCATCGCCGTGAGCCCGACGGAGCGCCACGACTCGACGAGCTTCGGATCGAGCTGGAGGCTCTTCTGGAACTGCGCAAGCGCGTCCTTGTACGCCTCGTCCTTGTAGTAGCGGTTGCCCTTCTTCATCTCGGAGCGCGCCTTGATCTTGTTGCATCCGGATAGGGGCAGGGCCGCTACGACGACACAGAGACAGGCTGCGAGGTGGGACTTTCGCATTCTCTTAATCCCTCCGGGAGATCATACGCTCCGTCGACCGAACCCGCGGGCACCTGAGACGAGCGGCTGCGAGGCGCTCCGTTCCGGCGGGAGCAGTGGCGCCTCCGGTGCTTGCGGATCCCGGCTTCCACTCACAAGGGCGGACACTAACACACGGTCGTGGCCGGCGCAAGCCGCCGACGCAGCGTTTCACCCCTGCGTGCCGCCACCTCGCGCAACCTTGACCCGCCGAGCCCATGCGTGATAGCATGCTGCGTCGGGCTGACTTCCTAAGTAGCTGATGGCAGGCAACGTAACGACCAAGCCGGCGAGCGTCGAAGGGAAACGGAGGAGCGCCCAGTGTTCGGAGACCTCGTAACCTACTTCCAGCAGGGCGGTCCGGTGATGTGGCCGCTCCTCATCTTCTCGATCGTGACCGTGACCATCATCGTCGAGCGCGCGTTGGCGCTGCGCCGGGCGAAGATCAACGTCAACGAGTTCCTCTCGAAGATTCGCAAGGCGCTGCTGGTCACCCGCGACGTGCGCGAGGCGATCAAGATCTGCGAGACGAACCCCGGTCCGGTGGGCTCGGTGGTCAAGGCGGCGCTGCTGCGCTACGGTCACCCGCGCGAGGAGATCGAGAAGAACATCGAGAGCGCGGCGGTGTTCGAGGGCGCCCGGCTGGAGCGCGGCCTGATGGTGCTGTCGACGTCGGCGAACCTTTCGCCGATGCTCGGTTTTCTCGGCACCGTCACCGGCATGATCAAGTCGTTCGCCACCCTGGCCCAGGCCGGCCTCTCGAACCCCGGTGCGGTCGCCGCCGGCATCTCCGAGGCGTTGATCACCACCGCGGCGGGCCTGGCCATCGCCATCCCAGCGCAGCTCGGCTACAACTACTTCATGAGCCAGGTGAACGCCTTCCTTCGCGACATCGAGACCGCCTCCAACATGCTGCTGGAGACGTTCGTGGAGATGGACGGCGAACGATACGGCCACGGTGGCGGCGCGGGAGCATAGGGCGATGGCGCGCCTCGGGCGCATCGGGCGCCGGCCCGACCCCTACATCCCGACCGCGACGATGGCTGACATCGTCTTCCTGCTCATCATCTTTTTTATCATCACGTACAACATCGAGGTTGACAAGGCGCGCGTCGTCCTGCCGCACACCCTGGTGCGCGAGGAGGTCCCGCGCGAGGCCGCCTACGTTTCGATCGATCAGGAAGGCGTGATCCGGGTCTCTGCGGGCAAGGAGAGCTCGGTGCCGGTACCGAGCTTCGAGGAGGTGTCCAGCTTCGCGGCCGACGTCATCGCAAGGAACCCGCAGCAGTCGTTCGTCGTGAAGGCCGACGCCAAGACACGCTACCAGGCGATCGACCGCATCATCGACGCGCTCAAGCAGGCGCGCGTGCAGACGATCTACCTGCTGTCCGACCAGAAGGTCGTCGACGAGGAGACGTGAGGGGCTCGCATGAAGGTCGAGAAGAAGCGGGTTGCTGCTGAGATCTTCACGGGTTCGATGGCCGACGTCACGTTCCTTCTCATCATCTATTTCATGGTCACGATGGCGTTCTCGGCGACCAAGGGGCTCGACTTCGCGGTGCCGAAGGAAGACCCGAACCGCAGCGAGGTGAAGGCCGAGGAGTCGGTCCTCGTCCAGGTGAAGGCCGACGCAACGTTCGTGGTGGACGGCAAGCCGCTCCCCCTCGAGCGATTCGCGGAGTACCTGCGGACGAAGATCGACCAGGGCGCCGCTTCTCCGGTGATCAGCAAGCCGGTGATTCTCCGCCCCGAGGCGGACGCGCCGTACGGCGCGATGATGGCGGCGTTCGACGAGCTGCGCCAGATGAAGGGCAAGCTCGGGCTCGCGAAGGAGCTCAACATCTCGCTGCCGACGCAGCGCGAAATCGAGGCGGTGTGGGGCGCGCTCGGCGTGCTCGGCCCGTGAGTGCGGGCGGGGTGAGGCGATGGACGAGAAGCCGCGAGAGGACAGCAGTTCACAGAGCAGCGACGGCACCCTTTCCGAGCTGCTGGACTTCGCCGAGCAGTACAGCCGGGACCGCCGACTCATGCGGATCGCGGCGTCGATCGCCGCGGGGTTCCACGTCGTCCTGTTCCTCATCCATTTCCCGGAAATGACGCGGGAGGTCCGCGCCGACTCGCAGCGCGAGCGCAAGATCTTCGTTGTGCAGCAGCCCAAGTTCAAGCCGCCCGAGGTGCAGCAGCAACAGCAGGTCATGCGGCCCCGGCAGGTGCGTGTGCCGATTCCGGACCCGACCCCTGACGAGCCCGAGCCGGTTCGCGAGATCGTGCCGGAGGAGGACGTCCAGGTTGCGGCGCCGGACGATGCGATCTTCGGTGTTCCCGACGCCCCGCCGGCGCCGCAGGAAGCCCCGATGCGGGTCGGTTTCGGGCAGATGAAGGAGCCCCGAAAGCTGGTCGACACCAAGCCGGTGTACCCGGAGACGGCGCGCCGGGCGCGCCTCCAGGGGGTCGTGATCCTCGAGATCATTGTCGACAAGCAGGGGAATGTGAGAAGCTGGAAGGTGCTGAGGCCGCTCTCGCTCGGTCTCACCGAGGCGGCGATCGACGCGGTGAGGCAGTGGAAGTACGAGCCGCCGATGTACAATGGCCGGCCGGTTGAGGTGTTGATCACGGTGACGATGCGGTTCTCGCTGCAGTGAGGTGATTGGATGGCCCTACAAGGCTCGCTCTCGGATCTTGCCCTGCCGGACGTGGTGCAGCTCGTCAGCGTCTCGGGCAAGACCGGCGTCTTCAACCTGAGCGGCGAGAACGGCGAGGGCAAGATCTACCTCAAGGACGGCCAGATCACCGACGCCATGATCGGGCATCTGCGCGGCGAGGCCGCCGTCTACGAGATGGCGATGTGGCAGCGCGGGCAGTTCATCTTCACCCCCAGCGTCGAGTCTGGCGAGGTCACGGTGCATCGCTCGAACGCCTCGCTGATGATGGAGGCGGCCCGGCGTCTCGACGAGTGGCGCGTGCTGCAGCGCAAGATCCCGTCGTTCGACCTCGTCCCGTACTTCCAGCCGCGCGATCCCGGCCACGACCAGGTCACGCTGTCGCCGCAGGAGTGGGCGGTGGTCACCAAGGTCGACGGACAGCGCTCCATCCGGGAGCTCGAGGGGATCACCAAGCTGCACGCCTTTGACCTCTGCAAGCTGCTCTACGGTCTGGTCGCCTCGGGGCTGATCGCCCTGCGGGCGCCGCAGGAGAAGATGGTGCAGGGCGCTCCCGCCGGGCCGTCGGTGACCACACTCCTCGCGTTGACCGAGAACGTCCGCAAGATCGCCGAGGAGATCGCCGGTCCGGGCGGCGCCAAGTCGGTCGAGAAGCAGTACCGGATTGCGCGCACGGACATCGAGGCAGGCAAGGGCATGAGCGCGGTGCAGTCGATGGTCGACCAGCTCGCGCGCGCCATCTCGCTCCTGAAGGGCGGCGGCGAAGCGGGAGAGTTCCTCCGCCGAGTCAATCCGCTCGTCCAGGGGTAACCGTTCCTCCCCGACCGAAGCAGGAGAAGCACGATGCGCACGACCCTCTCGCTCGCCGCGGCCGTCCTCTTCGCGGTCGCCGCCGCCGCCGACTGGAACGCCGGGGTGGCCGCCTTCCGCAAGGGCGACTACGAGGCGGCTCTCGAGGAGTTCAACGCCGTCCTCGCCGCCAGCCCCGAGTACGCCGGCGCCCACTACATGGTCGGCCGCACGCTCGCGCAGCTCGGCCGCCCGGAGGAGGCGCTCAAGGCCTACCGCGAGGCCAACCGCCTCGACCCGGCGAACGCCCAGTTCGCGATCTCCCTCGCGACGGCTCTCCTCGACGGCAACAAGGCGCCGGAGGCCGGAAAGGCGTTGGCGGGAGTGCAGCTCGACCCGCTGCGGCCCAACCAGAAGGCCGCTCTGCTCGCCGTCAGGGCGCAGGTGGAGCTCGCCCTCGGCGACGCCGTCGCGGCGCTCGACCTCGCCCGGCAGGCGGCGGCCGCCGATCCCGCGAGCGCGCAGGCGTTCACGGTGCTGGGGCTCGCACAGTCCGCGGGTGCACGCGACGCGGAGGCGTTCGCCGCGTTCCGCAAGGCGTGGGAGCTCTCCGGCGACCCGGCGCTGGGGGTGCAGGCGGTCAAGGCCGGGATCTACGCGGCGCGGCGCGCCGATGCGGCCGGCAAGCGCCACGCCTACGACGAGGCTGCGGCGGTGGCCGCCAAGGTCGCCGAGAAGAAACCGGGAGCCGCCGTCTTCCTGCTCGCCGGCGAGGCGGTGATGGGGGCGCAGCGCTACGACGAGGCGCTCGGGTGGTTCAACCGCACCGGGCAGTCCACACCCATCGTCCTCTACTACAAGGGGCAGTGCTTCCAGGGCAAGCGCGACCTGGCGCAGGCGGAAAGCCTGTTCCGCCGGGCGATCGCGGCCGGCGCCGACGCCGGCCTGCGCGCCGACATCCTCAACTCCCTCGGGTTCGTCCTCGACCTGCAGAAGCGCTACGGCGACGCCGCGGCCGCCTACGCCGAGGCGGGCAACCAGTCGAAGGCCGCCGAGATGAAGGACAAGGAGGCGAAGTCGGCGCAGAACCTCAAGGCCGACGAGGAAGCCAGGCGCCTCCAGGAGCTGCAGCGCCTGCAGGACGAGTACACGAGGCTCAGCCAGCAGGGCGCTGCGCCGACGCCGACGCCGAAGACGCAGGGGAAGCCAGGCGTCTTTAGGAGCTGCAGCGCCTGCAGGACGAGTACACGAGGCTCAGCCAGCAGGGCGCTGCGCCGACGCCGACGCCGAAGACGCAGGGGAAGCCAGGCGTCTTTAGGAGCTGCAGCGCCTGCAGGACGAGTACACGAGGCTCAGCCAGCAGGGCGCTGCGCCGACGCCGACGCCGAAGAAGGAGCAGCAGATCAGGGCTCGGCGGGGAGCGCGGCGAGGCCGAGCACGGCGCCGACGGCGCCGGCAGCGCCTCCCACGAGCGGCAGCACCGGCAGGATGCCGGGAGCGAGCGCGAGCGCCGGGACGATCCGGGCCACCGCGACCCCGAGCGCCAGCAGTGCGAGCGACCCGAGCACGCCGCCCAGACCGCCGAGGCAGAAGCCGCACGCCAGGTAGGGCATGCGGATGTCGTGCTCGTGCGCCCCGATCAGGCGCATGATCGCGATCTCGTCGGCGTGCGCCAGCACCAGCAGCCTGACGACGAGGAGCACGACGACACAGCAGCCGATCAGCAGGACGGCGGCGAGCCCGAAGCCGACGGCGGCGATGCGCGAGGCCGTCCGCTGCACGCGCGACTCCCAGTCGCGCGAGTTGGCCACCAGCGTGATCTCCGGCCGCGCGGCGAGCCAGGTGGCCGCCTCCGCCTCGCGGGCCGCCGGAGCGTCGAGCTGCACCAGCGTCGGGAAGCTCGCTTCGTCGAGCCCGAGCAGGACGGTCGACAGCTCGGGAAACCAGCGCACCAGCTCCTCGCGCACGGCGGCGGCGGGCGTGACCTCGCCGGCGATATCGGGAAACCGCAGACGCAGCTCGGCGACCGCTGCGCCGCCGCCGGCGGGCGTGCGAGCGACAGCGACGATCATGGCGGGGCGGTGCGGGGCGAGCAGCTCGGCGGCGAGGAAGCGGTGCAGGCTCCAGAGCACCCCGCCCCAGGTTGTGGCGACCGCCACGAGGAGCACGGCGACCAGGCCCGCCGCACCCGACTCGCGGAGCTGCCGCCGCACCTCGCGCCACAGGTGGCGGCTCACTGGGCGAGCCCCCACCCGTCGCGCACCAGCTTCCCCTTGTCGAGCACGAGCGTGCGGGCGGCGTGCGCCTCGATCAACGCCCGGTCGTGCGTCGCCACGACGACCGTGGTCCCCTGGTAGTGGATCGTCTTGAACAGCTCCATCAGCTCGTGCGCCCGCTCGGGGTCGAGGTTTCCGGTCGGCTCGTCGGCGAGCACGAGGTCAGGCTGCAGCACCAGCGCCCGCGCGATCGCCACGCGCTGCTGCTCGCCGCCGGAAAGCTCGTCGGGGTACGCCTGCATGCGGTGCTGCAATCCCATCTGCTTGAGCGCGAGGTAGGCACGACGCTGCTGCTCCTTCTCGGGGACGCGCAGCAGCGCCAGGACGAAGCTGACGTTCTCGCCGACGCTGCGGCGGCGCAGGAGCTTGAAGTCCTGGAAGACGACGCCGAGCCGGCGCCGGAACTCGGCGACGTCGCGCCGCCGCATGTGCATGAGATCGTGGCCGTTGACGATGATGCGGCCGGCGTCGGGCAGCTCGGCGCGGTACAGCAGGCGGAGGAAGGTGCTCTTCCCGGCCCCGGACGGACCGGTGAGGAAGACGAACTCGCCCTTCTCCACCGCAGCCGAGATGCCGCGCACGGCGGGCCGGCCGTTGTAGCTCTTGACGATCTCGTCCAGGAGGATCATCGCCGGCCGCCGGCCCCCGGCGACCGCCGCTCGCGGACCGGCAGCCTGCTCGCCATGGCTCGCTCCAACGCTGTCCTCCGGGGGCGCAGTGTAGCATGCGGGCATGGAGGTGGAAGCAGGCCACGACGGCGTCACGTCGGTCCGCCTCGCGGGCGCGCTGGCGGTGTTCGCCGGCGCCGCGGCGGCGCCCGGGAGCCTTTCGGAGGGCGAGCTCGCGGAACGGGCCGCGGCATGGCTCGCGGCGCGCTGCGCACGGCCGCAGCCGGTGCTGTACGCGGAGCAGCGCCACTCCGCGGTGACGTTCGTTTTCAGCAGCGAGACGCCGCTGCCTCCCGGCCCGCACCTCGTCGGCGCCTGCGACGCCCTCGTCACCGACGAGCCCGGCGTCGCCCTCCAGGTGCGCACCGCCGACTGTCTCCCCGTCGCGCTCGCCGGCGGGGGCGCCGTGGCGATGGTCCATGCCGGCTGGCGCGGGCTCGCGGGCGACATCCTCGCTGCCGTGCTCCGCCGCTTCGCCGCCGATCTGGGGATCGCCGCCGCCGCGCTCGAAGCCGTGGTCGGCGTCGGCATCGGCCCCTGCCACTACCCGGTCGGCGCCGAGGTGGCGGCCGCACTCGCCCGCCTCGACGCCGCCGGCGCCCCCTGGCGTCACGACGGCGCGGTCGACCTCGGCGCCTTCGCGGCCGGCCGGCTCGCGGCGCTCGGCGTCGCTCCACAGCGAACGCTGCGCCTGCCCGGCTGTACCTTCTGTACGCAGGGGTTCCACTCGTTCAGGCGTGACGGCGCCGCCGCCGGCCGGCAGTGGTCCGCGATCGTCAGGCAGCAGGCGTACAGGGGTGAGGCGTAGAGCCGGAGAGACGTGAGTAGGAAGAGAAACCAGGCACGCGTCTGCCTGCGAAGCGTCGAGCGTACCGGACAGGGGGCGAATGGCCGGGCGTTCTAATTGACCGGCTTTCCTCGCGATGCGGGGCGCGGCGCGTCACCGGGCCTCACGCCTCCACGCCTCCCTGCCTTGAGGCCTGATGCCTGCCCCTGAGCTGGCCGCAGGCGGCGGCGACCTCGCGGCCCTTGCTCCAGCGCACCGTCACGTTGAGGTGGGCGTCCGCGAGGATCGCCGCGAACTCGTTGATGCGCCCCTCGTCGGGAGCCGCCAGGCCGGGGAGGAATTCCTCATCGGCGTTGAACGGGATCAGGTTGACCTTGACCGGCAGCCCCTTGAGCAGGCGCGGCAGGCGGCGCGCGTCGTCGAGCGAGTCGTTGCGCCCGGCGAGCAGCACGTACTCGACGGTGATGCGGCGGCCGCGCTCGAGAGGGTAGGCGCGCAGCGCCGCCAGCAGCTCGTCGAGCTCCCAGCGCGCCGCGGCCGGCATGAGCGCCCGCCGGGTCTCCTGCGTCGTGGCGTTGAGGGAGATCGCCAGGTTCGGCCGCCGGTCGAGCCTCGCGAGCCCGCCGAGGCCCGGGACGATCCCGCTCGTCGACACCGTGATGCGCCGCGGGCTGACCGTCTCGTAGAGCAGCGCGAGCGCCCGCGCGACGTTGGCGAGGTTGAGGAGCGGCTCGCCCATGCCCATGAACACGACGTTGACCGGCTGCCCGAGGAGCCCCTCGGCGCGCATGATGCGGCGGTACTGTCCGAAGATCTCGCCGCCGGTCAGGTTGCGTCCGGCGCCGAGCGCGCCGGTGACGCAGAAGACGCAACCCACCGCGCACCCCCCCTGCGACGACAGGCACAGGGTGGTCCGACCCTCCATCGGCATCACCACCGCCTCGACGACGGCGCCGTCGGCGCAGCGCAGGACGTATTTCGCGGTACCGTCGGGGGCGCGCCGCACGTCGGCGACCTCGGGATCGGCCACCGCCGCGGCTGCCGCCAGGCCCGCGCGAACGGCCCTCGGCAGGTCGGTCATCTCGTCGAGGCCGGCGGCGAGCCGGCGGGTGAGCCAGTGGTAGACCTGCTGCGAGCGGAACGGACGGGGATCGAGCGGCGCGACGAGCGCCGCGATCTCGGCGCGGCTCGCGCCGACCAAGTTGGGGCGGGCTTCCGTCTGCGGACGGGTCGGCATAACGTGCGAATCCCGGGAGCCTCAACACCTCGGCGTCCGGCTCGCTCCATTCTGGCACGTCCGCGGTACCATCTCGCCGTGAGCGATCCCGGGGCTCGGCTGGCGGCGGCGGTCGGGGCGGCGTTCGGCCACGCGGCGGCGCGCGTCGAGATGGTCGAGGGCGACGCCTCGCGGCGGCTGTTCTACCGCCTGTTCACGTCCGCCGGCACAGTGATCGCTGCGGTCTACCCCGAAGGCGGCGACGAGCAGGCCGCGCACGACGCCGCCGTCCAGCGGTGGGGGTACGAGCGCGGGCTGCCGATCCCGGCGCCGCTCGGTGCGCGCGGCCGCGTGTCGCTCTCCGAGGACCTCGGCTGCGTCGACCTGGAGCGGGCGCTGCGGGAGAGGGGCGTCGAGGTCCTCGAGGGCGCGCTCGCGGCGCTGCGCCCCTTCCAGGCGTGCGCGTGGGCGAGGTGCCCGAACGCGCCGTTCGACGCCGCCTTCTTCCGCCGGGAGCTGGCGGTGTTCGAGCAGTTCGCACTGCCGCACGGCGCGGCGCCGGCGGTGACCGCGTTCCTCGACCGTCTCTGCGAGCGGGTCGCCTCGCACCCCTATCGCCTCGCGCACCGCGACTACCACGTCAACAACCTGTTTCTCCACGGCGGCACCGTGCGGGCGGTGGACTTCCAGGACATGCGCGGCGGGCCCGATACCTACGATGCGGTGTCGCTGCTGCGCGAGCGCGCCGGAGGAGAACGGCTGACGAGCGATCGTGCATGGCGCGAGCGTGCAGCGGCCGTGCTGGAGTGGGCGCCGGGCTGGGAGACCCGCTACCGCGAGTGCGCGGCGCAGCGCGGCCTCAAGGTGATCGGCACGTTCCTGCGGCTCACCTCATGGGGGCGCGGCGGCTATCTGGAGAAGCTGCCCCCGGTGCGCCGGCGCGCCGCCGCGGCGCTGGCCGAGCTGGACGCGCCCTCGTCGCTCGTGGAGGCGGTGCTGCCCGCCGGGTCCGTCTGATCCGTCGACTATAATGCCGGCGGGAGGGATCCTCCACATGCCACACCTCGGCATCCCGGAGCTGCTGCTGATCCTGCTTCTTGTCGTGGTCGTTTTCGGGGCGAGCAAGCTGCCGCTGCTCGGCAAGGGGCTGGGTGAGGGGATCCGCAACTTCAAGAGTGCGATTCGCGGCGACGCGGCCGAGAAGAAGGACGACGCCTCAAAGAAGCTCTGACGCGTCGCTGGTGAAACGGGTGGCCATCGTCACGTCGAGCCCCGTGATCCTGCGATAGGTGGCGCGCACCCGGCGCACGAACACCCCGGTCTCCCTGTACGGCGGAACGCCGCCCCAGCGCCGGACCGCCCCCGGCCCGGCGTTGTACGCGGCGAGGGCGAGCTCGACGTCGCCGCCGAAGCTCGCGAGCAGTCCGGCGAGGTAACGGCACCCCGCCTCGAGGTTGTCTGCAGGGTCGGCGGCCTCCGGCAGCCCCATCAGCGCCGCCGTCTCGGGCAGGATCTGCATCAGGCCGACGGCGCCCTTGGGCGACACCGCCGCAGGGTCGTGCCCCGACTCCGCCTCGATCAGCGCGAGTACGAGCGCGGGGTCGAGGCCGTGGCGGGTGGCGGCCGCCGCGATTGCCGTGTCGAGGGGCACGTCCTGCGCCGCGGAGGTCGTCTCGAACGCCGCCGCGAGGGCAGCCTGGTCGGCAGCCGGGGCAGGCCTCTCCGGCGGTCGGTGCGGGGGCGCCTGCACCAGCACCGCCAGCGAGAAGCCGGCCGCGAAGCTCAGCCAGATAGCTGCGCGCTGACGGGTTTCGAGCACCCGCGCCTCCCATCGACGATCCGGAGCGCGACCGCACGCGCGCACCGGCGGCGTCCGCGTTCGCCGCCGCGCTCCCGTCGCTGCCGGGTAATCCAGTCCCCTCTAGCCGCGGCCCGCGGGCCGGGTGCCGTTGCGTTTCATCTTCGCGCGCAGCGTGTTGCGGTGGATGCCGAGCGTCTGCGCGGCCTGCGACAGGTTGCCGCCGTGGCGCTCCACGGCGGCCCGAACGTAGCGCGCCTCGAACGCAGCGACCGCCTCCTCGAGATCAAGGCCGCGGTCGAGCAGCGCATCGGCGACCGACGTGAAGGTATCGCCGAGGCGCCGCAGCGCCTCGCGCCGCTCCTCGCGCGAGGCGCCCGTCACTTGAGCTCGACCCGATCGCCCAGCGCCATCGGCTGCACCGACCTGATCACCTTCCCGGTGGCCCAGTGATCGCCGGCGACCAGGATCGCCAGCTCGCCGAGCAGCAGCCGCGGGATGTCCGGCGCAGGGTTGTCGCGGTAGATGTTGCACAACGTGCCGGGCGCCGCCTGGTCGGCCTCGCCGAGGTCGAGGAGCACCATGTGGTCCTCGCCGAAAGCCTCGAGGCCCTCCTTGCTGTAGACAATGTACCCCTTCGCCTTGTCGTTCGGCGGGTCGCAGCGGGTCGTCGGGGCCGTGAGCACCGTCATCGGGATCGGGATCGGCTCGAACGGCTTGAGTCTGTCGCCGATGACGATGGCGTCGCAGGCGGACAGGATCTCGGCCGTGGCGCCGTGGTCGGTGGTGCACAGCACGCGCAGGTGGCCCTGGTAGAGCATGACGCGGCCGATCCTCGCGCCGGTGGCGGGGTGCTTGAGGGTGTCGCCGACGCGGATGACGAAGAACTCCTGCCCGGCGGTGACGCCGTCCGCCTCGCCGCCCGACAGGTAGACGATGTCGCCGGTGCTGAACGTGAAGTGCACCGGGGCCTCCTCGGCGCCGGTGATGTGGAACGGCAACTCCTCGCCGACGTCGTCGAGGTAGGCGAAGCAGTAGATGTCGGATTCGCTCCCGATTGCGACCAGCGGGCTGCCCTCGCCCTCGGCGGGCGGGGCTGCCTCGGGCTCGGCTGGCGCTTCGCCCAGAGGCTCCGCAGCGGGCGCGGCGGCCGGCGGCGCGGGGGCCTGCTCGGCGGGCGCCGCCTCACCCGGTTTCGGCATGACGAGCAGGGGATCCCCGGGGTAGATCCAGTGGGCGTCCCGGATGTAGGTGTTCGGTTCCCAGAGCTGCGGCCACAGGTACGCGTTGCCGTAGAACTTCTGCGCCAGGTCCCACAAAGTGTCGCCCGGCTGGATCGTGTACACCTGGATGTCGGGCGGGAACTCGGTCGGTGGATCGTAGGGCGTCCAGTGATCGCCCACCTTGTGGAGAGGGCTCGGGGGCGGGTTGACCACCTCGCCCGCTGCGGCCCAGGTCAACCCGAGAGCGATGACGAAAGCGACAGTCGCGCGGCCCATGGCTGGACTCCCCTTCCTTTTGCCTCTCCGAGCTCCTCGCGTCCCACAATACCGCACGCACACGGCCCCGTCAACGCTCCCGTGACGAACTCGGGGCAGGCTTTGCGCCCGCCCCCGTCGGCGCCTTGTCGAGCGGACCGATCGCGGCCTCGGCCTTCGCCAGCAGGGCGCGGGCCTCGCCGGCCGCCTTCGAGTCCGGATAGGTGGCGATCAGGTAGGTCAGCCGGAGGTACGCGCCCTGCCAGCCCTTCGCGGTGATGTAGTACCGGGCCACCTCGAGCTCGTGCAGCGCGAGGTCCTCCTGACACGAGGCGAGCAGCTCTCTCGCCTCGCCGCTGTACGGCGAGTCGGGAAAGATCTCCAGGAGCTGGGTCAGCGCGGCGGCGGCCTCGCGCGCCGGCGTGAGGTCGCGCAGCGGCCCCTTGCGCTGCTTGGCGTAGGTCTTCGCGAGCTGCAGCAGCGCGTAGGCGCGCTGCGGGTCGTTCGGGAAACGATTGGCGAAGTCCTTGTAGCGGAGCTGCGCCTCGGTGAGGCTCTCGATATCCCTGGCCTCGAAGTAGCTGTCGGCGAGCTTGAGGGCGGCCCTGCGGCCGAGGGGGTCGTTGGGGAACGAGTCGGCCAGGAACGAGTAGTAGCGCCGTGCCTCTTCGCGCTCCTTCTCCGCGAGGAGAGCGTCGCCCTTGGTGAGGATCTCCTCCTTCGTGAGGTGGCCCATCTCGTCGAAAAAGGCCTGGTCCTGCTTCTTCGCGGAGCACCCTGCGAGTACCAGAAGCACCGCCACGACGGCCAGACGCCTCATCACGCCTCCAGATCCCGCAGCGCAGCCACCGCCTGCCCCCGGTCGGCGGCCGCGAAGATCGCCGTGCCGGCGACCAGCACGTCGGCGCCGGCGGCACGCAGGAGAGCGGCGTTGCCCGTGTCCACGCCCCCGTCGACGGCGAGCTCGACCGCGGGGTGCCGGCCGTCGCGCCGGCGGGCGAGCTGCCTGAGCTTGGCCTCGGTCTCGGGTATGAACCGCTGGCCCCCGAACCCCGGGTTGACCGACATCACCAGCACGAAGTCGAGGAACGGCCACGCCTCGTCGAGCGCGCAGCAAGGGGTCAGCGGGTTGAGCGCCACGCCCGGCGATGCCCCGAGCTCGCGGATGCGCGCGAGCGTGCGGTGCAGGTGGGGGGCCGCCTCCGCGTGGACGCAGATCCGCGCGGCGCCGGCGCGCGCGAACGGCTCGAGCAGCGGCGTGGCGTCCGCCACCATGAGGTGCACGTCGAGCGGCAGCGAGGTGACGCGCCGTACCGCGGCGCACAGCCCCGGCCCGAAGGTGAGGTTGGGCACGAACACGCCGTCCATCACGTCGAAGTGCAACAGGTCCGCACCCGCCGCCTCGACGGAGCGCACCTCGTCGGCGACGCGCGCGAGATCGCAGGCGAGCATCGACGGCGCGATCCTGACTCCCCTCATCGGCTCACCCACAGCCCCACGACCGCAGCGTCCTCCACCGGGCCGCCGCCGGCCGGGTCCTGCCGCAACACGAGACCGTCGGGCGCGCCGGCGTAGGGGACGCGCTGGATCGCCGCTAGACGGAACCCCTGGTCGCGGATGATGCGGCTGGCGTCCGCCTCGCTCATGCCGACGAAGTCCGGCATCACGTAGCGCCGGCGGGCGGGCACGCGGTTGACCAGCAGCGCCACGCCGCTCGCCGGCGCGACCAGCGTGCCGGCGGCGGGTGCCTGCGCCAGCACGACCACAGCGTTCGCCTGCTCCTCGACCAGGCACTCGCCGGCAACGGTCAAACCCTCGGCCTCGACCTCCGCCTCCGCCAGCGACACCGGGAGCCCGACCAGACTGCCGAGCCGGCGCGCCTCCCTGCCGAGCGAGGGCGACAGCACCACCGTGGCGCCGCGCTTGAGCTCGAACCCGCTGCCCGGACGCTGCTGCGCGATCCGGCCCACCGGTACCTCGGCGTCGAACACGCCCTCGTGGATGCGGACCACGAGACCGCTCTCGCGCAGCACGCCGGCGCCCTGCGAGATCTCCATCCCGCGCACGTCCGGTACGCGGACCGCCGATGAACGCAGGCTGATCCACAGCACGAGCCAGACCGCAAGAGCGCAGCCAACCAGGCCGCCCGAGATGGCCGCAAACCAGCGGAGCACCGACATCGTCGCCGTCCGCGAGGGTACCATAGTCGCCATGGCGCGGCTCGGTGCTCACCTCTCGGCCGCCGGCGGCGTCTCGCGTGCGATCGCCGCCGCCGCGGCGCTGCGCTGCAGCGCGCTGCAGGTGTTCCTGCGCGCGCCCGGCCGCTGGGCCGCCGCGCCGCTCACGGCCGCGGAGATCGCCCGCGCCGCGGCCTCGCCGGGGCGGGCGGCGGTCTCCGGCGCACTGCTCGCGCACGCTCCCTATCTGCTCAACCTCGCGAGCGCCGACGACGTGTTGCGCCAGCGCTCGATCGCGGCGCTCGCGGAGGAGCTGGAGCGCGCCGGCGCGCTAGGCATCGACGCCGTCGTGCTGCACCCCGGCTCGGCGCGCGGCGGCGACCGCGGCGACGCCGAGGCGCGCTGCCGCGCGGCGGTCGCCGAGGCGATCGAGACCGCGGGCGCCGTGCGGCTGCTGCTCGAGGGGCAGGCGGGCGGCGGCGGACAGCTCGGCCGCACGCCGGAGGAGCTGGCCCGCCTGCGCGAGGCCGCCGTCGCCGACCGCGTCGGGATCTGTCTCGACACCGCGCACCTGTGGGCCGCCGGCTACGATCTGAAGGCGGGCGGCCTGCAGCGCGTGCTGGACGAGGTGGCCGAGCACTGGGACCGCGCTGCACCCGACGCGCTCCACATCAACGACACCAGCGTCCCGCTCGGCTCGTTGCGCGACCGCCACGCTCCCCCCGGCGAGGGGCTGCTCGGCGAGCGCTTCTACCGCGAGCTGCTCGCGCACCCGGCGCTCGCCGCCACGCCGATGGTCCTCGAGATCCCTCCCGGCGCCGGCAACGCGCTGGTGCGCCGCGCGCTCAGCCTGCTGCGCCGATGGCAGAAGCAGTCGCGAGTATGAGCTTCACTTCCGCCACGGGACCAGCTTCTCCACTCCGGCCGGGAGGATCTTCACGATGTCGTTGTAGAGGACGACGATCACCAGGCAGATGATGAGGTAGAACCCGATGTTGAGGATGCGCTCCTTGAGCTTCCAGGGGAGATCCCTGCGGCGCAGCGCCTCGACCGCGATCAGCGCCAGGTGGCCGCCGTCGAGCAGCGGGATCGGCAGAAGATTGAAGATCGCGAGCTGCAGCGAGATCACGCCGAGCAGCCACACCAGCGCGACGGCTCCGGTGCGCGCCGCCTCGCCGGAGAAGCGGGCGATGTCGATCGGCCCCGACATCTGCTTCATCGACGCCCGGCCGCTGACCAGGCGGCCGAGCACGGCGAACGTCTCGCGGGTCATACGGCCGCACTCGCGGGCGCCCTCGGCGACGGCGGCGAGCGGCCCCAGGCGCTTGAGCGCCGTCGGATTGGGCGCCGGGATGCCGAGCTTGCCCTGGCCGTCGACGTCGCGCGGCGTCGCCGGCACGCTGAGCGTCTCGCCGCCGCGCGCGATGGTGAGCACCACCTCGCGGTTCGGGTTCCGCCCGACCAGGCGCATGACGTCGTAGAAGTGGCGCACTGCCTCACCATTGACGGCGAGGATGCGGTCGCCGGCGCGCAACCCGGCCTGCTCGGCGGGGCTGCCGGACTGCACGCCGCGGATCTCCGCCGGCAGCGGCGGCGCCATGCCGGCGTAGCCGAGGTCGTAGCGGGTGACGCTCTTCGGCGTCAGCTTCACCTCGCCCTCGGCGCCGGCGCGCCGGTAGCGCACCGCGAGGGTGCGGTTGGCGGCGCCGAGCGTCGCCCCTTCGAGGTCGCGCCAGGTCCGGATCGGCGCGCCGTCGATCGTCAGCACGAGGTCGCCGGGCTCGATCCCGGCCTCGGCGGCGGGCGACGCCGGGTCGACCCACGCGACCTCGGGCGCGGCGTCCTGCCACGCCGGCACCTGCACGCCGGCCATGAACGCCACCGCGACGAAGACCACCGCGAAGACGATATTGGCGGCCGGCCCGGCGACCGAGATCAGCGCCCGCTGCCAGCGCGGCAGCAGCTCGGTTTCGGGCGTCTCCTGGCCGGCCACGTCCGACTCGTCGGGCCCGAGCCCATGAATCCGCACGTAGCCGCCCAGCGGGATCAGGCTGACGCGGTAGTCGGTGTCACCGCGCTGCACGCCGAACAGCCGCCGGCCGAATCCGAAGGAGAACACCGACACGCGGGCCTTCACCGCGCGCGCCGCGAGAAAGTGGCCGCCCTCGTGGATGAAGATCAGCACGCCGAGGACGACGATCAGGGCCAGGAGGTTCACCATCATCAGGTCTCACCCACGCGGGAACCTGCAACTGCCGAAGCTGTCCCCGTATTTCGCGACGAACGCCGCCGCCCGCGCGCGCCCGCTGGCGTCGGCGGCGAGGACGTCGTCGAGGGAGGCCACGGCGGCGAGGTTGGGCTGCTCGCGGTCGAGGGCGTCCGCGACCGCCGCGGCGATCCCCGGGAAGGGAAGCCGGCCGCCGAGAAACGCCTCTACTGCGACCTCGTTGGCTGCGTTGAGCACCGCCGGCGCGCTGCCGCCGGCGCGCAGGGCGGCGCGGGCGAGCGCGAGGCACGGGAAACGGATCTCGTCGGCGGCCTCGAAGTGGAGCGTTCCCACCTCGACGAGGTCGAGAAACCCGAACGGCGACGGCAGCCGCTCCGGATACGCCATCGCGTAGAGGATCGGGAAGCGCATGTCGTTGACCGCGAGCTGCGCGATCACTGTCCCGTCGACGAACTCCACGAGCGAGTGCACGCGGCTCTCGGGGTGCACCACCACCGCGATGCGCTCCTCGCCGACGCCGAACAGGTGATGCGCCTCGATCACCTCGAGCCCCTTGTTCATCATCGTCGCGGAGTCGATCGTGATCTTGGCGCCCATCCGCCACGTCGGGTGCGCCAGCGCGTCGGCGGCGGTGACGCGCGCCAGCGCCGCCGCCGGGGTGGTGCGGAACGGTCCGCCGGAGGCGGTCAGGATCAGGCGCCGGACGTCGCGGCGCTCGCCGGCGCGCAACGCCTGGTGGAGCGCGTTGTGCTCGGAGTCGATCGGCAGCACCGCGCCGCCGTGACGCGCCGCCGCCGCCATCACGAGGTCGCCGGCCATCACCAGCGTTTCCTTGTTGGCGAGCAGCACGTCGCGGCCGGACGTGACCGCGTGCCACGTCGGCACCAGCCCGAGCGCGCCGACGAAGGCGCCGACGACGGTGTCGGCGTCGGGGTGGGTGGCGGCGGCGATGCGGCCGGTCTCTCCGGCCATCACCGCGAGGCCGGGGAACTCGGCCGCGAGCGTGCGCGCGTCCGCCTCGGCCGCCACCGCGACGAGGCGAGGGCGGTGCGCCCGGATCTGCTCGGCGAGCACCGCGAGGTTACGGCCGGCGGCGAGCGCGACCACCGCGAAGCGCTCCGGGAAGCGCGACGCCACGTCGAGCGTGGCGGTGCCGATCGACCCGGTGGAACCGAGGACCGCCAGCCGCTTCACGTCACACCCCGACGAGGAGGACGAGGGCGAGGACGAACGGGGCGGCGAAGAACAGCGAGTCGGTGCGGTCGAGGAACCCGCCGTGGCCCGGAATCAGCGCCGAGGAGTCCTTGACCTTCGCGTCGCGCTTGAACAGCGACTCCACCAGGTCGCCGAGCGGCGCCAGCACGATCAGCAGCGCCGCCAGCGCGCCAGCGGCGGTCCAGGGAAGCTCGGGGTAGAAGACGGCGCGGCACGCCCACACCATCAGCAGCGTCGCCGCGGTGCCGCCGGCGCACCCCTCCCACGACTTCTTCGGGCTCACCAGCGGCGCCAGCCGGTGACGGCCGAAGCGCGAGCCGAGGTAGTAGGCGCCGGAGTCGCCGGCCCACAGCGTCACGCAGTGGACCACCACCAGCTTCCAGCGCAGCGGGTCGTCGAACGGCGCCCGCAGGAACCCCATGGCGCCGCTCGCCACGGTGAAGTAGGCGGCGGTGAACACCGAGCCGGCGATGCCGGCGGCGGCGCCGTCGATCGGCTGCCGTCCCAGCAGGTAGGCGAGCGGCAGGCCGAGCACGAGCGCCGCGAGGATCGCGCCGGACCAGGCGAGGCCTCCCAACCACAGCGCCGGCAGCGCGAGCGCCAGGGCTGCCACGGTCGGCACCGTCGGGACGGGGTGCGAGCGGGCTCGCAGGATCGCCACCAGCTCCCGGGCGGCGAGGATCGTCGCCACCCACACCGCCGCGAGGTACACCCACGCCGGCAGGAACACGATCCCGCCGAGGATGATCGGCAGGGCGACGAAGGCGGTGCCCTCGCGCGCGCCCATCACGCCTCCTCCGGCTCCGGCGCCGACTCCGGCACGCCGCCGAAGCGCCGCTCTCGGCCGGTGTAGTCGGCGATCGCGAGCAGCATGTGGTGGGCCGTGAAATCCGGCCACAGCACCGGCGTGATGTGGATCTCGGTGTAGGCGATCTGCCAGAGCAGGAAGTTCGAGATGCGCAGCTCGCCGGAGGTGCGGATCAGCAGGTCGGGGTCGGGCACGCCGGCCGTCGTCAGGTGCGCCTCGACGGCCGCCTCGTCGATCGCCTCCGGCGCGAGCGCGCCGGCGGCGGTCGCCCGCGCGATGGCGCGGCAGGCGTCGACCAACTCGGCGCGCCCCGAGTAGTTGAGCGCGATCTGGAACGTCAACCCGGTGTTCCCCCGGGTCGCTGCGGCCGCCCGCGCGAGACCGTCCTGGATCTCCGCCTCGAGCTCGCCGATGCGGCCGATGGCGCGGAAGCGGATGTTGTTCTCGACGAGGAGATCGAGCTCGCGGCGCAGGTACTCCTTGAGCAGGCCCATGAGCGTCCGCACCTCCCAGCGCGGGCGCTTCCAGTTCTCGGTGGAGAAGGCGTACAGCGTCAGCGCCTCGAGCTCGAGGCGGGCCGCGGTCTCGACGCACTCGCGCACCGCGCGGATCCCCGCCCGATGTCCCTCGACGCGCGGCAGGCCGCGCTGGCGCGCCCAGCGCCCGTTGCCGTCCATGATCACCGCGACGTGGCGCGGCAGACGGCCGGGGGGGAGCGCGTCGAGCACCTCGCGTTGCGGGCTGCCCGGAGGCGCGAGCAGATCGAGGTCCTTCATGAGCGGCCGAGTCTAGCAGGAAGCAGGCGCGAGGCGCGAGGCGCGAGGAACGTGGCGGGCTGCCCGACGCCGGCCGACGCGAGGACCGGCCAGGCGAGCGGGACAGGCGACTGCCAGCACTTCGCCCAGCAGTGTCATCCTGAACGGAGGCCGAGGCGCCGGCCGAGACCGGAGTGAAGGATCCCGTGGCGCTGCGAGGGCCAAGCGCCGACGCGTTCCAGGCGCGACGGGATCCTTCACTGCGCCCGCTGCGCGGGGTCCGTTCACGATGACGGACGGGCTGCCGTCATCCTGCACGGAGGGGCAGTCGCGCGCCTGCTCCTACTCGTGCCTCTCGCCTTTCGCCTCGCGCCTTCCGTAGAACACCTTCTCCAGCGTCAGCCCGTGCGCCGGCGCCGTCGGGGCGGGAGGGCGCGTGCTCGGATCGCGGAGCATCGCCTCGACCCACTCTGCCGGCTGCGCGCCGCGGCCGACCTCGGCGAGGGCGCCGGCGATGCGGCGCACCATCCCGCGCAGGAAACCGTCGCCCTCGACGGTGAGCGCCAGGCGGCGGCCGCGGCAGGTGAGCTCGATGCGGCGCACCGTACGCACGCAGCCGCGCCGCCCGGTGCCCGAGTGCCCGGCGAGCGCGAACGCGGTGAAGTCGTGCGTGCCGGCGACGTGCGCCGCCGCCTCGCGCATGGCGGCGCGGTCGAGCCGGTGCGGCAGCGACCAGGTGCGCAGCGCGTCCCACGGCGCCAGCGTCGTCGCTTCCGCGATGCGGTAGCGGTAGCGCTTGCCCTCGGCGGAGCGCGCGGCGTGGAAATCCGGAGCGGTACGCCAGGCGCGCAGCACCCGCACGTCGTCCGGCAGCATGCCGTTGAGCGCGGCGCGCACGCCGACGACCGGGATGGCGGCGGGGAGGTCGGCGTGGGCGACCTGTCCCGCGGCGTGCACGCCGGCGTCCGTGCGGCCGGCGCCGGTCGCGCGCACCGGCCGCCCGACCAGCCGCTCGAGCGCTCGCTGCAGCTCGCCCTGCACCGTGCGCGCGTTCGGCTGCGCCTGCCAGCCGGCGAAACCGCCGCCCAGGTACGCGAGCTCGAGCGCGGTTCGCACGGTTTCCGACACCCGGGTATTATGGCGTCAGAAAACGGTGCAGGCGGCGCGGGAGAGCGTGGCACCTTCTCTCCCCGGCGACCCTGGGGGCGAGCCCATGGAGACTCTTCGCGACCTGTTCGAGCACGTCGTCACCGCCTTCCCGGCGCGCAAGGAGCTGATGCGCATAAAGGCCGGCAAGGGGTGGCGCACCCTGACGGTGAAGGAGTTCGAGAAGGCGACGCGGGAGTGCGCGCTGCGCCTGTCGAAGGCCGGTGTGGCGCCGGGCGACCGCGTCGCGCTGTTCGCCGAGAACCGTCCCGAGTGGCACGTGGTCGACTTCGCCTGCCACCTGCTCGGCGCCGTCTCGGTGCCGATCTATGCCACGCTGCCGGCCGCCCAGGTGCGCTACATCGTCGCCGACGCCGGCGCCGCGCTGCTGGTGGTCTCCGGAAGGGAGCGGGCGCGCACCGCGCTCGAGGCGGCGGCCGGGCTCGACACGCGGGTGATAGGGATGGATCCGGGGCTCGCGGAAGGCGTCGAGGCGCTCGCCGACCTGCCGCTGCCCTCCAGGAAGCAGCGCCCCGAGCCGCCGCCGCTCTCCGGCGACGACCTCGCCAGCCTGATCTACACCTCCGGCACCACCGGCGACCCCAAGGGCGTGATGCTCACACACCGCAACTTCATGTCGCAGGTGAACACCATCAAGCCGCTGTTCCCGATCACCGAGCGCGACATCTCGATGTCGTTCCTGCCGCTCTCGCACGTCTACGAGCGCACCGTCGACTACGTGTTCCTCTCCTACGGCGTGCAGATCAACTACGTCGAGTCGATCGAGCGCGTGCCGATGCAGCTCACCGAGATCCGCCCCACCGTGATGGTGTCGGTGCCGCGCCTGTACGAGCGCTCGTACATCAAGATCATCTCCAAGATCCAGGCCGAGGGCGGCGCCAAGAAGCGGCTTTTCGAGTGGGGGCTGCGTGTCGGCCGCCAGGTGCGCGAGGCGGCGTGGCGCGGAGAGAAGGCGTCGCCGTTCGCGCGCGGGCAGTACGCAGTGGCCAAGGCGCGCATCTTCTCCAAGGTGATGGAGCGCCTCGGCGGCCGGCTGCGCTTCACGATCTCCGGCGGCGCGCCGCTGGCGCGCGAGGTCGCGGAGTTCTTCGACATCGTCGGCCTGCCGATCCTGCAGGGGTACGGCCTCACCGAGACCTCTCCGGTGATCGCCGCCAACCGCGTCGAGTTCAACCGCCTCGGCTCGGTCGGACCGCTCGTCCCCGGCGTCGAGGTGCGCATCGCGCCCGACGGCGAGATCCTCGTCCGCGGCCCGAACGTCATGAAGGGGTACTGGCGCAAGCCGGAGGCGACCGCCGAGGCGATCGACGGCGACGGCTGGCTGCACACCGGCGACGTCGGCTACCTCGACGCCGACGGCTGCCTGTTCATCACCGACCGCAAGAAGGACATCATCGTCACCTCCGGCGGCAAGAACATCGCGCCGCAGCCGATCGAGGGGCGCCTCGGCGCCACGCCGTACATCGCCCAGGCGGTGGTGATCGGCGACACGTACCCGTACCTCACCGCGCTCGTCGTCCCCAACTTCGAGAACCTCGAGGCGCACTTCGCCGAGAAGGGGGTCAAGGGCCTCGACCGCGCCGGCATGGCCGAGCACGCAGAGACCAGCGCCCTCGTCGCGGAGGCCGTCAGGAAGGTCAACGCCGAGCTCGGCGTGCACGAGCGCATCCGCCGCTTCACCCTCCTCAAGCGCGAGTTCTCGCTCGAGGAGGGCGAGCTCACGCCGACGATGAAGGTCCGCCGGCGCATCGTCGGCGAGCGTTACCGCGACCTCATCGAGGGGATGTACCTGAAGACCCAGCGCGCCGGCGAGTACGAGCTGGGGGATTGAGAGCCCCTGACGACATCACTGAGGCGTGACCGCCCCGCCTGCAGGCTCGGGTCCAGGAGGTCGGGGTGCTCCCGGAGCCAGGAGAGGATGCGGTCGCGGACGGCCTCGCTGTCCCCGAGTCGGCGCGTGCGGATCTCGAGCAGCTCCTCGCTGCCGATATCGTGATGGAAGTGAACGATCCGGTTGCGGTACCCGGCCATCTCGCGAAGCAGACCCGCAGCCTCGGCGTCGAGAACGCCGGCGGTCCGCAGCGCGGCAGCGATCTCCTTGTACTCGGCGACCCCCTGCCCGAGGCCTTTCGCGGGCACGTGACGACGGAGGTCGAGGAGCGCCTCGAGTGCTCGCCGCAGGTACGACTCGGCGGCGGCGGCGGCATGAGGGTCAGCGCGAAACCGGTCGAGGCTGGCGGTCGGCAAGGCTCGCATCGCTCTGAGCATGCAGTCGATCCACGCCGCGCGTTCGGGGACGACGTGGCTGCGCAGTTTCGACGACGTCACGATGCACCCCGCTGCGCCGGAACGATCGCCAGCCGCTCGCGCTTGAGCGGTGCCAGATCCCCGGCGCGCCGCAGGATGCAGAGCTCCTCCTCGGCCTGGGCATCGGGGTCGGCGCAGCAAAGCAGCTCGCCGCGGATCACTTCCACGGCAAGGAAGGGGTTGCCTTCCGGCAAGACCACGAGATCGACCCTGGGTACGTCGAGCAGGCCCTCGAGCGCAACGGCGAGCTGCACGCGCTCCTTGCCAGTGGCCAGGCGCCCAGGCTGGGGCGTGACCCCCACGTCGTCAACGGATCCGTGGGATACCGGCGCCACTGGGCGCCCGCGCACCCTGGCCGCGACCTCGGAGGCGCGGCTGCCGAAAACGTAGAGGTCCGCGACGCCGAAACGGCTGCAGAGCGCCTCGAGCTACTTCCGTCCACCCATGAGCGGCAGGGAATCACCGTCCCGTGTGCCCGGGCTCTCCGTCGAGGATGGCGGCGAGGGCGGCGGGGAGCTCGAGCGAGTCGAGCAAGGCGTCGGGGGAGAGCGCGGCGAGCTCGGCGCGATCGGTCCAGCCGCTGGCCACCGCGACCGACCGGGCGCCGCCGGCGCGGGCGCACAGCACGTCGGCCGGGGCGTCGCCGACGACCACCGTGCGGCCGCCGGGGAACTCCTCGCCGAAGTGGGCGCGGGCGCGCTCGCGCGCGATCGGCACCAGGTTGTTGCGGATCTCGTCGTCGGAGCCGAAGGCGCCGAACGCAAAGTAATGATCCAAGCCGGCCTCGCGCAGCTTGATGCGGGCGCCCGGCTCGATGTTGCCCGTCAGCAGTCCGATCGCGATATCGTCGCGTCCGGCCAGCTCGTCGAGGAGCTCGCGCACGCCGGCAAGAGGTGTGGCGACGCCGCGCAGCGTTTCGGCGAGAGTCTTCAGGTACGTGTCGAACACCTCGGGCAGCCGCGGCGTCACCGCCTCGCGCGGCAGGCCGGCGCCGGCCATCAGCTCGTGGACGATCTGCGGGTCGGTCTTGCCGGAGTAACGGTACGTCTCGACCGGGCCGGGAGTGCCGAACGTCGCCCTGAGCGCACGCGCCAGCGCCTCGCCGGCGCGGCCCCGGCAGGTGATGAGGGTTCCGTCGATGTCGAAAAGCACGAGGCGGCGGGCGGGAGGCACGGTCGGAAGTCTAACAGGAGCGCCCGCGGGCTTTGACAGCACCCCCGCCATCTCGTAGCATCGGCGCCGGCGGAGGCTGGCGGCAGCGGTGCTCACGGGGTACAACACCGACATCGACTTCGAGGGCGTGACGTACCACGTCCAGACCGAGGACCGCGGCGGCGGCAACCCGCTCATCGAGTCGCTGGTGTACGTCGG
This sequence comes from uncultured Thermoanaerobaculia bacterium, assembly GCA_964594125.1. Classification (GTDB taxonomy): domain Bacteria; phylum Acidobacteriota; class Thermoanaerobaculia; order Thermoanaerobaculales; family Thermoanaerobaculaceae; genus CAVRZJ01. Next base: position 3,421 of record CAZQLL010000008.1, on the reverse strand, counting down.
CGGGGAGATCCTCGCCGCCCGCCGCACCGAGTACAGGAACCTGCTCGCCGTCGGCGCCGAGAAGGGCGCGATCCAGAGCCTGATGGAGCACCAGCACCGCGCCATCGTCGACGCGATCAAGAACGGCAGGATCAACATGCTGACCGAGCCGCAGGTCGGCGCCGAGTCCGACACCACGGTGAACCGCCGCTCGCCGCTGGGCGGCGCCGCCGTGGCGGCCGACCTCGCGAACGCCTTGCCGCGGTCGCAGAAGACGCTCGACGAGGTGATCGCAGAGTGGCTCGCGGAGCAGCAGCGCGCCGAGCGCATCCGCCTGGCGGTGGACGGCGGCGAGGCGCTGATGCTCGGGTCGCCGTTCGCGCTCCTCGTGCGGCTGCGCACCGCCCCGGGCGACGCCGCGGTGGCCAACGCGCAGGTGTTCGTGCGCTTCCTCTCCACCGCCACCAAACCGCTGAAGCTCGCGGAGGGCCGCACCAACGACCTCGGCGAGCTTCGCCTCACCGGCAACGTGCCCGACATCGAGCGCGGCACCGCGGTCGTCGTCGTCACCGCACAGCACGCGAGCGGCAGCGACGAGGCGAAGTTCCTGGTGAAGCACTGAGGCTGAGCTAGGTATCCAACCTCCTGCGCAGGAACGCCTCCAGGCCGGCACGGGCGATCGTCGGGTTCTCGCGCAGGCGGCGCACGGAGTAGGGGTACCAGTGCGAGCCGAAGGGGACGTAGACGCGCAGGCGGTGGCCGGCGCCGGTGATGATGCGGCGCAGCTCGGGATCGACGCCGAGCAGCATCTGGAACTCGAAGCGGTCCCTGCCCACGCCGAGCTCCTGCGCCAGCCCGAGCGCCTCGGCGACCAGCCACTCGTCGTGGGTGGCGACGCCGACGTAGCTTGAGCCGGACAGCAGCGCGCGCAGCGCGTGCATGTACGCGTTGCGGATGATGTCGCGCTCGGTGTAGGCGATGCGCCGCGGCTCGAGGTAGATCCCCTTGCACAGGCGGACGTTCGTTCCCTCGGCGCCGGCCTGGACGGCGTCCGCGAGGGTGCGGCGCAGGCGCGCCTGCAGGACGATCCCGGCGCCCTTCGGGTAGCGGGCGATCAGCTCGCGGTAGACCCTCAGCGTGGCGTCGGTGGTCGGCGAGTCCTCCATGTCGATGCGCACGAAGATCCCGCGCGGGTGCGCCCTGGCGAGGATCGCCGCGATGTTGTCGCAGCAGAACCCCTCGTCGATCAGCAGCCCCATCTGCGTGGGCTTGAGCGAGACGTTGGCGTCGAGGGCGTTTTCCGTGATCGCGTCGATCACCGCGAGGTAGTTGTTGACCGCAGCGAGCGCTTGGTCGCGGTTGGCGACGCTCTCGCCGAGCACGTCGATCGTGGCGCAGCACCCCTCGGCGGCGAGCCGTCTGACGGTGGCGACGGCGCTCTCGAGCGAGTCGCCGGCGACGTAGCGCCTGGCGAAGAAGTGGACCATCGGCCGCGGGGTGACCGGCAGCGTGGAGCGGATCAGCATGTCGAAGAGGCTCAAGGGATCCTCCCAGGGGGTGCGGTGCGGGCGACGGTGAGGACGCGGACCTCGCCGGCGCCCGCCGCGAGCAGCGCGCGGCTGCACGCGGCGGCGGTGGCACCGGTGGTCAGCACGTCGTCGACGAGCAGGACGGCGCCGGCGACGGGCCGGCGGGCGACGACGGCCGACGCGGCGAGCCGCTGCCGCTCGCCGCGGCGCAAGCCGGCCTGCGGCCGCCCGCGGCGGCGAGCGAGCGCTGCGCTGGCGCGGCAGCCGAGCACGGCGGCGAGCGCGCGGGCGAGCAGGTCGGCCTGGTTGAAGCCGCGGCGCAGGCGCCGCCCCCACCACATCGGCACCGGCACGACCGCGGCCGGCCGCGGCCAGCCGGCGCGCCGGTGGGCGCGCGCGAGCAGCCCGCCGAGCGGCCGCGCGAGCTCGTCGCGGCGAGAGAGCTTGAGCAACAGCACGAGGTCGCGCAGCGTCCCCTCGTATGGGCCGAACGCCGCCGCGGCGTGCCACGGCGGCGGCGCGGTGCGGCAGGCGAGGCACTCCTCGCCGGGGGGAGAGTCGGGGTCGCCGCAGCGCGGGCAGGCCGGTTCATGGGAGCGCACCGCCGACCAGCACGCCGGGCAGACGCCGGCGGCGCTTCCCCGCCAGGGCAGGGCACGCTGGCAGGCGATGCAGCAGGCGGGCAGGACGGTGCGGACCAGGGCCTCGGCGAGGCTCGCCATGGCGGGCGCAGTGTAGCAGGGTCATTGCAAACGCGCGGGCCGGCGTCGCGCGTACACGCAGCAGCCGGGAGCTATACTCCCGGCGCGGGAGGGGCTCCATGAGGTACTTCGGTGTCGCGGTGGTGGCGCTGCTGGCTTCGGCCGCTGCCGACGCCCAGCTCTGGCACAGTCGGACGCTCTCGGTGGGCGCAGCGGGCGCGGTGTCGTTCGAGCTCGCGCCCGAGTCGCGGCCGGACGAGGACTACGTCTTCCACAACTCGATCATGCCTTCGGTGTTCGTCGGCACGCCGGTCATGGGCGACACCCTGGTGCGGCTGCGCGCGTTCGACCTGGCGCACGAGCAGGTGATCGGCGAGGACGTGGTCGACAGCCGGCTGCGCGGCGTCACGGTCGGTGTCGACTACTTCATGGTCAGCACGTTCGGCCGCACGGTGTTCTCCGGCGGCCTCGGTTCCTACCAGCTCGACCTCGAGGGCGACCCCGAGAACGCCGAGGACATCGAGACGTGGGACTTCGGATGGTTCGTCGGGGTCGGCGAGTGGATCGCCATGACGCGCAGGACGCAGCTCACCTTCGAGCTCTCCTACCACACCACCAACCACCCCGACTCGCCACAGTTCCTCAGCGCCCAGCTCGGGCTCGCTTACACCTTCTAGCCGCGATGCCGCACGTGATCCGCAGGGGGCGCACCGACCTCGCGGCCGCATGGCGCGGTCTCCCGTGGGGACCGTGGCGCTGGGGCTCCGCCGTCGCGCGGGTTGAGGGGTGCTTCCTCGGGCGCGGCGAGGGCGCGCTGCTGGTGGCCGGCGTGGTCGTCGAGTACGGGCGCCCGCTGCACCCGACGGTGATGGTCACCGCGCGCGGCGACGACACCTCGGTGCACCTGTGGTCGGGCGCCGCGGTCGAGCGCACCGACGCGGTCAAACGCTTCCTCGCGCAGGTCGCCCACGACCTCGCCGCGTTCGGCGCCGGCGAGATCGTCGCGACCAACATCGCGGATCTCCTGCGGGAGAGCTAGCTCTATCGGAGGGGAGTTCGCCAAACCTCCCCCTTCGAGCGCCCACGCTGTTCATAGGCGGTCCGGCGGAGCGCCAGCGACGCCGGCGCGGTGGGGTGAAGGCGCGGGATTCACTCCCGCGCCGAGGGGAGGTCGCGAGACCCATATGCGCTAACTTTGTTGCTGCTGGTGCT
>CAZQLL010000007.1:0-129516 GCA_964594125.1 uncultured Thermoanaerobaculia bacterium | reverse complement strand
ACGCTTTCATCGTTCGCGGGTGCGGCTGCGCCCGCATGAGTATTCACTCCGGCGCCCAGGGGGAGGTCGCGAGACCTCTCCCCCGGGAGACAGCTCACCGCGGGTCTGGAGTCCGTCTGCCGCTCACACCCGCACTCATGCCCGCCTCTGCCGGCGCGGCAGCGTCACCGTCACCGTCGTGCCGGCGCCCTCGCGGGAGCTGAGCTGCACGGTGCCGCCGAGGGCGCGCACCAGGTGCTTGACGATCGCCAGGCCGAGGCCGCTGCCGCCCTTCGGCGCGGCGCCGCGGTGCACGCGGTAGAAGCGCTGGAAGACGAGAGGGATCTCCGCCGCCGGGATGCCGATTCCGTCGTCCTCGATGTGGATCACCACGGATTCCCCGTCCGCCCCGGCGCGGACCGCGACGCGGCCCCCGGGGCGGTTGTAGCGGATGCCGTTCTCGACCAGGTTGGTCAGCACCTGGGCGAGGCGGACGGGATCCGTCTCGAGCTGGGCGGCGCCCTCCACCGTGAGCGCGACGCCCGCCGCCTCCGCCTCGGCGGAGAGGTCGGCGGCGACCTGACGGGCGATCGCTCCGGCGTCGACCGGCTCGACGTGCAGGCGGACCTGGCCGGATTCGAGCGCGGCGAGCTCCTCGAGCTCCTCGGCGAAGGTGCGCAGGCGGACCACCTGCCGCTCGAGCGTGGCGACCAGCTCGCCCTCGTGGCCGAGGTCGCGGAACTCCTCGGCGAGAGCGCCGAGGACGGTCAGCGGCGTGCGCAGCTCGTGCGCGAGGTCGGCGACGAGGGCCCGGCGCGCGCGCTCGAGCTGGCGTTGCTCGCGGGTGTCGCGCAGCACCACGGCGACCGCCAGCAGCGGGTGCGAAACCGGGCAGACGCGCGCCGCGAGCTCGGCGCCGCCGGCGAGCGATACGCTGGTGTGGCTCGCCGTGCCGGTCTTCAGCACCTCGGTGACGACCGACACGAGCTCCGGCGCGCGCGCCGCCTCGACGAGGTCGTGACCGACCGTCAGGTCGGCGCCGAGCAGCGCCGCCGCGGCCGGGTTGACGAAGCGCACGACGCCGTGGGTGTCGAGGAGGACCACGCCTTCGCCGACCTCGGACAGCGCCGCGCGGGTCGCGCCGATCTCGCGCGCGGCGGTCTCGCGCTGCTCGCGGAACCTGCGGTCGGCCTCCTCGGCGAGCGCCGCCAGGTCGGCCGTCGGCGGCAGCTCGGTCCAGGCCCCCAGGTGGCGGGCGACGTCGGCGTGCCGCCGCCGCTCCCGGACGTAGGCGGCTCGCCCGGCGGCGGCGGCGACGGCGATCGCCGCGAGCACCGCGCCCCACGGCACGTCGTGCTCCGGCACCTCGCGCGCCACCCGCAGGAAACCGTCGGCGCCGTCGCCGGCGTGCAGCTCGCGGACCGCGTAGACGGTGTCGCGATCTGTCGTGGCGGAGCGGCGGCGGGCCAGCGCCACGCCGGCGGTACGGGCGGCTGCCCGGACCTCGGGACGCGCACCGTGGTTCTCGAGGCGGTCGAGCAGCGCCGGCAGCGTCCAGGAGTCGGCGAGCACGCGGCCGTCGCCGGCGATCAGCGTCACCCGCAACCCGGAGGCGGCCGCCCAGCGGCGGATCTCGCCATCGACCTCGGCCGTCGGCGCGGCGAGCAGCGGCGCCGCGAGCGCCGCGAGCTGCTCGGCGGCGCGCCGCAGGTCGGCGTCGATGGCGGCGTCGGCGGTGCGCCGGTGGCGCCAGTCGGTGAGAGCGACCAGCCCGAGAGCGGCGGCAAGCGCCAGCAGCGAGACCGTGAAGGCGTAGCGGGAACGCGGCTTCATGGGGCCTCCCGGAAGCGATAGCCGCTGCCGAACACGGTCTCGATGATGTCCTGCCCGAGCTTGCGGCGGAGCGTGCGCACGTGGGCGTCGACGGTGCGCGGATCCACGTCGGCCGCCAGCCCCCAGACGGCGTCGAGGATCTGCTCGCGCGATGCCACGCGGCCGCCCAGCGAGATCAGGTGCCAGAGGAGCTCGAGCTCGCGGCGGGTGAGCGACACCTCCTTGCCCGCCGCGGCGACGCGATGGCGGGTCGGGTCGACCACCAGGCGCGAGTCCTCGTACACGCCGCCGGGCACGCCGCGCTCCCACTGCACGCGCCGCACCAGCGCCCGCACGCGCGCCGCCAGCTCGCGCAGCGAGAACGGCTTGGTGAGGTAGTCGTCGGCGCCGAGCTCGAGGCCGATCACACGGTCGCTCTCGCTCGCGCGGGCGGTGAGCATGAGCACGGGCACGGTGCGGGTCGAATCCCACGAGCGCAGCTCGCGGCACAGCGTCAGGCCGTCGCCGTCGGGGAGGTTGAGGTCGAGGATGACGAGGTCGGGGATATGGGTCTCGCTCGCAGCGAGGAAGTCGGCGGCGGTCGGGTGGATGGTGACGAGGTAGTCGCCGCCGCGCTCGAGGTGGCGCTTGACGAGCTGCGCGATGTCGGCGTCGTCCTCGACGAGCGCGACGTGGCTGATCATCCGAACCTCCCGGAGATGTACGCCTCGGTGCGTTCATCGTGCGGGTTGGTGAACAGGTCGACGGTCGGGCCGTGCTCCACCAGGCGGCCGTCGAGGAAGAACGCCGTGCGGTCCGCCACCCGCGAAGCCTGCTGCAGGTTGTGCGTGACGATCACCACCGTCATCCGTTCGCCGAGCGCCAGCACCAGCTCCTCGACGCGCGCCGTGGAGATCGGGTCGAGCGCCGAGGCGGGCTCGTCGAACAGCAGGACGTCAGGGTTGACCGCGAGCGCGCGGGCGATGCACAGGCGCTGCTGCTGGCCTCCCGAGAGGCTGATTGCGGGCGCGTCGAGGCGGTCCTTCACCTCATCCCACAGCGCCGCGGCGCGCAGTGCGGTCTCGACCGCGAGCTCGAGGCGCGCCTCGGTGAGCCGTCTGTGCAGCCTGAGGCCGTACGCCACGTTGTCGAACACCGACGACGGGAACGGGTTGGAGCGCTGGAACACCATGCCGACGCGCCGCCGCACCGCCACCGGGTCGACGGAGACGCGGTTGACGTCGTCGCCGTCGAGCAGCACGGCGCCGCGCAGCGAGAACCCGGGAACCACGTCGTTCATGCGATTGAAGCAGCGCAGGATCGTCGACTTGCCGCAGCCGGAAGGTCCGATGAAAGCGGTGACTCCCTGCGCCGGCACCTTCATCGAGACGTCGAACACCGCCTGCTTCGCGCCGTAGAAGCAGCTCAGCGAGCGCAGCTCGAACCGCGCCGCGGCACGGCCCTCCGGGAGCGGGTGTCCCCGGTTCCCGGTCTCCGGTCCACGGCCCCCCATCGCCTCCGCCGGCGAAGCCGGGGCGCCAGCCAGTCCGTTCACGCGCGCTCCTCTCCGTGCCGGTGCCTGATGTCCCGCCCCTCCGCCAGGTAGACCACCTGCTCGGCGATGTTGGTGCCCTGATCGGCCACGCGCTCGAGCGAGCGGGCGATCAGCAGCAGCGCGAGGGCGCGCGGGATCGTGCGCGGGTCCTCCATCATGTAGGTGAGGAGCTCGCGGAAAATCTCCTCGTGCGTCGCGTCGACGGTGTCGTCGCGGTCGATCACTGCGCGCGCCAGCGCCGCGTCGGCGTGCAGGAACGACGAGATGGCGTCGCCCACCATGCCGATCGCGGTTTCGGCCATGCGCGGCAGCGTCACGAACGGCTTGAGCGGCGGCACCCGGTTGAGCGCGAGCGCCTGCTCGGCGATGTTGACCGCGTGGTCGGAGACCCGCTCGAGGCACGGCGCGATCTTGATCGCGGCGAAGGCGAGGCGGAGGTCGCGCGCCATGGGGCGGTCGCGCACCACCAGCTCGACGACGCGGCGGTCGACCTCGCGCTCGTGCTCGTCGACCGCGCCGTCGCCCGCGATCACCTTTTCGGCGAGTGCGGAATCGCGCTCGATGACGGCGCGCACGGCGCCGGCGATCTGGCTCTCGACTTCCCCGGCCATCGTCAGCAGGACCTTCTTCAACGCCTCGAGCTCGGAAACAAGGTGCGTCTCCATGATCGTCTCCTAGCCGAACCGGCCGGTCACATACTCCTCCGTCAGGCGCTCCCGCGGCGCCGAGAAGAGCTGCGTCGTCTCGCCCTCCTCCACCAGCGTCCCAAGGTAGAGGAACGCGGTGCGCGCCGCCACCCGCGCCGCCTGCAGCAGGTTGTGCGTCACCAGCAGGATGGTGACGTCGCTCGCGAGCTCGAGGATGGTCTCCTCGAGGCGGGCGGTGGCGATCGGATCGAGCGCCGATGCCGGCTCGTCGAGGAGCAGGATATCGGGCGAGCAGGCGAGGCCGCGGGCGATGCACAGGCGCTGCTGCTGCCCGCCGGAGAGCGCGAGCGCCGAGTGGCCGAGCGAGTCCTTGACCTCGTCCCACAGGTTGGCGCGCTGGAGCGAGCGCACCAGCGTCTCCTCGAGGGCGCGCGGGTCGCGCACGCCGGCGATCGACGGGCCGAACAGCACGTTCTCGGCGATCGAGAGCGGGAACGGGTTGGGCTTCTGGAACACCATCCCCACCTTGAAGCGCAGCGCCTCGAGCGACAGCGCCGGGTCGTAGACGTCGCGCTCGCCGACGCGCACGGCGCCGCGGCGGAAGAACCCCGGGAGGTGGTCGTTCATGCGGTTGAAGCAGCGCAGCAGCGTGGACTTGCCGCAGCCGGACGGCCCGATGAGGGCGGTGATGGTGCGCGGCCGCACGGCGATCGAGATCCCCTTGAGGACCTCGACGTCGCCGAAGCCGGCCACCAGGCCGTTCGTCGACAGGGCGGGCGCCGCGCTCATACCGCGGAGCTCCGCAGGGTGCGGCGCAAGCGGTTGCGCAGCACGATCGCCGTGATGTTGAGCGCCACCACCAGCAGCAGCAGGACGAGCACCGTGGCGTAGACCGTCGGCTTCGCCGCCTCGACGTTCGGCGACTGGAAGCCGACGTCGTAGATGTGGAACCCCAGGTGCATGAACTTGCGTTCGAGGTGGAGGAACGGCGGCACGCCGTCGAGCGGCAGGTCGGGCGCCAGCTTGACGACGCCCGTGAGCATCAGCGGCGCCACCTCGCCGGCGCCGCGCGCGACGGCGAGGATGGTACCGGTGAGGATCCCCGGCAGCGCGTACGGCAGCACGACGCGCCGCAGCGTCTGCGCGCGCGTCGCCCCGAGCGCGCGGGCGCCGTCGCGCACCGCCTGCGGCACCGACTGCAGCCCCTCCTCGGTGGCGATCACCACCACCGGCACGGTGAGCAGGGCGAGCGTGAGCGACGCCCACAGGATGCCGCCGGTGCCGAACGTCGGCGTCGGCAGGGCGTCGGCGAAGAAGGCGCGGTCGATGCCGCCGCCCACCGTGTAGACGAGGAACGCGAGGCCGAACGCGCCGAACACGATCGACGGCACGCCCGCGAGGTTGGCGAGCGCCAGGCGCACCGCCCGGGTGAACGCGCTGTCGCGCGCGTACTCGTTGAGGTAGACCGCGGTGACGACGCCGAGCGGCACCACCACCAGCGTCATCAACAGCACCATCAGCGCGGTGCCGAACAGCGCCGGGAAGATCCCGCCCTCGGTGTTCGATTCGCGCGGCTGCCCGCCGAGGAACTCCCACCACCGAGCCACGTACAGCGCCGACTTCGCGCCGCCGCCGAGGACGTTGGCGGGCACCGCGCGCACGACCTTGGCGAGGGGGAGCGGGCGCTCGCCGCCGTCGGCGGTACGCATCACCAGCGAACCGACGGCGAGCTCGGCGTCGATCTCGGCGAGCCGCTTCAGGAGCGGCGCCGACCCCTCCTGCTCGCGCGCGCGCGCCTGCTCGAGCGCGCGCCGCACCTCGCCGTCGGCGGCGCCCCGCCGCTCGGCGGCGGCCAGCCGCTGCACGAGGCGCGCGACCGGCAGGTGGAGCTCGGCAGCCTTGCGCAGCACCCGCTCGCGGTCGCCGAGCAGGCGGGCGCGGCGGTCGACCTCGCGTTCGACCGCATCGGCGAAGCCGGCGGCGGCGGCCGGCATCCGGGTCTCGCCGAGATCGAGCTCGACCGGGTAACCGAAGAACGGGCCGTACTCGCGGCGCTCGACCAGCCAGGCGTCCGCCGGCAGCGCGCGTGAGGCGATCTCGCCCTCGCGCACCCAGACGAAGTCGGCGCTGCCGACATCGCGGTTGCCCACCTTCATGCGCACGCGGGTGCTGCCGGGCGCCGCCGGGTCCGCCTCGCGGCCGGCCTCCTCGCCGAGCAGCGCTCGGCCGTCGGCGAGCGTGAGCGCGACGATCGGCTGGGGCCAGAAGAACCCGGCCGCCACGTCGATGACCACGGTCACCAGACCGGCGATCATCGCCAGCGCGAGCAGCAGGGCTGCCCCGGTCAGCCAGCGCTGCGACGTCCCCTCGGCGAGCCAGGCGCGTAGCCCGTTCATGCCGCCAGCCTTCCGAAGCGCGCCCGCAGGCGGGCGGAGACCACCACGGCCACCGTGTTGAGCACGAACGTCATCGCGAACAGCAGGAGAGCGGTGAGGATCAACACGCGGTACAAGGTACCGCCGTACGGCGCCTCCGGCAGCTCGACCGCGATGCAGGCGGCCATCGTGCGCATCCCGTCGAACGGCGACAGCGACAGGATCGGCGTGTTGCCGGTCGCCATGAGCACGATCATTGTCTCGCCGACGGCGCGCCCGAGCCCGGTCATCACGGCGGCGAACAGCCCCGGGCTGGCGGCCGGCAGCACCACCGTGCGCGCCGCCTGCCAGCGCGTCGCGCCGAGCGCCAGCGACGCCGACACCAGGCTCGGCGGCACGTTGGAGAACGCGTCCTCGGCGAGGGTGAAGATGATCGGGATCACCGCGAAGCCGAGCGCGAAGCCGACGACGACGGCGTTGCGCTGGTCGAACGCCACACCCGCCGACTCGAGCAGCCAGTGGCGGAAGTCGCCGCCGAACAGCGCGCGGTGGAGCGGCCCGTCGAGCGCGAGGACGGCGGCGACCGTCGCCGCCAGCACCGCGCCGATGGCCGCCAGCTCGCCGCCGCGGCCGAGGCGGCGGCGGTGGCGCAGCGGCAGCGCCCCCCAGGCGGCGCCGGCGGCGGCGACGGCGAGCGGCAGCGCGACGACGAGGGCGAGCACGCCGACCAGGTGGCGCTCGAGCAACGGCGCGAGGAACAGTGCGGCGAGGAACCCCACCACGACCGACGGCAGCGCCGCCATCAGCTCCACCACCGGCTTGGTGACGGCGCGCACGCGCGGCGGCGCGAACTGGCTGACGTACAGCGCCGCTCCCAGCGCGCACGGCGCCGAGAACAGCAGCGCGTACAGCGCGCCCTTGAACGTGCCCATGATCAGCGGCACGAGCGACAGCTTCGGCTCGAAGTCGCTGGTGCCGCCGGTCGACTGCCACACCAGCTCGGGCTTCGTGAACCCCTCGTAGCGCACCGGCGAGAACAGCGTCGCCGCACTCGCCTCGGGGTGCGGTACGGAGAGCTCCCAGCGCTGGACGCCGCCGTTCTCCGCGACCGCGAACAGGCCGTCGCGCCGCGGCGAGATGCCGAGGGCGACCAGCCGCGCGGCGCCGGCCGGCACGGCGAGCAGCACGCGCCGGCTGGTCAGGTGCGCCACCTCGACGGTGCCGCCGCGCAGGATCGCGAACACCTTGTCGCGCTGCGACGGCGCCAGCGCCGCGACCGCCGCCTCGCCGGCGAACGTCGCGGAGCGCTCGAGGCGCCGCGTCCCGGCCACACCTCCGGCGACCGCCTGCCAGGCCGCCACCGCGCCGGCGCCGTCCCCGACCAGGCACGTGACGTCGCCGAGCACCATCGCCATCGCGGTGGGCGCGGCGGCCAGCGGCGCCTCGGCGACCGCGGCCGGCGGCGCGCCGCCGTCGGTCTGGTAGAAGAGCAGCCGGCGCGCCGTGCCCACCCACGCCTGCGTCCCATCCCCCGCCAGTGCGGCGGCGACCGGCGCCGCCGCGCCGGCCAGCGGCGCCGAGCTCGTTGCGTCCGCGTCGCCGCGCAGCAGGAGCGCGCCGCCGTCCGCGGCGACCACCAGCGTCGCCGCGCCGCCGCTGCCGGCTGCCGCCAGCACCTGCGCGCCGGGCGGCAGCGGCGCCGACAGCACCCGCCGCACCTGCGGCGCCAGCACGCGCTGCTCGCCTTCCCAGCGGACGCGCATCCGCACCGACCACACGTGGACGCGGTCGTCGGCGTCGACCGCCGCGAAGAGCCGCCCGTCCGCCGAGGTGCGCCCCTGGCGCAGCGGCGCCGCGGCGCCCTCGGCGGGCGGGCCGTTCGTGGCGCCGCCGCGGCCGATGAGGTGGAATGCGCCGTCGGCGGTCAGCGCGATCACGTTCTCGCGGTACTCGTCCTCGCTCGCGGCGACCACCGCCGGCGGCCCGGGCGCCGCCGGCTGCGCGGTGATGCCGCCGCGGCCGAGCAGCGGCAGGCACTCGCCGACGAGGAACACCACGAGGAACGCGACGGCGAGCAGGATCAGCGAGCCGCCTGCGGTGATCGCGGCCGCGACCACGCGGTCGATCGCGCGGGCGCGCCGCAGCCGTTCGGTGCGAAGCGGGGTCATGGCTGATGGACCGTGACTCGCGGCTCGTGGTTCGTGGTTCGAGAGGACGGCGCGGTGCCGAGGCGCAGCCGGGAGCACGGCTCGCAGGCGGCGGAGCCCGGAGGCCGGAGCCCCGACAGCGAGGGAGTGCGATCGGTCCTCACCGCGTGCCTCATTGCCTGCTCGATCGTACGCGCGGTCAGTCGAGCTTCGCCAGCTCCTGCGCGACCACCGGGGCGGGGAGCGGTAGGTAGCCGTCCTTGACCACGACCTCCTGCCCCTGCTGCGAGAGCACGAAGCGGAGGAACTCGCGCGTCAGCGGGTCCATCGGCTTGCGCGGGTCGCGAACCACGTAGGTGTACAGGTAGCGCGAGAGGGGGTACTGCCGCGACAGGGAGTTCTCGTAGGTCGGCTCGTAGACGGCGCCGCCGACCTTCGCCGCGAGCGGCAGGGCGCGCACGCCCGAGGTGCGGTAGCCGATCCCGGAGTAGCCGATGCCGTGGGCGTCCTCGGTGATCCCCTGGACGACCGAGGCGGATCCCGGTTGCTCCTTCACCGTGTCCTTGAAGTCGCCCTTGAACAGCGCGTGCTCCTTGAAGTAGCCGTAGGTGCCGGACGCGGAGTTGCGGCCGTACAGGGAGATCGGGCTCTTCGCCCAGCTCCCCTTGAGTCCGAGCTGGCCCCAGGTGGTGAGCTCGGTGGGAAAGCCGCCCTTGCGCGTCTTCGAGAAGATCGCATCGATCTCGGGCAGCGACAGCGAGGCGATCGGGTTGTCCTTGTTGACGTACACCGCGAGAACATCGATCGCGGTGATGATCTGGGTCGCCGGGAAGCCGTACTTCTCCTCGACGGCGTCGAGTTCGGAGTCCTTCATCTCGCGCGACATCGGTCCGAGCTGGGCGGTGCCGGCGATGAGCGCCGGCGGCGCGGTCGAGGAGCCCTTGCCCTCGACCTGGATGCGGACGTTCGGGTGCACGCGGGCGAACCCCTCGGCCCACAGGGTCATCAGGTTGTTCATCGTGTCGGAGCCGACCGAGCTCAGAGTGCCCGACACGGCGGCCTGGCGCTGGTACGCGGGGATCGCCGGGTCGACCTTGACCGGCTGGGCGGCGACGGGTGCGCCGGCAGCAACGAGAGCGAGAACGGAGCAGAGAGCGAGAGGCGGCCTCACGGGTGAACCTCCTGGCGGCTATCCTGCCGCCTTGCCGACCGTACGTCACAGGTGTGAAGAATTTGTGAAGCCGCGGCGACAAGCACGGCCGGGGCGGCGTTGCGCGGGTTCCTCCTGGCGCCGCGGGGGCCTACACTGCGGGGATGCGCATGCCCCCCGTGCTTCCGGCCCTGGCCGTCGCGACGGCCGCGTTCGGCTGCGGCGCCAGCGCGCCGGTGAGCCAGCCGCGCCCCCGCGGCGAGCTGCACGCCGCCGCACGGCGGGTCGTCCTGCTCTCGGTCGACGGCCTCGCCGCCACCCGCCACCGCCGCCTCCTCGGCCGGCGCGCCTACAACGACCAGGCCGGGCTCGCGGCGTTCGAGAGCTGGGGCTACGTCGTCGAGCGCGCGATCCCGGTGGAGCCGACCCTCACCGCGGTCAACCATGCGACGATCGCCACCGGCGCACCTCCCGGCGTGACCGGCATCGTCTCCAACCACTTCCGCGCGCCCGGCTCGCCGCCCGGCCGCTCGCTCTCCGGGTTCGACGCGCCGCTCGGCGCCGAGCCGCTGTGGGTGTCGCTCCGCCGGCAGGGCAGGCGCGTCGGCGCGCTCGCGTTCCCGACGTGCGACGGCCGCGGCAGCGAGCGGCGTGCCGACTTCGGCATGGCCTGGGCCGATACGGCGGCGCCGGCGCAGGTCGTGGCGCTCGCCGGCGCGGCGTTCGCTCCCATCGGCACGCCGCCGGGGGCGCCGCTGTCGCTCGCGCCGCTCAAGCGCGCCTCGCTGCAGGTGGTGTTCGCCGGCGAAGCCGGCGTCCCCAGCGCGGAGTTCACCCTGGTCGCGGCCGACACCTCCGACGACGGCGTCGCCGCCTACGACGCGCTGCTCGTCGACGACGACGGCGACCTCGGCAACGGCGTGCTCGCCACCGTGCGCGCCGGCGGGTGGTTCCCGCTCGCCGTGCGGGCGCTTCACCCCGACGGCGGCGCCCGCCTGGTCGGCGCGTGGTGCCTGCTGCAGGAGCTCGGCCCCGATCTCGCGCGGGTGCGCATCTACCGCGGCGCGTTCCACGCGACCGACGCCTACCCGCGCGCGTTCCGCGAGCGCCTCGACCGCGAGGCGGGGTTCTGGCCGGGGCCGGCCGACGACCGCGCGCTCGCGCAGGGGATCGACGGCACGCCGGGGATCGGCCTCGACGACTACCTCGCGCAGGCGCGCCGCTTCACGGAGTTCTTCTCCGCGTGCGCCCGCGCCGTGGTCGCGCACGAGCCGTTCGACGTGCTGCTCGCCTACCAGCCGGCCGTCGACGAGGCGCAGCACGCCCTGACGATCGCCGACCCGCGGCAGGCGCGCTACTCCGAGGGCCTCGCCGCCACCGCGGCGCGCGCCGTCGACGAGACGTACCTGATCGCCGACGCGGCGGTCGCCGACCTCGCGCGCGCCCTCGACCTCTCTTCCGACGCCCTCGTCGTGGTGTCGGACCACGGCGTCGCGCCGATCTGGGAGACCGTGAACGGCAACGAGGTGCTGCGCCGCGCCGGCCTCGCCGAGGCGGTCGAGCGCGGCGGCCGCCGGATCGTCGACGACGCCTCGCAGGTGGTCGCCGTGGCGTCGGGCGGCTGCGCCCACCTCTACGTCAACCGGGCCGCCCGCGCGCCGGCCGGCGTGGTGCCGCCGGAGCGCGTCGGCGAGGTCGTGGCGTCGGCGGCGCGCGCGTTCGCCGCCCTCGAGCTCGCCGGCGAGCCGATGGTCGAGGCCGCGCTCACCCGCGAGCAGCTCGCCGCCGCCGGCCTCGACAGCCCCAACAGCGGCGACCTCGTGCTGTTCATGCGGCCGGGGATCGCGGTCACCGGCGGCATCGGCGGCGCGCTCCACGAGCCCGCCGCCTACCCCGGCCAGCACGGCTTCCGCAGCCACCACCCCGAGATGCACGGCGTCCTGCTGGCGCGCGGCGCCGCCGTCCCCCGCCGCCGCCGCGCCGAGGCGTCGCTCACCGAGGTCGCCGCAATGGTCTCCCGCCTCGCCGGCGTCCAACCGCCGCGGGCCGCCGCGCCGTGGGCGCGGTGAGAGCGCCCCGTTACAGGAAGAACCTGTAACTCACCTTCACGGCGGCGTCGCGGCCCGCGGGGGCGGGGGTGGCGGCGGCCGCGTCGGCGCGGCGCTCGTTGAGCACGATGAAGAGGTCGGAGTCGTTGGGGAGGATCCAGCGCAGCCGGACGTTGTAGACGTCGGCGCCGCTGGACGAGTTGTGCTGCAGGTACGCCGAGGCCGACACCGCGGCGGAGAAGATGTACTCGACGCGGGCGCTCCACAGCGTCCAGTCGAGAGCGCCGTGGTCGGCGGCGATGTCGTACAGCGCATACGACGCGGCGGCGCGCAGGTGCCGGCTGAGCACCCACCACACCCCGGCCTCGACATGGGTGCGGTCGCCGTCGTAGAACTCGCCGAGCGACGCCTCGGCCTCGACACCCCAGCGCCGCGACTCTTCGGACCGGTACTGCAGCTCGGCACTGGTGTAGGTGTACTCGCCGGCGGCGAAGACGAGCGCGTCGTCGAGCTCGAACGGCTCGAACAGCCGCTCGTAGTTGCGGTTGACCGCGATGTCCAGCTCGTCGCCGCTCTCGAGCTCAACCTGGCAGGTGAGGTTCAGGCGGGAGCTCTCGCGGGTGTCGTGGACGAGCGAGTCGTACCAGTTGTTGAACGTGCGGAACGACACGCGGCGGATGCCCCATCGATCCGGCCGGATCGAGCGGCGCAGCGACGCGTCAATGCGGCGGAACCCGTCGCGTTGCACGTAGCCGAGGTCGGGGGCGAAGCCCTCCTCGACCAGCGTGTAGCCGAACAGGAACCCCCATGGGTCGGTGGTGAGGTCGAGCGCGGTGCTGTACGAGACGGCATCGCCGTCGGGATCGCCGTCGTCGCCGTCGACCGCGAGGCAGAAGCCGCGCAGCAGCAGGCTGTCGGTGAAGTACCACTCGCCGTCGGCGCCGAGCGTGGTCGAGCCGGCGCCGTTGCGGCGCGAGTCGGTGACGATGCCACCGACGTACGAGCGCCCGCCGAGGTCGCGGCGGACGCGGGCGACGGTGTACCAGGCGGGGTCGAGGCCGAGTGAGTCGACGCCGTCGGTGCGCACGGAGAGCACGCCGACGTCCTGGCGGCCCACCTTGCCGGTGAGGCGGACGCCGCCCTCGATCGGCACGGTGCGCCCCTGGTGGAGCCCGATCCGACGGGAAAAGAACGGCGTCAGCGAGGTGCCGCCCGGGCCGCTCGAGCTGCCGAAGGAGAACAGGCTCGCGTTCTCGAGGAAGAACTCGCGCTTCTCCGGGTAGAACAGCGAGAAGCGCGTGAGGTTGACCTGCTCGTCGTCGCTCTCGACCTGGGCGAAGTCGGTGTTGTACGTCGCGTCGAGCGTGAGGTCGGAGGTGAGCGAGTACTTGAGGTCGGCGCCGAGCTCGCGGATCGTGCGCGTCTCGCGGCCGCTGCCGTCGCTCACCGTCTCCTGCACCGTCCCGGCGAGCGCGTACGGGATGAGCTGCAGGTTGCGCGCGCGCTCGCCGAGCTCCAGCCCGGCGAGCGTGCCGGCGTAGTTGAGGCTGGAGATGTCGAACGGCGGCGGCGGTGCGGCAAGGTACACCTCCTCCTGCGTGCGCCGGATCACCCGCGTGACGTTGACCCCCCACTCCTGCTGGCGCGCGCCCGCGTAACGCAGCAGCCGCAGCGGCACCGCGATCTCCACCTGCCACCCGCGCGGCGTGACCGCCGCCTTCGCCTCCCACACCTCATCCCAGCTCCAGGTGTAGCGCTGGTAGCCGCTGACCAGACCCTCCTCCTTGGCGCCGTTGGGGTTGACGACGAAGACGGCGCCGCGCACGAGGTCGCGGTAGGTGTCGAAGATCACCTGCACGTGGTCGTCGGTGTCGGGCTCGTCGCGGTGGCGCAGCTTGCTGGCGCGGATGAGCGCCGGCTCGGAGTCGTCGCAGCGCACCGCGACGTACACCGTGCGCTCGTCGAACAGGAACGCGACGGCGGTCGTCTCGGTAGCGGGGCGCCCGAAGTCGGGCACGCTCTGGCGGAACGCGTCGAACCACGCCGCGCCGGCCCACGCCGCGTCCGAGAGATCGCCGTCGACGCGCACGTCGCCGGCCGCAACGCGCCGCGCCGCGACGCGCGGCGCCGGCTCGGCGGCGCCGGCCTCGTGGGCGAGGATCGCCGCCAGGATCACCGCTGCACCGGGAAGCGCCGCCCGCAGGAGCGGGACGAAGGCACGCCGCGCGGGCCGCATGACCGCCGGAGCGTACCAGCGCTCCCTCCTGCTGTCACCCGTCCGCCGCTGCCGCGGGGCCGGCGACCGGATCGGCGAAGCGGAACCCGCCGACACCGGGTTGCCGCTGGTCCGGTCGCGCAGGAACTCGAGCGCCGCGGGCAGCGCGCTGCGGTCAATCCCGAATGCCCCAGCGGCGGGCCCATGTCGAGCACGTCGAGGGTGACGCCCGCGCGCGCAGCCTCTCCGGACTGCAAGCGGACGCGCACGAGGCGGCGGAAGCCGAACGAGGCGTACACCGGCGTGGGAATGTCGTGCGGCCGAGGTTCGTTCCACGTGGAAACACGACGAGCCACAGGCGACGAGAGGGGGCGTACGCAGTGACCCGGGCGACACCGACAGCCGCGGCACCATCGCTGGTTGTTGCCCTGCCCCGCCGCCGGCTCGGGAGCCTCCTGGCCGCGATGGTCCTCGCCGGCGCTGAGGCGGCGGCGCAGCACGGCTCCAATCTCGGCTCCTACGCGGCGCCGTACCGGCCGCCGGCGATCACCGGCACCGTCACCTCCACCGGCGGCGCTCCCGTCGCGGACGCGCGCGTCGAGACGCCGGACGGGCATTTCACGTCGACCGCGACGGACGGCGCCTTTGCGCTCGTCGTGGACGTGCCCGGGCTCTACACCGTGAAAGTGAGCGGCTCGGGCGTGACACTCGCGCCCGTTGAGGTCAGCGTCGGCGCCGGCGGCGCCACGCAGGACTTCGTGCTCGACGTCGGTCCGGCCGCGCTGCCGGCGGTCGCGGTGCCGCTGCGCTTCGACTTCGGCACCGCCTCGTCGCCCCTCGCGGCGGGCTACCAGCGCATCAGCGAGGCGACCGCGTACGGCGGCGCGACGGGGTTCGGCTGGAGCGCCGGCGCGCGCGCGTCGCGCAACCGGGGGACGGGGGGCGAGCTCGGGCGCGACTTTGTCTTCTGCGCGGCCTGCACGTTCCTGGTCACGGTGCCGGACGGCGACTACCTGCTCCGGCTGCTGGTCGGCGACACCGCGGCGGCGCACGACCGGATGTCGTTCACGGCCGAGGGCGTGGCGCTCGAGACGCTCGCCACGGCCGCCGGCCAGGTCGTCGAGCGGGGCTACCGCGTGACGATAGCCGATCGCCAGCTCACGCTCGAGGTCGCGGACCTCGGCGGCGCCGACGCCAACGCCGTGCTCAACGCGCTCGAGCTCGTCCCGCTGTGGCCGCGGGTGTACGACTTCGGCGTCCCATCCTCGCCGGTGGGCGACGAGGCGTTCCGCGTCACCGACGCCACCGCCTACAGCGCGGCGCTCGGCTATGGTTGGCTGTCCGGCACGCGGCAGGCGCGCGATCGGGCCACCGGCGACGACTTCTCCCGCGACTTCGTGTTCACCCCGCTGGCGACGTTCGCGATCGACGTTCCGGCGGGTACGTACGAGGTCGCCGCGCTGCTCGGCGACGCCGCCGCGGCGCACGACCAGATGGGCCTCTACCTCGAGGGCGCGAAGGCCGACGCCGCGACCACTGCGGCCGGCGCCTTCACCCTGCGGAGCTACACCGTCCACGTCGCCGACGGCCAGCTCACGATACTCCTCGACGACCTCGGCGGCAGCGACGGCAACGTCGTCATCAACGGTCTCCGCGTCGAGCCCGCGGCGCCGCTCAAGCTCGACTTCGGCACCGCCGCGTCGCCGGTCGCCGCGGGGTGGTCCCGAGGGGGCGCGGGGACCGTCTACGACACCGTGCGCGGCTACGGATGGGTCGCGGGCGCGGTCCAGGACCGCGATCGCGGCGGCAGCGACCCGCTCAGGCGCGACCTGTCGTTCACGCCGGACGCGACGTTCCGCGCCGACGTCGCCGCCGGCGTGTGGGACGTCGTCCTGACGGCGGGGGACAGCGCCGCCGCCCACGACGACATCGCGGTGATCCTCGAGGGCGCCCAGCGCGACTTGCTGTCGCCGGCCAGGAACCAGTTCCTCGAGCGCACCTACCGCGTCGTGGCCGCCGACGGCGATCTCCGGCTGCGGCTCGACGACGCCGGCGGCAGCGATCCCAACGCGGTGATCAACGCGCTTTGCGTGCTGCCGGCGTGCGGGTTCCGCTACGACTTCGGCACCGCCGCGTCGCCGATGGAGGCCGGGTACACGCGGGTCACCGAGGCGACCACGTACGCGGCGTCGGTCGGCTACGGCTGGACCAGCGGCGTGCTCGCCAGCCGCGACCGCGGCAGCGAGACGGCGCTGCGGCGCGACCTCGTGTTCACCGCGCTCGGTGTGTTCGCCATCGACCTGCCCAACGGGCTGTACGACGTCGTGTTGACACTCGGGGACCGCTCCGCCGCGCACGACCAGATGGGGGTGTTCCTCGAGGGCGTGCAGATCGCCGCTCCGTCGACGGCCGCCGGCGCATTCACGGAGGTCAGATCCCGCATCGCGGTGGCCGACGGCCAGCTCAACCTCGGTCTCGACGACCTCGGCGGCGCCGACGCCTTCGTCGCCGTCAACGCCCTCGCGGTGACCTGCGCCGGCCGCTACGACTTCGGCACCGCGAGCTCGCCGCTGGCGCCCGGGTGGGTGCGGGTGGCGGGCGACGCGTTCTCGGCCGCGGCCGGCTGGGGATGGACCTCCGGCGCCGTCGCGACACGCGACCGCGCCGCCGGCGACGACGTCGCCCGCGACCTCAACTTCACCGCGCTCGCCACCTTCGAGGCGGTGGTGCCCGACGGCGAGTACGCCGTGACGATGACGTTCGCCGACGCCGCCGGCGCGCACGACCTCATGGGCGTCTTCCTGGAAGGCGCAAAGGTCGACACCGTCGACCTCGCCGCCGGCGAATCGACGATCCGGACCTACTTCGTCACGGTGAGCGACGGCCGCCTCACCGTGACGCTCGACGACCTCGGCGGCAAGGACGCCAACGTCGTCATCAACGGCCTCGTCATCAGGAGAACCTGACGTGGGTGCCAGGCCCAACGTTCATGCCGTTTCTCCGCCCGCCGGCCTGCACCGGCGTCCGCCGCTGGCGGCCGCCGCCGCGGCCGCCGCCGCACTCCTGGTCGCGGCCCCGGCGGGCGCCGTCACCTCGGCCGCCTACGGCGGCCTGACCTACCCGGAGCGGCCGGTCGCGGCGGTGCCGGTGCTCCCTGGCGTCCACGTGAACACGCTGACCGGCAACCTCGTTCTGGCGCGCGGGCTGCTCGCGGTGCCGGGCCGCGGCGTGCCGGTGGAGGCGTTCCTCGTCTACAACGCCGACCGCCGCAGCGTCTCCTCACCGTTCGGCAAGGGGTGGTCGTTCTCGTACAACCTGCGCTACGTCAACGACGCCGCGGGCAACGTCCGGATCGTCTGGGGAGACGGCCGCGTCGACCTCTTCCTCGCCGCCGGCGGCGGCGCCTTCACCTCACCGCCCGGCCTCTTCGCCACCTTGAGCACGCCGGGCGCGGGCCAGTTCCTGCTGCGCACCAAGCACGGGCTGGAGTACCGTTTCTTCGCGGCGAGCCACCGCAAGCTCACCGCGATCGCCGACCGCAACGGCAACGTGCTGGCGCTGTCCTATGACGGCGCCGGGCGGCTGCAGCGGTTGACCGACGCGGCGGGGCGGCACTGGGACTTCAGCTACGACGCGGCGGGCCGGTTGACCGCCTTGTCCGACCCCAACCTCTCGCGCAGCGTCGCCTTCGCCTACGACGCCCAGCACCGCCTGGTCGCGATCACCGACCCACTGGGGGAGAGCGAGCGCTTCGACTACGGCGTCGACGACCTCCTGACCTCGATCACCGACCGGCTGGGAAACTCAGCCGCGATGACCTACGGCGCGGCGCCTGGCTCCGCGGGCGGCTGGTTGGTGCAGAGCGTCGCCAGGGCGGGCGCAACGACGTCGCTCGCCTTCGCCAGCGGCACCCGCACCACCACCGTAACCGATCCAGGCGGGCAGCAGTGGAAGTACACCTACTCGGCCGCGAGCCTCCTCACGGCGACGACCGACCCGCTCGGCCACAGCGCGGCGTTCATCTGGGGAACCGACAAAAACCTGCTCGCGCTCACCGACCGGCGCGGCACGGTGTCCACCTACGACTACGACGCGCACGGCAACCTCACGCGGTTGACCGTGCCGCTCACCGCGGGCTCGAGCGCCGTCACCGAGCGCACCTACAGTCCGGCGTGCAACCTGCCGGCGACGATCAAGGATCCGCGCGGCAACACGTGGAGCTTCACGTACGACGCGCAGTGCAACCTCCTCACGGCCGCCGACCCGGCCGCGCTCGGCACCTCGGCGTCGTACCTGTACGACGCCTTCGGCCAGCGGACGCGGACCACGGACCGCACCGGCCGCGTGACGAACTTCACGTACGACACGGCCGGCAACCCGGCGAGCGCGGCGAACGCGCTCGGCCACACCTGGACCTACGAGTACGACGGCGGCGGCCGGCTGATCCGCGCCGAGGACCCGCTCGGCAACGAGCGCGCCTGGGAGTACGACGCCCTCGACCGCCTCGTCGCGGCCGCCGACGCGCTCGGGCACGAGGCCACCTATCAGTACGACGCGGCCGGCAACCTCCTGCGCTTCACCGACCGCGAGGGCAACCAGACGCAGGCGACGTGGGACGCCCTCGGCCGGCTCGCAGGCACCACCGACGCGCTCGGCAGCTCGGACGCGTACGCCTACGACGCTGCCGGCAACCCGGTCTCGTACGTCGACCGTCGCGGCAACACCTGGCTGCAGGCATTCAACGCCCGCCGCGAGCTCGTCTCCCGCACCAACCCGATCGGCGGCGCGTGGGTGTTCGCCTACGACGCCAACGGCAACCTGATCTCGCACACCGACGCCGAAGGTCAGACGACGACGTTCACCTACGACCTCGCCGACCGCCTCGTTCAGCGCGACTACGCCGACGGCGCGCGCACCGCCTTCACCTACGACGCCAACGGCAACCTGCTCACCGCGGTCGACCGCGTCTCGCCGGGCGGCACGATCGTCTCCAGCCTCGCGTTCCTCTACGACGCCGCCAACCGCAAGACGCGCTCCACCGATGTCCTGCTCAACCGTTTCGTCGGCAAGAGCTGGGACGGCGAGGGGCGGCAGCTTTCCGAGGTCGACGGCATCGGCAACCCGACGAGCTACCAGTACGACGCGGCGGGGCGGCTGTTCCGCATCACCGCCTACGCCGGCACCGCGACCTACACGCTCGACGCCGCCGGCAACGTCCTGCTCGACCAGCGCTCCAACGGCGTCAGCTCCGCGTACACCTACGACGCCGTCGGGCGCGTCGCTTCGCTGACGATCGCCGGACCGGGCGCGCCCGCCCCCGCGTTGTCGTCCGCCGGCCCGCTGTACGCGAGCTTCGCCTACACGCGCGACCGCAACGGCGACATCGTCGGCACGCTGCGCGAGACCGGCGAGCACGTCGCCTTCACCCGCGACGCGCTGCGCCGCATCCTCACCGAGCAGGGCACCCTCGGCGGCGCCTACACGCAGTCGTTCACCTTCGACGAGAGCGGCAACCGCCTTACGAGCACGCTCGCGAAGAACGCCTTCACGCGCGTGATCACGCTCGGCTTCGACGCAGCCAACCGCGCGACGACGTTCTCCAACCTCGTCAACGGCTCGGGGCCGACGGCGACGTACACGCTCGACGCCAACGGCTCGCGCACGCTCGCCGCCTACTCCGGCGGCTCGACCACGACCTACACGTACGACGCCCGCAACCGGCTCACCGGCTATGACTCCGGCGGCCCCAACACCGCGACCTATGCCTGGGACGCCCTCGACCGCCTCTACGGCCGCAGCGCCGGCGGGACCACCACGAGGTACCTGTACGGCTCGCCGCTGGTGAGCGAGCTCCTTCTCTTCGGTCAGACCGCCACGGTGCCGCTCGCCAACGTCTCCGGCACGCCCGGCAACAACGAGGGGTCGCCGTTCGGGGTCAGCCCGACCCCGGCGCCGGGCGACCGAGCCGCCCGGACCACCAACTTCCGACTGCGCTACAACGAGCACTTCCTGTCGGCGTTCCGCAGCCTGCGGGCTCAGCAGACGCGCCGCACCATCATCTCGATCGACAACGGCGGCACCGGACTGAACGTGCACGCCGGCGGCAACGCGGCGTTCCCGCCGTTTCTCGTCACCAATCTCATCGGGGGCGTCGATTCTCGCCGCGACCTGCTCTCCGACGATTTCTTCACGCGGGACGCCAGCGGCACCACATTCGCTGTCCGGCCGCCGATCACGGACGCCGCTCCAGGCTCGACGGCATTCGGCACCGACCTCATCACGTTCGACGGCTCGGGCGCCTTCGATGCAGCGACGCGCGTGCCGCTCACCGGCGCCAGATGGCCCTGGGGCGTCGGCGCGCTCAGCGTCTCCGGCGCCGCAAATCCGCCACCACCGGTGCCGCGGTTCGCCGATCCGTCCGTCCCCTCGCCCTACTCCACCGGCCTTTGTGCGACCAACCTCCTGTGGCCCTATGTGAGCAACGCCGGGGACTTCAACAGCGGCCTCGCGGTGAGCGGCACGGCCGGCGATCCGTTCGGTTGCCCCGGCCCGGACGATCTCTTCGGGGCGCCGAGCGGCGGCTTGCGATCCTCCGAGCTGGACGTGCGTCCGACGCCGACGCCAGGCCCGAGCGACATCACCCCGTGGGACGTGCCGGAGGAGTTCAGGGAACGTCCCTACCGGCAGCAGTCCTTCGTCCAGCCCGGGGCTGCGAGCCTGCTCCGGCCGGCGCCTCCGGGCGGTGCAGGGCCCTCCGGGGACGCCTTCGCCGCACAGGGACCGGTACGCGTCGCCGTCGCCGGACCGTCGTGGGCGGCGCGCCTGATGGTGCTGACCCTGGGAGGCGCAGGGTTCGTGCGTGCCCTTGCGCCCCGCCGCCGGGCACGGCGCCGCGACCGCGGCCGCAACACCGGCGCGTGACCACCCGGTGCCAGGCCCAACGATGTTGGCGATCTTCCCGCATCGCGCAGCCGTCGAACGGGCGTGGCGGCGCCATGCCGCGCGCGGGCGCCGCGCGGCGCCAGCGGTCTCGATCGGCGGGCCAGCCGTGGATCCCGTCCCGGGCCTGGCGCGGAAGGCGGCCTAGCGCGCGGTGCGCTCGCGGCC
Source organism: uncultured Thermoanaerobaculia bacterium (assembly GCA_964594125.1). GTDB lineage: Bacteria > Acidobacteriota > Thermoanaerobaculia > Thermoanaerobaculales > Thermoanaerobaculaceae > CAVRZJ01. The sequence goes on along the minus strand of CAZQLL010000007.1, from coordinate 108,481 downwards.
GGGCCGCCAGCTCGGCGCCAGGTTGCTGCGGGCGGACCCCGGCCCCCTGTTCTGACCTGCTGAGAGGAGCATCCGGGCGCGATGCGCAGGCGCACCTGGGAGACAGGGCGTGGAGAGGGCCGGTTCGCGCCCGCCGATCCGCGCTACGCTTGCGGCGGCGCGCCGTACCGGCTGCGGGCGGCACGGCGCCGCGCGAGAGGGGTGACGACACGATGGAGGAGCTCCGCACAGTCACCGGGCCGCCGCCGCCGGGGCGCAGGATCTACGCCAACCGCACGCTCAACCTGCGCGGCATCAGGGCGATCGGATACGACCTCGACTACACGCTGGTGCACTACCGCGTCGAGCGGTGGGAGCGGCGCGCCTACGAGCGGCTGCGCGCCAAGCTGCGCGAGGCAGGGTTGCCGGTCGGCGGTCTCGATTTCGACCACGAGCTCGTCACGCGCGGCCTGATCGTCGACCTCGATCTCGGCAACCTCGTCAAGGCGAACCGCTTCGGCTACGTGACGCGCGCCTCGCACGGCACCCGGCCGCTCGAGTTCGAGCAGCAGCGCACCACCTACGGGCGCACACTCGCCGACCCCGCCGAGCCCCGGTTCGAGTTTCTCCACACACTCTTCTCGATCTCCGAGGCGTGCATGTACGCGCAGCTCGTCGACCTGCTCGACGCCGGCGAGCTGCCGCGGCCGCTCGGCTACGCCGAGCTGTATCGCATCGTCCGCCGGTCGCTCGACGAGGCGCACATGGAGGGCGAGCTCAAGGCGGAGATCCTCGCCGACCCCGACGCCTTCATCGAGCCCGACTCCGACCTCGGCCGGGCGCTCGTCGACCAGCGCAACGCCGGCAAGCGGCTGCTGCTGATCACCAACTCCGACTGGGCGTACGCCACCCGCATCCTCGACCACGCGCTCGCGCCGCTGCTCGGCGGCACGCCGTGGCGCGAGCTGTTCGAGCTCGCGATCGTGTCCGCGCGCAAGCCGGAGTTCTTCCAGCGCCGCCAGGCGGCGTTCGCGCTCGCCAGCGACGACGGCCTGCTGCGCCCGTGCCCGACCGGAATCCACGCGCCCGGCGCTTACGTCGGCGGCGACGCCGCCCAGGTCGAAGCGTACCTCGGCGTCGCCGGCGAGGAGATTCTCTACGTCGGCGACCACATCTACGCCGACGTCCACGTGTCGAAGGACGTGCTGCGCTGGCGCACCGCGCTCGTCCTGCGCGAGCTCGAGGCGGAGCTCGTGGCGCTGGAGGGGTTCCGCGAGGCGCAGCGCCAGCTCGCGGCGCTGATGGAGGAGAAGGTGCGTCTCGAGTTCGCGCTGTCGCAGGCGCGTCTGGCGCTGCAGCGCCAGCAGAGCGGCGATCCCGCGTGGGCGGAGACGAAGCCGCGCCGACTGCGCGAGGCAATCGCCTCCCTGCGCGCCGCCGCGGTCGAGCTCGACGAGCGCATCGCACCGTTCGCGCGCGCCTCCGGCGAGCTCGGCAACACCCGCTGGGGGCCCCTGATGCGCGCCGGCAGCGACAAGAGCCACCTCGCGCAGCAGGTCGAGCGGTTCGCCGACATCTACACCTCGCGCGTCTCCAACTTCCTCTACGAGACGCCATACGGCTACCTCCGCGCCCCCCGCGGCACCCTCCCGCACGACGAGGGGTGATGAAGCGAGCTCTCGAGCCATGGAGCCGTAGAGCCATCGAGGCATGGAGGCGTGAGCGGGAAGCCGTCAGCTTGGTGCCGACAGGTCGCTGCCGACTGCTCAGGGCCGACAGCCGACGGCGAGGAGCGAGGCCCAAGGCGAACGACAGCATCACCGCCACTGGTTCGTCGCGACGAGAGAGCGGTCATTTCGAACGGGCCGCCGCGCACGACGGCGCGCAGAACCTGTCATCCCGAGCGAGCCGCCCCGCTACGTGACGCGGTAGACCTCTCGACGGTGACCCACGCGGACGATGAGGATGAGCAGCCTGGCTCCGTCGAAGGCGTAGATCAGACGATAGCGTCCCACGCGAAGACGGCGCAGGCCGTGCCACTCGCCGCTGAGTTGCTCACCCTTCAGCGGGTGGGTCGCGAGCGCCTCGGCCGCCGCGACCAGCCGCTGCTGAGCGTCCTTCGGCAGCGCCGCAAGCTCCCTGAACGCCCGCCGCTCCCACCTAATCGAGGTCGAGGGCAAGCTTGACCTCGGCGTGGTCGAGGTACTCGGCCTGCGGCTCGCGCACCCGCGCAAGCGCCGTCTCGAGGTCCTCCCGCTCGTTCAGGTACACCTCGAGCGCCTCGATGATGAAGGAGGACTTGGAGCGTTTGGTGCTGCGCGCGATCCGCTCCAGGCGGTGCGCCAACTCCTCCGGGAGACGCACTGTCTGTATCGTCATGCCACCCTCCGCCATCATTGTAATACAGCGACATCGCCCGGTTGTGGCGACCGGAGTGGTGCCGGGGCCAGCGCTCCGGCATCGCAGTGGCAGCGAGTCCTACCAACACGGCACCCGCCCTCGGTGCCCGCAGCGGCGCACCGGTTCCAAGGGCAGTGGCAGGTAGTGTGCGGGGCATAGAGGCCTCGTCCGCTTCTGCCCCGTCGCGAAGATTCGCCCCAGGTCGCCTACATCAGCCCGCGCTTGGCGAGCAGCGGCTCGACGGCCGGGGGGCGGCCGCGGAAGCGGACGTACATGGCCATGGCCTCCTCGCTGCCGCCCTTCTCGAGGATGTTGGTGCGGAACGAGCGGGCGGTGGCGGGGTCGAACAGCCCCTTCTCCTTGAACGCCTCGAAGGCGTCGGAATCGAGCACCTCGCTCCAGACGTAGCTGTAGTAGCCCGAGGAGTAGCCGCCGGCGAAGATGTGCTGGAAGTAGGTCGAGCGGTAGCGCGGCACGATCTCGGCCGGCATGCCGATGCGGGCGAGCACGATGCGCTCGAAGGCGGCCGGCTCGGCCTCGCACGGGCCGGTGAGGGTGTGCCACTCCATGTCGAGCAGGCAGGCGGCGAGGTACTCGACGGTGGCGAACCCCTGGTTGAACTTCTGGGCGGCGACGAGCTTCTCGACGAGCGCCGGCGGGATCGGCTCGCCGGTCTTCCAGTGGCGGGCGTAGGCCGGGAGCACGTCGGGGTGGAGCGCCCAGTTCTCCATGATCTGCGACGGCAGCTCGACGAAGTCGCGCGGCACCGCCGCGACGCCGGCGTAGCGGACGCGCGAGAGCATCGAGTGGAGCGCGTGGCCGAGCTCGTGGAACAGCGTCTGCACCTCGTCGAGCGAGAGCAGCGCCGGCGTGTCGCCGGCCGGGCGCGAGAAGTTGCCGACATTGACGACGACCGGGCGGACCGCCTTGCCGTCGCGCACGCGCGCGCCGCGGAAGCGCGACGACCACGCGCCGGAGCGCTTGCCCGGGCGCGGGTGGTAGTCGGCGAAGAAGATCGCGAGGTGGGCGCCGTCGGCGTCCTTGACCTCGAACGCCGCCACCTCGGGGTTGTAGACGGGGAGATCGGGGCGCGGCGTGAACGTGATCCCGTAGAGCCTGCTCGCGACCGCGAAGGCGCCGTCGCGCACCGCCTCCATGCGGAAGTACGGCCGCAGCTCGCCTTCGTCGAGGTCGTAGCGCGCCTTGCGCACCTTCTCGGCGTAATAGAACCAGTCCCACGGCGCGAGCTGGAAGCCGCCGCCCTCGGCGTCGATCATCGCCTGCATCGCCTCGGCCTCGCGGGCGGCGACGGCCTTGGCCGGCGCCCACAGGCGGTTGAGCAGCCCGTACACGCCCGCCGGGTCCTTCGCCATGTTCTCCTCGAGGACGAAGTCGGCGTGCGTGGCGTAGCCGAGCAGGCGGGCGCGCTCGGCGCGCAGCGCCGCGGTGCGCGCGAGGATCCTGCCGGTGTCGTTGGCGTCGCCGTGCGCGCCCTTGGTGGTGTAGGCGGTGAAGATCCGGCGGCGCAGCTCGCGGTTGGCCGACTGCTCGAGGAACGGCCACAGGCTCGGGCCGTGGAGCGTGTACACCCACTTCCCCGGCATGCCGGCCTTCGCCGCCGCCTCGGCGCCGGACTTCACCATGCGCTCCGACAGCCCCGCGAGGTCCTCCCGGCGCTCGATGACGAGCTTGTAGCCGTTGGTCTCCTTGAGCATCGCCTCGCCGAACGCGACTGAGAGCTTCGCCAGCTCGGCGTTGATGTCGCGCATGCGCTGCCGCGCGTCGCCATGGAGCAGCGCGCCGCCGCGCACGAAGCGCTTGTAGGTGAGCTCGAGCAGGCGCGCCTGGTCGGGCTCGAGCGCCGGCGTCGCGCGCGCGTCCCACACCGCCTTCACGCGCGCGAACAGCTTCTCGTCGAGCAGCGTGGCGTCGCGGTGCGCCGCCTGCAGCGGCGCGACCTCGCGGGCGACCGCCTGCAGCGCCTCGTTGGTCTCGGCGGAGTCGAGGTTGGAGAACACGGCGCCGACGCGGTCGAGGTGCTCGCCGGCGGCGTCGAGCGCCGCGATGGTGTTGGCGAACGTCGGCGGCTCGGCCGCGGCGGCGATCGCGTCGACCTCGGCGCGCTCGCGCGCCATCGCCTCCCTGAACGCCGGCATGAAGTGCTCGGGCCGGATCGCGGCGAACGGCGGCACCGCAAACGGCGTCGTCCACTCGGTGAGCAGCGGGTTGTCGGCTGGCGCCGGCGCGGTCTGGGCGAGAGCGGGGGCGATGCAGGCGAAGGCGAGGAAGACGGCGATCCAGCGGCGCATGGGGGGCTCCCGTGTCGGTGTCGCCGGTGTCGTCGCGGGCGAGGCGGCGCGCCGGCGCAGCGCGATTCTACGCCCCGCCGCGCACGACGGCCGCGCGGCGCTATCATCGCCGGCAGGAGCTCTGCCAATGCGCCGTGCCCCGCAGCCGCGTCACTGTGTGCCTGAAGCGTCCTTCCCGACACGCCCGAAAGGCGGGCGCCCTCGCCCGCGCGAGGATTCGGCGCGGCGGAAGCCGGGCCGGCGGGGGCGCCGGCCCTCCCGTCCCATTCCGTGGTCCGGGGTACGACGCGCCGGATGGCGATGGCTCGCACTCCTCGCAGGCCTCCCCCTGCTCGCCGCGGTCGCCGGGGCGCAGGCGACGCCGTCGCCGGCGACCTACCCCGACCTGCCGAGCGAGACGCCGGCGACGCTCGCGCCGGCGACCGCCGGGTTCGACCACGTCCGCCGCGAGGTCGAGATCCCGATGCGCGACGGGGTGACGCTGCACACGGTGATCCTGGTGCCGCACGGCGCCGCGAGAGCGCCGATCCTGCTCACCCGCACGCCGTACTCGGCGGATGCGCTGACGCGCAACAGCGAATCGGTGCACCTCGCGTCGGCGCTCGAGGGGTACGACAACGCCACCGACGTGATCGTCGAGGGCGGGTACATCCGCGTGGTCCAGGACGTGCGCGGCAAGCACGGCTCGCAAGGCGACTACGTGATGAACCGGCCGCTGCGCGGCGCGCAGAACCCGACGCCGGTCGACCACGCAACGGACACGTACGACACCATCGACTGGCTGGTGAACAACGTCCCGGAGTCGAACGGCCGCGTCGGCATCCTCGGCATCTCGTACAACGGCTTCCTCGCGCTGATGGCGCTGGTCGACCCACACCCGGCGCTCAAGGCGGCGGTGCCGATGAACCCGATGGTCGACGGCTGGCTGGGCGACGACTGGTTCCACAACGGTGCCTTCCGCCAGCAGAACCTGCCGTACATCTTCGAGCAGGTGGCGACGCGCGACTCCAGTGCGAAGTGGGTGCGCACCCACTGGGACGACCACGAGGCGTACCTGGAGGCGGGCTCGGCCGGCGAGATGGCGCGGCGGCACGGCGTCGAGCAGACCGGGTTCTGGCGCAAGATCCTCGCCCACCCCGCCTACGACGCGTTCTGGCGCGAGCAGGCGGTCGACCGCGCGCTGGCGGCGCGGCCGCTGCCGCCGGTGCCGGTGCTCATGGTGCACAGCCTGTGGGATCAGGAGGACATCTACGGCGCCATCGCCGTGTACGAGGCGCTCGAGGCGAAGGACGCCGGCAACGACCGCGTCTTCCTCGCCATCGGGCCGTGGTGCCACGGCCAGATGATCCACGACGGCAGCTCGCTCGGCGCGCTGCGCTTCGGCGCCGACACCGCGCTCGCCTTTCGCCGCGAGGTGCTGGCGCCGTTCCTCGCCGCGCACCTGAAGGACGGAGCGCCGCCGGCGGCGATCGCGCCGGTCATCGCGTTCGAGACCGGCAGCAACGTCTGGCGGCGGCTGCCGGCGTGGCCGGCCGGGTGCGAGACGGGGTGCACGGTGCGGCCGCGGCCGCTCTACCTCGCCGCCGCGATGAGGGCGGGGTTCGCGCCGCCGGCGGCGGGCGGCGCGGCGTTCACCGAGTACGTCTCCGACCCCGCCAAGCCGGTGCCCTACCGCGCCCGCCCGGTGCAGCCCGTCGGCTACGAGGGCGAACGGACGTGGCCGCAGTGGCTGGTCGACGACCAGCGCGAGGCGAGCGGCCGCACCGACGTGCTCACGTTCGTCAGCGAGCCGCTGCAGTCGCCGCTGCAGATCGCCGGCCGTCCCGTCGCGAACCTCGTCGCCTCGACCACCGGCACCGACGCGGACTGGGTGGTCAAGTTGATCGACGTCTACCCGCCCGAGGTGGCGGCGCAGCCGGGGATGGGCGGCTACCAGCTCATGGTCGCCGCCGACATCTTCCGCGGGCGTTACCGCGAGAGCCGCGAGCGCGCGGCGCCGATCGCGCCCGGCGCACCGCTAGAGTACCGCTTCGCGCTGCCCACCGCCAACCACGTGTTCCTGCCTGGGCACCGCATCATGGTGCAGGTGCAGTCGAGCTGGTTCCCGCTGTACGACCGCAACCCGCAGACGTTCGTGCCGAGCATCTTCACGGCGCCGCCCGAGGCGTACCGGAAGGCCACCCACCGCGTTCACCACGCGCCGGGCGCGATGAGCTTCGTCGAGCTGCCGGTGGTCGAACGACCCTGAGAGCCTGTGACCGCGTGTCCGGCTGGGCGCTCGATCGCGGCACCGCCGACTCGCGGCCCGCCCGCCGGGACGAGCGCACCCCTCAGCCGGCCCTGCTCGACCTGGCGGCGATCTGCCGCCTGCCCGAGGGCGACGACCCGCTCGAGGCGCCGCGCATGGTGCCGTCGTCGGTGTACGTACTGGAGTCGCTGGCGCTGCTCGACCGCCGCGCTGCCTGGCCGCCGCTGGAGCGGATCGCGTTCGTCGGGCGGCGGGCGCTGATCGGGCGGCAAGCGCTGGAGGCCAACCGCGACGCTGTCCACCCGTCGTTCGTGCCGGCGTTCAAGGCGGCGCTCGCCGCCGAGGCGCTGCGCCCGCTCGCCCGCGTCGGGCGCCGCCGCATCACGGCGCGCGAGGCCGCCGGCCTCTACCTGCGCGAGCTGCTCGCCGAGGCCAGGAAGGTCACCGGCGAGCGCATCCGCGACGTCGTGGTCACCACTCCGGTGTCGGCGTTCGAGACGTACCGCGCCGAGGTGCAACGGCTTCTCACGGCGCTCGGCGTGCGCCGCGTCCGTTTCGTCGACGAGCCGGTGGCGGCGGCGCTCGGCTACGGCCTCTCCCTCACGCACGAGCGCTCGGTGCTGGTGGTCGACATCGGCGGCGGACGAGGGCGGCGCCGAGCGCGCGTCCCCGGGCAGCAAGCCGCCGCGACGGCGGGAGGCCGAGCCCGGGGGGTGATGCCGCAGGCGCCGAGGTGGGCCGCTACCCGGCCTTGCGCGGCGTCGTGATGCGGCGCGCGATCTGGGCGCCGGCGCCGCGCTTCCACGGCTGGCCGGCGGTGCGCGGCGGCGGCGTTGCCCGCTGCGCGGGCTCGTCGTCCGGCGGAGCTGGCGCCGGCGCGGCACTCGCCTGCTCCGCGCGCTGCGCCCGGTCGGCCTCCTCATCGCTCACCAGGTGGCAGTGCTTGTACTTCCTGCCGGAGCCGCAATGGCACGGCTCGTTTCGACCCGGGCGCTTGGTCTCCGCCTCAGCCATCGCTCACCCCTCTCCACTATTACTCTACCACCTGCTCTCGTGCCCGGTGCAAGCCGCGCCCGGCCCGCCCGACAGGCGCGGAGTCGGGAAAGCGGCATCCCTTCGGATCGGTCTGCTCAGAGCAGCCCTGGACCAACGCACGAAGCGCTGCCGAGTCACGCAGGCCGGGGCTTCTTGGGAAACGCGGCACTCCGGCAGAGCGAATGTGGGGCCGGTGCTCCGCGCCGGCTGCGCACGCTCGAGCGCGCACCCCACAGCCGCGCCTCCTACCTCGTCCGATTGCCGCACCACGGTGTACTTCTGCTCGCACTCACCATGAGCCTGCAGCGCATCCCGGACCGTGAGTCTCACCGGGAGGGCAGGCGCCCTCGCCGGCCCGGGCGCCGCAGGGCAGGACCTTTGCGTGGGTCAGGGCGCCTGCGCTCCCGCAGAATGAAGGGAGTATTGGAAACAGCGACGGTGAGTTCCGCTGGAGGCCTATCCCCTCGCTACCTCCCGGTGTCGGCGGGGCTCTCCCGGAGGGGAGCGCCTGCTGACAACCGACCCGGCTTCACCGGCTCGTGCTCGCGGCAGATGAGCTGCGATTCGGCGCGGGTGAGGGGCTCGCCCGTAAGGCCGCAGCGGAAGCGCCCCTTCTCTTGCTGGAAGTAGCGGCAGGTGCGGCAGGCGCCGAAACTGCGGTGGCCGGCGGCGCGCTGCATCGCGGTCAGCAGGGTGCGAAGGCTGTCCGCCAGGTCGTCCGCAGGCGCAGGCAGGGTCTCGAGGGCGCGGCCGAGAGGCGCGGGGACCACGAGGCTGCGGGCCAGGAGGCGGCCGCTCGTGGTCAGCTCGAGATGGATCTTGCGGCGGTCCCGGGAATCCTGGCGCTTGACGGCCAGTCCGCGGCGCTCGAGCACCTGCAGGGTTTGGGACACGGTGCCTTTGGTCAGGCCGAGGTACTCGGTCACGGCCTGCGGGGTGTCCGAGTAGCGGTTGCAGCGTTCCAGGTAGACCAGCGCCTCGACGTGGACCGGCTGCAGACTGTAGGGCGAGCCGCGCAGCCGGGCCTCCGTGCGCAGAAGCGTGCACAGGCGCTCGAGAATCTCGGCAACCCTCGCGGCAGCCACCCTGTCATTGTATCGACCCGATACGGGCTTGACAACCGCCCGGCGTCGGCCTATCATTCATAAAGTATCGAGTCGATACTGATCGCGGGCTCGCGACCCGCCCCGGAGGGATCGGATGATCGGAGGAATCAGCAGGACCATCGCGCGAACCGCGGCAGCGGCGGGCTTCGTCGCAGCCGCACTCGGCGTACTGGCGGCGGCCGAAGGTTCGGCCGACCGCCCGGAGAAAGGAGAACGTCCGATGTCGGAATCGAGCGCTGTGATTCCCGGGTACACCATGGGCACCGACGCGGTTCCCAGATCGCCGGTGTCCCTCGGCGAGTTCGAGCTCCTGAAGGCCACGGTGCTGTTCTCGCAGGACGACATCGCCGCACTCCGGCAGTCCCGCGAGGTGCTGCGTCCGCACATCGAGGAGATCCTCGACACCTGGTACGGATTCGTGGGCTCGCAGCCGCACCTGCTGGCGGCCTTTTCGAGCCCGCAAACCGGCAAGCCGGACGGGGCCTACCTGGCCGCGGTGCGCAAACGTTTCGCGCAGTGGATCCTGGATACCGCCGGCGCGAACTACGACCAGGCCTGGCTGGACTACCAGTACGAGATCGGCCGTCGACACCACCGCATCGGCAAGAACCGGACCGACGGCGCCACGGCCGCCGACCACATCCCGCTCCGCTATGTCCCGGCTCTCGCCTACCCGGTCACGGCGACGCTCAAGCCGTTCCTGGGCCGCGCCGGCCACTCTCCGGCGGAGGTGGAGCGCATGCACCAGGCGTGGATCAAGTCCGTGCTCCTGCAGACCATCCTCTGGACCCAGCCCTACGTCCGCGGCGGCGAGTTCTGATCCGCTGCTCCCCAACGTCGCCGCGGCGCTCGCCGGCGTCACAAAGGTGCCAGGCCCAACGATCATGACGATGCTGCACCGGCACGTGGGTCGCGGCGCTGGGGGATGAGGCAAGCCGGTTGCGGGAGCAGCGGCGGGGGGAGGCGAATCTGGGCGGCGCCGCGTAGAATCGGGACGAGCGCAAAACGGCGGCGGGCTGATGCCGGCTCGGAGTGCGGGGCGGGCGCGGCGCGTTCAGGGGAGGCGAGCTCATGTTTCCGGCGGAGACGTATGAGGCGCGGCGCGCGCGGCTGCGCGATCAGCTCACGACCGGCGGCGTGCTGCTGTTCCTCGGCAACGACGATAGCCCGATGAACTACGCGGCGAACGCCTACCACTTCCGCCAGGACAGCACGTTCCTGTACTACTTCGGCGTCGACCAGCCCGGCTACGCGGCGTTGATCGACCTCGACGAGGACCGCACGATCGTCTTCGCCGACGACCTGACGATCGACGACATCGTGTGGACCGGCGTGCTGCCGACCGTCGCCGAGCTGGCGGCGCGCGGCGGTGTGCAGGAGACGCGGCCGGCGACGGCGCTCGGCGTGTACCTGCAGGAGGCTTCGGCCAAGGGGCGAGCGGTGCGCTACCTGCCGCCGTACCGGCCGGAGAACAAGCTCAAGCTGTTCCGCCTGCTCGGTGTCCACCCGGAGAAGCAGAAGGACGGCGCCTCGATCGAGCTGGTCCGAGCCGTGGTCGAGATGCGCGTCGTCAAGAGCGCCGAGGAGGTCGCGGAGATCGAGAAGGCCGTCGCGACCTCGGTGGCGATGCACCTGGCCGGGATGCGGATGGTGCGTCCGGGAATGGTCGAGGCGGAGGTGGCGGCGCGCGTCACCGAGATTGCGCTGGCCGCCGGCGGCCACCTCTCCTTCCCGGTGATCGCGACGGTGCACGGCGAGACGCTGCACAACCACTACCACGGCAACGTCCTCAGGAGCGGCGATCTGTTCCTGCTCGACACCGGCGCCGAGACGGCGCTGCACTACGCCGGCGACCTCACGTCGACGTTCCCGGTCGACCGCACCTTTACGCCGCGCCAGCGTGAGGTCTACGAGATCGTGCTCGCGGCGCATCTGGCGGCGGTCGCCGCCTGCCGCCCCGGCGTGCGCTTCCGCGACGTCCACCGGCTCTCCTGCCGCACGCTGGCCGAGGGGCTCAGGGGTCTCGGCCTGATGCGCGGCGACCTCGACGACGCGGTCGAGCAGGGGGCGCACGCCCTGTTCTTCCAGTGCGGCACCGGGCACATGCTCGGTCTCGACGTGCACGACATGGAGGACCTCGGCGAGGTGTGGGTGGGGTACGAGGGCGAGCCCAAGAGCCTGCAGTTCGGGCTGAAGTCGCTGCGCCTGGCGCGCCCGCTGCAACCGGGGTTCGTCTTCACCGTCGAGCCGGGGCTGTACTTCATCCCCGAGCTCGCGCGTCGCTGGCGCGCCGAACGCCGGCACGAGGCGTTCGTCGACTACGACGCCGTCGAGCGCTTCCTCGACTTCGGCGGCGTCCGCATCGAGGAGAACATCGTGATCACCCCCGAAGGCAACCGCATCCTGGGGCCCTGGCGGCCCCGCACGATCGCCGAGGTGGAGTCGGTCCGCGCGCAGGCGTCGTAGCCGCGCCGGAGCGGGCGGCCTCCGGCGCTTCACGCAGTCTTCACATGGGACGTGGAGAGTCGCGGGACAATGTGCCGCGTGCAGCAGCGCTCGGCCTGCCGGGAGGCTCCCATGATGTCAGGTTCCTTGCACGAGGCGCAGGATGGTCCGCTCGCACCCACGGCAGCGCCGGGCAAGGAATGCAGGGACTCGAGTCCGGGGGCCGCGCGTTGGCTCGCAGCGCTTCTCCTGCTGCTGATCCCGGCGCCGGCGGCATGGAGCGACAGCACCCCGCAAACGCTGCCGTTCTCGCAGGGCTGGAGCAACACAGTTCTCATCACAGCCGACGACAGCTGGACCGGTGTACCCGGGATCATCGGCTACCGCGGCGACGACATCACGACGTCGACCGGAACCGATCCCCAGACGCTCCTCGCCGACGGCACCGGCACACCGGTCGACGTGAACGCCAACCAGACGAACCCCAACACCTTCACGACCGGCGGCGTGGCGGAGTTTCACATCACCGACGCGGTGGTTGCGCTCAACGGTTCGGGCACGGCCGACGCCCCGTTCCTGCTCATCCACCTGAACACGACCGGGCTCAGCTCGATCAACGTCCAGTACAACCTGCGAGACCTCGACGGCTCCGCGGACAACTCGGTGCAGCAGGTCGCGTTGCACTACCGGGTCGGGAGCACCGGGACCTTCACCAACGTGGCGGGGGGTTACGTGGCCGACGCGACCACGGGTCCGAGCCTGGCAACGCTGGTCACCGCCGTCAACGTGACCTTGCCGGCGGCCGCCGCCAACCAGGCGCTCGTGCAGGTCAGGATCATGACGACCAACGCCGCAGGAAACGACGAGTGGGTCGGCGTCGACGACATCTCGATCACCGGAACACCCATCGTCGAGTCCGCGCCCTCCGTGTCGAGCACGACACCGGCCGACGACGCCGTCGACGTCTCGGTGTCGGGCACGATCACGATCAACTTCAGCGAGGCGGTCGATGTGACGGTCTCGGGTGTCACGCTCGAGTGCCCTGCCGGCACGGCCATCCCCTTCACCGGCCTGCCGGCGCTGAACACGTCCTCCGTGATCCTCACGCCGTCTTCGGCGCTGCCCTTCTCGACCACCTGTGCGGCGACCGTCGTCGCGAGCCAGGTGAACGACGCGGACGCCAGCGACCCGCCGGACCTCATGACGGCCAACTACCCGTTCGACTTCACCACCGCCGCCGACGTCTGCAACCTGCCATTCACTCCGGTGTACACGATTCAGGGCTCGGGGGCGAGCACCCCGATCCCGGGAGCCGTCACGACGCGGGGCATCGTCGTCGGCGACTTCGAGCTGCCCACCGGCAGCGGGCAGGTGCGGGGCTTCTTCCTCCAGGACGAGAGCGGCGACGGCGACCCCGCGACCTCCGACGGGATCTTCGTCTTCACCGGCGGCGCCGACCACGTCGCGGTCGGCGACCGCGTGCGCGTCGCCGGCACGGCGGGGGAGTTCCAAGGCCAGACGCAGCTCTCGGGCACCCTGACGATCCACCACTGCGGCACGGGTACGGTCCCACCGGTCGACGTGACGCTGCCGGTGCCGGACGGCGACTTCCTCGAGCGCTTCGAGGGGATGCTCGTCAGGCTGCCGCAGACGCTCACGGTCACAGAGAACTACAACCTCGGCCGCTTCGGGGAGGTCGAGGTGTCGAGCCCGGGCGGCCGGCTGCTGCAGCCGACCCAGGTGGCCGCGCCGGGGGCGCCGGCGCTCGCGGTCGCGGCGGCGAACGCGCTCGACCGCCTGATCATCGACGACGCCAACAACTCGGAGAACGCCGACCCGATCGTGTTCGGCCGCGGCGCCAGCCCCCTCTCGGCCGCCAACACGCTGCGCGCCGGCGACACCGTAACCGGCGTGGTCGGCGTCCTGACCTACGGCTGGGGAGGGAACGCCGCGAGCCCGAACGCGTACCGGGTGCGCCCGCTCGGCGCCCTGGGCGGCGCACCGCCCGACTTCCAGCCGGCGAACGCCCGGCCGGCGGCTCCCGATCCAGTCGGCGGCTCGCTCACGGTTGCCTCGATGAACCTGCTCAACTACTTCAACACGTTCTCGGGGTGCACGGGCGGAGTCGACGGGGCTGCGGTCTCGTGCCGCGGCGCCAGCAACGCGACCGAGCTCGCACGGCAGGCGGCGAAGACCGTCGCCGCCATCCTCGGAACGGGCGCCGACATCGTCGCCGTGATCGAGATGGAGAACGACGGCTACGGCCCGGCGAGCGCGATCCAGGACCTCGTCGACCGGCTCAACGCCGCCACCGCGCCGGGGACGTTCGCCTTCATCGACGCCGACGCGGCCACCGGCACCGTCAATGCGCTCGGTCTCGACGCGATCAAAAACGCCCTGATCTACAAGCCGGGGAAGGTCACACCGGTCGGCACCACGGCGGCGCTCGCCACCGGGGCATTCTCCGAAACCGTCGCGCTGCAGCGGCCGCCGCTCGCGCAGGCGTTCCAGCAGGCCGGCCCGGACACCCGCTTCGTCGTCGTGGTCAACCACTTCAAGTCGAAGGGATCGCCGTGCACCGGCGACCCGGACACCGGTGACGGCCAAGGCAACTGCAACCAGACGCGCCTGTGGGCCGCCAACGACCTCACCGCCTGGCTGGCGACAGACCCGACCGGCGCCGGCGACCCGGACGTGCTCATCGTCGGCGACCTCAACGCCTACGCGATGGAGGACCCGATCACCGCGATCAAGGGCTCAGGGTACGTCAACCTGGTCGAGGGGCGGATCGGCAACGGCAATGCCTACTCCTACATGTTCGACGCGCAGGCGGGCTACCTCGACCACGCGCTCGCCACGGCGAGCCTGGACCGCCAGATCACGGGTGTCAGCGAGTGGCACGTCAACGCCGACGAACCTCCCGTGCTCGACTACAACACCGAGTTCAAGACCGCCGGGCAGGTGGCGAGCCTGTACGCCCCCGATGCCTACCGCGCCGCCGACCACGATCCTCTCGTCATTGGGCTCGATCTGGCGGCGCTGACGACGATCTCGGGCGCCACCGCGACCGGCACCGGGCCGGCGTCGGCGGCGATCGCGGGCGGCGGTCCGGCCTGCACCTTCCTGAGCTACGAGTGGATCGACGCGAGCTCGCTGCCGTCGCCGCCGCCGGGGGTGGCGTTCCCGCACGGCCTGCTGGACTTCACCCTCCACGGCTGCCTCGGGCCGGTGACGGTGACGATCACCTTCCCGGCCAGCCCGGTTCAGCTCGCGCCGTGGAAGTACGGGGCGACGTCCGCGGAGCCGTCGCCGCACTGGTACGCGATACCGGGTGCGACGGTCACGCAGACGACCATGACCTTCACCGTTGAGGACGGTGGCCAGGGCGACGGTGATCGTGCGCTCAACGGCCTGATCGACGATCCGGCCGGGCCCGCGTACGACGCGGCGATGCATCCCGTCCCGGCGCTGGGGCCGGCGGGTCTCGTCGCGCTCCTGCTGCTGCTCACCGCAGCTGGCGCACTGGCGCTGCGCCGCTGAGGGCCGCGCAACGCCGCGAGGGACGAGTTGATGCATCGGACGAGCTTTACCGCCGCTCGCGTCGTGTGCTACAAGGGCCGATGCGCCGGCTCGTGGCGGCGCACGGAGACGGCGATGAAGCGCTTCGCACTCGTGGCCGCAGTGGCCGGCTCGCTGGCGGTGGGCGGCTGCTCGCACAAGGTGGTCGTCGGCGTGGCGCTGCCGGAGACCGGCTCGGCGGCCGTCTACGGCTCGTCGATCAAGAGCGGCATCAAGCTGGCGCTCGACGAGTCGGTGCGCGCCCAGACGGCCCCCGCCGGACTCGACGTCCAGTACCGCGACTCCGCTTCCGATCCCGCGCTGGCCGCCGCGGCGGCGGACGCGCTGTACGATGCCGGCGCGCTGGTGGTGATCGGCGGCGTGACCTCGGCCGAGGCCACGTCGATGATCCCGGTCGCCGACCGCTGGGAGCGGGTGCTGCTGTCGCCCTCGGCGTCTGCACCCGAGCTCGCGAAGAAGAGCGTCTACTTCTTTCGCGTGTTCCCCTCCGACGACCTCGAGGGCGTCAAGGCGGCGGACCTGCTGGCGATCACCCGCAACGCGCGCACGGTGCTGATCGTCCAGGAGGACAACGCCTACACGCGCGGCCTGCTGCCGGTGTTCGTCGGCGAGTACCAGAGCCAGGGGGGCCGCGTCGTCGCCACCGTGCGCAGCGGCGAGGCCGGCTGGGAGAAGGCGCTGCGCGACCAGGTCGCGGCCAGCCAGCCGGCGAGCATCTATATCTGCGGGTACGGCGACGCCACCATCGAGGTGCTGCGAGTGGTGCGCAGCACCGCCTACGAGGGCACCGTCTGCGTGACGTCGGCGATCAACACCGCGACACTGCTGCAGCGCGCCGGAAGCCTCGCCGAAGGCGTCTTCCTGCCGCTGTCGGGGTTCGACACGGCCTCGCAGCAGGAGCCGGTGCGGACGTTCGTGGCGCGCTACCGCGAGGTGTACGGGATGACCCCCGACCTCTACGCGGCGCACGGCTACGACGCGGCGCTCGCCACCCTCGCGGCGCTCTCCGGTCTGCGCACGCGGGCTGGCAGCGAGGTGCAGCTCAAGCTCAAGGGCCTCTCGGAGATGCGCGGCGTCACCGGGCACCTGGCGTTCGACGACTACGGCAACATCAAGCACTACCCGCGCAGCCACTGGATCCGAGGCGGCAAGGTCGAGGACTACGACGCGTACCTCGAGCGCGAGAAGGAGCGCATCCGCCGCCAGATGGAGGAGCTGATGCTCAAGGGCGGCGGCCCGAGGTGAGAGCCTCGCGCCCTGACGAGGGGGTCCTCGCGTCGCTGCGCACGCAGCGCGGCCTGATCGCGGTGCTGGTCGAGCGCGAGCTCAAGGCGCGCTACCGCGGCACGCTGCTCGGGTACGTGTGGTCGCTGGTCAACCCGCTGCTGCTGATCGCCGTGTACGCCGTCGTGTTCACGATGGTGATACCGGCGCGCATCCCGAGCGCGGTGCCGTACCCGCTGTTCCTGTTCGCCGGTGTGCTGCCGTGGCTGTTCGCCACCGGCGCGCTGCTCGACGCCGCCGTGGTGCTGCCCGACAACGGGCCCCTCCTGAAGAAGGTCGTGTGCCCGCCGGAGGTGTTCCCCGCGGTCACCGTCTGCTCTCACCTCGTGCACCACCTGCTGGCGCTGCCGGTGCTGCTGGGGGTGATGATCGCGTACGCCGCCGCCGGCATGCTCGCGTTTCCTTGGACGCTGGTGCTGCTGCCGCTCGTGCTGCTCCTCTGGGTGGTCACCGCGGGTGGCCTGGCGCTCGCCGTGTCGGCGCTCGCGGTGCACTTCCGCGACCTCAAGGACCTGCTCCACAACGTGCTCAACCTGCTGTTCTTCATGACCCCGATCATCTACACCCCGGACGTGGTGCCGGCGGGCATCCTGCGCCAGGTTGTGCACGCCAACCCGGCGACGCCGCTGGTGCTGCTGTACCGCGGCGTCGCGGTGGAGGGCCGTGTGCCGCCGGCCGCCGTGTGGGGGTGGGCGATCGTGGTCGCGGCGGTGTCGTGGGCGATCGGGGCGTTCGTGTTCGCGCGGCTGCGCGACTCGATCGCGGAGACGGTATGAGCGCCCCTCCGGCGGTACGCGTGCGCGGCGCCGGCAAGTTCTTCCCGGCGCTCACCCGGCGCGGCCGGCTGCACTCCCTCAAGGGCGCGCTGCTGCACGGCGAGCTGTGGCGCCGGCAGCAGGTCGGCGAGGGGTTTCACGCGCTCTCCGGCATCGACCTCGAGGTGGCTCGCGGCGAGACCGTGGCGGTGATCGGCCCCAACGGCTCGGGGAAGTCGACGCTGTTGAAGCTCGTCTCCGGCATCCTCCGCCCGAGCGCGGGCACCGTCGAAGTGTCCGGGCGGGCGACGGCGCTGATCGAGCTCGGCGCCGGCTTCCACCCCGAGATCTCCGGCCGCGAGAACGCGCTCATCAACGGGATGATGCTCGGCATGACACGCGCCGAGGTCGCTGCGAAGCTCGACGACATCATCGACTTCTCCGGGATCGGCGCGTTCATCGACCAGCCGGTGAAGACGTACTCGTCCGGAATGTACGTGCGCCTCGGTTTCGCGGTCGCGGTGGCGCCCGAGCCCGAGGTGCTGGTGGTCGACGAGATCCTCGCGGTCGGCGACGAGGTGTTCGCCCACAAGTGCCTCGACCGCATCACCTCGCTGCAGCGCAAGGGAACCGCGATCCTGCTGGTGAGCCACGACCTCGGCCTCGTCGAGGCGATGGCGCAGCGCGCGCTCTACCTGCGCGAGGGGCGCCCGGTGTACTTGGGCAGCGCCCGCGCCGCGGTCTCGCGCTACCGCGCCGACGTCGCCAGCGAGGAGGCGGGGCAGGGGCGCGCGCGGGCGTCGGAGAAGCGGTGGGGCAACCAGGAAGTGGTGCTCGACGCCGTCGACCTGCTCGACGGCGAGGGCGCGCCGGTGCAGGCGATCCGCACCGGCGAGCCCGCCGCGCTGCGCATCGGATACACCGCGCGCTCGCCGCAGGAGGACTTCGTCTTCGGCATCGCGCTGCACCGCGACGACGGCACGCACGTGTACGGGACGAACACCGACATCGAGGGGTGGGAGGGCCGGCGCCTCGAGGGGCGTGGCGAGATGCTGCTCGAGTTCCCGTCGCTCGAGCTCGCCCCCGGCCGCTACCTGGTCGACGCCGCGATACACACCCGCAAAGGAATGGCGTTCGACTACGTCTGCGAGGTGTGCTCGTTCGTGGTCACGTCGCCGGTGGTGTGGCCGGGGTGCTACGCGCCGCGCCACCGCTGGCGGCCGAACGGCCCGCTGATGCGGCCGCCCGCCGCCGGGTAGCCGCGAGCGCGAGCGCGAACAGCAGCGGCCCCGCAAGGCCGAGACGGTACGGCAACGGGTCGACGTACACCTCGACTGCGTGGGTCCCCGCAGGCAGCCGCACACCGATCTGGGCGCCGTTCACCACCTCGACCGCGGCCGCGCGGCCGCCGACCGTCGCCCGCCAGCAGCGCATGAACGACTGCCGCACCACCAGCAGGCCCGGGGCGGCGAGCGTCACGGCGAAGCGCCGCCGGTGCGGCGCACCGGGGAGCTCGGCGATCTCCCCCGCGCCGAGCGCCGCGGCGCCGCCGGCGCCGGCGACCACGGCGTCGTGCCCGGGGCGGAAGCCGGGGTCGGCAAGGGTGCGCACGGCGGCGGGGATGCCGTCGCACGGCAGTGCGCGCCGCGCCAGGTAGGCCGGCGCCGGCGCGGCGTCCAGCTCCACCAGCCAGACGCCGTCGACCTCGCGCGCGGCGAACCCCCCGACCGGCTCGGCAACCACCGCCGCGGCGCCGCCGAGCGCGCGTGCCACCCGCACGCGGGCCGCGAGCGGCAACCGCCCGGCCTCGGCCGCGACGAGCTCCTGGAGGATCGGCTCGAGGCCGTCGGGCCCGCGGGTGAGCGTGTAGCCGAGGCCCCAGCGGGTGCCGTACTCCGGCACCAGCGCGGCGCGCGCGCGCCAGAAACGGTCGAGCACCGGTACGCCCGGGGCAGCGGCCGGCGTCGCCGTGGGTGCGAGGGCGGCAACCGTCGCACCGGCTCCGGCGGCCCGCGCGAGCGCGGGCGGCTCGCTCCAGCGGCGGGCGTCGTCGAAGGCGAGCACGCCGCCGCCGCCCAGCGCATTGGCCGCCAGCCCGGCGGCGCACAGCGGCAGCGGCGCGGCGGTGGCGAGCAGCGCCGCTGCCGGCAGCGCCAGCGCCACGGCGTCGACCGCCAGCCAGGCGCCCAGACGCGCTTCATCGAGCGCCGCGAGGGCGGCCGCAGACGCCGGGTAGGCGTCGGAGAGCGCGGCGCGCAGCGCCCCGGGCGCAAGGGCGCCGAGTCCGCCGGCTGCCACGGCCGCGGCAAGGAGGACGGCAGCGGCGCGGCGGCGCCCGATCGGGCGCTCGAGCAGGCCGCGGTAGCCGGCCGCGACCAGCGGCGGCAGCGCGAGGAACGTGAGCAGCACCAGCTTGATGCCGTAGCGGGCGGCGTCCACGGCGGGAAGGCCGGCGGCGACGCGCGCCGCGGGCGGCCAGCCGAGCAGCGCCGAGCCGCCGGCGCCGGCCGCAGCCAGCGCCCACCACGGCCAGCGCGCCCCGGCGCCGCGGCGGGCGAACGGCAGCGTGAGCAGCGGCACGGCGCCGACGAAGACGAGCGGGAAGTAGCGCTGCCACGGGAACGAGGCGGCGGCCCAGAAGCCGCTCGCGGCGTCGCCGAGCGGCGCCCCGAGCAGATGGGGGAAGAGCAGCTCCGGCCAGCGTCGCGGCGCCAGGGTGTCGGCAGCGAGCGCTCCCGGCGCGGCGCCCAGCGTGGCCCGCAGCGTGTCGGGGTAGACGGCGAGCAGCGGCAGCAGGACCGGCGCCGCCACCGCGATCGCGGCGGCGGCCGCCGTCGCGATCGCCGCCGGTGCGGCACGCCCCCAGCCGGCGGCCGCCACGACGACCCACGCCAGCGCCGCCAGCGCCGCGATCACCGGCTCGCCGGCGAGCAGCGCCATGCCGAGGGTTGCGCCGCCGCACAGCGCACGCCGAATCGCCCTGCCTGGCGCCGGCGGCGCCGCGGCCTGCGCCAGGGCCAGCGAGCCCCACGCGAGCGCCGCCTGCGAATTGAGGAGCGTGACCAGCGACCAGGCGACGCCGGCGGTCGCTGTCGCGGCGGCCGCCACCGCCGCGGCGTCCGGATCGGCCCCCGCCCGCCGAGCGAGCAGCCAGCACGCCGCGAGCAGCAGGAGGTGGTGCAGCGCCACGTGCCACGCCGCCGCTTCCTCCGGCGCGAGGGCGAGGAACAGCAGCGTGCCGGGGTAGAGCGTCATGGCGTTCGGGTTGGCCAGCAGCGGCCGGCCCTGGTTGGATGCGGGGTCCCACAGCGGCGCGTGTCCGGCGGCGACCTGCTCCCGCCACACGACGCGCCACGGCGCCTGCGTCGCGGCGACGTCGCGGGCGGGCAGGCAGCGGCCGGCGAGCAGCGGCGGCAGGTAGACGGCCGCCCAGAAGGCGACGAGCGCCAGCAGCGCCGGACGGCGGCCGGAGATCACCACTCCAGTGTAGAGCGGCGGAGCCGGCACGACGCTTGCATTGGATCGCACCGGGGTTCCATGCGAAGGCACCGGACGGGTTTCACCCTCATCGAGCTTCTGATCGTGGTGGCGATCATCGGCATCATCGCGGCGATCGCCATCCCCAACCTCGTGCAGGCGATCGAGCGGGGACGCCAGCGGCGCTCGATGGCCGACATGCGCACGGTGGCCAACGCGGTCTGCGCCTACGCCGTCGACCTCGTGCGGGTGCCGTACATCGTGAACGGCGTCGTCGCCGACACGCTGCCTTACCTGTCGCCGACGTACCTGCGCAAGCACCCGCTGCGGGACGGGTGGCACAACCCGTTGCACTACTCCGGCGAGCGGCTGAACTACACCCTCTGGTCCTACGCGCGCGACGGCGCCGTGCAGTCGCCGCTGCAGCTCGGGCCGACCACGACGTTCGATGCGGACATCGTCCTCTCGGACGGGATCTTCATCCAGTGGCCCGAAGGGATGCAGATCAAGTGACGAGTGCCTGCCAGCGGAACCCACCTGCAAGAAGAGTGACGCTGCGCGTCACAATGGGTGGGGCGGGTTGCCAAGATGTCTGGCACGAGGCTTGCTACAATCCGCAGTGACAAGGGAGGTGTTATGAGAAGGCAGAAAGGGTTCACCCTCATCGAACTGTTGATCGTGGTGGCGATCATCGGCATCATTGCGGCGATTGCCATCCCCAACCTCATCAACGCCATTCAGCGCGGGCGTCAGAAGCGGACGATGGGCGACATCCGCACGCTGTCGACCTGCGTCGAGGCGTACGCCACCGACTGGGCGTTCTACCCGCGCGTCGCCGACGGCGATGTTCCGGACATCCAGAACTACACCGTTCCCACCTACCTGCGCAAGCTGCCCACCCGCGACGGCTGGAACAACCCGCTGTACTGGGGCGGCGTGGGGTCGACCGCCGGCGGCCGGGTGTACAGCTTCTGGTCGGGCGCGAAGGATGGCAACGCGGCTGCGTCGCTCGCCGGAACCGGCGGGCCGAAGACCGACTTCAACTCCGACATCATCTACTCCAACGGCACGTTCATCCAGTGGCCCGAGGGCATGCAGGTCGACTGATCTGATGTCACAACGGATCGCCCGGGACGGGGAGCCGCAAGGCTCCCCGTTCTCCTTGGTGGCTCCCGGCTCGCCGGGGCGCTGGGCGAACGCGCCGAGCCGGCCTGGACGCCAGGCCGCAAGCCGGGGCGCGCGCGCCCGCGCCCTTCTCCGATACACTTTCGCCGTGGCCAGCCAGTGGCTTCCGGGGGCCGTGATCGTCGCCGGACTCGCCGCCGCGTGGGGGAGCGCGCGCTACGCCGGCTGCGTGGCGGTCCTGCTCCTCGGCGCCATGGCGGCGGTGCTCGCGCTGCCGCCGGGTGAGCGCCGCGTGCTCGCGCCGGAGTGGGCGGTCGTCGGGCTGCTGGCGCTGGCGGCGAGCTGGGCGGTGGCGCTCGACCACGAGCTGGCGCTGCGCCACTCGCTGCTGCTCGTGCTCGCCGCCGCCCTGTTCGGCCTGTCGCGGCTCGCCGCCCCCGACGACCGCCTCGTCGCCCTGCTCGCGCTCGGCATCGCGGCCACCGCCGCGGTGGCCTGCGTGCAGGCGCTCGTACCGCCCGCGGTCTCGCCCGAGGCGGTGAGCGGCGTGGCCCCCGCGTTGCGCGAGCGGGCGCTGGCGCGCCTGGCGATCGGCCGGGCGAGCGGAACAGCGGCGCTGCCGGGCCACTTCGCGGCGCTGGTGGTGATGGCCGCGCCGCTGCTCGTCCGCGGGTGGGCGCGGGCGGCCGGCCGCCGCCGCTGGGTGTGGGCGGCGGCGCTGCTGCTCGCCGGCGCCGGCGTGGTGCTCAGCCGGTCGCTGGCCGGCGCGCTGCTCGCGGCGGTGCTGGCCGCCGCCGCCGTCGCGCTGATGCGGCCGCCGCGGGCGTTCGCCGCCGCCGCGGCGCTCGCCGTCGCAGCGGTCGCGGCCGCCGCGGCGCTCGGCCGCACGGACCTCGCGGCGCTCGAGCCGGTGCGGCTGCGCTGGCAGAACTGGCGCACGGCGGCCGCGGTGTTCGCCGAGCGGCCGCTGCTCGGCGTCGGTCTGGGCGGGATCGGCCAGGCGGCGCTCGCCACGCCGCTGGGCGCCGCCAACATCACGCCGTACGCGCACAACACGCCGCTGCAGCTCGTGGCGGAGCTCGGCGTCGGGGGCGTGGCGCTGCTCGGCGCCGGCGGGCTGGCGCTCGCCCGGCTGCTGGCCGCCGGACGGCGCGCGCACCTCGCGCTGGCGCTCGCGGTCGCGGCTGTCCCGCTGCACGCGCTGGTGGATTTCTCGGCCTACGCGCCCGAGGTGCTGCTGCCGTGGTCGGTGCTCGCCGGCACCCTCGCCGCTCGTGTGCGCCCGGCGCCGGCGCGGCCGATCCCCGGCCGGGCGATGGCGGCGGTGCTCGGCGGCGCGCTGGTGCTCGCGGCGCTCTCGTGGCGCGCGGAGACGCTGCGGACCCGCTCGTACGCGGCGGCGCCGCCGGCCTCGATCGACCTGGCGCTCGCCGCCGCGCGGTGGGCGCCCTGGACCGTCGAGCCGGTGCAGGACGCAGCCGCCGCTGCGCTCGCCGCCGGCGACCCGCGCATGGACGCGATCGAGCGGGAGCTGGCGCGGCGCCACTGGGTGCGCCCGGTTTCGGCGGCGTGGGCGGAGCTGCGCGCGCGGCTGCTGCTCGCGACGGGGCGCGCCGGCGAGGCGCTCGCCTGGGCGCGCGAGGCGCGCCGGCGGGCGCCGTGGCGGGGGGAGCTGGCGGCGCTGGAGGCGGCGTGCCGCGCGCATCCGTGAGGGCGCTGCCGGCGGCGCTCGCGCCGCTCGCGGTGCTCTGGGTCGCGGGCTCGCACGGCGTGTTGCCGTCGCCGGCGGCGCTCGTCGCGACGATCGCGGCGTGCGCCGCACTGCTGGCCGCCGGGCTCGCTCGCGGGGTGCGCGTGGGCGGTCCGCTGCCTTGGCTCGCCGCGCTGGTGGCGTGGGCCGGCGTTTGCGCGGCCGTCCGTCCGGTCGACCGCGTGGAGGCGGCGCGCTGGGTCGCGGTCGGCGCCGTGGCGCTGGTGCTCGCGGCGCTCGCCGGCCGGCCGCGCGCGGCGGCGTGGGGTCGCACGGGGGTGGCGGTCGCCGGCGCAACGGCAGCGGCGTGGCTGGTGGCCGAGCGTTGCGCGATCGGCGGGCGGCCGGGCGGGCCGTTCGAGAACCCCAACGTCGCGGCCACGCTCATGGCGTTCGCCCTCGCCCTGCTGCCGGTGCTGCGCTGGCCGGCGGCCGTGCGGCTGGGCGCCGCGGCGCTGCTGCTCGCCGGGCTGCTGACATCGGGGTCGCGCGCCGGTTTGCTGGCGGCGCTGGCGGTGGCCGGCGTGTGGGCGCTGCGGTCCGCCGGCAGGGCTGCGCGACTGGCGGCGGTGGCGGCGCTCGTGGTCGCCGCCGGCGGGCTGGCGCTGCGAGTAGCGAGCGACCGCGACCCGCTGCGCTTCGAGCGCGTGCGCATCTGGGCGACGGCGTGGCGCACGGCCGTGGCCGAGCTGCCGCTCGGCTGCGGCCCGGCCGGGTACGCCGACGCGGTCCTCGCGCACAACTTCCCGCGCGAGGGCGAGCTCGCCCGCTATGCCCGGCTGCCGTCGCTCGCGGAGAGCGACGCGCTGCAGGCGTTCGCCGCGCTGGGACTCGTCGGGGTGGGGCTCGCCGCCGGCCTCGCCGCGAGCCTGGCGAGCGCCGCGCGCGGCGCCCCGGCCGCCTGGGGTCCGCTGGCGGTGCTCGCCCTCACATCGGCGGTGCACACCCAGCTTCCGCTGCCAGCGGTGGCGTGGTCGGCGGCGCTGGCGGTCGGCGGCACGCTGCCGCGCCCGCGCGGTGCCCGGCTGCGGGCCTCGCCTGCGGCGGCGTTCGCCGGCGCCGCGGCGGTCGCACCGGCGCTGGCGCTGGCGCTCGGCGCCTGGCCGGCCGGGCGCGTCACGGCGGAGCGCCTCGCGGCGCCCGCGGCGCGCACGCTCGCCCGCGGCGGCGCCGACGATGCGGCGCTCGCCGACGCCGAGGCCGGCGCCTGGACGGCGTGCGCGCGCCGGCCGCGCTGGGCTGCGGGGTGGGTGGCGCTCGGCGCGGTGCGCCTCGAGCGCGCCTTGGCCCGCAACGACGGGGCACTCGCGGCCGCCGCCGCCGCCGCGTTCGCCGCCGGGCGGGCGGCCAACCCGACCGATGTGTGGGCGGCGCTCGGCGAGGGGCGGGCGCGGCGCGCGCTCGGCGAGGGGAAGGCGGCGCTGCAGGCGTTCGCGGCCGCGGCGCGCCTCGAGCCGCACTGCGCCCCGGCGTGGCTCGAGATCGGTCTGGCGCGCATCGAGGAGGGCGAGCTCGCAACGGCGCGCCAGGCGCTGGCGCGGCTCGACGCGGCGCTCGCGGCGGCGCGCCGCCGGCCGCCCGAGAGCGAGTACGAGCGGGCGCTCGTGCGCCTCGACCGGCGGGCGCTCGACCGCCTGCGTGTCCGTTGCGGGGTGCGCGGGTGAAGGGCTCGCGCGCCTGGGTGCTCGGGGCCTTACCGGGGGCGCTGCTGCTGGCCGCCGCGTCGGCAGGGTGGGCGCCTACCGCCCGCGACCTGCCGACCTACTTCGTGCCGCTGCGCGAGCGCGTGGCCGCGGCGGTCGCAAGGGCGCAGGCGCCGTTCTGGAACGGCGACTCCGGGTGCGGCGAGCCGTTCTTCGCCAACCCGCAGACAGGCGTGTTTTACCCGCCGGCATGGCTGGCCGCGCTCCTTCCCGGCCGCCAGGCGGTCGGCGTCGAGGCCGCCCTGCACCTCGCGCTGCTCGGCGCCGGCTGTGCGCTGCTGGCGCTGGAGCTCGGGGCGTCCTCGCGGCTCGCAGTCGCGGCGGGGTGGGGTGTCGCACTGTCTGGGCCGGCGGTCAGCGCGGTCGGCGTGCTCAACAACCTCGATACCCTGGCCTGGGCGCCTTTCCTCTGGCGGTCGGCGATCGCGGGCTCGACCGGCGGCGTCGCGGTGTTCCTCGCGCTCGCCTGGCTAGGCGGCGAGCCGCAGCTCGCGCTGCTCGCCGCCGCCGTCGCGCTGGCCGTCTCGCCGCGCCGCCGCACCGCGGTCGGGGCGGCGCTCGGCACCGGCCTCGTGGCGGTGCAGCTCGTGCCGTTCGCCTTCTGGGCGGCCGGCGGCGACCGCGGTGTCGGCAACGAGGTGGCGGAGGTGGTCGCCGGCGCGGTCGACGTCCGCGAGCTGCCGGCGCTACTGGTGCCGGCGGTCCCGCTGCCGGAGCGCGCCGACCGTTTCGTCGGGGCGCTGGCGCTGCCGGCGTGGGGGCTCCTGCTCGCCGCGTGGGCGCTGCTCGAGCGCCGCTCGCCCGGGCGGCGGCTGGCGCTGTGCGGCTGGGGGCTGGTCGGCGCCGCCGTGCTCGCCGGGGTGCTCGGCGCGGCGTGGACGGCGGCC
Source organism: uncultured Thermoanaerobaculia bacterium (assembly GCA_964594125.1). Lineage (GTDB taxonomy): Bacteria > Acidobacteriota > Thermoanaerobaculia > Thermoanaerobaculales > Thermoanaerobaculaceae > CAVRZJ01. The sequence goes on along the minus strand of CAZQLL010000007.1, from coordinate 82,399 downwards.
ACCCTCGGCCTCGTCCGCTACCCGGGCCGGCTGCTGTTCCTGGCGGCGGCGGCACTGGTGCCGGCCGCCGCGGCGGTGGCGTCGAAGGGGCGCGGGGCGGCGTGGATCGGCGCCCTCGGCGGTGGCGCGGTGCTGGCGGTGGGGCTCGCCGTCGGGGCGGCGTGGCTGCCCGCGCTCGCGCAGGGTGCGGCGGCCGGGGCGGTGCTCGTCGGCGGCGCCGCCGGCGGCGCCGCGGCGCTCGCAGCGGCCGCGGCGCTCGCGGTCAACCACGTGCCGACGCTGGCCCTCGAGCGGCGCCTGACCAACCCGGTGCCGGCGTGTCTGATCGCACAGCGCGCGCCGGGGCGTGTGTACGTCGTGCAGCCGTCGGCCGGCCAGGTCGCCGCCGTCGCGCGCGGTGGCGAGCAGCGGGCGTTCGACCTCGGGTGGGGCTACACCGCGCTGCTCGACGGACGGGCGATGGCGCGCACCTTCGCCCCGCTGCGCGCGCGGCCGCTGGCCGCGCACCTCGCCGAGGCCGACCGCGGCCCCGCTGGGAGGTGGTGGCTCGACGCCCTGGCGGCGTCGCGCCTCGTCGCCCAGCACCCGGTGTCGGGTTTCGCGGAGGTGTGCCGCGACGGCGATGTCCGCGTCTTCGCCAACTCCGCGGCGTGGCCGGAGGCGAGCGTCGTGGCGGCGCTGCCGCGCCCCGGCGAGCGCCCGCGCGTCCGCGGCGAGGTGCTCGCCGGCGGCGGCGCGGGTGACGCGCGGCTGTGGCGCGTCGAGGTGGAGGCGGGCGGCGGCGTGCTGCAGTGGCTCGCGACGCCCGACCCGGGGTGGCGCTTCACGGTCGACGGCAGGGCGGTAGCGCCGCTGCGTGGCGCGGGCATCCTCCAGGGCGTGCCGGTGCCGGCGGGCGAGCACCGCGTCGCGGCGCGCTACCGGCCGCCCGGGTTGGCGGCGGGCGCGGTCGTGTCGCTCGCGTGCGCGCTGGCGTTGCTGGGGGTGGCGTGGCGGCGCTCGTAACCGCCCTCTTCGTGCTCTCTGGGCTGGTGGCGCTCGTCTACCAGGTGGCATGGGTGCGGGCGCTCGGGCTGGTGGTCGGCACGTCGCTGTGGGCGAGCGTCGCGGTGGTGGCCGCCTACATGGGCGGCATGGCGCTGGGCAGCGCGGCGGTGGCGCGCCTCGCCGGCCGCCTGCGCGCCCACTTGCGCCTGTACGCGCTCGCCGAGGCGCTGGCGGCCCTCGCCGCGCTGGCCACCGGGCCGGCGCTCGCGCTGCTAGGCGGCGCCGCGGCGCACCTCGGCGCAGCGCCGCTGGCGGGGTGGGGGCTGCCGCTCGCCGGCCGCTTCCTGCTCGCCTGGGCGTTCCTCGCCGTACCCACGGTGGCGATGGGAGCGACGCTGCCGCTGCTGGTCGAGCGGATCGGCAACGATCCGCTGCTCGGGCGGCGCGTCTCGCTGCTGTACGCCGCCAACACCGCCGGGGCGGTCGCCGGCGTGGTGCTCGCCGGTTTCGTCGCCCTGCCGCTGTTCGGCGAGCGCGGCACGCTGGCGGCGGCGGCCACGCTCGGCCTGCTGGTGGCCGCGGCGGCGTGGGCCGCGGAAGGGGCGGCGCCGCCGCCGGTCCCGTCAGCGCCGCCGGCGGCCGCGGCGGCGCCCGGGCGGTGGCTGCTGTTCCCGGCGCTGTTCGGCTTCATCGCCCTCGCGGCGGAGCTGGTGTGGACGCGCGTCCTGCTGCTCCACCTCGGCTCGCGAGTGTACGCGTTCGCGCTGATCCTGGCCGTCTACCTGGCCGGACTGGCGGCGGGAGCGGCGGCGGCGCGGGGCTGGCGCGGCGAGCCGCGGCGGGCGCTCGCGTCCTGCCAGGCGGCGCTGGCGCTTGCGTTCGCCGCCCAGATACCGGCGCTGGCGGCGCTCGGCGACCTCATCGGCTGGCTTGGCGCGACGCTGCGTCCGGCCGGGTTCGGGGCGATGCAGTGGAGCCTGGCGGCGGCGGTGGCGATCGTGCTGCTGCCGCCGACGGTGCTGTTCGGCGCTACCTTCCCGCTCGCGGTGGCCGCGTACCCGGGACACGGCGGCGATGCGGCGCGCACCGGCGCGGTCGGCGCAGCCAACACGCTCGGCGGCATCGCAGGGTCGATCGCCGGACCGTTGCTGCTGGTGCCGCTGATCGGCAGCCAGGGAACGCTGCTCGCCTTCGGCGCCGCCAGCGCGCTGTTCGCGGCGGCGCTGGCACGCTCGCGCGCGGGGCGGGCGGCGGCCGCCGTCGGGGCGGCGGCGGTGGCCGCGGTCGCCGCGCTGGCGCCGCCCGGCGCCGTCCTGCGCGGCGCCGGCGTGGTGGTAGAGGGAACGATCGAGACGCTGCGCGAGAGCGCGGCCGGCACCGTCGTGGTGCACCGCTACCACGACGCGCGCGGCGGCTGGCGCTCGCTCGAGATCAACGGCGTCAACGTCGCCGGGACCTCGCCCGAGCTGCGCGCCGTGCAGCGTCTGCAGGGCCACCTGCCGCTGCTGCTCCACCCCGCGCCGCGGCGGGTGCTGCACATCGGCTTCGGCTCCGGTGGCACCGCCTGGGCGGTCGCCCGCCACCCCGTCAACGAGGTGGTGATCGCCGAGATCTCGCCCGAGGTGCTCGCGGTCTCGGCGAGCGTCTTCGGCGACGTGAACCACGGCGTGCTCGCCGACCCGCGCGTGCGCGTGGTGCTCAACGACGGGCGCAACGCGCTGCTCGCCATGGGCGGGCAGTTCGACGCCATCCTCTCCGACTCGATCCATCCAGTCTATGCCGGCAACTCGACGCTGTACACGCGCGAGTACTTCGAGCTGTGCCGCCGCCGGCTGACGACCGGCGGCGTGGTGTCGATGTGGCTGCCGATGTACTCGCTGTCGGCCGACTCGTATCTCGGGATCCTGCGCGCCTTCGCTGAGGTGTTCCCGGGCGCCGCCGTGTGGTACTCGCCGCTCGTTCTCAACGAGTTCACGGTGGTCACCGGTACCGCCGACCCCGGCCCGCTCGCCGTACGCTGGCGCGACCTCGGCGACCCGGCGCTGGCGCCGACGCTCGCCGAGGCGGGCGTCGCCACCGCCGCCGAGCTCGCCGGCACGCTGCTGCTGGGGCCGCGGGAGGTGGCGACGCTCGTCGCTGACGTGCCGCCGCACGTCGACGACCTCCCCGAGGTCGAGTACCGCTCCGGCCGCATGCTCGACCGCGAGGGCTCCTGGCACCGCAACTTCGCGCTGCTGTACGCGGGGCGCGCCCGCGCCAGCCCCTACGCCGCGTTTCCGGGCGAGTGGAGCGTCGTCGCGGCAGCGCGCGACGAGGTGCTCGCCGCTCACCTGCGCGAGCTGACGGCGCGCATCGCCTCGCGGTAGACCTCGGCGACGCCGCGCGCGGTCGCCTCCCACGTCAGCGCGCGGGCGCTGGCGAGACCGGCGTGCGCCAGCGCGCGCCGGCGCTCGTCGTTCGCCGCGAGCTCCATGAGCGCCGACAGCCAGGCCTCCGGGCGGTCCGGCGGGAGCAGTGCGGCGGCCTCGCCGCACACCTCGGGAAGGGCGCCGGCGGCGGCGGCGAGCACCGGGCAGCCGCACGCCATCGCCTCGACGACGGGCAGCCCGAACCCCTCGTTGCGCGACGGCAGGACGAGCGCCAGGGCTCCGCGGTAGAGCGCCGCAAGCTCCTCGTCGGAAGGAGCGGGCGCAAGGCGCGCCCGTCCCGACGCAACCGCCGCGGCGAGCGGGGAGCCGGCGGCCGACCGCGGCCCAGCGAGCACCAGCTCCGGCAGCCGCCGGGCGCCGGGAGCGGCGAGGACGGCGGCGAGCAGGTCGAGGTTCTTGTGCGGGTCGAGACCGCCGACGTAGAGCAGATGGCGAGGCGGCGCCGCCTCCGGTGCCGGCGCGAACGGCGGCCCGGCGCCGAGATGAACGACGCGGCAACGCTCGCGCGGCACGCCGGCAAACGCCGCCAGCTCGTCGCGGGCGTGCGCCGAGATGGCATGCACCAGCTCCGCGCGGGAGAGCGAGCGCAGCGCCATCGCGAGCCGCCGGCGCGGCCACGCCTGCGGCGGCGAGGGGAAGCGCAGCGGCGTGGCGTCGTAGCCGGTCGCCACCACCGGGACCGGCAGCCCGGGCGGCACACCCCAGGCGGGAAGGTGGAGGACGTCCACGGGAGCGCGGGCGAGCGTCCACCGCCACGCCACCGGGTCGACGAGGAACGCGCCGCGGGCCGGGCGGCGCAGGGGCACGACGCGCGCCGCGAGCCTGTACCATGACGGAGGGACCTGGGAGCGGTGCGGGACGAAGACGACCACTTGGCCGGGCAGGAGCGCGAGCAGGGCATCCGCGAGCGAGCGGGTGACCCGCCCGAAGCCGCGCTGCGGGTCGCGGAACGCGGCGCGGGCGTCGTAGCCGACGAGCACCGCCGCGATCATGCCACAGGCGCGGCGCTGCGGCGCCCGGACACGCCCCGGGTCGGGATCGACGGCAAGTGCCTGCTGCCGCCGCGGGCTGGCGTCGCGCGCTACCTCGAGGGACTGCTCGTGGGCCTCGCCGAGCTCGGCGGCGGTGCGTCGATCGAGGTGGTGCGGCCGGGTCGCCGCCGCCGGACGCTGCCGTGGGTGCTGTGGGATCTGCAGCGCGCCAGCGGGCGCGGCTTCGACGTCTTCCACTTCCCGTTCTACTACCCGCCGCTGCGGCCCGCCTGCCCGTACACGGTGGCGGTGCACGACGTGCTCGTACTCGAGCACCCGGAGTGGTTCCCCCGCTCGTGGCACGGTCCGATCCGCTGGCTGCTGCCGCGCGGCGCGCGGCGCGCCGCCGCCGTCGTGGCGTCGGGCGAGGCCAACGCCGCGAAGATCGTCGCCCTGTGCGGCGTGCCGCGCGCTCGCGTCGCGGTGATCCCGTACGGCCTCGACGCGAGCCGTTTCGCGCCGCCGCCGCCGGCGGCGATCGCCGCCGTATCGGCGCGGCTCGGTCTGCGGGCGCCGTACCTGCTGCAGCTCGGCGCGCTCGAGCCGCGGCGCGGTCTCGACCTCGCGCTCGCGGCCGCCGCAACACTGCGCGCCGGGGGCCACGACGTCGAGCTCGCCGTCGCCGGGGAGGTGCGGGCGGCGGTGCGCGAGCTCGCGGCGCCGCCGCCGTGGGTGCGGCGGCTCGGCCGCGTCGACGACGCGGACCTGCCGGCGCTGTACGCCGGCGCCGCGGCGGTGCTGGCGCCGTCGCGCGGCGAGGGGTTCGACCTGCCGGTGCTCGAGGCGCTTGCCTGCGGCGCCGCGGTGGTCGCCTCCGACATCGACGTGCACCGCGAGCACTTCACCGGCGCAATCGAGCCGTTCGCGTCCGGCGATGCCGGCGCGCTCGCCGCCGCCTGCCGCGCGGTGCTCGCCGCCGGCGGGCGCGCCGCGGCGTTGCGCGCGGCCGGGCCCCGGCTCGCCGCGCGCTTCACCTGGCGGGAGTGCGCCCGCCGCCACGTGGAGGTGTGGCGGGAGGCGGCGCGGCGATGAGGTCGGCGGCGGTGGTGGTCAACCACGACGGCGGTCCGGACCTGGCGCTGTGCCTGGAGGCGCTGCTGGCGCAGCGGCCGCCGGTGGAGGTGGTGCTGGTCGATTGCGCCTCGACCGACGGCACGGCGGCGTTGGCGGCGGCGCCGCCGGCCGGAGTGCGCGGCGTGCCGCTGGTGGAAAACCGCGGCTACGCGGGCGGTTGCGCCGCCGGCCTGGCGGCGCTGGCGCCCGCGGTCGAGGTCGTGGGGTTCTTCAACCCCGACTGCTTCGCCGCCCCGGATCTGCTCGCGCGCTGCGCGGCCGTGTTCGCGAGCGACCCGCGTGCCGGCGCGGTGGCGCCGCGCCTGCTGCGCCTCGACGGCGAGACGCTCGACTCCTGCGGCCAGGAGCTCACGCCGCTGCTGCTGCGCGTGCGCGACCGCGGCTACGGCGAGCCGGCGGCGGGGCGCTTCCTCGAGCCCGAGCGCGTGCTCGCGGCGTGCGGCGCCGGCATGGTGTATCGGCGCGCGGCGCTGGCGTCCGCGGCGGTCGGCGGCGATCCCTTCCCGACCGAGTTCTTCGCGTTCTGGGAGGACCTCGACCTCGGCTGGCGCACCTGCAACGCGGGGTGGCACGTGCGCTACGAGCCGGCAGCGGTGGCGCACCACCGCCGCGGCGCCACCGCAGCGCCCGGGCGCGGTCCGCTCACCCTGCGGCGCACGCCGCGCGCCGCCGCGTGCATCCTGGTCAACCGCTGGGCGACGCTCGTGCGCAACCTGCACCCGGTTGATTTCGCATGGCGGGCGCCCGTACTGTTGCTCGCGGATGCCGCGATGGTGAGCCTCACCCTGCTGCTGCGGCCGCGCGTGCTGCCGGCGCTCGTGCGCGAGCTGCCGCGCCTGGCGGCGGCCTGGAGGCAGCGGCGGACGATCGCACGCCGCCGCCTCGCGGAGCTGCCGTGAACCCGCTGCTGCCGCCGCTGGCGTTCGCGCTGTCGCTGCTGCTCGCGGTCTACTTCACGCCGGTGGCGCGCCAGGCGGCGCTGCGCTTCGGCATCGTCGACCGCCCCGACGGCAACCTCAAGCGGCAGGCGGAGCCGGTGCCGTACCTGGGCGGCCTCGCCGTGTTTCTCGCCTACCTGATCGGCCTCGGCACCGTGCTGCCGTTCGACCACATGACCCTCGGGCTGCTGCTCGCCGGCACGCTGACGCTGCTGGTCGGGCTGGTCGACGACTTCGGCGTGCTGACGCCGCCCGCCAAGCTCGCCGGCCAGGCGGTTGCGGTGTTCGCGCTGCTGCGCTCGGGGGCGGTGATCGAGCTCGCCGAGGTGCCGCCGGCGCTGCGCTGGCCGCTCGCCGCGCTGTGGCTGCTCGGCGTCGCGAACGCGTTCAACCTGCTCGACATCATGGACGGGCTGGCGGCCGGCGTCGGCGCCATCGCCGGGGCGGCGCTGGCCGCCGTCGCCTATACCACCGGCCAGCTCCAGCTCGCCGCCTGCGCGCTCGCGCTCGCCGGAGCGCTCGGCGGCTTCGCGGTGTTCAACTTCCACCCGGCCCGGATCTATCTCGGCGACGCCGGCTCGCTGGCGGTCGGCATCTCGCTGGGCGCCATCACGCTGGCGCTGCGCTTCTCCGACCGCAGCCCGGCCGGGTTCCTGGCGCCGCTGGCGATCCTCGCGGTGCCGCTGGCCGACACTGCGTACGTCAGCGTGCTGCGGGCGCGCGCCGGCAGACCGTTCTGGCACGGCAGCCCCGACCACTTCCCGCTGCGCCTGCGGCGGGCGCTCGGCGGCCGCGTGCGGCCGACGGTGCTGATCTGCTACGCGATCACCGCCGCCGGCTCGCTGCTCGGCATCGGCAGCGTGGCGGTGTGGGGATGGCAGGCCGCGCTCGCGGCGGGCGCGGTCTTCTTCACGGCGCTGCTGGTGCTGCTGGCGTACCTCGCGCGCATCGACATGGGGCGGCGATGAAAGCCCGTGAGCGAACCACGGGCTCTCAGGCGCCGAGCCGCAGGCTCGGCGGCGGGTGGGGTGAAGCCCGCGACCGCACGTCGCGGGCGAGGGGCGGGCAGCGGCCCGCCCCTCATGAGATAGGAAGAGCGTGTGAAGAGGCTTCTTCACAAGCTCCCAAGCGCGTGGTGGTCGTCGGCGCGGGGCTCACCGGCCTGTCGGCCGCGTGGCACCTCGGCCGCCGCGGCGTCGGCGTCCGCGTGCTCGAGCGTGGCGAAAGCGTGGGCGGCGCCTGCCGCTCGCTCGCGCAGGACGGTTTCCACTTCGACCTCACCGGGCACCTGCTGCACCTCGGCCGGCCCGACAGCGAGCCGCTGCTCACCGAGCTCGGGGTGCGGCGCGCGCTGCGCCCCCACCGCCGCCGCGCCGGGATCGCGCTCGCAGGGAAGGTGACGCCGTACCCGCTGCAGATCCACACCCATCGCCTGCCCGCGGCGGTCCGCCGCGACTGCCTGCTCGGCTTCGTCGAGGCGCAGCTCGCGGGGCCGCCGGCGGCCGACCCGGCGAGCTTCGCGGAGTGGGTCACGGCGCGCTTCGGCGCCGGGTTCGCGCGCCACTTCTTTTTCCCTTACAACCGCAAGCTGTACTGCGCCGAGCCGGAGGAGCTGACCACCGAGTGGGTCGGGCGCTACGTGCCGCGGCCGGCGCTCGCCGACGTGATCGACGGCGCGCTCGGGCTCTACCGCGGGCGTATCGGGTACAACGCGACGTTCCTCTACCCGCGGCGCGGCGGCATCCAGTGCCTCGCCGAGGCGCTCGCGGCCGGCGCCGGCGAGGTGCGCCTCGGCGCCGAGGTGGTGCGGCTTTCGCTGGCGGAGCGCGAGCTCGAGCTCGCCTCGGGCGAGCGCCTGCGGTGGGACGCGCTGGTAGCCACCGCGCCGCTGTCGCACCTGGCGGCGATGGCCGTCGACCTGCCGGCTCCGGCGCGCGCGGCGGCGGCGCACCTGCGAGCGGTCGCGGTGATCAACCTCAACCTCGGGGTGCGCGGCGCGCCGCCGCGGCGCGAGCACTGGCTGTACGTGCCGGAGGAGCGCTACCCGTTCTACCGCGTCGGCATCCCCTCCAATCACGGCGACCTCGCGCCGCCCGGGTGCCACACGCTGTCGGTGGAGTGCAGTGTCCCGGCCGGCGCGGAGCCCGCCGCCGGCCTCGTCGAGCGCTGCCTCGACGGCCTCGCCGCGCTCGGGCTGCTGCGCGACCGCGGTGCGATCGCGACGACGGCGCTCGCCCGCATCGATCCCGCCTACGTCGTGTTCGACCGCGCGCGCCCGGCGGCGGTGGCGGCGCTGCGCGACGCCTTCCGCGCCGCCGGCGTGCTGCTGGCCGGCCGCTGGGCGGAGTGGAAGTACTCGACGATGGAGGACGCGCTGTGGGACGGCGCCGCGGTGGCGCGCCGGCTGGCGCCGTGAGCCGCATGCGCGTGCTGCACGCGATCACCCTGCTCGAGCTCGGCGGGGCGCAGCGCAACACCCTCGATACCGTCACGCTGCTCGACCGCGGACGCTTCGAGGTGGCGCTCGCCTGCGGCGTCGGCGCCGAGCTCGACGGGGAGGCGCGGAGGATCGCCGACCTGCGCTTGTTCTCGCTGCCCCATCTGGTGCGCGAGGTGCGCCCGGGCGCCGACCGCGCTGCGCTCGCCGAGCTGCGCGGCGCGATCCGGGCCTTCCAGCCGGACATCGTGCACACGCACTCGTCGAAGGCGGGGGTTCTCGGCCGGCTGGCGGCGCGCCTGGAGGGCGTGCCGGCCACCGTGCACTCGATCCATGGGTTCGGGTTCGGCGCGCACCAGGGCGCGCCGGTGCGCTGGGCGTTTCTCGCCGCCGAGCGGCTGGCGGCGCGCTTCACGGACCACTTCATCGCGGTGTCGCGCCGCAACCTCAAGGAGGGGGTCGGCCTCGGGCTGCTCGACCCCGAGCGCGCCAGCGTGATCCGCTCAGGGATCGTGCTGCGCGCCTTCCGCGAGCGTGCCGGCGGCGCGGCGGTGCGCCGGGAGCTCGGCATCCCCGCCGGCGTGCCGCTGGTGCTGCAGGTGGCGTGCTTCAAGCCGCAGAAGGCGCCGGAGCGCTTCGTCGAGCTCGCGGCCCGGCTCGTGCGCCGCTTTCCGGCGGCGCACTTCGTGCTGGCCGGCGACGGCGAACTGCGGCCGGCGCTCGAGGCGCTGCGGCGCGCTGCCGGGCTCGCGGGGCGGCTGCACCTGCCGGGGTGGCGGCGCGACGTACCGGCGCTGCTCGACGCCGCCACCGTCGCGACGCTGACGTCGCGTTTCGAGGGCCTGCCGCGCGCGCTGGTCGAGGCGCGCGCGGCCGGCGTGCCGGTCGCCGCCATGGCGGTCGACGGCGTCGACGAGGTGGTGCACGACGGCGTCAACGGCTTTCTGGTGCGCGAGGGCGACGTCGCGGCGCTCGCGGAGCGTGTCGCGGCGCTGCTCGGCGACGCGGCGTTGCGCGAGCGCCTGGCGGCTGCCGCCGCGGCCGGTCTCGAAGAGTTCGAGCGCGACACCATGGTGCGGCAGCAGGAGGTCCTCTACGAGGCGTTGCGGCAAAGCCCGGCAGCGCCCGCACAGTGGCTATAATTCGGCAGCGAAGCGCGTGTCGAGCGGCCGAAGGGGCGGTGCGGGAGCGCCGCCGTCGGGGGCCGCCGGCGCCGGGCGAGGGAGCCATGCAGGAACCCAAGCTGCACGTCCGTGATCTCCGCAAAACCTTCCACCCGGGGCTGTTCGAGGCGCCGGTGCGGGCGCTGCGCGGGGTCACGTTCGCGGTCGGCGCGGGCGAGGTGTTCGGCTTCCTGGGGCCCAACGGCGCCGGCAAGACGACGACGATCAAGGCGATCCTCGGGCTGGTGCGCCCCGACGCCGGCGAGATCACGGTGTGCGGGCTGCCGCACACGGCGACGGCGGCGCGGCGGCGGCTCGGTTTCGCACCCGAGAGCCCGGCGTTCTACCAGCACCTTTCGGGCATCGAGTTCCTCGAGTTCTGCGCCGCGCTGCTGCAGGTGCCACAGCGCGTCGCCCGCGCGCGCGCCGGCGCCCTGCTGGAGAAGGTCGGCATGGCGGCGCACGCCGGCCGCCCGATGCGGACCTACAGCAAGGGGATGCTGCAGCGGGTGTCGCTCGCGCAGGCGCTGCTCGGCGAGCCGGAGCTTCTGATCCTCGACGAGCCGATGAGCGGCCTCGATCCCCTCGGGCGCTCGGACGTGCGCGACCTCATCCTCGAGCAGAAGCGGCTCGGCACCACGGTGTTCTTTAGCACGCACATCATCCCCGACGTGGAGACGATCTGCGACCGCGCCGCGGTGCTGGTCGACGGCGAGGTGCGGTCGGTCGGCACGGTGCGCGACCTGCTCGCCGACGAGGCCGAGGCGTACGAGGTGACGTTCGTCGGCACGCTCCCAGCGCCGCCGCGCACGCCGGTCACCGCGAGCCACGCGGGGAGCGACGTGTCGTGGCTGCGGGTGAGCGCCGAGCGCCGCGACGACCTCGTGCGCGAGCTCAGCCAGGCCGGCGTCCGCGTCGTCTCGCTGGCGCCGGTACGCAGCTCGCTCGAGGCGTTCCTGCTGCGCTCGAGCGGCAGGGGGACGCCATGAGCGTGATCGCCGCCATCGCACGCAACACCTTCCGCGAGGCGCTGCGCGACCGCATCCTCTACCTCTTCCTCGGCTTCTCGGTGGTCATCCTGATCGGCTCGAAGCTGCTCGGCCTGCTCACCGTCGGCGACGAGGGGAAGGTGATCAAGGACCTCGGCCTCGCCGGCATCCAGTTCTTCTCGATGCTGATCGCGGTAATGATGAGCGTGCTGCTGATCAGCCGCGAGGTGGACAGCCGGATGGTATTCACCATCCTCGCCAAGCCGGTGGAGCGCTGGCAGTTCCTGGTAGGGAAGTACCTCGGCCTCATGCTCACGGTGCTCGTCAACCTGGCGCTGATGACCGTGCTGTTCTTCCTGGTGGTCGCGGTGTACGGCGCCGGCGTGGACCCCCGGCTGCTGCTCGCCGCCGCGATGACGCTGGTCGAGATGGCGGTGCTGGCGGCGTTCGCGGTGCTGTTCGCGGTGATCACGCGGCCGATCCTCGGCTCCGTGCTGACGCTCGCGGTGTACGTCATCGGCCACGTCTCGGAGGACATCTGGATGCTCACCCGGCACCTCCCGAGCCGGGCCGGGCGTGCCGCGGTGGCGGCCGCATACTATCTGCTTCCCGACCTCGAGCGCTTCAACTTCAAGGCCGAGGCGGTCCACGCGCTGCCGGTGCCGGTCGCGGTGGTGGCGTGGAGCCTGGTGTACGGTGCGCTCTACGCGGGGCTGGTGCTCGTGCTCGCCTGCCTCCACTTCCGCCGCAAGGACTTGATGTGAGCGGGACGCTGCGGACGATGCGCGGGTGGGCCGCGGCGGCGGTGCTGCTCGCCAGCGCTGTCGCCGCCGAGCACCACCTGCGGGGTCTGCCGCGGGTGGACCCGCTGGGCAAGCACCTCCTCTACCTCCCCTCGGCGTCGATGCTGAGGCTGCTCGCCCTCGGAAACGACGGCCTGATGGCGGACATGGTCTACCTGTGGGCGATCCAGTACTACTCGCAGTTCGCCAGGAACGAGCGGTTCCTTTACCTCGAGAAGGTGTTCGACCTGATCACCGACCTCGATCCGCGCCACTTCGACGCCTACCGCATGGGCGCCCTGATCATGCAGGTCGAGGCCCCCGGCACCCTCGAGGAGAAGAAGAAGGCGGTGACGCGCCTGTACGACAAGGGGATCGCGGCGATGCCGGACTCGTGGCAGCTCGCCGAGACCGCCGCCTGGGACTGCTACCTCGGCTTCCGCGACACCGAGCTTGCCGTCCGCTACGCCGAGATCGCGGTCCGCCACCCGGATGCGCATCACCGCATCCGCCGCGCCCTCGGAGTGTGGAGAGACCGAGCGGACTCGTGGGAGATCGCCGACTCGATCGCCTACTGGGAGCAGGCGCTCGCCGAGGCCACCACGCCGGGCGAGGAGTACCTCACGCGCAGTCACCTGTACGACGTCATCGTGGCGCGCGACCGCGAGCTGCTCGAGCCACTGCTGCGCAGCTATCGGGCCCGTGTCGGCGTCTGCCCGCCGACCTGGGACGCGTTGGTACTCACTGGCCAGCTTCTCACCGTGCCGCGCGATTACGCCGGCAACCCGTACGAGATCAACCCGATCACCTGTACCCTGGTTGCCAACAAGCGGATCCGCCCGTAGATCACGAGCCGCTACCGCGGCGCGGCGGAAGCGACGGCACGCCGCGCCTCGGCAAGGGCGGCCCGTGCCGGCACCGAGCCCGGCTGCAGCGCGAGCGCGCGCTCGAGCGGGGCGAGCGCATCGGCGGGGCGGCCGGCGGCGAGCAGCGCCTCGCCGAGCGCGAGCGCATAGGCGGCGGACCCGGGGTCGAGACGGGCCGCGATCTCGAGGTGCGCGATCCCCTCGGCGAGCGCGCCGGTGTGGAGCAGCGCCATGCCGAGCCCGTGGTGCGACTGCGCGAACTCCGGCCGCGCGGCGATCGCCAGGCGGAAACGGGCGACCGCTTCGTCGAGCCGCCCGGCCATCGCCAGCTCGACCGCGGCGTTGTGCTGGGCGCGGGCGTTTCGCGGCTGCGCGGCGGCAACCTCGGTCCACAGCGCCAGCGGTTCGGCGAACGCCGCGATCCGGCCGATGCTGGCGGCGGCGTAGACCGCTGCAAGCGCTGCCGAGAGCGCGCACGCCACGACCGCCGGCGCCCGCCCGGGCGGCGCGTCCGTAGCCGGCCGCGCGGCGGCGCGGCGGAGCAGCGCGTGGACGGCGAGCACCGCGAGCGCGGCCAGCGCTGCCAGCGGCAGGTACATGCGGCGCTCCGCGGCGACCTCGGTGATCATCGGCACGACGTGCGTGGGCGAGAGGATCACCAGCGCTCCGCCGAGCAGCAGCCCGGCCCAGTGCCGCCGCACGACGAGGCCGAGCGCGGCGAGCGCGAGTGCGGCGACCGCCGCCGCGTGCGCCCAGGCGACCGCGGGCGGGTCGGCCCACGGCAGGTCGTAGAGGACGACCAGCGGCCACGGGTACACGGCGAGCCTGAGGTACATCAGGAGCACCCCCGCCTGCGTCAGCCACCAGTCCGCCAACGACACACCGAGGCCGAAGCCGGAGCTCATGCGATGCGGCGCGTCCCACTGCAGCGCCAGCAGCAGCACCCAGCTCGGCAGCAGCGCCGCGTACAGCGGCCAGCTTGACGCCGGCGGCCGGTCGCGGTACAGCGTGAGGTGCAGCAGCAGCACCACCGCCGGCGCGGTGACGATCACCTCCTTGCACGCCGCCCCGGTGAAACAGGCGAGAGCGGCGGCGGCGAGCCAAGCCCGGCGCGCCGGCGGCGTGGCGGCGTCCCAGTGGCGCAGGGAGGCGTACAGCGTGGCGAGGTAGCTCACACCGACGAGCAGCTCGCTGCGCTGGGTGACGTAGAACACCGCCTCGGTGAGCAGCGGATGCACCGCCCACAGCAGCGTGATCGCCGTCGCCAGCAGGTCCGCCGCGTGGGCGCAGGCGCCGTCCGCGGCGCCGCGGCGGATCGCCCGGCGCGCGATCGCCCACAGCAGCCACGCCGCGAGCGTGTGAAGCGCGATGTTGACGACGCGATAGCCGCGCGGATCGAGGCCGCCGGCGCGGTAGTTGAGCGCGAAGGAGAGGTTGGTCAGCGGCCGCGCCGTCACCGGCAGGTCGATGTCGGGGTTGAGCGGACCGCGCACGGCAGCGTCCCCGAACAGCGGGGTGAGGCGGCGGATCGAGTCGTTGGTAACCACCGCCAACCAGTCGTCGGCGATGAACGGCGCGTCGAGGCGCCGGCCGTAGACCCCCCACACCGCCGCCGCCAGGAGCGCGAGGGCGGCGAGCGCCGCGCGCGCCCTCGCCGCCGGTGGGCGGTGCGGTGGGCCCGGCGCGCCGCTCACCGCGCCGCCTGCGCCGGCTCCACCCCCAGGCGCGACCAGCGGCGGCCGGGGCCGCCGAGCCAGAGCTCGAGGGCGGCGTCGTACGACCACTGGAAGTACTCGACGCGGAACGCGTGCCGGCCGGCGGCGAGCGCCGCCTCGACGCAGCGCTCCTCGAGGTCGTGGGTGCCATCGCTGTCGATCAGCAGCTCCCCGCCGAGGTACAGGCGGCTGCCGTCGTCGGAGCGCAGGCCGAGGGTGTAGACGCCGTCGCGCGCGACCGCGAGCTCGCCGCGGCACACCATGCCGAACCTCGTCTCGGGACGATCCGGCGGCAGGCCGACGCCCGGGAGCGTGACCGTTCGCACCGGCGTGAGGGTCGAGAAGTCGGGCAACTTCCGCCACTCGCCCTCGTACAGCGAGCACTCGACGCCGGGCTTGCCGGCGGCGGCCGCGAGCGGCGCGTCGGCCGGGCGCAACGCCGAGCGGGTGAACGTTGCCGCCGCCGCGAACGAGCTGTCGTACCCCGGCGCGAACGCGCGCGCGGTGAGCGTCGCGCTGTCGGCGAGCACGACCGGTCCGGTGTAGCACGGCGACGCCTCGCCGGGTGCGTTGCCGTCGAGGGTGTAGCGGATCACCGCACCCGGCGTCGGCGAGGTGAGCGTGACGGCCAGCGTGTCGGTGAACACGCGCTGTCCGGTGGCGACGTGCACGACCGTGCGGCGGTCGCCGCCGGCCGGCCCCGCCGCCAGCGGCTGCTCGCCGCGCACCGCGGTGGCCGCGACGACGAACACGCCGGGGTCGTCGGGCAACGTGACCGTGCGCGCGCCGGGAGGCAGCGGGATGCGGTAGCGGTAGACGTGGGTGAGCGCGTAGGCCTCGTTGGCGCCGCCGGGACCGTGGCGGTGGGTACCGACCCACGCCAGGGGCTGTGCCTTCTCGTACGCCGGCGCCATCGCCGCCGGGTCGTGCACGAGGCGGCCGGCGACCAGCCGGCTGTCCCACTGCGCCAGCGGCTCGGCCCAGTCGTGCACGGCGAGCGTCATCGGCACGCCGTCGACCGCGAAGGCGGCCGCGCGGTCGCCGCCGACCGCGGCGGCGGCGAGATGGAGCGTGTCGTGGCCGCCGGCGGGCAGCTCCAGGCGCTGGCCCCGGCAGGCGGCCACATTCGCCGCGCCCGGTGCGCGCGGCCCGGTGCGGAAGGCGACGCCGCCGGAGACGAACGTCGCCGGCAGCAGCTCGCCGGCGAGCGTGCGGCCGGCGCCGTCGAGGTCGCCGTCGCCTCCGTCGCCGTCGTCGCTGATTCCGTCGCGGTTCCACGGCAGATCGAGCGGAGTGGATTCGGCGGGCGCCAGCGCCACCGGCGCCGGAGCGAGGGTGAGGGCGAGCGTGCGCGGCCGGAACGGCGCGAGCCCGAGAGAGACGGCGCCGTCCGCGAGCGCGAGCGGCGGCAGCGGCTGCGGCAGCGCGCCGCTCGTGCCGTGCTCCGCGACCGCCTCCTCGGCGCCGTTGAGCTCGCGCAGCGCGACCACCGGCCGCGCCAGGCGCAGCCGGACACCTGCCTGCGGCCTGCCGGAGAGCTCCTGCAGCCGCACGACGACCTCGTCGCTCTCCTCTGCGAGCTTGAGCGCCCGCACCGCCACCAACGGCGCGGCGCCCCCGGCGCCCTCCACCGCGAGCAGCGAGAAGCTGCGGCCGAGCGCACCGGCGTGTGCCGGCGCCTGCCAGGCGACGAGCGGCTGGTTGAAGCGGTCGGCGTGGAACGGCACCTCTCCCTGCCGCCAGTCGCCGCTGTGGCCGGCGAGCGCGAGGCGGACGCGGTGGCGGCCGAGGTCCAGCGACGCCTGGTCGTCGAGCCAGCTCCACGAGCGCATGATGCGCGGCGTGTGCAGGAGCGTCAGGCGCAGCGTCGCGGCGTCCGGGTGGTCCCAGCCGTACTTCGAGTCGTTGATCAACGCCACGCCGAACGAGCCGTCGGGCGCCGTCAGGTCGGTCCAACGCTGCGCCGGCACCTCGTACAAGTTCGGGCGATTGACGCCGCGCTCGACGGCGCCGAGGCCGAGGTCGTACGTCGCGGTCGGGTTGGCGGCGGCGAGCGGGAACGCCGCCTTCAGGAGCGTCCCGGGCGAACGCCAGTCGACCGCGTGCTCGACCTCGACGCGGTCGCCGGCGGCGCCGGCGGCGAGGGTCACGCGCTGCACGAACGTCGAGCCGAGCGTCTCGCGGGTCACCTCGACCGCCACGCGCGCCGAGCCGCGCTCGACCACGCGCACGCGCACCGGGCCGGCGACGACCGCCTTTGGCGTGGCGGAGATGTCCGCGTAGTCGATCTCCCAGGCGGACCACTGCTCCGGCTCGTCGTCGAGGAGCTGCAGGCGCAGCGGCGCGGCGAGCAGCTCGCGGTCGAGCCGCTTGTCGCGGATCGAGGCGACGTCGCCGGCGGCGTCGAGCGTCACGCGGTAGCGCCCGTTCTCGAGCGCGGCCGCACTCACGGCGAGCTCGCCGGAGGCGGTCGCCGCCGCCGCGGGGCGGACGGCGAACACCGAGTACGACACCGGTCCGACCGCGGCGACGAACGCGACGCGCACGGCGGCGCCGTCGCGCTCGACCACCTGCGCGGGGACGTCGCGTCCGTCCGGCGCCGTGACCGCAACCTCCGCCGGCGCGCCGTCCGGAAACGTCACCCGCGCCTCGACGACGTCCGCGCGCGCGATCGCCAGCGGGTTGTAGACGACGACCGGCGCTCCTTCGGCGCGCGTGTCGAGTGCGCGCGCGACGCCGGCGGCGGCGGTTGCGAGCACGTCGGCGAGCTGGTTGCCGGCGATCGCCTCGTCGTTCCACGAGTAGGCGTACGCCTCCGGGATGCTGGTGCCGGTGAGATCGTCGTGGAACTGGTGCCAGAGGAAGCGCTCCCACGCCTCGCGCAGCGTCGCACGCGGGTAGGGGAGCGCGCCGAGCCAGTCCGCGGCGACGGCGGCGCGCTCGGCGGCGTCGGCGAGCACCTCGTTGGCGCGGTTGCGCCGCTTCATCTCGCCTTGCGAGGTGTAGCAGCCGGTGCCGTGCGCGGTCATCAGGAACTCGCCGCGGTAGCGCGGCAGGCGGGCGACCTGCTCAGGCGTCGCGTTTTCGAGCAGGTCGCGGGCGAGCTGGTCGGGCGCGGCGGGGATCACGCGCGTGAACTCGCGGCGCGCCAGGCTCTCCTCCACGACCCGCACCGAGCCATCGGTGGGCGCGCCGCCGACGTCGCCGTCGCCGTAGTAGCGCATCGCCACCGGCAGGCCGGAGCGCAGCGCCTGCAGGTCCTGGGTGGCGTAGACCGCGGCGTCGAGCGCGGGGTCGCGCCTGACCACCGAGACGTAGTCGCCGGGGTTGAGCGCGGCGACCAGCGCCGAGCCGTCGATCCCCTCCCACAGGCCGACGTCGAACGGCATCCTGATCGCCGACCCCCAGGTGAGCTTCTGGGTGGAGAACGCGAACAGCCCCGAGTGCGCCGCCGCCGACGGCAGCGCGTAGCCGAAGCCGAAGCAGTCCGGGAGGAACACGTCGCGGCTGGTCACACCGAGCTCGCGGCGGAAATAACCGTTGCCGTACAGCGCGTGGCGGATCAGCGACTCGGGCGACGGCACGTGGGTGTCGACGGCGTCGACCCAGCTCCCGGCCACCTTCCAGCGACCGTCGCGCACGTACCGCTTCACCCGCTCGTACTCCTCGGGGTAGTACTCCTGCATCAGACGGTAGCGGAACGCGCCCTCGAACGAGAACACGTACCCCGGGTAGCGCTCGAGCAGCGCGAAGTTGTCGCGCATGGTGGCCGGAACGTAGAGGTCGATCGTGTCCCTGATCGTCCACCGCCACTGGGTGTCGAGGTGGGCGGTGGCGACCATGTACACCCGCCGGTCGAGCGGCGGCGCGGCGGCGTCGCCGCCGCCGGCGGCGGCCGGCGCCAGCGTCGCGACGAGCAGTGTGAGGCGAGCGGTGGCGTTGCGCATCGATCTCCTCCCGGGCGAGCAGCTACGAGGTGCCGAGCAGCCGCCCGCTGGCGCGCTCGACCATGGCGAGGACGCTGCGCCGCGGCGCCAGCGTCACCGTGACCTCCGCCGGAGCGCCGCGCAGGCGGAACGCCACCGCGCGCGCCTCGTCGCTCTCGTTGACGAGGGCGACCAGCACCGCGTCGGCGAGCAGCACCGGCCGCACCAGCACCTCGGCGCCGGCGCCGCGCACCTCCAGCGGCGGGCGAACGCCGGCACGAGCGAGCGCCGCCGCGTACACGGCGGCGGTCGCCTCCGGTCCCTCGGCGAGCTCCACCGGCAGCGGGCACCACAGCAGCGCCCCGGCGCCGCGCGCGATCTCGTGCAACGTCGCAGCGCTGTCGCCGGCGAGCACCGCCTTCTCGGCGCGCTCGACGCGGCTGCCGCGGAAGCGCGCGGCGACGGTCGCGCCGCCGACGGTGACGGACTCCTCCTGCGCGACCGGGCGCAGCGAGGCGGTCACGCCGAGCGCCGCCGCGCGCCGGCGCGGTCGCTCCACCTCGTCGCGGTCGAACGTGCCGGTGACGAGCACCGTCGCGCCCGCGTCGGCGAGCGCCAGCAGCCCACGCCACGCGTCGTCGCGCAGCACCCGCGGCGACGGCAGCACCAGGAGGTGGGGGCGCGGGCCGAGGCGGTCGAGACCGCCCTCACCGACGATGCGCACCGGCACGCGCAGCTCGTGCTCGAGCACCCGCACCGCCCGCTGCGATGCCGCGGTGCCGAGGTCGCGCGCCGACTGCATCTGCGAGTGCGGCAGGACGACCGCAACCTCCTCGTCCTCGGCGCCGCGGAAGCGCGCGGCGTGCGCGGCGACGAAGCGCGCGACCGCCGCAAACGCCGCCGCCTCGGGCTTCGCCGTCCCGGCGGCGCGCAGCAGCCCGATCCCGGCCTCGTTGTCGATCGGCATGTAGACGTTGGTGTTCCACAGCCACTGCACGGCGCCGGCGGCGCCGGCGCCGAAGGCGGTCACGAGCTTGCGCTCGAGCAGGTTGCGCGACTCCTCCTCGTTCCGCCAGGGGCCGCCGTCGAGCCGCTCGACGGTCATCACGCCTGTCTCCTCGACGAGGTTCGGCCGGTCCGGCAGCCGGCTGACGAGCGAGTCCCACAGCAGCGCATCGTTCAGCCACCAGGTGTGGTTGCAGGTGAAGTCGAGCGCGCGGCCGTGCTCGAGCGGGCTCGGCGACTCGGCGATGCCGCCCTCGTCCTGGCCAACGGTGACCAGCGCGGCCGGGTTGCCGGCGGCGCGCAGCGTCTGCGAGAGCTCGCGCGCCCAGGCGGTGAACGCGCTTTGAGCGAAGCGCTTGTAATCGGCGGCGCGGCGCGGCCGCGTCGCCTCGAACAGGTTGCGGTCGCCGAAGTCGGCGAGCGGCGGCAGGTCGAGCGCCTCGCCGGCGAGCAGATTCCAGCGGTCGGCGAGCTCGGCCTCGGGGTCGTCGGCGCCGGCGGCAAGCACCGTGCGCGTCCAGCGCCGCCACGCCGCCGCCTCGTGCGCGTCGTAGTTGGGACGGCACTGCCACAGCCGCTCGGGCGAGGAGAACGACGGCTCGTTGATGAGGTCCCACGCCACGTCGCGGGCGCCGGCGAGCCGGCGCGCGAAGCCGCCGACGAACGCGCGCTGCGCCGCCACCGCCGCCGGATCGAGGTACGGGTTGGCCCCGCCCCACGCCTCGGGGACGAACGCGAAGAACGTGAAGATCACCGGGATGCCGTGCGCGCGCGCCGTGAGGACGTACGCCTCGAGGGCGCGCAGCACCGCCTCGCGCGGCTCGGGACCGTCGCCGCAGTGTGCGGCCCACCCGGTCCAGATCCCGGTGCGCACCAGGTTGACGCCGGCGCGCGCCATCGCCGCGAAGTCGCGCTCCCACACCGCCGGGTTGGGCTCGAGCAGGAAGCGCCGGTGGGCGTCGCCGGCCATGTAGGTGGTGCCGATCACCGGGAACGGCCGGCCGCCGCGCTCGAGGTAGCGCGGCCCGGCCGCGAGCGGCTCGCCGCCCGCGAGCGTCTCCACCGGGTGCAGGCGGAACCCGTTCTCGCCGGCGGCCACGGCGCCGGAGCCGCCGGCGAGCTCGGCGCGCAGCGTCCACAATCCGGTGGCGGCGCCGTCCGGCAGCGGCAGTGCGACCCGCCCGGCGAGCGAGCCGCCCTCGACCGCGAGCGTCACGTCGCGGGCGGCGGTGACGGCGCCGGCGGGGTCGCGGAGCGTGACGCGAACCGCCGCGCCGCCCGCTGCCGCGGGGCGTCCCGGGCGGGTGAGACGAATCTCGATTTCCGGCGTCTCGCCGGGGCGGTAGGCGGCGAGCGAGGGGGCGACGGTGAGCTCGGAGGCGCCGGCGGCGGCGTCCTCGATCAGGCGCCGTACGGTGGCGGGCGGCAGCGGCGCGTCACCGGTGGCGAGCACCCAGCGGCCGGCGGCGAAGCGTCCGAGCAAGCGGTCGACCCGAACCAGTGGCGCGGCAAGGGGCAGGTCGCCGTCGCCGTACAGGTGCGCGAGCGCGGTGACGCGCGCCTCGCGCTCGCCGTCCGAGCCCGACTCCGCCGGCCGCGCCGCCGTCGAGGTGAGCCGCACGATCAGCTCCTGCACGGTGGCGGGGGCGAGGCCGGCGCACAGCGCCCCGTCGCCCGCCGCGGTGGCGCGGCAGGCGAGGCCCGCGGTGCTCACAAGGTAGCTCTGCACGATCCCGAGCGACTTGGCGTACGCCGTGCGAGCGGCGAGCGGGCGCCACCCGGAGCCGTCGCGCGCCGCCGGCGCGGCGAGCGGCACGCCGCCGAGATTGACCCAGCTCCCGCCGGCGGCCAGGAACCGCTCGATCGCCGGCCACGCGGGCTCGGGGAACGCAGCGCCGTACGGCAGCACAAGCACGTCGAACGCGGCGCGGTCGAGGCCGGCGGCGAGCGCGCGGGCGTCGAGCTCGGTTGTCGGCAGGCCGGCGAGCGCGCCGCGCAGCGCCGGGAGATCCGGCGCCGGCGCACCGACCGCGGGGAGAGACGGCTCGACCAGCAGCGCGACGCGAGGCGCCTCGGCCGCTGCCGCCGCCGCGCCCAGGGTGACTGCGACAAGCGCCACGGCGACGATGGGAGCGCGTCTCACGGCCGCGGTCCCGCGAGCAGCCGCGCGAGCGCCGGCGCGACCGCCACCCGCACCTCGGCGCGGTCGGTGGCGAGCCGCTCGAGCAGCGCCGGTTCGACCGGCGGGGCGTCGGCGCCGCCGGCGACACGCGCGTGCGCCGCCGCCGCGGCGGCCGACAGGTCGGCGGCGATCGGCTCGACCTCGGCGAGCAGCGGCGTCCGCGCGATCGTCGGCGCCAGCGCGCCGGCGAGCCGGCGCCAGGCGTCGAGGCGGCGGGCGAGCTCGTCGCGGCCGGCGCGCCGCTCGCCGTCGGCGAGGTAGGCGTCAACGAGCAAGGCGAACGCGCGGGCGGCGCCGCTCTCCGGCGGCAGCGCGTCGACCAGCCGGTGGAGCGGCGTCAGAGAGGTGTAGGAGCGCGCCCGCGCCCGCCCGGAGATGCCGAGCGGCTCGAGCAGCCCGGCGAAGGCGGAAAGCGCGTGATCGTCGCGGCCGCCGGCGAGGCGGCGCAGCATCATCGCGGGGTTCGCGCGGTGGCGCAGCCCGTCCCACTCGAGGCGAGCCGAGGCCAGCTCCAGGCGGCGATACAGGTCGCCGACGTCGGCCACCTCGGCCGGCGACCACAGCCGCTCGGCGATCGCCGCGGCGCGCGGCCAGACGCGGCCGTCGATCATCTCCGCGGAGCAGTACTCGCTCCACAGGCACGCCTCGCCGCCGAGGACGCGCGCGCGCGCCTCCGGCGGCAGCGCGCCAGCGGCGCCGGTGAGCGGGTCGACGGCGTAGTGGTACGCGGCGGGCTTGAGGTGGTCGAGGTAGTAGCCCGAAGAGAGGATCGTTCGGTGGCCGGCGGCCGCCGCCGCCGCCAGCGACTCGGCGCCGCGCCACGACTGCACGATCGCGTCGGCCGGCAGGTCCGGCTGCAGGATCTCGTCCCAGCCGACCATCCCCTTGCCGTGCTTGGCGAGGATCCTCAGCAGCCGGCGGTTGAAGTGCGTCTGCAGCGCCTCGTTGCTCTCCAGGCCGTGCGTGCGCTTGAACGCCGCGACGGCGGGGCTGGCGTCCCACTGCGCGCCCTTCACCTCGTCGCCGCCGATGTGCAGACAGGGGTCGGGGAAGATCGCGGCCATCTCGCCGATGAAGCGGTCGAGGAAGCGGTACACCTCCTCGCGCGTAGGGTCGAGCGTCGGGTCGAAGATCCCCCATCGGCGCTCGATCGCGTACGGCCCCGAAGCCGCGGCGAGCTCGGGGTGGCCGACGAGCCACGCCGTCACGTGCCCCGGCATGTCGAACTCGGGGACCACCCGGATGCCGCGGGCGCGCGCGTAGGCGACCACGTGGCGCATCTGCTGCTGCGTGTAGAACTCGCCGTCGGAGCCGTGGGTGTGCAGGCGCGGGTACAGCCGGCTCTCGGCGCGGAACCCCTGGTCCTCGGTGAGGTGCCAGTGCAGCACGTCGAGCTTCGTGGCGGCCATCGCGTCGAGCACCCGCTCGATCGCGTCGACCGGCATGAAGTGGCGGGCGGCATCGACCAGCAACCCACGCCAGGGAAACCGCGGCTGGTCCTCGATGCGCACCGCCGCGACCGCGAAGGCGCCGGCACGCGGCTCGACGAGCTGCAGGAACGTCTCGACCCCGCGCAGCGCACCGTACGGGGTGGCGGCGGTGAGCACGGCGCCGGCCGGCGTGACCTCGAGCGTGTAGCTCTCGTCCTCGACCGGCCGCTGCACGACGGCGGGCGCCGCGCCGCAACGGATCGCCAGCACGGGCCGCGCCGGCTCGGGGACGACGCGCATGCCCGTCCACCGTGCCAGCCGTCCGGGCAGGCGCGCCGCGGCGGCCGCCACGCGGTCGTCGCGGCACTGCGACGCGTCCACCGCGAACGCGGCGGTGATCGCCAGCTCCCCCTCGCCGGCGACGGCGGCGGCCGGGAGCGGCAGGAGGTCGGCGGCGCGGGGCTCGGCAGCCGCGAGACCGGCGGCAACGGCGAGGGCGGCGGGCACGGCGACGGCGGCGTAGCGCTGGTGCTTCATGACGGGCTCAGCCTCCTCCCCTGCGGCGGCGGCGAGCCCGGTCGAGCAGCACCGCGCCGAGGATCACCGCGCCGAGCACCACCTTTTGCGTGTAGCTCTCGACGTTGGTGAGGTTCATGCCGTTCTGGATCACGGCGATGATGAACGCTCCGACCAGCGTGCCGGCGATCGTCCCTTCGCCGCCGGCCAGCGACGTGCCGCCGACGACCACGGCGGCGATCACGTACAGCTCGTACATCGTGCCGTAGGTGGGGGCGCCGGAGCGGAGCTGCGACGCCATCACCACGCCGCCGAGGCCGGCGAGCGCGGCGCACGCCACGTAGGCGATCACGATCACGCGGTTCACCGGCACGCCGGCGAGGCGCGCCGCCTCCGGGTTGCCGCCGACCGCGTAGACGTGGCGGCCGAGCACGGTGTGCTCCATCACCAGGTGCGCGGCGACGTACAGCGCCAGCATCAGCCACACCGCCCACGGCACCGCGAGCAGTGGGTCGGCGCCGCGCCCGAGCACGACGAAACGCTCCGGGATGCGGTAGATAGGCTTGCCCTGCGAGACGATGTAGGCGAGGCCGCTGGCCACCTGCATCACCGCCAGGGTGGCGATGAACGGCGGCACCCGGAAGCGCGTGATCACGAGCCCGGAAAAAGCCCCGGTGAGGGCGCACACCGCCACCGTGACCGCGCCGGCGAGCAGCATCGCCGGCGCCGACGCGGCCTCGCCGCCGAGGCGGCCGATCGTCCACGCCACGGCCACTGCCGAGAGCGCGATCAGGCTGCCCACCGACAGGTCGATCCCCGCGGTGACGATCACCATCGTCATGCCGATCGCGACGATGGCGATCACCGCGATCTGGTTGGCGACGTTGCGCAGGTTGGACGGCAGCAGGAACGTCGGCCAGCGGTAGCTCGGCGGCGTCACCACCGCCGCACCCGCGAACCGCGGCAAGCCTTCGGCGCTGCCACGCGCCGCCGCGGCGTACGACTCGGGCGCCACGAGCGCCACGACCGCACCGCCGTGCGCGGCGAGCGCCTCGCGCACCGCCGCGGGCTCTCCGTTGACGGCGTGCGCCGGCCTCCCGCCGGTGGCGGCCGCCGCGACGACGGCGGCGGTGAAGCGGCGGTCCTCCGCGGTGTCGCGGCCCACCGCCACCACCGCGCCGCCGGGCGGCAGGGCCGCCAGCCGAGGCGCCAGCAGGCGCGCCGCCCGCTCGCCCTCGGGCTGCTGTTCCTTGACGGTGACCGCGGAGAAGAAGGCGCCGAGCAGCATGAGCACCGACAGCACGCCGACCAGACTGGAATCGAGCGGCAGGCGGAGACGGCGGCGGAGCCCGCCGAAGAGAGACACGCTACGGCTTCCCTTTCCGCCGCACCATTGCCGCTCCGCTCCCTCGCGCCCGCCGTCGTGCACAGGCGCCGCCAGTGTAGCAACCGAGCGCTACCCGATCGCCAGCGCCATGAGGTGCTCCTGCGTGGCGGCGGCGACGTCGGCGACCTCGCCCGCGACGCGCCCGCCGCGCATGACGAGGATGCGGTCGCAGACGCCGAGGAGCTCGGGCAGCTCCGAGGAGATCAGCAGGATCGCCTTGCCGCGGCGCGCCAGCGCGTGGATCAGGAGGTAGATCTCGTAGCGCGCGCCGACGTCGACGCCGCGCGTCGGCTCGTCGAAGATCACCACCTCGGCGTCGGCCTCGAGCCAGCGCGCGATGAGCAGCTTCTGCTGGTTGCCGCCGGAGAGCTGCGCCGCCGGCTGCGCGGCGCCGCTCACCTTGACCCCGAGCGCGGCGACGTGGCGCGCGAAAGCGGCACGCTCGGCGGCCCGCCGCAGCCAGCCGAAGCGAGCGAAGCGGGAGAGGCTGGGGAGCGAGAAGCTCTCGATCGCCGGCCGGCCAAGCAGCAGCCCTTGCCCCTTGCGGTCCTCGGTGAGCAGGCAGATGCCGGCGCGGATCGCGTCGCGCGGCGACCGGATCGCCACGGTGCGGCCGCCGACGCGGATCGTGCCGCCGGTCCGGCGGTCGGCGCCGAAGACGAGGCGCGCGAGCTCGGTGCGGCCGGCGCCGACCAGCCCCGCGAGCCCGACGATCTCGCCGCGGCGCACCGCCAACGACACGTCGCGCACCAACCCGCCGCTCACATGCTCGACGGCGAGCAGCACCTCGCCGATGGCCGCCCCGCCGCGCGGCGGGTACTCGTCGGCGAGCGGGCGGCCGACCATCCGCTCGATGACCGCCTCGCGCGACAGCGCGCCCGCCGGCCAGGCGCCGATCGTCGCGCCGTCGCGCATGATCGTGACGCGGTCGGCGAGCGCCGTCACCTCTTCCAGCCGGTGCGAGATGTAGAGGATCGCGATGCCGTCGCGCCGCAGCTCCCTGAGCACCGCGAACAGCCGCTCGGCCTCGCGGCCGGAGAGCGCCGCGGTCGGTTCGTCGAGGATCAGCACGCGCGCCGAGCGCAGCAACGCCTTGGCGATCTCGACGAGCTGCTGCTGCGCGACGCCGAGTGCGCGCGCCTCGGCCGCGAGATCGACCTCGGAGCCGAGGCGCGCGAGCACCGCGGCGGCGCGCCGCCGTGCCACCGCGCGGTCGAGGCGGCCGCCCCTGTGCGGCTCGTGGCCGAGGACCAGGTTGTCGAGCACCGACATCGCCGGCACCAGCGTGAGCTCCTGGTAGATCGCGGCGACCCCGGCCGCGAGCCCGGCGGCCGGCGAGGCGAACGCGACCGGCGCACCGGCGAGCTCGAACGTCCCCGCGTCCGGCCGGTGGGCGCCGGTGATCACCTTGATCAGCGTGCTCTTGCCGGCGCCGTTCTCGCCGACCAGCGCGTGGATCTCGCCGGCGAGCAGCTCGAGGTCGGCGGCGCGCACCGCCGGCACGCCGGCGAACGCCTTGGCGATGCCGGCCAGGCGCACCGCCGGCACCGGCGCAGCGGCGGCTCGCGCGGCGCCCGCCACTGCCGCCTAGGCTCCCGGCGCGGCGTCGGCGCGGGTGTACAGGCGGCACTCGATCAGCGTCACCGGGTCGACCGGCGCGCCCGCGAGGTAGGCGGCGACCGCGTCGACGGTGCGGGCGCCGATCTCGCGCGGCTGCTGGACGACGTCGGCGTAGATCTTGCCGGCGGCGATCGCGGCACGCGCCTCGGGAATGGCGTCGAAGCCGACGATCGTCACGCGGCCCGCGCGGCCTGCTTTCTCGACCGCGGCGAGGGCGCCGAGCGCGGAGTCGTCGTTGATGCCGAAGATGCCGTCGAGCTCGGGGTGCGCCTGCAGGACGTCCTCGGCGGTGCGGAACGCGATGTCCTTGCTGCCCCGCCCCGAGAGCTTCGCCACCACCCGCATCTCGGGGTACGCGGACGCCAGCCGCTCCTCGAACCCGCGCACCCGCTGGATCACCGACTCCACCTCGGGGTGGTCGATGATCGCGACGGCGCCGCGGCTGCCCAGCGCCCGGGCGAGCGCGTCGGCCGCGAGACGGCCGCCGGCGACGTTGTCGGAGGCGACGTGCGACACCACCTGGACGCCCTCGGCGAGCACCGCGATGTCGGCGGTGAACACCGGCACCCCGGCGCGGTTGGCGGCCTGGATCGTCGTCCCGATCGAGCGCGAGTCGCACGGCGCGACCACGATCGCGGCGACGCGCGACACCAGGAAGCTCTCGAGCTGGTCCTTCTGGCGCGCGACGTCGAATTCGCCGGCCTGCACCGAGAGCTCGAGCCCGTGGCGGGCGGCGGCCTCGCGCAGGCCGGCCTCGAGCTCCTGGTAGAACGGGTGCGTGCGGGTGAGCAGCGACACGCCGACCACCGGCTTCGCCGACGCACCCTCCGCCGGCGGCGCCTCCCTGCCCCCCCCGCACCCCGCCGCTGCGGCGAACGCGCCGACGGCCAGCAGGGATCTCGTGGACAGGCAGTGGATCGTGCGGCGTCTCATGGGGCCTCCGGGCCGGTTCATTCTAGCCCCCCGCCCGCGCCGCCCCTCTCTCTCCTCCCGCCACGGGTCACGGGCCACGCTCCACGCTCCACGGGCCACTGGCCAAAGCGTTCAGTGATAGCCTTCCCCTGCATGCCGGACTGGCTCCTTCCCGCCGTCGCCGCCGCCTACGGCCTCGTGCTCGGCAGCTTCCTGAACGTGGTCGTCTACCGGCTGCCGCGCGAGCTGTCGCTCGTCCGCCCGCGCTCCCACTGCCCTGCGTGCGGCGCGCCGGTGCGCTGGTTCGACAACGTGCCGGTGCTCTCCTGGCTCGCGCTGCGCGGCCGCTGCCGCGCGTGCCGGGCGCCGATCCCGCCGCGCTACCCGCTGGTGGAGCTCGCAACCGGCGCGCTGCTTGCCGCCGTCGCCGCCCGCTTCGGCCCCTCGCTCGCCGGCGCCGAGGCGGCCGTGCTCGTGCTGCTGCTGCTGCCGCTGGCGCTGATCGACCTCGAGCACCACCTGCTGCCGGACGCGCTGACGCTGCCGGGGATCGCCGCCGGGCTCGCGTTCTCGGCGCTCGGCGGACTCGCCACGCTGCCCGGTGCGCTGCTCGGCGCGGCGATCGGCGGCGCGCTGCCGTACCTGGTGATCGTCGCCTACCGGGCGCTGCGCGGCGGCGAAGGGATGGGGCTCGGCGACGTCAAGCTGCTGGCGATGATCGGCGCCTTCCTCGGCTGGCAGGGAGCGCTGCTGGCGCTCGGCCTCGGGTCGTGCGCCGGCGCCGCGGTCGGCGTGGCGATGATGGCCGCCGGCCGGGCGCGGCGCGACACCGAGCTGCCGTTCGGGGTGTTCCTGGCGCTTGCAGCCGCGCTGGTGCTGTTCGCCGGCCCCGCGATGGTGCGCTGGCTTGGGTGGGCGCGGCCGTGAGCACGTCGCTGCCGTCGCCGCGCTTCCGCGAGGCGGAGCTCCTGATCGGCACGGCGATCGTCGTCGTGCTGCTCGCGGTGCTCGTCGAGCTGCGCGGTGTCCTCGAGCTGGCCGACGCGGTCGAGGCGGAGTCGCGCGCCGCGGCGACGGCGGCGGCGCGCGCGGCCGCCGCAGTGCTCGCTGCGGCGCCCGCCGGCGGGCGCGCCGCCCCCCCTCCCGGCGTCGGCGTGGCGTTGGTGGCCGGCGGGCGGGTGGTGGAGCGCATCGGCGAGGCCGGTCCGCTCGACCCGGCGTGGTGGCCGTGGCAGTCGCGCCTCGAGTGGGAGGCGCGCGACCGCCGGCCGGCGGGACCGCTGGCGCTCGCCGGCGCGACCGTTGCGGTCGCCTACGAGGTGCTTTCCGATGGGCGCGCCGTCCGCGCGGTGGTGGCGGTGCCGGCGGCCACGGCGGCGGGGCGCTGGCGGCTGCTCGCCGGCGTGATGGCGGTCGCCGTCGCCGGCGGCGGCGCGCTGCTCGCGTGGCTGCTGGTGGTGCGGGTGCTGCGGCCCTACGGCGAGCTGCTGGCGGCGGCGGCAAGCGTCACGGCGCCGCGCGCCGGCGAGGCCGAGGACCGCTTCCTGGTGGCGACATTCCGCGACACCGTCGCCCGGCTGCAGCGCTCCGAGGCGGCGCTGCGCGAGCGCGCCGACGAGCTGGCGGTGCTCTCGGGGGTGCTCACCCGCGAGTCCGGAGCGGGCGTGGTGATCGTCGATGCCGACGGCGCCGTGCGGGCGAGCAACGCCCTCGCCGGCGAGCTGCTCGCGGAGGTGTTGCGCGCCGGGAAGGCGCCGCCGCCGGCGCTGGCGGCCGGTCCGGGCAGGCTCGAGGTCGCCGGCAGGGCGCTCGACGTCCGGCGGTTCCCGCTGCGCTCCTCCGGAGGGCGGCCGCTGGGAGAGGTCGTGTTCCTCTCGGACCGCAGCGAGGTCGAGGCGCTCGAACGCGCGGTGCGCGAGCGCGAGGGGATGGCGGCGCTCGGCGAGCTCGCCGCCGGGATGGCGCACGAGCTGCGCAACGCGCTGGCGACGATCCGCGGCTACCTGCGGCTGCTGGGGCGCGCCGACGACGCGCAGCGCCGGCGCTACCTGGCGGCGATCGAGGCGGAGGCGGAGACGCTCTCCGGCGTCCTCGACCGCTTCCTCGGCTTCGCCGAGCCGCGCGACCTGCGGCGCGAGCCGGTCGACATGGGCCTGCTCGCCGGCGAGGCGGTGAACCGCGCGCTGGGCCGCTCGCCCGGCGTCGCGATCGCGCTGTCGGCGTGCGCGGGCGCCGTGGTGGCCGGCGACCCCCTCGCCCTCGGAGTCGTGCTCGACAACCTCGTGCGCAACGCGGTCGAGGCGGTCGAGGAGGGCGGCGGTTCGGTTTGGGTGCGGGTCGACGCGGCGCCGGCCGCGGTGCGGGTGGCCGTCGAGGACGACGGTCCAGGGGTGAGCGGAGAGGTCCGCGGCCGGCTGTTCGCGCCGTTCGCGTCGACCAAGCCGTCGGGGGGGCTGGGCCTCGCGCTGGCGCGCCGGCTGGCGCGGCTGCACGGCGGCGACGTGGCGCACGAGGAGCGGCCCGGCGGCGGCGCCCGCTTCGTGGTCACGCTGCCCCGCGGGGCGGGCGGATGAGCGGCCCGCCGGTGCTCGTCGTCGAGGACCGCCGCAGCCTGGCGGCGATGCTCGAGGAGACGCTCGCGCGCGAGGGGTACGCGGTCGAGGTGGCCCTGCGCGGCGACGACGCCGTCCGCCGCCTGGCGGCGCAGGGCCCGTACCTCGCGGTGATCACCGACCTCAAGCTGCCGGGCGCCGACGGGCTCGCGGTGCTCGCCGCTGCGCGCGCCGCCGACACCCAGGTGCCGGTGTTCCTGATCACCGCGCACGCCACCGTCGAGACGGCGGTCGCCGCGCTCAAGGCGGGCGCGCGCGACTACTTCACCAAGCCGCTCGACGTCGACCGCGTGCTGGCGGCGCTGGCGGCGGCGGCGCAACCGCGCCGCGCCCTGCTGGCGCCGGTGGCCGGGAGCTTCGTCGACGAGCTGATCGGCGCCAGCCCGCCGTTTCTCGCCGCCCTCGCGGCGCTGCGCCGCGTCGCCCCGACCGATGCTGCCGTGCTGCTCGCCGGGCCCTCGGGGAGCGGCAAGGAGCTGTTCGCGCGCGCCCTCCACCAGCTCTCGTCGCGGCGCTCCGGCCCGTTCGTGCCGTTCAACTGCGCGGCGGTTCCGGACACGCTGGTCGAGGCCGAGCTGTTCGGCTACGAGCGCGGCGCGTTCACCGGCGCCACCGCCCGCCACCCCGGGCGGTTCGAGCAGGCCGGCGGCGGCACCCTCTTCCTCGACGAGGTCGGCGAGGTGCCGCCGGCCACCCAGGTCAAGCTGCTGCGCGCGCTCGAGGACCACCGTGTCGCCCGCCTCGGCGGCGAGGGCGAGATCGCGGTCGACGTCCGCGTCGTGGCGGCGACCAATCGCGACCTCGCCGACGCGGTCGCCGCCGGCGCCTTCCGCCGCGACCTCTATCACCGGCTGCACGTCTTCCCGATAGCGCTGCCGGGCCTCGCCGAACGGCGCGAGGACATCCCCGCCCTCGCCCTCCACCTGCTGGCGCGCGCCGCCGCCCGCCACGGCCTCGCGCAGCCGACGCTGCGGCCGGCGGCGCTCGCGACGCTGGTGCTGCGCGACTGGCCCGGAAACGTGCGCGAGCTCGCCAACACCCTCGAGCGGGTGACGATCCTCGCGGCCGGCGGCGTGGTCGGCATCGGTCAGCTCGGGGTCGCCGCGGACGCCTGCCGCGCCGGTCTGCGCGACCCGGCCGCGCGCGCCCTCGCGGCGCGCCTCGCTGCCGACGAGGCCGGCGAGCTCGCCCGTTTTCTCTCGGTCCCCGAGTCCGCGCTCTCCGACTGATCTGCTCCATCCGGAAGCCGTCGCGGCGCGCGCAGATTCTCGCGAGCGGCATCGCCCCGGCGGCCGGGGAGGGCCGCCGGCGCCCAGGGGGTGAAGGCGCCGACTTCACCTCCGCGTTCCAGGGGACGTCGCGAGGCCTCCCCTCCGATAGGAGTCAGCGCGGGCCTGCTCCCGCGGCGTGGGCTGCGGCCGCAGGCCGCGCCATGAGCTTGCAAAGAGATACAAGATCTCCGGCGCCCCGCCAAGGGCGCGGCGGCGGGTGGGGCGAGGCCCGGGACGCAAACGTCGCGGGCAGGGGGCGGGCAGCGGTCCACCCCTGCAGGAGATGGTCAGAGCGCGTGGAGAGGCGTCTTCACAAGCTCTGAGGCAGCTCCGGCGCGTGCCGCGTCCGGCGCCGCGGGATCCGCCGCGGCGCGCCTACCCGAGCGCGGCGACTGCGGCCTCCATGACAGCGGCGTCCTCGGCCGGGAGAACGGCGCGCAGGTCGAGGAGGACGTTGCCCTCCTCGACGCGCGCGACCACCGGCGGGTCGGCACGCCGCAGCCGGAGCGCCAGGCCTTCGCCGCCGGGAAGCGCCACCGCCCACGACGGCACCGTCTGGCCGGGGGTGGTGCCGCCGCCGAGCACGGCGCGGGTGGGGACCGCGCGTGCGTCGCCGCCGGCGGCGGCGAGCCGGGCGGCGAGGCGGCGGGCTCGCCGCCGCAGCGCCGCCTCCGGCGCAGCCAGCAGCGCGTACAGCGGCACGCGCTCGGGCTGCCCGGCAAGGTAGGCGTCGAGCGTCGCGGCGAGGCCCACCAGCGCCGCCTTGTCGGGTCGCAACGCCCGCCGCAGCGGGTGCCGGCGCAGCGGCGAGACGACGCTCGCGGAGCCCACCACGATCCCGGCCTGCGGCGCCGCGAGCAGCTTGTCGCCGGAGAACAGCACGGCGTCGGCGCCCTGGCGCAGCAGGTCGCGGACCGTCGGCTCGCCGCGCAGGCCGTAGCGCGCCAGATCGAGGTGGCACCCGGATCCCTGGTCGACCCACAGCGGCACGCCGCGCCGCCGCGCAACCGCGGCGAGCTCGGCGACCTCGGGCGTGGCGACGAACCCGGAGAGATGGAAGTTCGAGCGGTGGACGACCAGGATCGCGGCGGTCGCCTCGCTCCAGGCCGCGTCGAAATCGGCGGCGCGGGTGCGGTTGGTGCACCCGACCTCGACGAGGCGGGCGCCGGCGGCGGCCATGATCTCGGGCAGACGGAACGAGCCGCCGATCTCGATCAGCTCGCCGCGCGAGACGATCACCTCGCGGCCGGCGGCGTGGGCGGCGAGCAGCAGCACGAGCGCCGCGGCGTTGTTGGTGACCACGGTGGCGGCCTCGGCGCCGAAATAGCGGACCAGGCGCTCACACACCGGCGCCAGCCGTTCGCCGCGCTCGCCGGCGTCGAGGTCGTACTCGAGCGCGAGGTAGCCCGCCGCAGCGGCCGCCAGGCGCGGCGCGCGCCCGAGGTTGGTGTGGATCAGCACGCCGGTGGCGTTGATCACGGCGGGGTAGGCCGGCCGCGCCGCCGCGGCGAGGCGGCGGAGCACATCGGCGGCGAGCTGCTCGGGGGTCGGTGCACCGCTGCCGCCGGCCATCGTGCGGCGCGCATCGGCGAGGGCGGCGCGCACCGCCTCGCGGACGCGGTCGCGGCCGTGCGCCGCCGCGGCGGCGCACAGGCGCTCGTCGGCGAGCAGGCGGTGAACGGCTGGCAGGGAGGCGAGCGGCGAGCTCATGCGGGCATTCTAGTCCGGACCTCAGCGTCCGCTCCGCCGCCGCGGTATCCTTCACCCGATGGCCGGACCGGACCTGGCGAGCGAGCTCGGACGCTGGCTCGACGAGCTGGCGCGGAGGTGGGAGCGCTTCTTCGCGCACGACCCCGCCGTGCGCATCCCCCCCGAGCGCGAGCGCGACGCACTGGAGCGGCGCCTGCGCGAGCTCTCGCGCCAGGAGGCGCCGACGCCGGCCGACGGGTTCCGCGTGCAGCAGCTCCTGCACCGGTTCGCGACGTACAACGCGCTGTGGCAGCGGCAGCTCCGCGACCGCGAGGCGTCGCGCAAGGGCATGACGGCGCCGCCGGAGGAGATCAACGCCGCGCGGCGCGCGCCCGTAGGAGCTGTCGAGGACGAGTGGCAGCGCCTGCACGCGACATACATCGCCGCCCTGCGCGCGGTGGGCAGCGCCGGCACCGTCGGCCTCGAGCGTTTCCGGGACACCCTGCAGGCGCAGCGGCGGGCGCTCGAGGAGCGCGGCGCGGTGGTGGAGGGGTTCGACGTGGTCCAGGAGGGCACGCAGGTGAAGCTGAGAGCCCGCGTGCGGCGCGGGAGGGGATGATGAGGCGAGTGGCTCTGGCGGTTGTGATCGCGGTGCTGGCGGCCCCGGCGTGGTGCGGTGATCTCAGGGCGTCGTTGTCGCCGGACAGTCCGCAGGACCGTGCGACGCTGGCCTACCTCGCGCTCGCCGAGGCCAAACAGGCGAGCGCCGCCGACCTCACCGAGCTCGGCGTCCTGCTCGCCGAGCGGGGGCTGCTGGCCGATGCCGAGCACTGGCTGCGCGCCGCGGTGAAGGCGGACAAGCACCTGTTCGCGGCGCGCTACCGCCTGGGGCTCGTGCAGCACCGCCAGGGGAGGTGCGAGGACGCGGCGAAGACCTTTGCGCGCGCCCTCGACGAGCGCCCCGAGGACGCCTACGCCGCCTTCATGCTGGCGCTCGCAACGGAGCGCTGCGGCAGCAGCAGCGCAGCGATCGCTGACTACGTGCGGGCGTACCGGCTGCTGCCGGAGCTCGCGGATCCGGAGAAGAACCCGCTGGTGCTCGACTCGAAGGTGCAGGTCGAAGCAAACCTCCAGTACTACCGCGAGAGCGTGGCGGCGCGCACGCTGCCGGTCACCGCGCTCGACCCGGAAGCGGTGACGGCGATGGCCGCCGCGCGTCCCGCTCCCCCCGCCGAGGCAGCGCCGCCGGCCGGCCAGGTCGTGCCGTCGGCGGAGACGATCCCTCCCCCCGCCCCCGTCGCGGCGCCGACGCCGGCGGTCGCTCCGCCCGCGCCGAAGGCGACGCCGACTCCGCCCCCCGGCGCCCCGGGAGCTCCGGCCCCGAGCGGCATGCCCGGCGCCACGCCGCCGGGCGGCGCCTAACCGGCGCTCCAGGGGGGGTCGCGAGACCTCCCCTCCAACAGACAGCGCCGCCGCGGTTCGGTGGCGGTCCGGCGAAGCGGCAGCGACGCCGGCGCTTAAGGGGTGAGGGCGCCGAGTTCACCTCGGCGCCGAGGGGAGGTCGCGAGACCTCCCCTCAGTCAAAGATTGAACCGGACGGTGATGACGTCGCCGTCCTGCACGACATAGTCCTTCCCCTCGAGGCGCAGCGTGCCGCGCTGGCGGCAGGCGGCGAGCGAGCCGGCGTCGAGGAGCTCCTGCCACGGCACCACCTCGGCGCGGATGAACCCCTTCTCGAGGTCGGAGTGAATCGCACCGGCAGCCCGCACCGCCGTGGTGCCGGCGGGGATCGACCAGGCCCGGCACTCGTCCTCGCCGACGGTGAGGAAGGAGATCAACCCGAGCAGGTCGTAGGCGGCGTGCAGCACGCGGTCGAGCGCCCGGTCCTGCAGGCCGAGATCGCGCAGGAACTCGGTCTGGTCGGCGGGTGCGAGGCGCGCGATCTCCTCCTCGAGGGTGGCGCAAAGCGGGCAGACGAGCACCCCGGGCCGGCTCTGCCAGGCGGCGAGGCCGGCGCGCCGCGCGGCGCCGTCGAGATCGGCGACGTCGTCCTCGCCGGCGTTGACGACGACGAGCAGCGGCTTGCGCGTGAGGAAGGTGAACCCCTTGAGCAGGCGGGCCTCATCGACCGACAGCGGCACCTGGCGCAGCGGTGTGCCCTGCTGCAGCGCCGGCCGGCACTTCTCGAGCGCCGACCGCTCGGCCTCGAGCCCGGCGTCGCGCCGCTTCCCGAGCTCGCGGCCGAGCCGCTCGAGGCGGGCGTCCACGACGGCGAGGTCGGCGAGCAGCAGCTCGGTCTCGAGCAGCTCGAGGTCCCGCGCCGGGTCGACGTCGCCCTCGGGGTGCGGCACCGCGTCCGAGGCGAACGCGCGCACCACCACCGCGAGCCCGTCCATGGTGCGCAGCTCGGGCAGGTTGAGCGCCGCCGAGCCGCCCCTGGCCACCGCCGGCACGTCGACGAACTGCACCGTGGCCGGTGTCGTCTTGCGCGGCGAGAACATCGCCGAGAGACGCGCGAGGCGCGCGTCGGGCACCTGCGCGACGCCCCTGTGCGCCTCGCGCTTGCCGTGAGCGGCCGGCGCACCCTGCCCGGTGAGCAGCGAGAAGAGCGTGCTCTTGCCCGACATCTCCAGTCCGAGAATCCCGAACTCCATCGCGCCTCCACGTCGATTCTACCTGCCCCGGGGCGGCGAAAGGCGATCCGTCGACCGGGAATCGGGGACCGCAACGGCTGCCTGGGTCCGTGCGCTCGATCCACGAACCGCGTACCACTGCCTCTACCCGATCTCCACCCCGCGCAGCAGCAGCGACGGGGTGGTGACGGTGCACTCGAACGCAAACGACGCATCGTCCTCGCCGATGCCGTCGAGCGCTCCCAGCAGGCGCCGGATCGAGACGCGCAGCTCGACCAGCGGGTGGATGCCGCGGCGGTGGCCGCGCGCAACCGCCACCGCGGCGGCGTGCAGCGACAGCGCGCCGTCGGCGATCCTGGCGTCGCCGGCCGGCAGGTCGAGGAGAAAGCCGGCACCGAGCGCGGCAAGCAGTGCCGCAGGCGCGTGGCGGCGCTCGCCGAGGACCACGAGGTTGGCCGGGCCGGCGCGCGGCTCGTCCTGGTACGACGGGCGCACCGAGCCGCCGGGCGCGGCGCCGGTCTCGCGCGAGCGCGCCCACGTCGCCCAGCCGCCGAGGACGGCCCCGCCGGCCACGAGCTCGCGGCGCGCCACCGGCAGACCCTCGCCATCGCACGGGAGCGGCAGCAGCGCCCGCTTCCCCGCGCGCTCGTCGACGAGGTGCCAGGCGGCGCCGCCGCGCCGCCGCGGCGGGCCGGCGGCGGGTGGCACGGCGCCGGCTGCCAGCGCTCGCGCCAGCGCCGCAACGACGCGGGCTGCGGCCGCCGGTGCGAGGACCACGTCGGCGAGCTGGCGGCGGATGCCGTGGCCGGAGGCGGCCGCCAGCGCCGCCTCGGCGGCGGGCGCCGCCAGCCGCCGTGGGTCGAGGTCGGCGAGGGCGCGCGCCGCCCAGTGGAGGTGCCGCAGCGGGCCGTGCTCCGGGGCGAGCAGCGCTTCGACGACCGCGCCGCTCGCCTGCGCCGCGCAGGAGAAGCCGTCGCCCGTTGCCAGCAGCGAGCTGGACGACCCCTCGACGACACGCAGGTCGACGAGGCGCAAGCGGTCGCCCCACCTGGAGAACGCCTCCGCGAAGGCGCGCGCGCGCGCATCGAGGTCGCCTGTCGCTGCCGCCGGCGGCGGCACCGGCAGGCAGCCGAGCCGCTCGCGGGGCGGCAACGGGTCGGGCCCGGGGAGCCGCGCAGCGAGCGCGGCGCGCGCCGCCTCGCGGCCGGCGCGGGCGCTCGACCCGGAGCACGCGGCGAAGCCCGCCGAGCCGCCGGCGACGGCCCGGCACGCCACCCCGACCTCTCGGCTCGCGCGCCGTTCCCAGCTCCCGTCGCTGTGGCGGCGCAGGTGGCGGCTCTCGCCGGCGCGCGCGAACACCTCGAAACGCTCGGCGCGCTGGCGCAGCTCCTCGACCGCGCTGTGCACGGCGGGGAAGAGCGGCGCGGCGGGCTCCCTCACCGCACCTCCGCGCCGGCGAGCAGCGCCCACGGCGCCAGCGCGCCGGTTGCCACCACCTCGCCGTCCTTGCTGCACCAGCCGGGCTCGGCGGTGGGCTCGCCGGGGCCGGCGAGGGCCGCCACCGCGGCGAGCAGCGCCTCCGCGGTGCCCCGGATCTCGAACGGCGCGAGCGCCTCGGCGCGCCGGCCGCGGCGCAGCGCCGCGGCCGAGCGCACGGCCAGCGACACCAGGCCGGTACGAGGCTCGATCGTGCCCCCGGAGAGGCTTGCAACCTCGATCTCCGCTTCGGCGCGCAGGGCGTCGCCGGGGGCTGCGCCGCCGCGCACCACCAGGTTGGACACCCGCGGCCGGGGCGGGGCGTGGACGCCGGCGCGACGCGCGTTGCCGGGCTCGCCGCCGAGCGCGGAGGCGGCGGCGCGGTCGCACAGAAAGCCGACCAGGACGCCGTCGCGCACCAGCGGACGGCGGCGCGCCAGGAACCCTTCGTCGTCGACCGTGAAGCTCCCGGGCAGGTGGCGCACGAGGGGGTCGTCGTCGACGTCGAGGGGGATCGTGAAGACGCGCTCGCCGTGCCGCCCCGCAAGCGGCGAGGCGCCGCGCTGCAGCAGGTCGCCCTCGAGCGGGTGGGCGAGCAGCTCGTGAAAGAGCACGGCCGCGGCCGCCGGCGCAAGCAGGACTGCGCGCCTTCCGGCGCGCACTGCGGCGGCGCCGCGCCGCGCCGGCGCCGGCGGCTGCCAGCCGGAAGGCAGCGGCCATGGGTGGAGGAAGCGCTGGCCGTCGGGCAGGGCGAGCTCGAGCAGGGCCGGGCGGTGGAGCAGCACGGCGGCGCCGCCGGCGATGATCGCCGCCCAGCCGCCGCGCCAGTGCAGCTCGGCGTCGTGCGCCAGCGTCGCGGCGACCGCGCCGATTTCCGGGGGACGGGGAAACGGCGCGAGCGCGAACGGCGGCAGGGTGCGCGCCGGGACGCCGAGCAGCTCCGCCAATACCAGCCGGTCGAGCCCGTCGGCCGAAGCGAACGAGCCATCGCGGCGCGCGGCCGCCCCCTCGCGCAGCAGCTCGCGCCGCCCGCGCACGGCACCGCCCGCGACGCGCCACCACGCCTCGGCGGTGCGTGCGGCGTACAGGTCGACGAAGCCGGGCAGACGCGCCTCCTCGAGGCGGACAGCGAGCTCGTCGAAGCCGGTGGAGGCGGGAGGCACCATGCGGACTCCGTGATAGCATACGTCGCTTTCCGGCGCGGCCGGGTCACGTCGAGACGAGGGAGGCGGCGAGCGTGAGTCGCGACTTTCGTCAGCGCCTGCAGGAGCTGGAGGCGGCGAGCATCGAGGGCGGCGGCGCCGAGCGCATCGCGAGGCAGCACGCGGCGGGCAAGCTGACCGCGCGCGAGCGCCTCGAGCTGCTCCTCGACGCGGGCTCGTTCGAGGAGGTCGACCGGCTGGTGATGCACCGCTGCCACGACTTCGGAATGGAGGAGCAGCGCATCCCTGGCGACGGCGTCATCACCGGGTTCGGGCGTATCGAGGGCCGGCCGGTGGCGGTGTTCGCGCAGGACTTCACGGTGTTCGGCGGCTCCCTGTCCGAGGCGTTCGCCGAGAAGATCTGCAAGATCATGGACCTCGCGATGAAGTTCGGCGTGCCGGTGATCGGCCTCAACGACTCCGGCGGCGCGCGCATCCAGGAGGGCGTTGTCTCGCTCGGCGGCTACGCCGACATCTTCCTGCGCAACACCATCGCCTCCGGCGTGGTGCCGCAGATCTCGGCGATCCTCGGTCCCTGCGCCGGCGGCGCCGTCTACTCGCCGGCGATCACCGACTTCGTCTTCATGGCCAGGGGAACGAGCTACATGTTCGTGACCGGCCCCGAGGTGATCAAGACGGTCACCCACGAGGAAGTCACCATGGAGCGGCTGGGCGGCGCCAGCACGCACGCCCAGATCTCCGGCGTCGCCCACTTCGCGTGCGCCGACGACGTCGACACGCTCGCCCGCATCCGCCGCCTGCTCGCGTTCCTGCCGCTCAACAACGCCGCCGACCCGCCGGTGCGCGAGAGCAGCGACCCTCCCGACCGCGAGAACGAGCACCTCGACCGCCTCGTTCCCGACGATCCCAACAAGCCCTACGACATCAAGGAGCTCGTCCGCACCGTCGCCGACGAGGGCGAGTTCCTCGAGGTGCACGAGCACTACGCGCGCAACATCGTGGTCGGGTTCATCCGCATGGGCGGCCGCCCGGTCGGCGTGGTCGCCAACCAGCCGAACCACCTGGCCGGCGTGCTCGACATCAACGCCTCGGACAAGGGGGCGCGCTTCACCCGTTTCTGCGACGCGTTCAACATCCCGCTGCTGATCCTCGAGGACGTGCCGGGGTTCCTCCCCGGCGTCGAGCAGGAGCACGGCGGCATCATCCGGCACGGCGCCAAGCTGCTCTACGCGCTCGCCGAGGCGACGGTGCCGAAGGTCACGGTGATCACCCGCAAGGCGTACGGCGGCGCCTACTGCGTGATGGGCTCCAAGCACATCCGCACCGATTTCAACTTCGCCTTCCCGACCGCCGAGATCGCGGTGATGGGCCCGCAGGGGGCGGTCAACATCCTCTATCGCCGCGAGATCGAGAAGGCGAGCGAGCCCGACGCCCGCCGCGCCGAGCTCGTAAGGGAGTACGTCGACAAGTTCGCCAACCCGCTGGTCGCGGCCGAGCGCGGCTTCGTCGACGCGGTGATCCGTCCGCGCGAGACGCGCCGGCGGGTGATCACCGCGCTCGCGCTCGCCGCCAACAAGCGCGACTGGATGCCGCCGAAGAAGCACGGGAACATCCCTCTATGAGAAAGGCGTGGTCAGTGGTCCGTGGTCAGTGGTCAGTAGAACCGTCACCCAGCGATGGGTCCTGCATGCTGACCACTGTCCACTGGCCACGGACCACGTATCTCGGGTTCGCGCGATGAGGATCCTCATCGCGAACCGGGGCGAGATCGCAGTGCGGCTGGTGCGCGCCTGCCGCGAGATGGGGCACGAGAGTGTGGCGGTGTACTCCGACGTCGACCGCACGCAGCCGCACGTGCTCGCCGCCGACCGCGCGGTGCGCCTCGGGCCGCCGCCGGCGCGCGAGTCGTACCTGAGCGAGGAGGCGGTGCTGCGGGCGGCGCGCGAGAGCGGCGCGCAGGCCGTCCACCCCGGCTACGGTTTTTTCGCGGAGAACGCCGGCTTCGCGCGCGCCGTCGAGGCGGCCGGGATGATCTGGATCGGGCCGCCGCCCGGCGTCATCGAGCTGCTCGGCTCGAAGACCGCAGCGCGCGCGCTGGCGATCGAGGTCGGTGTGCCGGTGGTGCCGGGGAGCGACCCGCTGGAGAGCCCCGGGCAGGCGTGCGCGTTCGCCGCTCGCGTGGGCTACCCGATCCTGCTCAAGGCGGTGGGCGGCGGCGGCGGCAAGGGGATGCGCCTGGTGCGCTCCGACGCCGAGGCCGCCGAGGCGCTCGCGCGCGCCTCCGCCGAGGGCGCGGCGTTCTTCGCCGACGCGCGCGTCTACGCCGAGAAGTACGTCGAGCGGCCGCGCCACATCGAGGTGCAGATCATCGGCGATCGTTTCGGCAACCTCGTGCACGTGGGCGAGCGCGAGTGCTCGCTGCAGCGCCGCCACCAGAAGGTGTTCGAGGAGGCGCCGTCGGTCGCGGTCGACCCCGAGCTGCGCGCGCGTCTCGGCGCCGCGGCGGTGACGGTGGCGCGCGCGGCGGGCTACCGCTCCGCCGGCACCGTCGAGTTCCTGCTCGCGCCGTCGGGCGAGTTCTACTTCCTCGAGGTCAACACCCGGCTGCAGGTCGAGCACCCGGTCACCGAGCTCGTCTACGGCATCGACCTGGCTCAGGAGATGATCCGCGAGGCGCTGGGCGAGCCGATCTCGCTGCACCAGGAGGCGCTCGTCCCGCGCGGCCACGCCCTCGAGTGCCGCGTCTACGCCGAGGACCCGCTCAAGGGGTTCTCGCCGTCGCCGGGCACCATCCAGCTCCTGCAGCGCCCCGGCGGGCCGGGGGTGCGCGTCGACTCCGGCGTGCGCGAGGGGTCGGTGGTGCCGCTCGACTACGACCCGATGCTCGCGAAGCTGCTGGTGTGGGCGGAGGATCGGCCGCGCGCGC
The DNA here is from genome assembly GCA_964594125.1 of uncultured Thermoanaerobaculia bacterium. GTDB lineage: Bacteria > Acidobacteriota > Thermoanaerobaculia > Thermoanaerobaculales > Thermoanaerobaculaceae > CAVRZJ01. The sequence continues at coordinate 41,240 of CAZQLL010000007.1, read as the reverse complement.
TCGCGCGCCTGGCGCGCGCCCTCACCGAGTACCGAATCGGCGGCATCGCGACGACGTTGCCGCTGTTCCGCCTGCTCCTCGATGTCCCCGCGTTCACTCGCGGCGAGCTCCACACCGGCCTGCTCGACGAGCTGCTCGCCTCCGGATCCGTGGAGACGCTCGAGGCGCGCGGCGACCCGGCGCTCGAGGAGCTGGCGATCGTCGCCGCCGCCTGCCTCAACTTCGAGGCCGCCTCGCGCCTCCCGCGCGACGGCTTCGACGTCAGCGAGCGCGAGGGCGCGCGCTGGCGCGACGAGGGCCGCCGCACCTTCCACGGCAGGTACCCGCGATGAAGTGGTGGGTGGCGCGCGGCGAGCGGCGGGTGGACGTCGACGTCCGCAAGGTCTGCGACCGCTTCCGCGTCGCCGTCGACGGCGCGAGCTACGAGGTGGAGTTCGTGCCGGTGGGGCCGGGGCTGCATGCGCTGCTGTGCTCCGACGGCCGTACGTTCGCCGTCGCGCACCGCAGCGACGCCCGCAACAAGTGGCGCATCTCGCTCGGCGACCGCGAGTTCCGCGTCCACCTCCGCGACCCGCTGGAGCGCGAGGTGGCGGGGCTCGGGTTCGGCGCGCAGGGGCCGCAGGAGGTGCGCGCGCCGATCCCCGGCAAGGTCGTGTCGATCGCGGTCGCGCCCGGCGACGCGGTGGCCGCCGGCGCACCGCTGGTCGTCCTCGAGGCGATGAAGATGCAGAACCAGATCTGCGCCGAGTGCCCCGGCACCGTCGAGAGCGTCGCGGTCACCCCCGGCATGACCGTCGACGGCGGCCAGCTCCTGGTTGTCCTGCGGTAGGTCGCCGGGGATCCCGGGTTCGGCCGCCGCGCCGCCGAGGTCGGCCCGGCCCCCTCTCAACTTCGTTGCTTGGAGTCGAGAAGATGATTTATCCAAAGGTTTGTTAAGTATGGTTGACAGCTCTGTTCCAAGACGCTATGCTTCACCCGATGGCGACAGAGACCCATTCCCCGCACCTCGAGATTCCGGCCGGCGGCGCCGCGGTCGAGAGCACGCTGGCGATGCTCGAGCGGGCGGCCGCCGAGCTGCGGGCGACGTCGGGGGAGCAGCTCCGGCTGCTGCGGGAGGTGTGCGAGGCGGGGGCGTGCCGGGTGCCGCTGTGCACGCAGGCGCAGTGCCTGCGCGCCGCCATCGTCGAGGCGATCGCAGTCCTCGATGCGACCCGGAGCTCGTTCAAGTCGCGCCAGCTCGAGGCGCTGCGGAAGAGACTGCTGGAGGTGCTCGGTAGCGATTGAGGTGCACGGTGCTGCCGAAGGCGCGGACCTGGGCCGCGCATCGCGGCGGTAACGACGGCGGGCGCGGCGCGCCCAGCGGCCGGATCGGACCCACGGCCACACCCGCTTGAAAGGAGCGTGCACAGTGTCGAGCGACCAGATCTCCAGGCCCACCCTCTCCATGACCTCCGTCACGGCGCTGCTGGTCATCGCGACCGCGGCGCTGACCTACCGGCCCGAGATCGCCGCGGCGCAGGAAGCCGCCGGCGCCTTCCAGCCGGGGGAGAACCCCTACGGCGACAGCCCGATCATGGACAACAGCTTCCTCATCGAAGAGGCGTACAACCAAGAGAACGGCGTCATCCAGCACATCAGCGTGTACACCCGGGCGACCGACGGTGGTGCGTGGGCGTACTCCTTCACCGAGGAGTGGCCGGTCGCGTCGCAGCGCCATCAGCTCTCGCTGTCGCTGGCCGCACTCCAGATCGACGGCGACGATGGGGCGGAGTACGGCGTCGGCGACGTCGCGCTCAACTACCGCTACCAGCTCGCCGCCGGCAGTCGACTGTGGTTTTCGCCGCGGCTCTCCCTCCTCGTACCGTCGGGAGACTCGAGCCGCGGTCTCGGCGCCGGCGGCTGGGGGCTGCAGGCCAACCTGCCGGTGAGCGTGCGGGTGGCGCGCTGGTTGGTGAGCCACACCAACGCGGGGTACACGGCGGTGCGGCGCGCCGAGGACGTCACCGGCGCCAGCGCCGACACGTCCGCCCTCGCCCTGGGGCAGGGGTTCGTGTTCCTCCTCGGCAGCCGCTTCAACCTGATGCTCGAGGGAGTGTGGTCGGACTACGAGGTGATCGCCGCGGAAGGCGCGGTGGAGGGCCGCCGGTCTGCCTTCGTCTCTCCGGGTCTGCGATTCGCCTTCGACTTTCCGAGCGGTCTCCAGATCGTGCCGGGAATCGCCTTCCCGATCGGCGTCGGGCCGAGCGACGGCGAGCGCTCCGTCCTCTTGTACCTGAGCCTCGAGCACCCGTTCGCGGCGCTCGGGAAGTAGGGAGACGCCATGCTCGCGAGACTGGCCGCCGCTGCCTCGTGGCTCAACCACCGGATCCGACGGCGGACGCGCTGCCGTCTCGCGACGCCGGCGCAGCGCCAGGCTGGGGTCTCACCGCCGGCCGCCCGCGAGGCCGCCGGGCGCTCGCTCGCACGTCTCGCACCGGGGACCTCGGCGCGGGTCGCACGGCTCACCGGCGAGCCCGCGCTGCGGCGGCGGCTGCTCGAGATGGGACTCGTGCCCGGCGCCGAGGTCACCTTGCTGCGGCGGGCGCCGTTCGGCGACCCGATCGAGCTGCGGGCGCACGGCTACCTGCTCAGCGTGCGCACAACCGAGGCGATGCACGTCGAGACGGAGGATGTTCGATGAGCGCGCGGGCCGTCGTGTCCGCGCGCCCGGCGCCGATGCGCGTCGTCGCGCTGGCCGGCAACCCCAACGCCGGCAAGACGACCGTCTTCAACGCCCTCACCGGGCTGCGCCAGAAGGTGGCGAACTACGCCGGGGTGACGGTCATGCGTCGCACGGGGGTCGCCGTGACGCCGCACGGCGCGGTGTCGGTCGTCGATCTGCCCGGCACGTACTCGCTCCACGCGGCCACCCCCGACGAGCAGGTCGCTGCCGAGGTGCTCTGCGGCCGCCGCGCCGACACGCCGGCGCCTGACGCCATCATCTGCGTCCTCGACGCCGCCAACCTCGCCCGCAACCTGCTGCTCTTCACCCAGGTGGCGGAGCTCGGCCGCCCGACCGTGGTCGCGCTGACGATGACCGACGTAGCGAAGAGGCAGGGGTGTGGCGTCGATGCCGCGGCGCTTGCCGCGGCGCTCGGGGTCCCGGTGGTCCCGGTCGTCGCGCACCGCGGCACCGGCGTCGCGGAGCTGCGCGCTGCGCTCGACAGCGCATGCCCGGCAGCGGCACTGTGGCGGCCCGAGGCGGACGGCGACCCGGTCCTCGCAGACGTCGCCGGGCGCTACCGCTGGATCGACGCCGTGGTCGCCGCCTGCCGCCGGCCCGGGACCACCAGCGTCTCCATCACGGAGCGCGTCGATGCCGTGCTCATGCACCGCTTCTGGGGCCTCGCGGCGTTCGCCGTGGTGATGACCGCGCTGTTCCTCACGGTGTTCGTGGTCGCCGACCCGCTGATGGCGCTCGCGCAGGGCGCCGTCGTCGCCGCCGGCGACGCGGCGATCGCGCTGCTCGGCGTCGGCGATGGCGTGCTCGGGTCGCTGCTGCGCGACGGCGTGGTCGCCGGGGTCGGCGCGGTCATCGTCTTCGTGCCGCAGATCGCGCTCCTGTTCGTGCTCCTGGGATCGCTCGAGGACAGCGGCTACCTGGCGCGCGCGGCGTTCCTGATGGACCGGCCGCTGGCGAAGGTGGGTCTCCACGGCAAGAGCTTCATCCCCCTCCTCTCGTCGTTCGCGTGCGCGATCCCCGGCATCATGGCGGCGCGGACGATCGCCTCCCGCCGCGACCGGCTGGCCACGATCCTTGTGGCGCCGTTCATGTCCTGCAGCGCCCGCCTCCCGGTGTATCTGCTGCTGGTGTCGACGTTCTTCGCCACCTGGCCGGCGTGGCGGCGGGCCGCGCTCATGCTGCTCCTCTACGGGCTCGGCGTCGCGGCCGCCGCCGTCACTGCGTGGGCGTTCGCGCGCACGCGGGCGGCCGGCCGGCCGGCGCCGTTCCTGCTCGAGATGCCGCAGTACCAGTGGCCCAAGGCCGCCAACGTCGGCTACCAGGCGTGGCAGTTCACGCGGGCGTTCGTGGTGCGCGCCGGCACGACGATCTTCGCGCTGTCGGTCTTCATCTGGGCGGCGACGACGTTTCCCGCGCCGTCGCGCTCCACCGTCGCGGCCGCGACCGCGGAGTTCGAGCGGCGGTGGCCGGCGACGGCGGATGCGCCGAGCGCGCCGGACGAGCGCGACGAAGCGCTCGCCCGCCACCTCGCCGCCGCGTCGCTCGCCGACTCCGTGGCGGGACGGATCGGCCAGGCGATCGAGCCGGTGATCGCCCCGCTCGGCTTCGACTGGAAGATCGGCGTCGGGCTGGTCGGCGCCTTCGCCGCGCGCGAGGTATTCGTCTCGACGGTGGGAATCGTCTACAGCGTCGGCGATCCCGGCGACGACACGCGCTCGCTTGCCGCCGCGATGCGCGCCGACCTCGCCGCCGACGGCTCGCTGGTGTGGACGCCGCTCGTCGCACTCGGCGTGCTGGTGTGGTTCGTGCTGTCGATGCAGTGCGTGAGCACGACAGCCGTGGTGCGCCGCGAGGCCGGCGGATGGAAATGGGCGCTGGCGCAGCTCGCCTGCATGAACGCCCTGGCGTACGTCTGCTGCCTCGCCCTCCACGCCGCCGGCACGGCGCTGGGGTACTGACCGTGCAGCTCGCCGCCGTTCTCGCCATCGTCGCGGGCGCCGCAGCGTACCTGGGCGTCTCGCTCTGGCGAGCGTGGTTCCGCCCGCACTCCGGTGGGAGCTGCGGCTGCGACGGCTGTCCGCGGGCGGGCCCGCCCGATCCGCCACAGCACGACGCGGGTCGATGACCGGCCGCAACGCCGGCGCTGGGCGCTCCGCCCGCGCTGCAGGCCGGCTCCCCCGCCGTTCGCGGCCGACGGTTGCTACTCGATCAGGGTGAACAGCTCGCTTGCCGCGGCCCTGGCGTCGAACGTGTAGGTCGTCTTCGCGCCGCGGTCGCGGTTTCCCGCGCCGACGAGGTAGTCGGCGAAGTCGGCGCCGCCGGATTCGAAGCAGCCCAGCGCTCGCCATGCCCGGTCGGGATCCTCGGCCTGCAGCTCCTCGGCGCTGAGAATGGCGCGCAGCACGGCTACGATGCGCGCTCTGGCGGTGCGGTAGCCTCGAGCAAGCACCCATACCAGCTCGCACAGCGTCACCGACGACACCAGGCCGGGCTCGTCGGCGCTGCACTCCGACTCGATGAGCCGGGTCGCCGCGGCCGCCTGCACCGGGTCGTCCTGGACGATGTAGCGCACCAGCACGTTGGTGTCGAGCGCGATCACGCACGTGCTCCGCTGTGGACCGCGCGCTCCATCTCCTCCACGGAGAGCGCCCGCTTCGGCCGCGGGATCATCCCCTTGAGGTCGCGGACCGAGCGCGAGCGGGGGATGACGATCAGCGTCCCGGTGTCGGTGACGACAAACTCGAGCGTCGTCCCCGGCACGATCCCCAACTTGCGGCGTGCCTCGACCGGGATCGTGACCTGCCCCTTGCTCGTCACCGTCCCCGTCACGAGGTCCTCCTTACTTTTCAATCCATTAACGATATTATCCTCCTTACACACTACGGGGCGTCGCTCGGGAGGTCAAGCCCTAGGAACTCCTCTCATGAAGCCACTCAACGTGGGGTCTGCCGTGGGGATCGGGAGAACGCGAGCGTGCTCTCGAGCTTCACGGTCTGGTGCACGAGTCTTACCTCGCCCAGCATGTTCGCCGGCCCCGGCTTCCGCCTGCTCCGCGCGGGCGCCAACCACACCACCATGGCGAACGGCGAGAGAACCGTGCCGGTATACTCTCGCCTGGAGGCTGGAGCATGACCACGAGCCTGACGATGATCTATTGGAAGGGCGAGAAGTTCTGGCTCGGGAAGATCCTCGAGCACCCCGAGATCATGACCCAGGGCGAGACAGTCGAGGAGCTTGAGGAAAACCTGCGGGACGCATACCGCTTGATGGTCCTGGAGGACGTACCCCCCGGCTTTGCCAGCCGCAAGATCGCGGTATGAAGCGGCGCGACCTGGTCAGGAAGCTTGCCTCGGGAGGTTGCAGGCTGCTCAGACGCGGCGGTCGGCACGACCTCTACATAAACCCCGCCACCGGCAAGATGCAGCCTGTCCCACGCCACACGGAGATCGACGAGGCCCTGGCCAAGCACATCCTCAGATTCCTTGGCTTGTTCTCCGAGTAGGGGAACCCCTTCAACTCGCGCCCTTTTGCTCCTGGACCACGGGGACAGCCAGAAGCCGGTGGTCACTGCTGCCACTTCGGGCCGTTCGCCCAGCAGGGGAACGGGCCGACATCAAATGCGCGGCGGCGCTCACAGCATCTCGAGCAGCCGCTCGGCCGCCTCGACCGGGTCGCGCGGGAGGCCGGGGATGCGGACGGCGCCGCCGGAGGTGGCGGAAGCGCCGGGGACGGTGGTGAGCAGGCGGACGCCGGTGGTGTGCGCGGCGGGGTGGCCCGGGTCGAGGACGAGCTCGTAGGCGGTGGCGCCGCGGCGCACCTTGACGATGCCGGCGCCTTCGGCGCGCCGGCGCACCCGCTGGTGCAGGAGGAGCTGGTCGAGCTGCGGCGGGGCTGAGCCGAAGCGGTCGGCGAGCTCGGCGCGCAGCGCGGCGATCTCCTCGTCCGTGCGCGCCGCGGCGACGTTGCGGTAGACGACGAGGCGCAGCGTCTCCTCGGGGATGAAGCTCTCGGGAATGCGCAGGTCGAGGCCGAGGTGCAGCTCGACGCTCGCGGGCGACGGCGGCGGCGCCTCGCCGCGCAGCTCCGCGGCAGCTTCCTCGAGGAGGCGGCAGTACGTCTGGTAGCCGACCGCGCGCAGGTGGCCGTGCTGCTCGGCGCCGAGCAGCGAGCCGGCGCCGCGGATCTCGAGGTCGCGGGCGGCGATGCGGAAACCGGCGCCGAGGTCGGCGAACTCGATGATCGCGGCGAGGCGCTCGCGCGCCTCGTCGGAGAGCGAGCGCTCCGGCGGCACCAGCAGGTAGGCGAAGGCGAGGCGGTCGGAGCGGCCGACGCGGCCGCGGAGCTGGTAGAGCTGCGCCAGGCCGAAACGGTCGGCGCGGTTGACGATCAGGGTGTTGGCGTTGGGGATGTCGAGGCCGTTCTCGACGATCGCGGTGGCGAGCAGCACGTCGGCGGTGCCGCCGATGAAGGCGTCCACCGCCTTCTCGAGCTGCCGCTCGTCCATCTGCCCATGGGCGACGACGATGCGCGCCTCGGGGACGATCTCGCGCAGCAGCGTGGCGATGGCGCCGATCGACGCCACCCGGTTGTGGACGAAAAACACCTGGCCGCCGCGGGAGAGCTCGGTGACGATCGCCTCGCGTACGGCCTCGCGGCCAAACGGCAGCACGTGCGTCTGCACCGCCAGGCGGTCGCGCGGCGGCGTCTCGATGATCGAGACGTCGCGCAGGCCGAGCAGCCCGAGGTTGAGCGTGCGCGGGATCGGCGTCGCCGACAGCGCCAGCAGGTCGACCGAGGTGCGCACGCTCTTGAGCTTCTCCTTCTGCGCGACGCCGAAGCGCTGCTCCTCGTCGATGATCACCAGGCCGAGGTCGCGGAAGCGCACGTCGGCGCCGAGCAGACGGTGGGTGCCGATGACGATGTCGACGGTGCCGACGGCGAGCGCGTCGACCACCTGGCGCCGCTCGGCGGCGGGGAGGAAGCGCGACAGCCAACGGATCTCGACCGGGAACCCTGTGAAGCGGCGTGTGAAGGTACGGAAGTGCTGCTCGGCGAGAATCGTGGTCGGCGCCAGCACCGCCACCTGCTTACCGTCCATCACCGCCTTGAAGGCGGCGCGCATCGCCACCTCGGTCTTGCCGTAGCCGACGTCGCCGACCAGCAGCCGGTCCATCGGGCGCGGCGACTCCATGTCGCGCTTCACGTCGGCGATCGCGGCCGCCTGGTCGGCGGTGAGCTCGTACTCGAACGAGCCCTCGAACTCGCGCCCCCACGGGCCGTCGCGCGAGAACGCGAAGCCGGGGGTGACCTCGCGCTTGGCGTGCGTCTTCAACAGCTCCTCGGCGAGGTCCTTGAGCGCCTTCTTGACGCGCGACTTGGTGCGCGTCCAGGTGGCGCCGCCGAGGCGGTCGAGCTGCGGCGCGCCGCCGTCGGCGCCGGCGTACTTCTCGAGCGAGTCGGCGCGCTCGAGCGGCACCAGCAGCGTGCCGCCGCCGGCGTACTCGAGTTCGACGCACTCGTGGCTGACGTTCTCGACCGCGATCGTCCGGAACCCCTTGAAGCGCCCGAGGCCGTGCTCGGCGTGCACCACCACGTCGCCCACCTTGAGGTCGCGCAGCTCGGAGAGCACGCTGGAGAGCGTGCGGCGCGCGCGCGCCGGGGGCGGCAGCGTCGTGATGTCGCCGCGGCCGAACAGGGTGAAGCGCGCCTCGTGCCAGACGAACCCGTGCGGCGCCTCGCCGAGGACGATGCCGACCTCGCCGCCGCGCGGCCACCCGTGGCGCACCGCGACCTCCGCCTCGGCGAGCAGGTGGGCGAGGCGCTGCGCCTCGCCCGGCGTCGCCGCCGCGAGCGCCAGTGTCAACCTGGCAACGAGACCGCGGCGCAGCTCGTCGAGCAGGAGCTGCGGCCGGCTGGCGAGCGCCGGCGTCGGCGCCGTCTGCATCCGCACCGCCGCCGTGCCGTCCTCGATCGGCAGCTCGGCGAGCGAGTCGGCCGCGGCGACCACCGCCTCGATGTCGGCGGGAGGTGCGAGCCACGCTTCAGGCTCCGGCAGCGCGACCTGGTCGGCGGCGAGAGCCGCGCGCGCCCGGGCAAGCGCCGAGCGCGCACGCTCGACCTCGGCAAGCACGGCGGCCGGCTCGCAGACGATCAGCCCGGGGAGCAGACGCCAGAGCGGTACGCTCGGCGAGGTCCAGCCGAGCAGCCCCTCCCACCACGCCGGGGTGGCGCCGTCGAGGGCGGCGAGCGCGGCCGCCTGGCAACCCTCCCGCTCGAGCCGCGCGGCGAGCTCGGTGCGCGAGCGCGCCCCCGCCGGGAACAGCCGCAGCGGCGGGAACGCCGCCCGCTCGAGCTTCCCTGCCGAGCGCTGCGTCGCCGGGTCGAACAGCGCCAGGCGCTCGATGCGGTCGACGTCGAGCACCGCGCGGACGAAGCGGTCGGGCGACGCGACGTCGATCACCTGGCCGCGCACCGCGAACTCGCCGGCCTCCTCGACCACCTCGACACGCCGGTAGCCGCCGTCGGCGAGCACGGCGGCGAGATCGCCGGGGTCGAGCCGGTCGCCGGGCTCGACCGCCAGGGCGGCGGCCGCCAGCCGCGGCGGCTCGGGGAACGGGTAGAGCAGCAGCCTGGCCGGCGCGAGCACGACGCGCACCGCCCCCGCGTGCGCCTCGATCAGGGCGTGCACCGTCGCCGCCGTCGCACCGATCGGCGGCGGGTGGCCGTGGTACGTCTCCACGGCCTCGACCGGGAGCACGGCGCAGGGCAACTCGGGGAACAGCAGGCGCAGCGCGGCGGCGAGGTCCTCGCCGTCGCGCGGGCTGGGCACGACGACGACGGCGCCGGCCTCCGCCGCGGCGAGGGCGGCGACCGCCACGGCGCGGGCGCCCGGGCACACCCCGACCACCGCGCGGCGCCCGACACCGGGGGGCAGCGCCGTGCGGAGCTCCGCAAGGGCGGTCGCGAACTGCGGCGAGATGGCGTCGGTCAACACATGCCGCCGGCGAGCATTCTAGTCGTGCGGGCGCTGCGAGGCCCGTGCGGCGTGGCTCGTGGATCGCGGTTCGGATGGCAGGCCGGCGCTCCTCGGGCGCGCCTCCTGCGGGCGAAGTCGTCGCAGGGGCGCCTCGGCGCCCAGGCGACTACTTCGAACGCAGGCATGTGACCTCGTCGACGACCGCGTCGGCGACGAGGTCGACCTCGGCCTCGGTGTTGCCGCGGCCGAGCGAAAAGCGCAAGCTGGCCGACGCCAGCGCCTTCGAACGGCCGATCGCCGCCAGCACGTGCGAGGGGTGGGGGTCGGCGGAGGTGCACGCCGAGCCCGAGGAGAGCGCGACCCGGTGCAGGCCGACGAGCAGCGCGTTGCCGTCGACTGCGGCGAACGACAGGTTGAGCGTGTTCGGCAGTCTCTCGGTCGGGTGCCCGTTCACGAACACGTCCGTCAGCCGTGCGGTGATGCGCTGCTCGAGACGGTCGCGCAGCGCCGCCAGGCGCGGCGCCTCGCCGGGGAGCTCGGCTGCCGCCAGCTCGGCGGCGCGGCCGAAGCCAACGATCCCCGGGACGTTGAGCGTGCCCGAGCGCCACCCCTGCTCGTGGCCGCCGCCGTCGAGCAGCGGCGCCGGCTGCAGGCGCGGCCGCCGGCGGCGCATGTACAGCGCGCCGACTCCCTTCGGTCCGTACACCTTGTGCGCGGAGAGCGAGAGCAGGTCGACGCCGAGCTCGACGACGCTCACCGGCACCTTGCCGAGCGCCTGCGTCGCGTCGCAGTGGAGCGCGACGCCGCGCGCGCGGCACGCCGCCGCGATCTCGGCGATCGGCTGGATCGTCCCGATCTCGTTGTTGGCGAGCATCACCGACACCAGCACGGTGCGGCCGGTAAGCGCCGCCGCCACGCGTTCCGGGTCGAGCCGGCCGTGGCCGTCGACCGGCAGCACCGTCACCTCGAACCCTTCCCGGCGCAGCCGGGCGCATGGGTCGAGCACCGCCCGGTGCTCGCTCGCGCACGTCACGAGATGGTCGCCGCGGCCGCGGAGCGCCGCCGTGAAGCCCTTGATCGCGAGGTTGTCGGCCTCCGTCGCGCCGGAGGTGAAGATGATCTCCTCGGGCGCCGCCGCGATGGCCGCCGCGACCTGCTGGCGGGCGCGGTCGACGAGGCGCGCCGCCGCCCACCCATAAGGGTGCGTGCGCGACGCCGGGTTGCCGAAATGCTCGGACAGGCACGGCAGCATCGCCTCCACGACCCGCAAGTCGACCGGCGTGGTGGCGTTGTGGTCCATGTAGATCGGCAGGCCCTTCATGGCAGGAAGAGTGTACGACGGGAGCGGCGCCGTTCGCGCCGGGAGCGCCCCGGCACGGCGCCCTGCCGGCGGCGGCTCGCCCGCCCCGCGCGTGCGACCCTCCCCATTTCTCCCCCGCGCCCCTAGAATGCTCGGCGATGCGGCGGCTGGGTATCGACGCGCGCAAGCTGGCCGACTTCGGCATCGGCTCGTACTTGCAGGGGTTGCTCGGGGAGCTGGTGGGCATGATCCCGGACAACGACGTGGTCGTGCTGGTCTCGCCGGAGAGCCGCGGCCTGCTGCCGGAGCTGCCGGAGCGCTGGCGGCTGGCCGAGGTCGAGGCGGAAGGCTACACGGTATGGGAGCAGCTCGCGGTGCCGCTGGCGGCCGTCCGCGCCGGCATCCGCGTGCTGCACGTGCCGCATTACGTCATCCCGGTGTGCTTCCCCGGGCGCATCGTGGTGACGATCCACGACATCATCCACGTGCTGTTTCCGGAGTTCCTGCGCCACACGCTGGGGTTCGCCTACGCGCGGTTACTGATCCGCGCCGCCGTACGGCGCTCGTCGCGGGTGATCACGGTGTCGCGCACCACCGCGGACGACCTCCGCCGCCTGTTCGGCGCCGACGAGGGGCGGCTGCGCGTGATCCCGAACGGCGTCCACGAGACGTTCTTCGCCGCCTGCGACGCCGCCGAGGACGAGGCGCTGCGCGAGCGCCTCGGGGTGCGCCAGCCGTACTTCCTGCACGTGGGCAACCACAAGCCGCACAAGAACGTGGAAGGCGTGCTCAAGGCGTACCAGATCTTCGTGCACTCGGGGAGGCACCACGCGCCGCCGCTGGTGCTTGCGGGCGCGTTCGCGCCGGACGGGGTGCTCGCCAGGCGGGCGCATGGCATGGGGCTGGGGGACCGAGTACGATGTCTCGGCCACCTCGAGCGGCGCGAGCTGGCGGCGCTGTTCCGCGGCGCCGCGGTGTTCGTGTACCCGACGCTGTACGAGGGGTTCGGCCTGCCGGTGCTCGAGGCGATGGCGTGCGGCGCGCCGGTCGTGGCGGGGGACGTGGCGGCGGTGCGGGAGGTCGCGGGGGACGGCGTGCTGCGGGTGAACCCCCGCGACGTAGTGGAGCTGGCGGCGACGCTGCAGCGCCTCATGGAGGCCCCGGACGTGCGCAGCCAGCTCGGCGCCAGGGGGCGCGAGGCGGCGGCGCGCTACCGCTGGCGGCAGGCGGCGGAGGCGACGCTGGCGGAGTACCGGGCGGTGCAGTTGGAGGCGTGATGCGGGTGGCGCTCGTACACGACTGGCTGATCACGATGCGGGGCGGCGAGGCCGTGCTCGCGGAGATGGCCAGCTTCTTCCCCGCGGCGCCGATCTACACGGTGCTCCGCCACCCCGAGTGCTCCGGCGGCGAGCTCGACCGCCACCCGGTCCACACCACGTGGCTGCAGCGGGTGTCGTTCTCGGGCCGCTACCACCGCACGCTGCTGCCTTTCATGCCGGAGGCGGTGGCCGGAATCGACCTCTCCGGCTACGACCTCATTATCTCGTCGAGCCACTGCGTCGCCAAGGGGGTGATCCCGCCGCCGGGCGCCGTCCACCTGTGCTACTGCCACACGCCGATGCGCTACCTGTGGGACCAGCGCCAGCAGTACCTCGCGCGGGTGCCGGGGTTCGTGCGGCCGCTGGTCGCCGCGTACCTCGAGAAGCTGCGCACGTGGGACGTGATCTCGGCGGCGCGCGTCGATCATTTCGTCGCCAACTCGCAGCTCGTGGCGCGCCGCATCGAGCGCTACTGGCGGCGTGAGGCGCAGGTGATCCCGCCGCCGGTGGACGTCGACTTCTTCACGCCGGGGGGCGAGCGCGGCGGCCACCTGCTGATAGTCGCGGCGCTGGTTCCGTACAAGATGGTGGAAACGGGCGTGGCGGTGGCGCGGGAGATGGGTTTGCCCCTGCGGATCATCGGCGAGGGACCGATGCGGCGCTCGCTGGCGCGCGGCGCGCCGGCCAACGTCGAGTTCCTCGGGCGGGTGAGCCGCGAGCGGCTGCGCGACGAGTACCGCGCCGCCGGGCTGCTCCTGGTGCCCAACGTCGAGGATTTCGGCATGGTGACGGTCGAGGCGCTGGCCTGCGGCACGCCGGTGGTCGGGCTGGAGGCCAGCGGGACGGCGGATGTCGTGGTCACGGGCGAGCACGGCGAGCTGGCGGCGGAGGGATCCCCGAAGGCGCTGGCCGCCGCCTGCGCGCGCGTGCTCGGCCGTACGTTCCCGGCCGCGGCGCTGCGCAGGCGGGCGGAGAGCTTCTCGCGCGCGCGCTTCCGCCGGCGCTTCGCGTACCTGCTCGAGAGGATCCTGCCGGACAGGTTCCGCGGATGATCGACCAGAAGATCCGCCTGCACCGCTCCCTGCTCGTGGCGGTCGATCTCGCCGCCACCTACGCGGCGCTGGTGCTCGCCTACTTCCTGCGCTTCACCATCGAGGTGGTGCCGGTCACCAAGGGCGTCCCGCCGTTCGGCCCGTATCTCGCGCTGTTCCCGATCATCGCGCTCGTCTGGCCCGTGGTGTTCTACTTCCGCGGTCTGCTGCAGGGACGGCCGCTGCGCTCGCGGGTCGAGGAGGCGTTCTCGGTGACGGTGGCGGTCGCGCTGGCGACGCTGGTGCTCAACGCCGGCCTCGCCTTCTACCGGGACTTCACCTACTCGCGCGTCACCCTGGCGCTGTTCGCCGTGCTCGACGTGCTGCTCGTGGTGGCTGCACGCGCCGGGTTCTGGGCGCTGATGGCGCGCGTCTGGTCCTCCTCCCGGCGCCGGCAGCGGGCGCTGATCGCGGGCGCCGGCGAGCTCGGCCGCATGGTGTCCGAGAAGCTCCAGCTCCACCGCGAGCTAGGCCTGGACGTCGTCGGTTTCCTCGACGACGACCCGGCGAAGACCGGCGCCGAGTACGCCGGCCTGAAGGTCGTGGGCACCCTCGACGACCTCGAGGCGGTGACGCGCGCCGCCGGCGTCGACATGCTGTTCGTGGCGTTGCCGCTCGGCGCGCAGCACAGGGCGATCCGCCTGCTCAAGCGGGCGGAGCCGCTGCTGCTCGATGTGCGGGTCGTGCCCGACCTGCTGCAGTACTTCGCGCTCAAGGCGGCTGTCGAGGATCTCGACGGGATCCCGGTGATCAACCTCACCCAGATCCCGCTCGCCGGCTGGAACAGCTTCGCGAAACGGATGTTCGACATCATCGTCGGCGGGGTCGCGCTGTTCTTCCTGTGGCCGCTCATGGCCGCGATCGCACTCGCCATCTGGCTTGAGGACCGCAGCCCGGCGCTCTACCGCCAGCTCCGCATGGGCCTCGACGGCACGCCGTTTCTCATCGTCAAGTTCCGCACCATGGTGCCGGACGCCGAGGAGCTCACCGGGCCGCGTTTCGCCATCCCCAACGACCCGCGCACGACGCGCGTCGGCGCATGGTTGCGCCGCTTCTCGCTCGATGAGCTGCCGCAGCTCTTCAACGTGCTGCGCGGCGACATGTCGCTGGTGGGCCCGCGTCCGGAGCGGCCGGAGTTCGTCGCCCGCTTCCGCGAGCGCTACCCCGAGTACATGTCGCGCCACCGCGTGCGCGCCGGCATCACCGGCTGGGCGCAGGTGCACGACCTGCGCGGCAACAGCTCGATCCGCAAGCGCATCGCCTACGACCTCTACTATATCGACAACTGGTCGCTGGCGCTCGACTTCAAGATCCTCTGGCTCACCCTGCTGCGCTTCTGGCGCCACCGCCACGCGTACTAGTCGGCGTGCATACTCGCCAGAGCAGCAACGCGAGGCGGGGCCATCTTTTGGCGGGGGTGCTAGGCTGACGCACCGGGGCGGCGTCCCCGCTCCCGCAGGAGGCCCGATGAAGACCCTTCGTGCCGCCATGCTCCTGCTCGTTGCCGCGCCGCTGCTCGCCGTCGAGCCGCTCACGGTCGTCGAGCAAACCGACTACGCGCGCACCTCCACCTACCAGGAGGTGATCGACTTCGTGTATGCGATCCAGGCGCGCTCCGACATCGTGACAGTGACGCCACTGACCACCTCGCCCGAGGGACGGATGGTGCCGCTGGTGATCCTGTCGAAGGAGCGCGCGCGTTCCGCCTACGACCTGCGCCGCGCCGGCAAGAGCGCGGTGCTGGTCATGGCCAACATCCACGCCGGCGAGGTCGAGGGCAAGGAGGCGTGCCAGATGCTCGTGCGCGACGTCGCGCTCGGTGATCTCGGGGCGCTGCTCGACCGGCAGGTGATCCTCGTGATCCCGATCTTCAACGCCGACGGCAACGAGAAGCTGGGCCGGAACCGGCGCGACAAGGGGCCGGAGCTCGCCGGCGAGCGCGCCAACGGGCAGGGGCTCGACCTCAATCGCGACTACCTCAAGCTCGACTCGCCGGAGGTGCGCGCGCTCGTCGCCCTGTGGAACGAGTGGGACCCGCTGCTGTTCGTCGACATGCACACCACCAACGGCTCGTACCACCGCGAGCCGGTGACATACACGACCGGCTCCAACCCCAACAACGCGCCCGCGATCGACGAGTACATGTGGCGGAGGCTGTTTCCCGCGGTCACCGCGGCGCTCAAGGGGACGCACGGCTACGACAGCGTCCCGTACGGCAACTTCGCCGACCGCGAGCGCCCCGAGAAGGGGTGGGAGAGCGACACCGTCGAGGCGCGCTACGGCACCAACTACTTCGCCCTGCGCAACCGCTTCGCGATCCTCGACGAGAACTACTCCTACGCCGACTTCAAGACGCGGGTGCTGGGCTCCTACGCCTTCGTACGGGAGATCCTCGCGTACACGGCGGAACACATCGGCGCCATGGCGGCGCTCGCCGCCCGCGTCGACCGGGAGACCGCGGAGGGTTTCTTCAAGCAGCCGTTCGCCGTCGCGTCGAAGCTCGAGCCGCTGTTCGACGTCACGATCAAGGGGTACGAGCACGTCAAGGTGCCGATTCCCCCCGAGGACAAGGCCAAGTACCCGCCGTGGGTCGGCGACTTCCTGATCCGCCCGACCGAGACGCCGCGCGACTACACCTCGCCGTACCTGGCGCGGGCGGTGCCGACGACGACCGTGCCGCTGCCGCTCGGCTACGTGGTGCCGCCGGCCAACGACGAGGTGGTCGAGAACCTGCGCGCCCACGGGATCCGCGTCGAGCGGCTGCTGGCGCCGGTCCGCATGACGGTCGACCGGTTCGCGGTCGAGAAGGTCGAGCTGGCGAAGACCCTGTACCAGGGCCGGGTGGCGCTGACGATCACGGGGACGTATGCGGGCGAGGAGCGCGAGCTGCCGGCCGGCTCGCACCTCGTCGACATGCGGCAGCCGCTCGCGCGGCTGATCCCGGTGCTGCTCGAGCCGACCTCGGTGGACTCGCTCGCCGCCTGGGGTTTCTTCAACCGCGTGCTCGCCCGCCAGTGGAGCGCCGAGCCGGGCACCTACCCGGTGCTGCGCGTCGCCGCGCGGCCGGCCGCGCCGCTGTTGCTCGTCCCGCCGCGCTGACGCCGTCCGCGGCCCGCCGGCGGCCGCCGGTGCGGCCCCGGGCGGTACAATCCGCAGTCCCGCCCGGGCCCGGGCCGGCGCGGGGCCAGGGAGAGCCAATGAAGACGATGGTGTGCACGGTGGCGGTCGGTGCGGCGCTGCTCGCGGCGGCCGGCGGCTTCGCCGCCGATCCCGCGCTGAAGGACCAGCGCGAGAGGACGAGCTACGCGCTCGGTGTCGAGGTGGGGTCGAACCTCAAGCGGCAGGGGGTGGACCTCGACGCGGCGCTGGTCGCGCAGGGGATCAGGGACGCCCTCTCGGGCGGCGCGATGCTGCTCACCGAGGCCGAGGTGCGCGAGACGGTGCAGGCGTTCCAGAGGGAGCTGATGGCCAGGCAGCAGGAGGCGCAGAAGTCCGCCGCCGCGAAGGCCAGGGCCGAGGGCGAGGCGTTCCTCGCCGCCAACGCCAAGAAGGAGGGGGTGGTCACCCTGCCGTCGGGGCTGCAGTACAAGGTGATCACGCCGGGCACCGGCCCGTCGCCGAAGGCCAGCGACACGGTGACCGTCCATTACCGCGGCCGCCTGGTCGACGGCACCGAGTTCGACAGCTCGTACAAACGCAACGAGCCGACGTCGTTCCCGGTGGGCGGCGTGATCCCCGGCTGGACCGAGGCGCTGCAGCTCATGAAGGTCGGCGCCAAGTGGGAGCTGTACATCCCGGCCAAGATCGCCTACGGCGACCGCGGCGCGGGCGGCGTCATCCCGCCCGGCGCGACCCTGATCTTCGAGGTCGAGCTGCTCAGCATCAAGTAGGGCACGGCCGTCGGCAGGGTGGGTGTGGGGCGCGCTTGAGCGCGCTGGTGCCACCCGGCAGCGCGGCGGGTTTCTTCGTGTTCCCCCAGGACGCGAAGTCGGTGGCCGTGGGTATCGCTGGGTGCGGCTACGCCTTGGGGCGGCACGCGTCGCACGGGCACGCCGCGCGCAGGTCCGCGAGGTGGTAGATGCCGTGCTCGTGGCCGTCGCCCCAGACGACCTGCAGGCCGTAGTTGCCGACCAGGCGGGTCGCCGCCGGCTGGTACGCGCCGGCGGCGGTCGGCTTGAGGACGGGCAGCGTGCGCCGCCCGAACAGGTGCTGCTCTCCCTTGCACCCGGCGCAGGTGCACGCCCTGCGCAGCGCCTCGCCGGGGTAGTACGACTCGTGGCCGTCGCCCCACACCACCGCCACCTCGTCGCCGACGATCGTCACGCTGTCGACCCTGCGCCGTGCCTCATCCACCGGTCTCCTCCGTCTCGGGCAACGCCCGCAGCAGCGCGTGCAGCTCGACCAGCAGCGCCTCGGCCGTCGGGTAGCGGTCCGCGGGGCTCTTGGCGCACAGCCGCTCGACGACGCGCCACACCGTCTCGGGCACCGGACGGGCGAGCCGGTCGCGCGCCGGCAGCGGCTCGCGCTGGTGCATCTGCAGCACCTTGAACGGCGAGTCCGCGTTGAACGGCACGGTTCCCTGCAGCATCTCGAACAGGATGATACCCAGCGAGTAGAGGTCGACGCGGTGGTCGATGCTCTTCGGTTCGATCATCTCCGGCGCGGCGTACAGCGGCGTCCCGAGGAAGAACTGCGACGAGGTCAACCCCTCCTGCCCGGCGAGCCGTGCGATCCCGAAGTCCATCACCTTGACGGCGCCGTCGGGCAGCACCATCACGTTCTCCGGCTTGAGGTCGCGGTGCACCACGCCCTTGACGTGCGCGTAGTCGAGCGCCTCGGCGATGTCGGCGGCGATCTCGACCGCTCGCCGTACCGGGAACGGTCCGTTGTCGCGCAGCGCCTGCTTGAGCGTGCGGCCGGCGAGCAGCTCCATCGCCAGGTACGGCCGGCCGTCGTGCTCCGCAGCCTCGAAGATGCGCACGATGCGCGGGTGGTGGAGCTGCTCGCCGAGCTTGCCCTCGCGCAGGAAACGGGCGAGGAACGTGGGGTCGGCGAGGCACCCCTCGTGCGGCACCTTGAGCGCGACCTCGGCGCCGCCGCCGGTGCGCGCGGCGCGGTAGGTGGTGGCCATGCCGCCGCGGCCGAGCAGGCCGGTGAGCTCCCAGACGCCCAGCGACTGACCGGCCCTGACCATGGTCGAAGCCGCCGCGATCACGCGCGTTGGAGTGAGCGCCGGGTCCTCGCGGCGGCGCCGCCGCCGCAAGAGCCACCACAGCGCACCGCCGAGGGCCGCGCCGGCGCCGGCCAGCCACACCGCCGCCGCCCGCCACGTGGGCGCCGGCCGGGGTTCGGCGGCAACCTGGCCCGCAGTCGCCGTCGGGACCACCGTTGGAGGCACCGTCGGCCCGGCGGTCGGCTGGGCGGGAGACGTCGGCGCGGCCGGCGGCGCCGCCGTCGCGGCGGTGGCGCGCGGCGCGGGTCGCGGCGTCGCGCCGGCCGTCACCCGTGGCGATGGCCGTGCCGGCGGCGGTGTCGGGGCTTCCGCCGACGGCGCGGGCACCGGCGTCGCTGCGGCCGTCGGCGCCGCTGCCGGGGTCGCCGCCGCGATCGCCTCGCGCACGGCCGCCTCGATGCGGGCGCGCAGCTCCTCGATGCGGGGACGCGGCGTGACTCCCGCGCGCATCGCGGCGCGGAGCTGCAGCGCGGCGGCCGGGTAGCGGCCCAGCTCGGTGAGACACCGCGCCATGTGGTAGTGAGGGTCGTAGCCCAGGATCGGCTCGCCGCCGGGGACCGCGATGTGCTTGCGCGGCCGCGGCTCGACGCGCGCCGCCGCCTCCAGCTCACGCAGCGCCGGCTCCCACGACCCCCGGTCCGCGAGGGCGACGCCGCGCCGATAACGCTCGTGCCACGGCGCCGCACTTTGCGCGACCACCGGCGCGGCCGCGGCCAGCGCCAGCAAGCAGGCGGCGACGGCGGCTGCCACGCCCCTGCCGAGATGCCGATGCACATCCATGGCCGCCCCCCGAAGGCCGCGGCAGTGTAGCATTCGGCCGTGATCGTCGTGGTCGCCAACGCGCCGCTCGTGTGGAGCGAGCCGCTGGTCCGCCTGGTGCGCGCGGCCGAGCTCGTCGTGGCCGCCGACGGAGGCGCCAACCACCTGGCGCGCATCGGCGTGCGGCCGGCGGCGGTGGTCGGCGACCTCGACTCGCTGCACCCCGGGGTGCGGGCGTGGGTCGGCGAGGCGGTGCTGGTGCCGCGCCCCGACCAGTCGCACACCGACCTCCACAAGGCACTTGCGTACACGATCGAGGAGCGCGGCGCACGACGGGTGACGGTGCTCGGCGCCACCGGCGGCCGCCTCGACCATGCGCTGGAGAACCTGGCGCTGCTGGCGCGCTGGAGCGACCGCGCCGAGGTCGAGCTGCGCGACGAGACGGCCCGGGTCGTCGCGGTCCGCCGGGAGGCGTCGTTCGACGTGACGCCCGGCGCCGCGGTCTCGCTGCACCCGGTCGGGCGCTGCGCGCGGGTGTGGACCGAGGGGCTGCACTGGCCGCTCGCCGGCGAGTCGCTCGACCTGCTCGAACGCACCGGCGTGTGCAACCGGGCCGACGGCGAGCGGGTCGCCGTGCGCGTCGAGGACGGCACGCTGCTGGTCTTCCTCCAGGCGAGGGTACACAATTAGCAGCCGACAGCCGGCAACTGACACCTGAATTCTCATGGGCAGTAGCGCACCCTGGACCATGAAAGAAAGCGGGAGAGCCGGCGCCCTCGCCGGCCCGGACTCTGCAGGCAAGGCCGCCGCGCGGGCGAGGGCGCCCGCGCTCCCAGCTCATCGGGAGGGACTTACTGGGCAAAGCCTGCATCTGCCTGGAAAGGACCCGGGACCGACAGGACGGAGCAGGCGCCGCGCAGCCGCGGCGCCTCGCGGCCGCGGGCGCGCACCCGTTCGCTAAGATGGCGGCGTGCAGCACAAGATGGCGGGGTCGCCCCGCACCCTGCAGGCGTTCTACCGGCTCTACTTCGGCGCCTTCATCCCGATCCTCGCCTGGGCGTCGACGTGGTGGCCGCGCGCCCTCATGTACTGGATGGCGCGCTGGCTCGTCATGGCGCCGTTCGACCTCGTGCGCCCGAAGTACCGGCGAGCGGTCCGCGGCAACTATGCGCGCATCCTCGGCCTGCCCGACGGCCACCCGCGCGTGCGCCGCACCGCCCGCCGCATGGGGTTCGAGCACGCCTACCACTGGATCGACTTCTTCCGTTTCTCGCAGTGGCCGCCGGAGCGTCTGGCGGCCAACGTCGCCGCCCTCGAGGGCGAGGAGCACTTCCGCGCGGCGCGCGCGAGCGGCCGCGGCACGCTGCTGCTCACAGCGCACATGGGCAACCCCGAGGTCGGCGCCATCGGCATCGGCATGCACTTCGAGCCGGTCCACGTCCTCTACTGGCGCGACCGCTTCGCCACCGCCGAGGCGTTCCGCTCCCGCATGCGCCTGCGCGGCAACGTGCACGGGATCCCGGTCGACGCCTCGCCGTTCTCGGCGGTGCCGGCGTACACCGTCCTGCGCGAGGGCGGCATCGTGGCGTGCCACGGCGACCGCGACTTCAACGACCAGGGGTGGCCGATGGAGTTCTTCGGCGCGCCCGCGAGGTTCCCTCC
Organism: uncultured Thermoanaerobaculia bacterium; assembly: GCA_964594125.1. Taxonomy (GTDB): domain Bacteria; phylum Acidobacteriota; class Thermoanaerobaculia; order Thermoanaerobaculales; family Thermoanaerobaculaceae; genus CAVRZJ01. Next base: position 20,178 of record CAZQLL010000007.1, on the reverse strand, counting down.
CGGCCCGTTCCTGCTGGCCGCGCGCGCCCGCGCGCTGATCGTCCCCAGCTTCTTCCTGCTCGCTCCCGACCGCCGCTTCGTCGTGCGCTACGAGGAGCCGATCGACCTCGCGACCGGCGGCTCGATCGAGGAGAAGGCACACCGCGGTCTCACCGCCTGGATCGCCATCCTCGAGCGCCGCATCCGCCTGAACCCCGAGCAGTGGTACTGCTTCTATCCGTTCTGGGGCGAGGCAGGCGAGAGGCGGTGAGATTGGCTGGGGAGTAGGGATTCGAACCCCAATACCGTGGTCCAGAGCCACGTGTCCTGCCGTTGGACGACTCCCCAGCAACGGCGGAGCTCACATTCTAGGTCCTTCCGGCGAAGTGTCAACCGACACGGACGCCGCGGATGCCGGGGAGGCCGCGGCCAAACGGTGTAAGCTGCCCCCGCACGGCCGGAAGACCGGCACAAACCGTGCAATCTCGGGGGAAAGATGAGCCACCTGCCGCGCCTGTTGCTCGCCGCCGCCATCGCGCCGATCGCGTTGTCGTGCTCGACCGCGGGGACGACGCTGACGATGACCTGGAAGGACCCGGAGGTCACCGAGCTCAAGGCGAGCAAGGTCGTCACGATCGGTGTCAACCCGGACGCGCGCTGGCGCGAGATCGTCGAGGACGAGCTGTCGATCCTCGTGCGCAACGCCCTGCCCGCCTACTCGATCATCCCCGACGAGGAGGTACGCGACGTCGAGAAGGCCAAGAAGTTCATCAAGGCCGGCGGTTTCGACGGCGTCGTCGTGATGCGCCTGGTGGGGGTCGACGAGGAGACCACGGAGGTCTCGGGCACCGCGGCCGCCTGGGGCGGGTACTACGGCACGATGTGGGGATACTGGGGGTACGCCTGGACGGCGGTGTACGACCCCGGCTACCTGCGCACCGACCGCTACCACGTGGTCGAGGTGCTGATCTACCGCGTCGCCGACGAGAAGCTCCTGTGGGGCGGTCGCACCCGCTCTCTCGAGCCCACCTCGGTGCGCGCGATGACCGGCCAGATCGTCGCCGAGGTCCGCGAGCAGCTCGTCCGGGACGGGCTGATCCCGAAGCCGAAGAAGTAGCCCGTCGCCGGTCTTGCCGGCACGGGTGCCGGCGAGTCCGTGACCCCGCCGCGTCAGGCGGAGCCGTGCCCCGGGCGCCGGTGGCGCGGGTCGCGGACCACGAGGAGGAGGACGGCGAGCGACGCCAGGGAGAGGACGATGCCGGCGGCGAAAACGGCGCGGCGGCCGAGCACCTCGGCGACGACACCGCCGAGCAGCCCCGAGAGGCAGAACGGCGCCAGTGCGGTGTTCATCGCGCCGACGAACAGCGCCCGCCGCTCCTCGGGCGCGAGCTCGGCGGCCATGTTGTGGCGAGCCATGTACTCGGTGCCGATGTTGACGCCGACGAAGGCGAACACCAGCGTGTACGAGACGAGCGTCGGGGCGAGCAACGCCCAGACGCTCGCGGCGAGGACGGCGCCGGTGGCGACGGTGAGCGCCGCGCGGTTGCCGTGGCGATCGGCGAGGACGCCGCACAGCGGGGCGCTGACGATCTGCACGGTCACGAGCATCAGCGTGAAGGCGCCGACCGCGCCGGCGCCGGCGCCGAAGCGCTCGACCGCGTGCACGGCGAAGAAGCCGACCGGCATCATCGCCAAGTACGACCCGGCGGCATAGGCGACGAACAGCGCGAAGCCGCGGTGCCGCCTGAGCAGCGCCGGCAGGTCGCGCAGGTACGCCGCCAGCGGCCGCAACGGCGGCGTCGGGCTGGCGTCGAGCTCGACGTAGCGGAGCTGCACGAGCAGCGAGGCGAGCTGGAGAACGAAGGCGACGAGCAGCGCGATTGCGAAGGAGTGCGGGAAGGCGTACGTCGCCAGCAGCCAGGTGAGCAGCGAGCCGCCGATCACCGAGAGGCCGCCCCCGAGGGCGTTGCGCCAGCCCACGAGACGGCCCCGCCAGGCCACCGGCGTCACCTTCGCGAAGAGGTCGAACCAGACGAGGGCCGCCGCCCCGAGGACGAGCTGGTTCGCCGCGTACAGGAGCAGGACCAGCGCGAGCGTGAGGCCGGGGCGCGCGCCGCCGAACGCCAGCACCGCAAGACCGAGCAGCAGCAGCATCGAGCGCTGGGCGGCGCCGAGCGCGAGCGCCCAAGGCTTCTTCCACGGCAGCGCGGCGACCCTGCGGGCGACGAATGCCTGCGGCAGGAAGACGCCGGCGTGATTGAGCGCCGCCATCGCGCCGACCGCGAGGTTGCCGCCGCCGAGGCCGGCGACGAGCACCGGCAGCACCGTCTGCGGCGAGAAGAACGGCGTCGCGGCGAGGTACAGCCCGCCCTCGAGGAGGTTGGCGCGGTAGTTGCGGCGGTCGACGGTGTCGCGGTCAGCCATTCGCCCTGGAGTCCGTCCCAAGAATACGGGAGCGCGGGCGCCCTCGCCCGCGCGGAGGTCCTGCTTTGCGAGGCCCGGGCCGGCGAGGGCGCCGGCCCTCCTTCGTACTGTCATGGTCCAGGGTGCGCCGCGGCCGCCACCGGTCATCGCTGCGCGGCAGCGCCCGGAGCCGCGATCGTGGCGAGCCAGACGTCGGACTCGTCGGCGGCGTCGAAGACACTGACCCAGCGGCGATCCGCGGAGACGGCGGCGTAGGTGAAGCGGTGGCCGGGCCGGGCGGCGGCGAGGTCGGCGGCGGGTGCGCCGCGGGTGTCGAGGAGTACCAGACGATCCGGGCTCGCCGCCAGCAGGTGGCGGCCCTCGGAGAGGAACTGCGGCCGGGACGCACCGTCCGGCGCGGCGAGCCGGGCGTGGCGACCCTCGGCCAGGGAGAGCGTGCCGATGCCGGCCGGTGCGCCGTCGCGGTAGAGCGTACCGGCGAGGACGCGGTCGTCGGGCGACCACGAGGACGGCCAGAAGACGAAACCGTCCCCTGCCGCGGGCAGGAACGTGCTCGCCGCCTCCGGGCTCGAGGCTTCGGGGTCGATCAGGAATCCCCCGTTCGGAGCGCTCGCCGCGATGCGCCGCCCGTCGCTCGACCAGGTCGGGTGCCATCCCGTCGCGAGGCCGGTGGCCAGCTCCCGCAGGCCGCTGCCATCCGGCCGGACGCGCGCGAACTGGCTCCGGAAGCGATCGGTCTGGAAGACGATCCAGCTCCCGTCCGGCGACCACGCCGCCTGGCGGTCGCGGTGCGCGCCGTCGGTGAGCTGGCGCAGCCCCGAGCCGTCGCCGCGCACCACGAACAGGTTCTGCGGCAGCCCAGCCGTTGCGAAGATGACGCTCTCGCCGTCGGGCGAGAGGTCGAACTCGTTGTGGACCTCGAACGAGCCGAGCGGCACCTCCTGAAGCGGGCCGGCGAGGCCGCGTCCGCCGGCGGCGAGCGGCGCCCGCAGGATCGCGGTGCGGGCGTTGCGGTCGACGAACAGGAGGCGCCGCCCGTCGCGCGAGACGGAGATCCAGCCGGCCCAGCTCGTCGGTGCGGTGACCGGCGCCGGAGCGCCCTCCGGGTGGCCGCTCGCCGGCTCGACGGCGATGCGCCAGAGGTTGAAGGTGCCGCCGCGGGTGCTGGAGAAGTAGAGCGAGCGACCGTCGGGCGCCCACACCGGGTTCCAGTCGAGCGGCGGGTCGTCGGTCACGGGGACGGCGGCGTCCGCCGCGGTTTGCGAACCGTCTGCCGCCACCGTCCACAGGTCGCGCTGCGGGGTGTCGCCGCGCAGCCCCCAGAAAGCAATGCGGCTGCCGTCGGGCGACCACGAGGGGTGCATGGCGTCGTGCTCGGTGACCAGGCGTTTCACGCCGGTCTCGACGTTGACGGCCCAGAGGTGGCTGACGCTCGGTCGCGCGGTCGGCAGACCGGGACGCTCGGTTGCGACCACCACCTCGCGACCGTCCGGCGACCACGACGGCATGTAGCCGAAGTCGGTCGCCCGCCGGGCCGATTCGCCGGTGGCGCCCATGACGAAGATGCCGCCGCCGCCGCAGTCGGAGCGGTAGGCGATGCGGCGGCCGTCGGGAGAGAACGCCGGGTCGCGGTCGTCCTCGCGGCAGTCGGCCGTGAGCTCGATGGGGTTGCTGCCGTCGACGCGCTGGAGGAACAGGTCGAGGTCGCCGTTGGCCGTCTTGGCGTAGACGAAGCTCTCGCCGTCGGGCGAGATCGCCGGCGTCAGCTCACCACCGGGGAGGATCGTGACCTGACGGAACGTCGGCTGCGCGGCTGCCCGGGGAACGCGCCCTCCCGGTCTCACCAGGAGCACGACACCGAGCGTCAGCGCCGCCCCGGCGAGCCCGGCAGCCAGCACGCCGGCGAGCGGCCGCGACGGGGCCGCCGCCGCCTCGGCCGTCGGCTCACGGCCCGACCAGGGCTCCTCGAGATCGAGCCGTGCATCGCCGATGTCGCGCAGGCGGCTCGTGCGGTCGCGGGCGAGACAGCGGGCCAGCAGCCGGCGAACTGCCGGCGGCGTGTCGCCCGGCAGCTCGCGCCAGTCGATCTCCTGGCGCAGCACCGCGGCCAGCGTGTCGGAGACCGTCGCCCCGGCGAACAGACGGCGCCCGGTGAGCATCTCGAACAGGACGACGCCGAAGGCCCAGATGTCGGCGCGCTTGTCGACGGCGCTGCCGCGCGCCTGCTCCGGCGCCATGTACGCCGCGGTGCCGAGGATCAGGCCCGCCTGCGTGGTGGTCGCCATGGTCGGCGAGGTCGCCGGGTTGGCCGCCGACCCCGAGGCAAGCGCCGGGTCGAGCGCCTTGGCGAGCCCGAAGTCGAGGACCTTGACAACCCCGGCCGGCGTGACCTTGACGTTGGCGGGCTTGAGGTCGCGGTGGACGATCCCCTTCTCGTGCGCCGCCTCGAGCGCCTCGGCGATCTGCATGGCGATCCCGAGTGCCTCGTCGACCGGCACGGCGCCGCGGCCGAGCCGCTCCGAGAGGTCCTCCCCCTCGACCATCTCCATGACAAGGACGTGGCGGCCGTCGAGGTGCTCGAGGCCGTACAGCGTCGCGATGTTGGCGTGGTTGAGGGAGGCCAGGACCTTCGCCTCGCGTTCGAAGCGGGCATGGCGGTCGCCGTCGTCGGCGAGGCTGACGGGCAGTATCTTGAGCGCGACCTGCCGCCCCAGGCGGGTGTCGGTCGCCCGCCACACTTCGCCCATGCCGCCCTCGCCGAGCTTGCCGGCGATCTCGTAGGCGCCGAGCCGCGCTCCCGGGGTCAATGCGAGGTCGCTCGCTGCGCTCATGTTCCGCCGACCCCCGCGGCGGCGAGCGCCCTCGCGATCTCGGTCTGCCAGGACAGGACGACGCGGAGGCGGGGGGGCTCGTCGGGGGTGACGACGCGCAGCGCGACGAAGCTGCGCCCGTCCGGCAGGACGTCGAAGCCGGCGAGGCCGCCGCCTCCGGGTGACGCGATGTGCGCCGCCACGCGTTCGGGCTCGGCGACGAAGCTCCCCTTCACCTCGCGGTAGCCGACGGCGACGATGTCGTCGCGCCGGGCGTAGTAGAGCGTCTGTCCGCTCGGGGACCACGCCGGTCGATTGCCTCCCGAGCGCGACACCCGCACCGGCGCCCCGCGTCCCGCGAACGGCTGGACGTAGATCTCCCGGCGTCCCTGCTGCGGCGCGTCGAACGCCAGCCAGCGGCCGTCCGGCGAGACCCGCCCGTTGTCGGCGCCGGCCAGATCGGCGAGGCGCTCCCGGCGGCCGCCGGCGGCGAGGTCGGCGGACCAGAGCGCATAGCGACCCTCGGCGTCCGAGCCCTGGAACACCAGCCGCGACCCGTCCGGGGAGAACCCGGTCGGCGCCTCGTCGGCGTCCGATGCGAGGAGCGGCTCGTCACCGCCGGCGAGGTCCTTCATGCAGACGTCGAAGTCGCCTCGCCGCATCGACAGGAACGCCAGCCGCTTCCCGTCCGGGTGCCAGGCAGGGGCCCAGGCGGGACCCTCGATCTGGAGCTGCTCCTCGGTGCCGCGCTCGAGGTCGAGCAGCCACAGCGCGGAGCCGCCGTTCGCCTGCGCGACCACGACGGCCCGGCCACCGTCGGGCGCCAGCCTCAGCGTGATCAACGACCGGGCCGTGAAAGGCAGGAGGTGCTGCGTGCCGTCGGCGTCGACCCGCACCACCGCGGCCTCCGGGACCAGGAGGCCCGGGTGATAGGCGAGCGTTCCGTCGGGCGACACGGCGAAGGAGACCTGGCTGCTCCCCGCGGGGTCGAGGGCGCGGCAGTCTCCCAGCACGCGCACCGGGTTTCCCCTCACCGCGAGGGTGTCCGGGTCGAACTCGACGGCGTGATACGCCCCGGCTCGGTAGAACACCAGGTGGGAAGGCCGGACGAAGAACGCGTGGGCGCCCGGCAGCAGGCTCCGGTACGCGCCGGTCTTGACGTCGAGCACCGCGATCTGGGCGTCGTTCAGCCCGGCCTTCGCGAGCCACGCGGTGAACAGGACGGCGCGGCTGCCGGGTACCGGCTGCGGCCACCAGTGGCCCTTCTCGCCCTTTGCCGCATCGGGCCTCGTGAGCTCGCGGTCGCCGGTGCCGTCCGCGCCGACCTGCCGCAGCCCGCCGAGCCACGACGACGAGTAGACGATCGTCCCGTCGCCGTTCCAGCACGCTCCCGGGCCGTTCGCCGTCGCCTCGGTCAGCGCCAGCGCATCGCCTCCGGTGGCCGATATCTTGAGAAGCCTGGCCCCGGCCTTGAACCCGACCCACCGGCCGTCGGGCGAGACGAACGGCTCCGCGGCGCCTTCTGTGCCGGCGAGCGGCTGCGGCGCGAACTCGTCGAGGCGTTGCAGGAAGATCCGCCCCTTCCCCTCGCGAAAGCCCTGGTACACCAGCAGCGTGCCGTCCGCGGCCAGCGCGGGGTTCCACACGTCCTTGATCTCAGCGGGCGGCGCCAGCGTCATCCGCAGCACCGGCGCGGGGGCGGGGTTCGGCCGGGTGAGCATGCGGCCCGCCAGCACGCCGCCGGCCAGGGCGAGGAGGACCACGGCGGCGGCGCCGAGCAGCGCGCCGGCGCCCGGTCGCCGAGCGGCCGCCGACGGCCCGCCGGCTGCCGCTGCCGGGCTCCGCTCGGCCATCTCGAGCTCGAGGCGGACATCGCCGATGTCGCGGAAGCGGCGGCGCGGGTCCTTCTCCAGGCAGCGCGCGACGACGTGTCGGACCACGCTCGGCAGCGCCGCCGGCAGCGCGGCGAGGTCCGGCTCGTCGCGGAGGACGGCCGCGAGGACGTCGGAGGTCGTGGCACCGTCGAACAGCCGCCGGCCGGTGAGCATCTCCCACAGCACGACCCCGAAAGCCCAGATGTCGGCGCGCTTGTCGACCGTCCGGCCGCGCGCCTGCTCCGGCGCCATGTATCCCGCCGTGCCGAGGAGGAGGCCGTGTCGCGAGGCGACGGTGATGGCGGGCGAGTGAAGCAGCGTCGGCGAGTGCGCCGGGTCGGACGAGGCGCCGCCCGCAAGCGGGTCGAGCGCCTTGGCGAGCCCGAAGTCGAGGACCTTGACGACCCCGTCCGGCGTGACCTTGACGTTGGCCGGCTTGAGGTCGCGGTGGACGATTCCCTTCTCGTGCGCGGCCTCGAGCGCCTCGGCGACCTGCACCGCGATCCCGAGTGCCTCGTCGACCGCCACGGCGCCGCGGCCGAGGCGCTCCGAGAGATCCTCGCCCTCGACCAGCTCCATGACGAGGACGTGGAGCGCGCCGCCGGCGCGCTCCACGTCGTGGCCCGCAGTCCGTGGCCCGTGGCCCGAGAACGCGTTTTCGTGGCCGATGGTGGAGGGGGGCAGCTTGCCTGCCCCCTCTCCCGTCCGGGGAAGGGCGGAGGCAAGCTCCGCCCCTGGCCCTCCGATCGGCTGCAGGTGCTCGAGGCCGTACAGGGTCGCGATGTTGGCGTGGTTGAGGGAGGCCAGGACCTTCGCCTCGCGCTCGAAGCGGGCGTGCCGCTCGGGGTCGTCGGCGAGGCCGGCGGGCAGCACCTTAAGCGCGACCTGCCGCCCCAGGCGGGTGTCGGTCGCCCGCCACACTTCGCCCATGCCGCCCTCGCCGAGCTTGCCGGCGATCTCGTAGGCGCCGAGCCGCGCTCCCGGCGTCAGCACACGAGCTCCGGCGGAGCCGCGGTGCGGGCGGACGGGCCGGCCGCGCGCCCGCGCCCCGGGTGCGGCGCCGGCAGGCAGGGTCCGCCCATTGCGACCGCATCGGCGCCGCACGGTGTCGAGGGGGAATGACGTTCCACTGGCAGAGCGTAACCACTGGAGATTCCATCTCATTTCCGGCGACGGCGGGTGGCCGGCACGGCGGGGCGCCGGGGCCCGGGGCGACAGGGTGTCGAAGTGGCCGAGCGAGATCGCGATCGAGCCGAGGCCGACCTCGTTCCGCCCCTCGGCACTGCAGGCCCAGTAACCGGACATCGGCAAGAGGCAAAGAACACGGCGACGAGCTCTCCGACGCGGCCACGGCGGCCGACACCTGGATCGGGGGTCTCGTCTCGAGAGAACGGAAAGGGAGGTGACGAGAATGAGAAAGGCAGTGGTGGCGGTGGTGGCTCTGGCTGTGCTGGTCGGGCTGGCGCTGGGGGCGGCCGCGACGGCCGCGGATGGCGCGGGTGCGAAGTTCGTCTGTACGCACTGCAAGATCGGCGCCGACAACGCCGGCAAGTGCCCGCTGTGCAGCGGGGAGATGAAGAAGGCCGGCACCTATGTCTGCGCGGCCTGCGACACGACCTCCGAGAAGCCGGGCAAGTGCTCGTGCGGCAAGGACTACGTCAAGGTCGAGGTGACTGGCAAGAAGTGCCCTGCATGCGGCTACACCGCGGGCAAGGACGCGACGGGCTGCGCGGTCTGCAAGAAGATGCAGAGCAAGAAGCCCGCCTGACCTGACCGCGGCGGTCGAATCACCAGGGAGGTACTGGAGCCAGGCGGCTTTCGCCTGGCTCTTCCATCATTTCGGCGCGGACCATTGGTGTAACCGAAGGAGACTCGGTTGCAAAGTGAGAGACAAGGGAGACACACCATGCGATCCGATCACCACAACTCAAAACGAATCAGCCTCGTGGCGAGAACCCTGGCAGCACTGGCGATGACGGCCCTGTTTGCGGCGCCGGCACGGGCCGAGAAGGTGACGTTGGGAGCTGCTTTCACCGGCCTCGAGGACCTCGGGCAAGGCTGGGCCTATGAGGGCTGGCTCATCGTCAACGGCGCCCCGGTCACCACCGGAACGTTCACGGTCGGCGCCTCCGGGATGCCGAGCCGGCAGTTCTTCGCGATCGACGTGGCCGATCGTGCCGCCATCACGGCGTTCGTGCTCACCATCGAGCCCTCGCCGGATGCCGACCCGGCGCCATCCGCCGTCCACCTCCTGGGCGGCGATTTCTCCGGCACCAGGGCCATGCTCTCCGTGAGCCACCCGGCCGCGCTGGGGAGCGACTTCACCGCTGCGGCAGGCGGGTACATCCTGGCCGCGCCGACCGGCGGCGGTCTCGCGTCCTACAGGAACGGGATCTGGTTCGTCGACCCCGCGGCCGGTCCCGGCCCGTCCCTGAGCTTGCCCGCGCTGCCCGCCGGTTGGGTGTACGAGGGGTGGGTGGCAGGCGCATCGGGTCCGATGACCACGGGCCGCTTCACCTCACCGACCGGCGCCGACAGCGACGGCGGCGGCCCCGCCGCCGGTCCGGCCGCCCCGCCTCCGTTCCCCGGTCAGGACTTCATCAACCCACCCACCGATCTCACCGCCGGGTACGCCGCGGTCGTCTCGATCGAGCCCGAGCCCGACAACTCGCCCGCGCCGTTTGCCCTCAAGCCGCTGGTGGACACGACCATCGACGACGTCGGCATGGGCGTCCTGCAGGCGTTCGGCAACAACGCGGCCGGGTTCCTCAACGGCTCGGTGACGCTGCTCGACGAGTGGTTCGTGCCGAACGTGGCGCACGCAAAGGGCGCGGGCGGCTCGATGTGGCGGTCGGACCTCGACGTGCACAACGCCGGTATGACGTCGACCTCCTTCCAGATCACGCTGCTCGCCGACGGCATGATGGTGGACAAGGTCTACACCCTCGGCGCTGGTCAGGCGATGCGTTACGTCGACGTGGTGGGCGCGCTCTTCGGCTACCAGGGCGTCGGCGCCCTGAAGCTGCTGGTCGACGGCCAGGCGTTGCAGGTGGCGGCGCGCACCTACAACGAGTCGTCGCGCGGCACCATGGGTCAGACGATCGGCGCCATGGCCATGGCCAACGCCGCGACGCACGAGCGCACGCGCCGGATTCTCGGCCTGTCGCACGCGGCGACGCGCAGCGCGGGTTTTCGCACCAACCTGGGGCTGCTCAACGTCTCGGCGCAGGTCGCCACGGTGACGGTGGAGTTCTATCGCGGCGACGGCAGCATGGTGGGTTCGGTGGATTCGGGTCTCGACGCCATGGAGCAGATGCAGCTCAACGACGTGCTCGCCGGCCTGAGCGGCGAGGACGTCCCGGTGGCCTACGCGGTGGTGAGGGTGCACGAGGCGGGAGCGTACGTCCTCGGCTACGCCTCCGTCGTGGACAACCGGACCAACGCGCCGGCCTACTTCCCGGCGAGGTAGCCGGGCTCGATCCGACAGTGCGCCCGGGGCGGGTCGCCGCCCCGGGCGCGACCTCGCGTAGGATGTCGCGCAGCACGGCGGAACGGGGAGCACACGGTGACGGCGGTCGGCGGGGACACTCACGAGGGGCGGCTGCTGGCGCTCATGGTCGCCTATCAGGGCGGCGACATGGACGCGCTGGCCGAGCTCTACGAGCTCATGCGCCCTCAGCTCAGGAGGTTCCTTCAGGGGCTGGCGTGGGACGCCGCCACGGCCGAGGACCTCGTGCAGGAGACGTTCCTGCAGGTGCACCGTGCCCGCCACACCCACCAGCCGGGACGCCCGGTGCGACCGTGGCTGTACGGGATCGCCCGCAACGTCTTCCTCATGCACCGTCGCTCGGCCATGCGGCGGCTGAAGCACGAGCAGCCGGCCGCGGAGCAACTTCCCGAGCTGCCGGTACCGCCTGAGGCCGAACAGCTCGCCGACCGGGGCACCGTGTGGCGGGCACTGGCGCAACTCGCTGAGGGGAGGCGGGAGGCCGTGATGCTGCACCACCTTCTCGGGATGGACTTCAAGGAGGTGGGCGCCGTCCTCGGGATCGCGTCGGGCGCCGCCAAGGTGCGGGCACATCGGGGAGTGGCGGAGCTCCGCCGGATTCTCGGCGTGGGGGAGGTGGGGTCATGAGCGGGGTCAAAACCCTTCCGGAGCGGCTTCGACACGAGGTGGAGCGGGACTCGCGGCCCGTCCGGCCGCTGCCGCCAGCGTGGCTTCGGCTGGGCTGGGTGCTGCTCTGGGGCCTGTGCGTGGCTGTGATCGTGCCGGCAATCTTCGGTGTGCGGCGCGACGCCGCCAGCGTGGGGTTCCTTCTGGTCTGGTGCGCGGGCGTCGCGCAGTTCGGGATCGGCCTGTGGCTCGTCTACCTGGCGCTGCGCGAGGCGGTCCCGGCGGCCGGGCCGAGCCGGGGCGTGCGGCTGGCGGCGCTGCTGACCGGCGCCGCCGTTCCCGTCGTCGTCGGCGTCCTGGTCTGGGTGCGGCTCGGGATGCCGGTATCCGCCCCGGGCGGCGTGGCGAAGGGCATGACATGTATGACGATGGAGAGCCTGGCGGGGCTCCCGGCGATGCTTCTCACGGCGCTGCTCGTGGGGCGCGCGTGGGCCGTTCGCCCGCGCTGGGCGGGTCTGCTCGGCGGCGCCGGGGCAGGGCTGCTCGCCGACGCCGTCCAGCACCTCATCTGCCCGGTGGCCGATCTTCGCCATGTGCTGATCTGGCACGGCGCGGCGATCCTCGTGCTCGCCCTCGGCGGCTGGGCCTCCGGCCTCGTGATCGAGCGCCGCAGGCGCGGGCGCCAATCTTGACACCCTGCGGATCAGGCGGCCCAACGCCGCGCGGTCGGGGTCGAGCAGCTCGGTGATGCGCGGGTGGTCCCGGAGGGGTGCGCGGCGGTGACACGATCGGGCCGCGAGCGCCGCTCCGGGCCCGGGACCGCTACGCGATCATGCCGACCGCGCGCAACGCCCGCTCGACCTGCTCGAGGCGGTCGTCGAGGTCGCCGGTCAGGCCGATCGAGATGCGCAGCAGGCCGGGGGAGAGCCCCATCTTCGCCTGTTTTTCGGGCGCGATCTCAGACGACGTCGACGAGCCCGAGCACGACATCAGGGTGTCGAAGTAGCCGAGCGACACCGCAATCAGCCCGAAGCCAACCTCGTTCTGCAGCACGTCGAGGGCGTGCTCGGCGCGCTCCGCGGTGCCGCAGTCGATGGCGATCAGGCCGCCGAAGCCGTACCCCGGGTTGAGCTGGGCGGCGAGCCGCGAGTGCTGCGGGTGCGACGGCAGGCCGGGGTAGATCACCGGCGCCCCGAGGCGCTCGAGGTGCTCGGCGACGGCCAGCGCCCTGCGCGAGTGCTCGCGCATGCGCAGCGGCAGGTGCGGCAGGCGCTGCGCCACGTCGAATGCGACGCGCGGATCCATCGTCGGCCCGAGCAGCATGACCCGACCGGTGTGCAGGTCCATCAGGCGGTAGACGAGCTCCTGGCTGGCGCAGATCACGCCGCCGATGATGTCCGACGCGCCGTTGACGAACTTGGTCAGCGAGTGCACCACCACGTCGGCGCCGAGCTGCGCCGGCGACACCAGCACCGGCGTGAAGGTGTTGTCGACCACCAGGGCCAGGCCGCGGGCGTGCGCGATCGCCGCGATCGCCGGGATGTCGGCGATCCGCAGCGTCGGGTTGGCCATCACTTCCGTGTACAGCACGCGGGTTTCCGGGCGGATCGCGGCGGCGAAGGCGGCGGTGTCGGTCGGATCGACGAACGTGGTGTGGATCCCCATGCGCGGCAGCAGCTCGGCGAGCAGCGCGTGGGTACCCCCGTAGACCGTGTTCGAGGCAACGATGTGCCCGCCCGCCTCGACGAGCTGCAGCAGCGCGCAGGAGATTGCCGCCATGCCGCTCGCCGTGCACACCGCCGCCTCGGTGCCCTCGAGCGCCGCGAGGTAGCGCGCGGCGACGTCGACGGTCGGGTTGAAGTGGCGGCTGTACAGGAAGCAGCCGCCCTTGTCGGGGCCGCGCAGCCCGGCGAAGATCTCGGGCATCGTGTGCGGGTCGATCACCGTGAACGTCGACGAACGCTCGATCGACGGGGTGACGCCGCCGTGCTCACCGAACTCCCGCTTCGCTGCCGCCAGTGCCCGCTCCGGGTTGTGTCCGCTCATGGGTGTCGCTCCGATACAAGAATCATCAGGAACTCCTGGCGAGCCCTGACTTCTGTTCGGAGGGATTGTAGAATCGGCGAAAAAAATGTCAAGGTGTTGGTTCATCATGCATAGGGTATTCGGTCACTAGTCGAGCGCCGGGCGCCGGAGTGTGATCCGCCCTGCGTCAGCTTCCGATCTGGGTCTCGTCGTCGCGCACCTTCGGCGCCATCGTGAAGCCGGTGGCGCCGTACAGCAGCAGCACCCCGACCGAGAGGTAGTTCATGAACGCCCACGGCAGGTAGGACAGCGTGGGCACGCCGATCGTGCCGGTGATGTAGACGCCGGCCATGCTCCAGGGGACGAGCGGCACGATGATCCCGCCGCTCTCCACGACGATGCGCGCCAGGTTCTTGGCGGCGAGCCCCTTGCTCCGGTAGATCGGGGACAGGAGCTCGCCCGGGATGATGATCGAGAGGTACGAGCTGCCGGTGACGAGCGCCGTGGTCGCCGCCGCGACGACGGTGGTGAGCACCAGGCTCCACACCTTCCGGGCGAAGCGCATCACCCGGGCGAGCAGCACCGCGAGCAGCCCCGTCCTCTGCATGATGCCGCCGAAGGCGAAAGCGGTGAACGCGATGAGCTGGGTCTCCATCATGCTCATCATGCCGCCGCGGCCGAGCAGCCGGTCGACGGTCGCCTGCCCGGTGGCGGGTACGAAACCGGTGTTGAGGGCGGTGGCGAACGCGGGTATCGGCGTCCCCTGCACGGCGACGGCAAGCACCCCGGCGACCGCCACCGACAGCAGCATCCCCGGGATCACCGGCTTCTTGGCGAAGGCAAAGGCGAAGACGACGGCCATCGGCAGCAGCAGCAGCCAGGAGAACGTGAAGTGGCTGCGCAGCGTCGCCGTCACCACGTCGAGCGTGTCGCCGGCCGGGGCGGCGGCGCCGTAGCGCAGCCCGACCACCAGGTAGATGGCGAGGCCGACGAGCCACGCCGGCACCGCCGACCACATCATGTGCTTGAGCGTGTCGAACAGGTTCGACCCGGTGGCGATCGGCGCCAGGTTGGGGATGTCGGAGAACGGCGACATCTTGTCGCCCATGTAGGCGCCGGCGACGATGGCGCCGGCGGCCGGACCCGGCGGGATCCCCTGGGCGATCGCCACCCCCATGAGCGCCACCCCGAGCGTGCCGATCGTCCCCCACGATGTGCCGGTGGCGATCGCGGTGATCGTGCAGACGATGCACGCTGTGACGAGGAAGTACTGCGGGGAGATGACCTTGAGCCCCCAGTACATGACCATCGGGATGGTGCCGCAGGTGATCCAGGCGCCGATCAGCAGGCCGACGCACAGCATGATGAGGATCGCCGGCATCGCCTTGCGGATCGACTCCACGATCCCTTCCAGCATCTCGCTCCAGGAGTAGCCGAGCGCCCAGCCGACGCAGCCGGAGAAGCCGGCGGCGGCCAGGAGCAGGATCTGCGCCTTGACATGGTAGACGCCGTAGCCCACCCCGAGCAGGGCGGCCATGACGGCGATCGGGAGCAGCGCCACCACGATCCCCGGCTCGCGGCGGCCGCGGGCGGCGGCCGGGGCGGTCTCAGCCATGGCGGGCCTCCGCCGGCGTCGAGAAGGTGCCGCGGACGAGCACCGCGCCGCCGGCCACCAGCCGCCGGCCGCGCGCGAGCACCTCGCGGGGGTTCAGCTCCGCGTCCAGCACCACCAGATCGGCGTCGCAGCCCGCCGCGATCCGGCCCTTGCGCGAGAGCCGATAGATCGCCGCGGCGTTGCCGGAGAACAGGCGGCACGCGGCGGAAAGGTCGAGGACGCCCTCCCGCACCACGCTCCGGAACGAGTCCAGCAGGTCGTCCTGGGTGGCGACGCCGAGGCCCACGAGCTCGCCGGCCGCGTCGAACACCGGGATCGAGCCGTTGGCGTCGGAGCTCACGGTCACCCGGTGCAACGGCGCGCCGCGCTCCTGGAGCAGCCGCACGGCGGCGACGACGGCGATGCCGGCGCCGTGCCGGTCGAGCCCGGCGGTGAGGTCGACGCAGCCGCCGGCCGCCGCCAGCTCCACGGCCTCGTCGAGCAGGCGCGGGTTGCGGTTGCAGTGGGTGGGAACCACCTGGCTGCGCGGGATCTCGGTCTCCTCGGCGAGGCGGCGGACGTACTCGAGTCCCCGCGAGCCGTCCCCGAGGTGGAGGTGGAGGATGCCCGCCTTGCCGCCGAGCATGCCGCCGACGCGGCACTCGGCGGCGAGCCGCGCGATCTCCGCGAAGGTGGGCTGCGCCGAGCGGTGGTCGGAGACGGCGATCTCGCCGGCACCGAGCACCTTGTCCACGACCACCAGGTCGCCGCGGATGCTGCCGGTCAGCGTCACCACCGGAATCTCGTAGGAGCCGGAGAAGATCCAGGTAGAGATCCCCTCGGCCTCCAGGGCGCGGGCCTTGGCCAGCAGCGAGGTCATGTGGCGGGTGATGCCGTCGGTGCCGAGGCAGCCGATCACGGTGGTGACGCCGTGCGCGGCGATGTCCTCGACGCGGATCTCGGGAGCGCGGGTGGCCGGGCCGCCCTCGCCGCCGCCGCCGAGGAGGTGCACGTGGGGGTCGATGAGGCCGGGGATGACCACGGCGCCGGCGGCGTCGATCGTGGTCACCGGCACGCCGCCGACGGTGATGGCGCCGGGCTCGGCGATCGCCGCGACGGTCCCGCCGGCGACCAGGATGTCCTTCTCTCCCAGGGGCTCGGGGGCGAACACGCGGCCTCCGGTGACCAGCTTGAGCATTCTCATCGTTTCCTCCGCTGGTGGCGAGGCGACGGAAAGGACCAGTGCGCCTTCATCGTGCCGGCGGTCCGGTGCGTCCGCGGTCGCCAGGCCGCAGCGCGGCGATCTCTCGCGCGAGCGCGTCGACGCGGCCGCGCAGCGCCGTGACCGCGTCCTGGCGCTCGCGCAGGCGGTCGCGCTCGGCGCGCACGAAGCGGGTGTACGGCGCCACCGTCTCGCGGATGCGTCCCAGGCTTCCCGCGGCCTCGGTGCGGAAGCGCTGGGTGAGCGCGTCCATCAGGTGGGTGCGCATCGTGGCGATCGCGGCCTTGAGGTCGGCGGTCGCGGCGCGCCGGCGGTGCGGCAGGATGAGCAGGCCCAGAACCGCCATGGCGCCGGCGGCGAGGAGCCCGGTGACGTCAGCGGCGGCGCTGGTGGCGAGCGCCGTCACGGCAGCGCCGAGGCCCACGGCGCCGGCCTCGGTGAGGGCGGTGGTGGTGACCGCGCGCTGCACGTCCTCGGCCAGGCGCCGCGCCTCGGCGGCGCGGTCGTAGCGCGCGAACGCGTCCCTGGCGGCTCGCCCGACGGTGTCGAGCAGCCGTCCGCGATCGGACTCGAAGCGGCCGCCGGCCTCCCCCACCATCCGCTCCGCGTGCACCGCCCGCCGGCGGTTGACGTGCGCGATCACCGCCTGCCACTGGTTGAGGTCGGATGACACCAGCCAGTCGATCAGCGAGTCGACGCGCTGCTCGACCTGCCGCGGCGCGTCCGCCACCACCTGGCGCTCGAAGGCGGCGCGCAGCTCGTCGCGGCGCAGCAGCGAGGGCAGGCGCGAGAGCCGCACCGTGTCGTCGAGGAACTCGACGCCGCGCCGCTCGAGCGAGTGCAGCACGGTGTCGATGTCGGACAGGCGCAGGCGGAACTCGCGGTCGACGTCCTCCGCGTAGGCGCCGAGCTGGCGCTCGATGTCGTCGGTCGCCGCGAGGTCCTCGGCGAGCAGCTCGAGGCGCGCGCCGGCGGCCTCCGCCTCGGCGGCGACCAGCCGCGCCGCCACACCGAGCGGGTTGGCGAGCTTGAGCGCCACCGCCTCGCCGTCCTCGAGCGTGGCGCGCAGGTGCCGCTCGACCGCCGCGAGGCCGCCCGCCTCGGCGCCCTCGGCGCGCGCCACCCGGCACGAGAGGTCGAACAGCGGCGGCTCGCAGCCGAGCATCCGCCGCGTGTTCTCGGCGACGTAGGTCCTGACCTCGGCAAGCTCGGCGGCGCCGCGCAGGATGTCGCGCTTGTTGAGCAGCACCACGACCTTCTTGCCCCACTCGCGGATCACGGCGAGAAACACCCTCTCGCTCTCGGAAAGGGGCCGGTCCGCCGACGTGACGAACAGCACCAGGTCGGCGCGCGGCACGAACTCGCGCGTCAGCGCCTCGTGGCTGCGGTCGAGGGAGTTCGTGCCCGGCGTGTCGACGATCGTCACCTCGCGCAGCAGCTCGACGGGTGCGGTGACCAGCTCGGTGCCGTCGTCGAGCTGCCGCCTCGACTCCTGTTCGCCGTGGCGCAGCAGGTGGATGCGCGACGTGGTGGGCGTCACCCCCTCGGCCGCGAGGTCACGCCCGAGCAGCGCGTTGATGAACGCGCTCTTGCCGGAGTTGAACTCGCCGACCACCGCGATGAGGAACAGCTCGTCGAGCGCCCGCACCGAAGCGCGCAGGCGAGCCAGCGTCTCGGGCGGCGCCTCCTGGCGCGCCAGCTCCACCTCGACGTCGCGCAGCACCTCGCGCTCGCGCGCCAGCAGCGCCTGCTCGGCGGGTCCCAGGATGCGTGTGAGCATGCGCAAAACATAGCACGCGGCGGCGCCGGCCGCCGGCCAGGGTCACCGCATCAGGGCGAGAATACCCTCGGGCAGCACGGAGGCGACCTCCGGGTGCGCCTCGGCGAGCCGACCGACCGGTGGCGATCGTGAATCGGGGCGAAGACGACGTTGGCCACCTTCTCGCTCTTCGCCGTGAGTGCCAGCTCGAGCAGCTCGGAACCGGCGCGGAACGGCTTGAGCTCGATTGCTCCCAGGTTCGATCATGATGCCATCTCCGCCGCCGGCAACGCGGTCATGATTCGACCGACCGCCCGGACGAGTGATGCTATTCCATTGACTGACGGCCATCCGCTCGTTCATCAGGTACGTCGAGTACGAGGTGCCTTCGGCCCAGGAGCAGCTCCGGCGCGTTCGTGCGGTCTCGAACAAGCGGAAGCAGGAACACCTGGTGAGCCACTTGGCCCGAGTAGGAATGAAGGCGGTCCTCGATGCTCCGGATCCGGGCACGCGCCACGGAGTCCGTGACCGGGCCATGCTCTACCTCGGCCTCGGTGCCGGTTCACGGGTTTCGGAGATCGTGGTTCTGCGCCTGGGTGAGATCGAGTTGGACGGCCCGTATCCGAGCATCTTGGTATATGGCAAGGTACAGCGACAGCGCCGCCTACCGTTATGGAAGGAGGTGACGCGCGCTCTGCGGGCTTGGCTGGCCGGACGCGGCTCGGCCCCCACCCCGGAGGTCTTCCTCAACAACCGCGGTGAGGCTGTCACCACTGCCGACCGCGCTTGCACTTGACGGCGCGGCCACCAGCAATAGACTGGTGTGGTGGACCGGAACAGGCTCTTCGCCATTTTCGCAGCGCTCGACGGTGCGTTGCAGTCCTCGTGCGAGCTGGAGATTCGTGGCGGGGCCGCGGTACTCGCTTTGGGCTTGGAGGGACGGACCACACTCGACGTCGACGTCCTACCGTCGTCCCGCTTTGTGGAAACAGATTTGCGGCGCTCCTGCGCTGCCGCCGGCGTCGACTTCAACCCGACCTCCGGCAAAGACCTGGCGGAACGCGATTTTCTCGAGGTGGTACCCGAGGAAACACTGGTTCTCCCCATCGCGTCGCCAGACCGACCCTACAACACCGTGTTTCGGGGACGCAAGCTCACCGTCCGGACGCCGCCTGCCGCGGACCTGATCATCGGCAAGCTCAAGCGTCTCGATCCCGAGGATGTCGCCGACATCGCCTTCCTGGTGCAGCGCTTCGCCGTTGCCGAGGCGGACCTGACCGAGGCATTCGGGCGCCTCCCGGGGCGGTGGCGCGTTGACCCCGTGATCCTCGACAACCTGCGTTTCGTCTTGGAAGACCTGTGAGCTGGTCGAGGAGCATCGAAGTGATGCTCGCCGAGCTTCGCGGTGGCGGGGCACGCGCGCAATCGTACTGGGCGCAGCAGCTTGCATTCGCTCCCGTCCTGGTACACGCCCTCTCCTTGACCCTGCGTGAGCACATCCCGTCGGTCTCCGACCGCGAGGCGATCGCCGGGGCCGTCTCTCTCGCTCTCTCTGCGCTGGGTGCCTTGCCAGAGCAGCCCGGGGTCGAGCCGTCGTTGCTCGCCGTCATGGCGCAGCGGCAGGCCCGTGCGCTGGCCTGGGGTCGCCGGAGGACGCTGCAGAGGCTCCTGCGACGCCTCGGCACCGGCACGCCTCCCGATTCGAGCGCCGGCACCGCGCGCCTCCTTCGCGCGTACCCGCTGCTTGGCTGGAGCCCAGACAGTCGCCTGCAGGCATAAAGGGCGCGTCACGAGTGCTGCCGAGCGCAGGCGCTCTCTCGGTTCGGAGGGTCGCGAACAGCGCTCGGGACAGCGACCCGCCGCCGTGGCACGGGTGGCCTATGCTTCCTTGCGGATCAGCCTGCCCAGGGCGACGCGGTCGGCGGCGAGCAGGGCGGCGATGCGGTCGCGGGCGACGTCGGCGACGATGATCTGGCCGACCTCGGTCGAGACCTCGGAGAAGATCCCCTGCGCCTTCATTTTGGCCGCCTGGTACTGGTTGTCCTCCGTCGGCGTCACGTAGTGCACCGAGTCGGCCTTGTAGCGGTGCACGAGGTACAGGTGCACGAGCGTCATCAGGCGCTTCTTGCGCAGCGCTTCCGAGAAGGTGTTCTGGTCGCGGACGGAGAGGATCGAGCGGTCGTGGCGGTCGTGGATCGGGGCGAAGACGACGTTGGCGACCTTCTCGCCCTCCGCGGTGAGCGCCAGCTCGAGCAGCTCGGAGCCGGCGCGGAACGGCTTGAGCTCGACCTTGAGCACGTCGGAAAGCTGGTAGTGCGCGGACCACAGCGCCAGCCACTCCTCGAGCAGCTTCTTCGGCACCTCGGTCTGGATCAGG